>NZ_JBTLRK010000001.1:0-1114159 GCF_054482715.1 Salinimicrobium sp. CAU 1759 | reverse complement strand
TTAATATACTGGATTCTTTTTGCCAGAGTAATGCTATCGATCTTACCAATTCTTGTCCAAATTTCCTTACCGCGTTTTTGCTGCTCTTCTGGAGACAAGGCAACAAAAAAATTAATTAATGAATCCCTTTCAATCTCATATTCTTTGGTTACGTTTCGAGCTTGATTATATTCTTCCTGTAATCCAGAGCCCTTTCTTTCAATTTTCCAGGGAAAATCTTTGGCATCTCCAATCACAAATAAGCTATCATTTCCCATTAAAAGATTAGCGTAGAGGGAATTCCCTTTTACTTTTGAAGTTAACCAAAGTTGTTCAGGTGGATTAATTAATTTCCCTTTCATTAAAAACTTTCCATTTTCTACTCGTGTACTGTCTATATTAGCATCTGTGGATAAATTCTTTAAATAAACAATAGCACCATTTGGGAATCCGGTGAGCTGCCCAGTTATTACATATTCTTCTTCAATTTTTTGATTCGTTTTCTCACTTGAGCAGGATATTAATCCAATCAAAAACAATAGAAATAAATGTGATATTCTTTTCATATGATTTTTATGAGGTTTGTTCTTCAGTAAAAATATCCTCCCACAGATTACTTATCCTTTTGATTGAGCCTCCACAAATTCCATTTCCACAAGAAAGTAATGTGGGATATCGAATTCCCTTCCGAATTCTTCAGGATTCACTTTTGACTGGGCTACTCGGCAATAGGATCCGGACCCATTAGAGCTGCGATTGGGAGTGATGATAGCATAGACGTAGAAAGGACTATCTGCGGGAACTTTCAAGCTCCTCTCGCTCCCAAGGAAATCCTTTACCACATATCTCCCATTATTGTCGTTAATTCCAAAGTATGATTGTTTACTTCCAAACCTGTTACTCCTGATCCATAATTTTAGGTGGTCTTTGTCTATCTTACTCATAAATCTGAAGGCGGTAAAGGTTGAATCCACTTTAAAATATTTATTCCCTCTTTCGTCAAATAAAGTTTGAGTAGTAGTGAGGGTACCTTGCTTAAATTCCTTCAGCCTTAAAACGTAATATTTGTCTTTAATCGAATTGCCTTTAAACTGCACTTCATCCAAGCTTATATTTTCAAAGTCTAGAACAATCTTTAAATCTTGATCTATTTCGACCGGATTTAAAGTCATAGTAATAGATTCTTGACTAAGTGCTTGACATCCGATTAGAAGAATAACTAATGCTAAATTTTTCATGAATTAGTTTTTAAAGTGGTTTAGATTAAATAATGGAAGGTCCTCTTCAGAAAATTTGAAGTTGGGATTATTTCTGAAATCGTGTAGCCGATTTCACCAGCTATTTCCTTAAAAATTAAAGGGTTCTCCGCCTTTAGTCAACTAATTGCTCAATATGACTAGCGTGAATTGCCTCTTTCGTGATGGATATTTGTAATTCTTTTTCGAATTGTTCTTTGATGATCAATGCCTGTTTCTCCGGAGAATACTGAACCGCAAACCGCGGTTTTAATTCCTGTTCACTTAGGTTTTCCATTCTCTTTGTAAATATCTTTTCTCCCTCAAACTTGGTTTCAATCTGGAACCCAGTCAATGCCAAATCGGCGTCTCTCGTAATTCCAGTAAAAGCAATTTGAAGATTTGGATAATTTTTGCGGAAATAAGATTCCATCCCCCGAAAATAAGAATCAGACGTGGTACTATCAATAAAGAAAACTGGCTCCTGTCCTATTGCTGAGTAGACTTTTGTTTGTTCTTCTTTATTAGAAAATATGACCTCCTCCTCCGTATTAAACCCAAGTAGAAAGAAAACCAGAGCTGGTAAAACCAAAAAGTGCTTCCATCTGTGACTTTTATCTGTTGTACCCTTTTTCAGCATAATAATTCTGCTTTTGATAAATGAACGATGGAAATGATTCAACAAACCTGAAAAATTTCCCTCCTGCGAAACTCGCAACAAAGCGTACTGGTATTCTTTTTGATTCCCAGTAGACTTTATCGTCTCCCTGTCCGCAATAAATTCCAGGTTTTGTTCCACACATTTTCTGTACCACCAGCTCAACGGATTAAACCAAAGAAAGGCAGTCGCAAAATTTGCCAGAAGTATGTCCAGAGTGTGTAACTGGCGAGAATGGACTTTTTCATGCTCTAAGATCATCTTCAATTCTTCTTGTGAATGGGTAGATGGATTGAAGACTATCATATTGAAAAAGGAGAAAGGAGAGGTGCTGGTATGGGTTTCGATATAAAGAAAAGCTCCTTCTTTTTTATGAGAATGCCTCCTGCCGAGCTTTGCAACCTTTACGATTTGAAAAATGAATTTGCTTAGCAAAAATACTGTGACTAGAATATAGATTATTCCTACTATCTGCCATAGATCAGCTTTGTTTTGCGGCAGGCTGGCAAATACAGTATTTCCATCTTCAAACAATTGGCCTTGGTCAATAATCGTCTCAACAATCACTTCCCGAGTAATTTTTACGAAAGGAAGGATGCCTGCAGAAAGAATACCGGCTATAAGGAAAAGCCTGTTACTATTAAAACTAGTCTCTTTTCTTAAGAGGAAGTGATAAGCGATGAAAAATATGCTTAACAGTGCACTACTCTTTATTATGTGAATAAGAAACACTTCCATTAACAGTTCTTTTTTTCAATAATGTCTATAATTTCCTTTAGTTCCTCAACGCTTATCTTTTCTTCCTTGGCGAAGTATGAAAACATATTTTTAAAGGAATTATTAAAAAATTTTACTGAAGTCATTGTCATTAATTCCTTCCCATATTCTTCCTTCGTCAGAAGGGGAAAATATTGGTGGGTATTTCCAAATGCTTCATGCGAAACAAATTTTTTGTCTTCCAGGTTTCTAATAATTGTAGAAACCGTATTGTAGTGAAGGCTCTGTCCTTTTAATTCAGTAATTACTTCTTTTACAAAAGCTTTTTTTAGTTTCCAGAGCACTTCCATTATGAGTTCTTCTTTCTTTGTCAGTTTTTCCAATACAGTAAACTTTTGAGTTTTTCATTTTCTGAAACACTTCTTCTCCTTCAGATATTCTTTTCAAATGTAACTATTTTTTATAGTTGCACAACTATAATTTATAGTTTTATTCAAAAAAAATATTATTCCTTTTAAACGAGTATTAATATGTACGAATTGATAGCAAAGAATATGAAGAGAAGGATTTCTCCACTTGTCGGGAAAGTGTCGGGAAATTAAATTTTAAAAACCAAAAAACCCTTGAAAATCAATAGATTAACAAGGGTTTCAGTACTCGGAGCGGGACTTGAACCCGCACGAACATTGCTGTTCATTGGATTTTAAGTCCAACGTGTCTACCAATTCCACCATCCGAGCGTGGAAGGTGTGATGAGCGAAAAACGGGATTCGAACCCCTGCCTACCGGCAGGCAGGCGCGACCTGTCGCTTTAAAATTTTACTGACGATAAACTAAGTGTTCATCTCCAATTTAATTTCCAGAGCGAAAAACGGGATTCGAACCCGCGACCTCCACCTTGGCAAGGTGGCGCTCTACCAACTGAGCTATTTTCGCATTTAAAAGAACATCTCCCGTTGCTGAGAGTATTGCGGTGCAAATTTAAAACATTTCTGAAACTGGCAAAGCTATTTTTTCAAAAAAACATAAGCCTTTTTTAATCCTTTTCCGGCTTAAACTCCGGCCTTCTGCCCCTTACCAAGCATCCTCTTTATCTCATTGAGTTTCATTAAAGCTTCCACCGGGGTAAGAGTGTTGATGTCCAGATGCAGGATTTCTTCCTTAAGTTCTTCAAGGATAGGATCATCCAGATTAAAGAAGCTAAGCTGCATGTCATCTTCTACCGATTTTTTCAAGGTTCCCGACTTCTCCTTCATTCCATGCGACTCTTCCAGTTTTTCCAGAATTTTGTTTGCCCTTCTCAAAACCTGCTGCGGCATACCTGCCATTCGGGCGACGTGAATCCCAAAACTATGTTCACTGCCACCCGGCACCAGTTTTCGCAAAAAGAGCACATTATCCTTGAGCTCCTTTACAGCAACATTATAATTCTTAATGCGCCCAAAGGTTTCTCCCATATCATTCAACTCGTGATAATGGGTAGCAAACAGGGTTTTTGCCCGTGCAGGATGTTCGTGCAGGTATTCGGTAATAGCCCAGGCTATGGAGATCCCATCATAGGTGCTTGTTCCCCGCCCAATTTCATCCAGCAACACCAGGCTCCTCTCTGAGAGATTGTTCAAAATACTCGCTGTTTCATTCATTTCCACCATAAACGTGGATTCTCCCATAGAAATATTGTCACTTGCTCCCACCCTGGTAAAGATCTTATCTACCAGTCCAAGCCGCACAGTTTCGGCCGGCACAAAACTTCCCATCTGGGCCATGAGCACAATCAAGGCCGTTTGTCTTAGAATGGCCGATTTACCACTCATATTGGGCCCGGTGATCATAATGATCTGTTGACTTTCTCTGTTCAGGTATAGGTCATTGGCGACGTAGGATTCAGACAGTGGCAACTGCTTTTCTATTACGGGATGACGGCCATTGGAGATCTCCAGCTCATAGGAATCGTCAATTTGCGGCTTGCAGTAATTCTCTGAAATGGCCTGCTGTGCAAAGGAGCAAAGACAATCCAGCTGCCCTACGAGAACCGCATTCTGTTGAACCGGCTGTATATAATCTCCTATCCACGCGACCAGCTTTCCAAAGATCTCCTGTTCCAGCTGCAGGATCTTCTCTTCGGCACCCAGTATCTTTGCCTCATATTCCTTGAGTTCCTGGGTAATGTAGCGCTCGGCATTTACCAAAGTTTGCTTCCTTACCCAATCTTCCGGAACTTTATTTTTATGTGTATTTCTTACCTCGATATAATAGCCAAAGACATTATTACTCCCGATTTTTAAAGATGAAATTCCCGTAGCTGCACTTTCTCTCTCAATTAGTTTATCCAAATAATCCTTGCCCGAAAATGCTATTTTACGCAGCTCATCCAGTTCCGGGGAAAATCCTTCAGCCACAGTTTTACCCTTCAGGATATTTACAGGAGCATCCTCACACAGGGTTTCTTTGATCTTGTTCCGAAGCAGGTCGCAGCCTTGCAGGTTATCTCCCATCACTTTTAAAGCTTCTTCGGAAGAGGAAGTAGCCAGGGCTTTTACGGGAATCACTGCCTCAAGGGAGCTCTTTAGCTGCACGACTTCCCGCGGACAAACCTTTCCTGTCGCGACCTTGGAGATCAATCGCTCCAGGTCACTTATCTTCTTGATGTGTGTTCTTATCTCCTGAAGTGTCTCCGGATTCCTGGCCAAATATTCTACGATTTGGTGGCGCTTCTTGATCTTATCGATATTTTTGAGAGGTAGAGCCAACCAGCGCTTTAGCATTCTCCCACCCATTGGGGAGATGGTTTTGTCTATCACATCGAGCAGGGTGACCGCATTCTGGGCATTGGAAGTATAAAGCTCCAGGTTGCGGATCGTAAACCTGTCCATCCACACATACTCTTCTTCCGCAATGCGGGTGAGGCCCGTGATATGTTGCAACCGGTGATGTTGAGTCTCTCCCAGGTAATACAGAACAGCACCCGCAGAGATGATCCCTTCCTCCAGGTGCTCTACTCCAAAACCTTTTAAAGATTTGGTCTTAAAATGGGTATTGAGATTTTCATATGCGTAATCCAGTTTAAAGACCCAGTCCTCGAGAAAGAATACATGGTGATCTTCTCCAAAACTTTTAAAGAATTCCTTTTTCTTCTGTTTAGGCACCAAAATCTCACTTGGACTGAAATTTTGAAGCAGCTTATCAATATATTCTGCAGAGCCTTCGGCGGTGAGGAATTCTCCTGTAGAGACATCCAAAAATGAGATCCCGTAAGATCTTTTTCCGAAGTTGACCGCACAGAGAAAATTGTTGGTCTTGCTTTGGAGTACCTCATCATTCATAGCCACTCCCGGGGTCACCAGCTCGGTCACTCCCCTTTTGACAATTTTCTTGGTGAGTTTTGGATCTTCCAGTTGGTCACAAATAGCTACCCGCTCCCCCGCTTTCACCAGTTTTGGTAAATAGGTGTTGAGGGAGTGATGTGGAAAACCTGCCAGTTCACTGCGCTCGCTCCCGTTATTGCGGTTAGTAAGTACAATATTGAGAATGCGTGCTGCTTTAACGGCATCCTCCCCAAAGGTCTCATAAAAATCTCCTACCCTAAAAAGCAGCATGGCATCGGGATATTTCTTCTTGATGCTGTTGTACTGCTGCATTAAAGGCGTGATCTTCTTCTCTGATTTTCCTGACACGGTGCTCAAATTTTTGCTGAAGGCTAAAATATAGATTCTCTTCCTTTAAAGGTAATCTTCCCCTTTCTGATTTTCAAACTTTTATTCACAACTCAATTTTAAAAATTCTTCGAAAACTCCTGAAGAATTTTTATCCCAGAAGCCATAGGCCTTAAGGAAATTTTCATAAGAATCTTCCTACTCAACTCCCTGACATTCAAAATGGTAAATTGTGTATTTCATCGATTTTTTTTGTTGTTTATCTGTTTTAGTTCTTTATTTGTCCTATGAATTGAACATGATATGAAGAAAATTTTTACTCCTGAAAAATTTAATAATCAGAATTTTAGCCTAAAATTAACTTTTAAGGGATCTAAATTTCTGTCTTTTTTCGCCTGTCTCCTCCTGATGACCTCCTGCTCAAAAGAGGAAATTGCGGAGCTTAACCTGGAATCGAAACCCACCCCCGAAATCATAGAAAAAGAACAGGTCCTGTACAAAGGAGTTTTTGCGAGTAAGACCTCAAATACCCGTGGCACCTTAAACCTGGATTTTACCGCTCAAAAAGATGAGCCTTCAAAGATATTGAGCGGGAAAGCAAAGCTTACACTAAACACAGGAGAGATCCTGGAAGCTGAAGTGGTAATGGATGATAATAAGTCATCTCAAAAATCCCCGGAAGATTTTAATGTTTTCCTTTATTCAGAAGATATGGAGATGAACTTCTACCTGGATGAGTTGGGAAATCCTGTTTTGGCCGATGTGGTGATACATGGCGAAGAAGGTTCGGCCGTTGTAGCAGAACACACTGCAACTGCACCGGTGACCCCTGTGACCGGAGTATATCGTTGCACCAATTGTGAGAATCAAACCACTACGCTGGATGGTATAGAACTCAACAATGAAGACCGTACCTTTAATATGCTACTTACCAAAAAAGATGGAAAAACCGGGCTCACCATACAGGCAGTATTGGGCTCTTTGGTGAATGCCCAACTTGTGGTCGAAGAATCCTGTACTACAGATGGCGGCTATACATTCTGCACCCTCAAAGCAGGCGAAAAAGCAACGCAGGAGCCAGTTCAATGGTCGGGGATCCACCGGTTTACTACCAATGCAGCTGATGCAGATGCGTGCTCTACCATTTGGGGTGAACTAGTTTACAACTCTCCTCAAAACGGAATTATTGAAGCTGAATTTATAAGTGATAATACCTGCCCCAACAACACCTACTATGTGAGCGCCACAGGAGATGACAACAACTCGGGCCTTACTCCAAACGACGCCTGGGCATCTATTGACAAAATCAACAACATGATCATAAAGCCGGGAGATGCGGTCTTATTTGAGGGCGGCAAATCCTTTCCCGGAACTTTAAAGTTCGACAGTAATGATGGAAATGGTGGCGCAGAAGCTCCTGTAACTGTTTCTTCCTATGGAACCGGAAGAGCCACTATCCTGGCAGGAAATGGTCACGGGATCGATATCTACAACACCGCCGGCTTCAGGATCGACAATGTGATCATTGCAGGAAATGCCTCTACTGGAATAAAGAATTCCGGTATACAATTCTACACCGATCTTGGCGGTGACGTCAAACTTGATTTTGCCGAAGTCACTAACGTAGAGGTGCATGGATTCAGGGATTTCGGAATTGTTTTCGGCTCCTGGAACGGCACTGTGAACAATACTGGATATACCAACGTACTTGTGGAAAGGGCAAAAGTTTATGACATCATGGACGTGGGCATCTCTTCTTATGGAAATTTTTCAGCTTCCAAAACCGGTTATGCGCACAGCAATATTGTGGTTCGCAACTGCGAAGTATTCAATATTTCAGGACTTTCTACCAAAACTCATTCGCATTCCGGAAACGGAATTCTACTTTCCGACGTACAAAATTCAGTAATAGAATATTCCACGGTCTATAACTCAGGCCAGCTCAACGCCAATACCTCGGGAGGACCTGTAGGGATATGGTATTGGGACGCAGATCAGGTTGTAATTCAGCACAACGAGGTCTACGGAATGAAATCGGGCACCTCAAAAGACGGGGGAGGCTTTGACCTCGATGGAGGAGTTACCAACGGCATCATGCAGTACAATTACTCCCACGACAACTACGGGGCCGGTTTTCTCATTGGGCAGTTTACAGGAGCCCGACCTATGAGCAACATAACAGTACGCTACAACATAAGTGAAAATGATGCTGCCACAAATGGTGGAAGTGTATACCTCTTCAATGGATCTTCTCCATCTTCAATGAAAGATATTTACGTGTATAACAACACCCTCTATATTGAAAAGCAATATTCAGGTTCAGCTGCAATAAAGGTGTTGAACTGGAAGACCATCAGCGAGAACATAAATTTTCATAACAACATACTTTTTGCCGAAAACGGGGCCGATCTTTTACAGGTGCCTGCAGGTTACGATGCAAATGTTTCCGGAAATCTTTACTACACCTCCGGCAACTTCAGTATTAAGTATAAGGGATCCACTTATACTTCCCTGGCTTCCTTCCGCAGCACCGGAAATGAGGTGGTTGACGGTACAGATGTCGGTTATGAAGGAAGACCTTACCTCAACGATCCGGGGAATGGAGGAACCATAGGATTTGGAAATTCCCTGGACAACCTTAGTGCCTATAGATTACAGTCGGGTTCTCCGGCAATAGACGCAGGAATTCCGCTTTCTGTCGATACAGGAGACCGGGATTTCTTCGGAAACGGGATTTTAGCCGATCCTGCTCCCGAAATGGGAGCCCATGGCAACCTACGCCACGAAGCAGTAGCGTCTAATTAACCCCCAATTATTAGATCAAGCTGCTTAGAAGCCACTCCTTTCGGGAGTGGCTTTTTAATTATCTATTTTTGCCACATGGAAAACCGCAAGCTCAAGAACAGCGAACTCGACAGGAAATCTACCGAAGAATTCAAGGCTGCCGAAAAGACCCCGATTATTGTCATTTTAGACAACGTAAGGAGCCTGAATAATATAGGCTCCATTTTTCGCACCGCCGATGCCTTTCTCATCGAAAAGATTTACCTCTGTGGGATCACTGCTACTCCGCCCCATAAGGATATTCAAAAAACAGCCCTGGGCGCGACAGAAACTGTAGAATGGGAATATGTGCAGGACTCCCTTGAACTGGTAAAAAGGCTGCAGGAGGAGAATATAAAAGTTCATGCCGTAGAGCAGGCTGAAGGTGCAACTTTCCTCAACGAATTCACCTCTCAAAAAGGGCAAAAATATGCAGTTGTTTTTGGAAATGAAGTCAAAGGCGTGCAGCAAAACATAGTCTCGGCCAGCGACGGAGTACTGGAAATCCCTCAACTGGGCAGTAAGCACTCTCTCAACATTGCAGTTAGTGCGGGAGTGGTGCTATGGGATCTGTTTTCGAAAATCACAGAGCTCCAGCCTAATAGCTAGCCCCATAAATTAAAAAGTAAAACCTGCATTCAAATATAAGCCGGAGGATCCGGGAGAAATCTCTGCTACCATGTAGTTTGAACCCACTCGAATTTTCACACCCGCACCGGCGGTCAAGGTAGGTGCAAAAACATATTCTGTATCGGTTCCTTGAATAGCCTCAAATTCTATAAAGTAGTCGTCGAGCTTTCCAACTCCCACACCTCCTCCAGCGTAAACATAAGGTCTTATCGCAGCTGGTGAACCTTGAAACATGATACCTATAGGAATAAAACTAAGAACCTGTCTTCTAAAATTAATATGCCCCTTATAAAAATACTGAGTGGGGATTGATACTTCTTTTTTCTCGCGATAGGTATAAAATATCCCACTTATATAAGATAGGGTGTTTGTTCTTTCCACAGCTGTTCTGTTTTGAATAACAGCAGCTCTTATTCTCAATTGCTCTTTCATAGAAGGGCCATTCACAGCTATCCCTCCTAAAAAGGAATATTCCCTGCTCTTTTTTTCCTTGTAGCTGTAGGCATCATGAGCATCAGAAAATTGTTGATTGTAGGAGGAAATATCTTTGCGAATTTTGTCTTCTGTATACCTTATCTCCTTTTGCTGAAATTCCTCTCCTTTAATATCATTCATCAACCTCAGGTAATTGCGATCTTCCTGGGAAAACTGTTTCCCATCCACAGTAGTCATCTTCTTCCTTGGACGGGTGAGGTGGACGGTATCATTAGAAGCCTGGTTCACCAAAAACATGTCTGGCTTGCGATTTTTACCCTTTCGCCATATGAGCACGTCAATTTGACCTGTTTCCACCTCTTTGGCAAAAACCACTTTTTCCTTTTCTGACGCTATATCATTAAATCTGAAACTTCGGAATGTTCGGTCGTAATTGAACCCAAACCCTGAAATTTCTTGTGGACTGAATTTTTGGATCTCCGAATCGCTGCTACTCCGGAACTCCATTTCATATACAAGATCCCCATCTATCCCCTCTTTAACCAGTCCCTGAACAGTATCTTTATCCAGAGTAACAATATACCCGGGCTCAAAATCCTGAGCGAAAATCTCATTAATGGATAGTAGAAGTAGAAATATGAAAAGTGAAATAATTCTCATGAAACAGGTGGTTAGAGATTAGCGGTATGAAAAAAGGTTGGAAACATACTTGTGATTAAGAGATCTCTTTAAGCAACGCCAAATAATCTTCCCTTCTTTTCACAAAATCCAGTTCAGAAATATCGATGATCTTGACATTCAGGCCAGGTTGCGATTTGATGAAAGAGAGATAGCTGCGGTTGATATTCGCGAGGTAATCGGCTTCAATATTCTGCTCATATTCCCTGCCCCGCTTTTTAATGTTTGCCAGCAATCTTTCGGTATTCTGATAGAGATACACATATAGATCGGGCTTTACCAGCTCCTTGTACATGAGATGGAAAAGCTTCTGGTAAAGCAGGTATTCATCCTCGTGCAGGGTGATCTTTGCAAAGATCAGCGACTTGAAGACATCGTAATCTGAAATGACAAAATCCTTAAAAAGATCGTACTGCGCCAGGTCATCTGAGAGTTGCTGATACCTGTCGGCCAGAAATGACATTTCCAGGGGAAAAGCGTATCGCGGCTGATCTTCGTAAAACTTCGGAAGAAAAGGATTGTCCTTAAAACGTTCAAGGATAAGCTTCGCATTGAAATCTTCAGAAACCATAGTGGCAAAACTGGTCTTTCCGGCACCAATGTTTCCTTCTACGGCTATGTAATTAAATCCGGAGATGGAAAATTTCTGCGGAAGTTGCAATTTTTGAGAGGTAAGCTCAAGACCCTCTTTTTCGACAGCCTCAAAAAGTGCTTTTATTTTGACCTTTTTGACAGGGTGCATTACTTCCGAAGCAATATCGGCAAGCGGAGCCAGCACGAAATTGCGATTTGGGATTTCGGGATGGGGTAGGTTGAGTTCTTTAGAAGTAATGATCTCATCCTCTACAAGCAACAGGTCAAGATCAATAGGCCGGTTTTGATAGCGGTTTCCGGTTCTTCTCTCCCGCCCCAATACTTTCTCAATTTCCAGCAACTGTCTTAGGATCTTGTGGGGCTTGAACCTGCTGCTCACTGCGATACAGGCGTTTAAGAATGGATCGCCTTCAAATCCCATGGCAGGGGTTTCATACACCCTCGAAACTGCCAGTACTTCCCCGGTCTTTTGCTGGATCTTCCCGAGCGCCTGCTGTAAAAAATCAATTCTGGCACCCTGGTTGCTTCCAAGTGCTATGTAGACAGTTTTTAAAGGGTTCAAGAGACTTTAAGAAAATTTTAGTAAGACGAGATCAAGTATTTCACAGCAAATTAAATAAAACAAATGCACATACCCTTAACTTTGTTTTAAAGAGTTTCAAACAAAATGGAATCCTGCTGAATCATTTGCCTAAGCAGAATATTAGCAGAACAATATAAAAACACTAAACATGAAAAAGTTCCTAAAAATACTGGGGATCGTGCTGGGAGTCATTTTGCTCCTGCTATTCCTGACTCCTTTTCTTTTTGAGAAGCAGTTAAAAGACCTGGTGCAGGAAACTATCAACAAGAATGTAAATGCTACCGTTACTTTTGAAGATATCGACCTTAGCATTTTCAGGAATTTCCCGGATGCCACTTTGGCTATCCAAAACCTGAAGGTCATCAATAATGCACCTTTTAAAGGAGACACCCTGGCTTTGAGCGAAGAAATTGTACTGCAAATGTCAATTAGAGAACTGTTTAAAGGAAGTGACGATCCTAAGAAAATAGATGCCCTCACCATCCGGGATACATATCTCAACATCAAAGTAGATTCTCTGGGGAATAATAATTATGATATTGCGATACAGGATTCGGTTTCCACAACTACTTCAGGCGGGGGTGGCTTTCGGTTTGACGTGGAACATTACGAGATCAATGATTCCCGGGTACGATATGTAGATGAGGGATCAAAAATGAAACTTTTGGTGGAGGAGCTCAACCACGAGGGAAACGGAGATTTTTCCGCAGCTACTTCCACCCTTAGCACTTATTCCACAGCCCTTGTAAGTTTTGAGATGGACAGTGTGAATTACCTGGACCGCAACAAGCTGCAACTGGAGGCCGATTTCAAGATGGACCTGGAGAATATGAGGTATACCTTTCTCGAGAATGAGGCGCTAATTAATCAACTACCGCTCACTTTTGACGGTTATGTGCAGGTAAATGAAGACAATAACGAGGTAGACATCAGCTTTAAGACCCCCACATCCTCCTTCAAAAATTTCCTTGCCATTATGCCTGCCGAATACTCTAAAAATATTGAGAATGTGGAGACCCGGGGAGATTTCATTGTGGATGGTTTTATCCGCGGAATTGTTGATGAAACCTATATCCCAAAAATGCAGATCAACATCGCTTCCAACAACGCAGCTTTTAAATATCCCGACCTTCCCAAGGCAGTTGAGGATATTACTATTGCAGCAGTTTTAAAGAACGACACCGGCCTGGCAGAGGACACTTATGTGGACATCAATAAGCTGAATTTTCGCATTGATCAGGATGCTTTTAGCGCCAACGGAAGTATAAGAAATCTCACCGGCAATATGCTCGTGAACATGGCCCTCAAAGGAACAATAAACCTCGCAAATATTACCAGAGCTTATCCGCTCGAGTTGGAGCAGGACCTAAACGGGATCGTCACTGCCGATGTCACTACAAGCTTTGATATGAATTCGGTCGAAAATGAGCAGTATCAGAATGTAAAGAGCAGTGGTACTGCAACTATAAGGGATTTTAGTTACACTTCGCCCGAGATTCCGAATGAAGTGAAGCTGGCCACTGCCCGACTCCAGTTCAATCCAGCCACTGTGAACCTTGAAAATACCACTCTCACCACAGGCCAGACAGATCTTGCCGTGAACGGAACGCTACAAAACCTGATGGGCTATCTCTTCACTGACCAGAAGCTCAAAGGAAACTTCAATGTTACCTCCAACACCTTTTCGGTCAATGACTTCATGGTAAAGGAAACTGCGGAAGAAGGAGCTGCCTCCCAGACTACTACTGCAGAAGTTGCCGGAGACGAAGCCATCAAGATTCCGTCATTTTTGGATGCCAATATTGACTTTACTGCCAACAGAGTACTGTACGACAACCTCGTTCTGAACAATACAAAGGGAAGCCTAAGGATCGTAGACGAGACCGCCAGCCTTTCCAATGTCACTTCCAGCATCTTCAATGGAAATATTCTTCTCAATGGTGTAGTTTCTACAAGGGAAGCCATTCCTAATTTTGCCATGCAGCTGGAATTGCAAGCCATTGATATTGCCAATGCGTTTAAAGACATGGCGCTGCTAAGAAACCTTGCTCCAATTGCCCAGGCTCTGCAAGGGGAATTAACAACCAATATCGATCTAAGGGGAAACCTGAATGACGATCTTACTCCGCAGCTGCAAACCCTTGCAGGGAACGCCTTAGCCGAGGTCATTGGCGCCAGGGTGAATCCTGAACAAGCTCCGCTATTGGCACAACTTGATCAACGACTTAATTTTATAGACCTGAGCAACCTCAATTTAAAAGACCTTGAAACCAGACTTACCTTTAATAACGGACGGGTAGAGGTACAGCCGTTCGATTTTAATATTAAAGGTATAAAAGGCAGAGCTTCCGGGGCGCATGGTTTCGATATGGACATGAATTACAACGTCGCACTGGAAATTCCGGCGAAGTATTTAGGAAGCCAGGTAGGGAATACCCTCGCCCGTCTCAGCGCACAGGAGCAGGAGAACATGACTGTTGCTCTCCCCATAGATATTACAGGCAGTTTTAGCAGCCCCAATATTAATCTAAACATGCAGCAGGCTGTCAACAACCTTACCCAACAGATCATTGCTACTCAAAAGGACGAGCTTAAAGAAAAAGGCCGGGGGGTACTGCAGGACATCATCACAGGAGGACAACGCACAGATACTACTGCGGGTAGAACTCCTTCCCAAAGAGATTCTATAGCTAAGAAGAATCCGAATGAAGCCGTGAAAGAAACTGCCAAGGACATCCTTGGAGGATTACTTGGCGGAGCTAAAAAGAAAAAGGATACTACTAAGAATCAGTAGTTATTGAAGGGATAAGGTGACATTAAAACCTTCGTGTTTTCTTACGTTGAACACCATGCCGTCTTCAAAGATGAGATACTGGCCCTTGATCCCTTTTAAAACACCTTCGTAAAATGGCATTTTTGCGAGGTTAAGGGTTTTGCACTTTGCAGGATAAGAGATCACCGGAAATTCTATTTCCAGCTCTTTTGAATTGGCCAGGTAATAGTCCTGCACTTCGGCAGGCAGATACTGCCTCATCTCTTCTCGAATTGCTGCGAGATCAAGATCCTTCAGGTCATTGGTAAGCATACTGCGCCAGTTGGTCTTATCTGACAAATGCTCTTTAAGAGCGACTTCAGTAATCCCTGCGAGATAGCGGTTTGGCACCTCAACAACCTCAATGGCTTCGTGCGCGCCCTGGTCTATCCAGCGGGTAGGGATCTCACTTTTGCGGGTCACTCCTACCTTTACATTACTGGAGTTGGCCAGGTACACCACGTGTGGTTGCAGCTGGGCAGCCTTTTCAAACTCCAGGTCCCGGTCTTCTTCACCAAGATGAGCTTTGCTCAACTCGGGCCTTATCACCCACTCCCCGTTTTGTGGAAGTTCCATAAAACAATTATAACATACCCCATTGGCGAAGACCTTCTTTTTCTTGTGGCAGTTGGTGCACTCGTAATTGAGAAAGTTAATGGAGACCTTTTTTCCCAGTACCTGATTTACATTTAAAAAATCCTGCTCAAAAATGAGGTAATACTGAACTGTTTCTGCCAATTCAGTTTTCATTTTTCGTAGCACACCCTGATAAGTCATAAAAAGAAGAATTTTTATCGCTATCTTATTTTTTTGCCAGCAATAAGAATAGTTTTAATTTTAACCGGTTACTGCCCGATTTGAAGGGCTCAAAGATAATAAGAAAAAATGCCAATTCCGTTAGTACATTCAGTAGCTTCCTGGTTCCTCAAGAAGCGTATCCATCAAATGGAATTGTTCATTAAATATCCCAATGAGGTACAGAACGAGCTGCTAAAAAAGCTTATCCAGAGAGCTAAAGACACTGAAGTAGGGCAGCAATATGATTTTGCTTCCATAAACTCCTATGAAGATTTTGCAGCGAGGATCCCAATTCAGCAATACGAAGATTTTGAGCCGCAAATAGAGCGCAGCCGCCGAGGAGAAGTGAATATCTTCTGGCCTACTCCCATCAAGTGGTTTGCAAAGTCCAGTGGTACCACTAATGCAAAGAGTAAATTTATTCCGGTAAGTGATGAATCACTTGAAAAATGTCACTATGCAGCAGGAAAAGATATGTTGTGCATGTATCTCAACAACAATCCCGGTTCGCAACTTTTCAGCGGAAAAAGTCTGAGACTTGGAGGCAGCAAAGAGCTATACAGCCGCAACGGGACTCAGTTTGGAGATCTTTCGGCTATTCTTATTGACAACATGCCTTTTTGGGCAGAATACAGCAGTACTCCCAGCAATGAAGTTTCCCTTATGAGTAATTGGGAAGAAAAAATGCCTGCAATTGTCAGCGAGACTATAAATGAGAACGTGACCAGCCTTGCCGGGGTTCCTTCCTGGATGCTTGTGCTTCTCAATAATGCTCTGGAAGAAGCCGGCAGGCAGAATCTTTTTGAAATATGGCCGAACCTGGAGGTATATTTTCACGGCGGAGTAAATTTTCTGCCCTACGCAGATCAATACCGAAAGATCCTGCCATCCAGCAGTTTCAGGTATTTTGAGATCTATAATGCTTCGGAAGGCTTCTTCGCTATACAGGATTCAAATGACTCCAAAGAACTTCTTCTGATGCTGGACTACGGCGTTTTTTACGAATTCATACCCATGGACAGCTACGGCACTCCCGAAGAGACCGTGATTCCGTTATCTGAAGTGGAAGAAGGCAAGAACTATGCTGTTGTGATCACTACCAACGCAGGATTATGGCGCTACAAAATTGGAGACACCGTGCGTTTTACCTCCCTGGATCCATACCGCATCAAGATCACCGGAAGGACCAAGCACCATATCAACGTCTTTGGAGAAGAGCTTATAATCGAAAATGCCGATGAAGCATTAAAAAGAGCTTCTCATCAAACAGATTCTGAAATTGTGGATTACACTGCAGCCCCTGTCTTTATGCAGGATAAAGAGAAAGGTGCACATGAATGGGTGATAGAATTTAAAACTCCCCCGCAGGATTTCAATTTTTTTATTGAATGTCTCGACAAACACTTACAAAGCATTAACAGTGATTACGAAGCCAAGCGCTTTAACAACATGACCCTAAACGCCCCAAAAGTTCACATCGCCAGAAAGGATCTATTTTATGACTGGTTAAAAAAGAACGATAAGCTGGGGGGACAGCATAAGATCCCACGACTCTCGAATAAGCGGTGTTATGTAGAGGAATTGCTGGAGATGAACAGGTAAACTTTACCACCAAAAAGGTTGAAGTTATTGAAATATTATAACATGAAAAACCCACCAAACGGTGGGTTTTTCATGTTATAATATTTGGTTCTTCTAAAGTTGAAAGTTCAGTAGCAGTTCATGGGTTCCATTACTTACATTCCTAAGCTCTGATCTAAACGAATTTTCGTAGGCATAACCAAAACCTAACCAATCGAAGACCTGGATTATTGCCAATCCACTTAATACTTCGTCTGTTCTATAGCTTGCCCCCACCTCAAACTTGTCGTGGATACTCATTAAAGCTGTAAAGTCTACCGAGAGAGGAGCTGCATTGACATAGCGCATCATAACATAAGGCTTTAGCACGAGTTCTTCGCTAAGGGAAAAGTCATAACCTCCACTAAAGTAAAGATGCACCCTATCTGCCGCAGTGGTAATCCTGCCCTCTTCCTCTCTGGCGCGTTTAGTCTCGAAAATCCTTGGAGCAGAAAGAGATAAAAAGTAGTTCTCGTGTTTAAGATATGCACCTACCCCCACATTGGGATTAAAGCGACTAAAGCCCACCAGAGATGGATCCAAATCATAGTTCCAGGTTTGCAACCCAGAAGTATTCACATCATAAAAATTTCCTCCAGCTTTTAATCCCAGGTAAAGAGTTAGCTCCTCATCCATAGGTAGCATATAGGAAAAGTCCACATTCACTGTCTGTTGTGTCTCTACAAATGTCTTTTCGTTTTCAATCGAAAGACCAAGACCTACTCTTTTCCCTACGGCACTTCCAAAAGTAAAAGCCTGACTTTCGGGAGCATTTTTCACCCCCTGCCACTGGCTTCTTACAATCCCGGTAAAGCTTGTTTGCCCATCGGCCCCAGCATAAGCCGGGTTAATGAGGGCCATATTTTGATTATAAAAAGCATAGGTTGTTTTCTGTTGCCCGTATCCAAGTGCAGCAAAACAACATGTAAAAAGAACGATTGCTATATAGTTGTAATTTTTCATTTCAATTTTTTATTTAGTAAGATATAACCATCCGTCTTTATCCATCTTTGAAGAGGACGTCAAGTAGATCTGATAGTAATAGGATCCTTCGGGTAACAAATCTCCATTTCTCTCTCCATTCCAGTCGTTACGGTAAGCTCGGGATCTAAAGACTTCATTCCCCCAAATGTTGTAAACAACAACCATAGCATTTGGATAGTTTTCAATGTTGACAATTCTCCAGGTATCATTAACCCCATCACCATTTGGGGTCATGGCTTCTGAAACTAAGATTTCTTCTGTATCACAAACATCGCCCTTTCCATCTCTGTCAATATCTCCCTGGCCCGGGTTGTATGCAAGGGGACAGTTATCATTCACATCAAGTACTCCGTCATTGTCATCATCTGTATCCAGAACATCTCCTTCTCCATCCCCGTCGGTATCCGTTTGATCGGGGTTAGGAATAAAAGGCGCATTGTCTTCCTCATCGGGCACTCCATCATTATCATCGTCATCATCACAGTTATTTGGCAGACCATCTGAATCATTATCTCCAAAACTATTAACTACTTCAACAATAGCCTCTGCCGTTCCCGTGTTCCCGTTAACATCTGTAACGCTGAGAAGAACAAAATTTACTCCTGTCTCATCACACCCAAAACTTGAAATATCCAGACTCATGGATGCAATTCCGCAGTTGTCAAGCACGCTGTCCAGTACATCTTCTGGTGAAATACTTGCCTTTCCTTCAACATCAAGGCTTACCACAATGTCCTTAGCAAAAACTACAGGTGCCGTTTTATCTTCAATGAAAACTTCCTGAGTTTGGGTAGAGGTATTTCCTGCCTCATCTGTATAGGTCCAGGTGATCACAGTGGAACCTTGAGCATTGATAGGGAACGCAACATTATGAGTTACCTTAACCTCTCCCTCACAATTGTCAAGGGCTACAGGCACCAAAACATCTTCTTCCAAAACTTCGCAGTCAGAAGTAATCAAATCCAGTGCTTCCATTACAGGAACTGGCGCTATCTTATCCTTAGCTGTCAATTTCACAGTTGCTTTGACGAAATTCCCTGCAGCATCGGTAGCCGTCACCACAACATCAACAATTTCATTATGTTCAGAAGAAACAGTTGTACCGGCTTCAGGAGATTGAGTAATAGTTACTGTACAATTATCAGTAGCAGTTGATCCATCAACAAGGTTGGGAACTGTAATTGAACAATCAGCATCAAGATTTACTTCCTGGTCTGCCTCGGCAGTTAGTATTGGCTTAGTCACGTCCTTAGCAGTTAACACCACAGTAGCTTCAGCTGTATTTCCTGCAGCATCGGTAGCTGTTACCTTCACATCTACAGTTCCATCATGTTCAGAAGAAACTACAGTTCCGGCTTCAGGAGATTGAGTGATCGTTACCGTACAATTATCAATAGCAGTTGATCCATCAACGAGGTTGGGAACTGTAATTGAACAATCAGCATCAAGATTTACATCCTGGTTTGCCTCAGCAGTTAGAATCGGATTAGTCACGTCCTTAGCAGTTAACACCACAGTAGCTTCAGCTGTATTTCCTGCAGCATCGGTAGCTGTTACCTTCACATCTACAGTTCCATTATGTTCAGAAGAAACTACAGTTCCAGCTTCAGGAGATTGAGTAAGAGTTACTGTACAATTATCAGTAGCAGTTGAACCATCAACAAGGTTGGGAACTGTAACTGAACAATCAGCATCAAGATTTACATCCTGGTTTGCTTCGGCAGTAAGTACCGGATTAGTTACGTCCTTAGCGGTTAATAATACAGTAGTTTCAGCAGTATTTCCTGCAGCATCGGTAGCTGTTACCTTCACATCTACAGTTCCATTATGTTCAGAAGAAACTACAGTTCCAGCTTCAGGAGATTGAGTGATCGTTACCGTACAATTATCAATAGCAGTTGATCCATCAACGAGGTTGGGAACTGTAACTGAACAATCAGCATCAAGATTTACATCCTGGTTTGCCTCAGCAGTTAGAATCGGATTAGTTTCGTCCTTAGCGGTTAGTACCACAGTAGTTTCAGCAGTATTTCCTGCAGCATCGGTAGCTGTTACCTTCACATCTACAGTTCCATTATGTTCAGAAGAAACTACAGTTCCAGCTTCAGGAGATTGGGTAATAGTTACTGTACAATTATCAGTAGCAGTTGATCCATCAACAAGGTTGGGAACTGTAATTGAACAATCAGCATCAAGATTTACATCCTGGTTTGCCTCAGCAGTAAGTTCCGGATTAGTTACGTCCTTAGCGGTTAAAACTACAGTAGTTTCAGCAGTATTTCCTGCAGCATCGGTAGCTGTTACCTTCACATCTACAGTTCCATTATGTTCAGAAGAAACTACAGTTCCAGCTTCAGGAGATTGAGTGATCGTTACAGTACAATTATCGGTAGCAGTTGATCCATCAACAAGGTTGGGAACTGTAATCGAACAATTAGTATCAAGATCTACATCCTGGTCTGCTTCAGCAGTTAGTTCCGGATCAGTTACGTCCTTAGCGGTTAATAATACAGTAGTTTCAGCAGTATTTCCTGCAGCATCGGTAGCTGTTACCTTGACATCTACAGTTCCATTATGTTCAGAAGAAACTACAGTTCCAGCTTCAGGAGATTGAGTGATCGTTACAGTACAATTATCAGCAGCAGTTGATCCATCAACAAGATTGGGAACTGAAATTGAACAATCAGCATCAAGATTTACTTCCTGGTCTGCCTCGGCAGTTAGTATTGGATTAGTCACGTCCTTAGCAGTTAACACCACAGTAGCTTCAGCTGTATTTCCTGCAGCATCGGTAGCTGTTACCTTCACATCTACAGTTCCATTATGTTCAGAAGAAACTACAGTTCCAGCTTCAGGAGATTGAGTGATCGTTACAGTACAATTATCGGTAGCAGTTGATCCATCAACAAGGTTGGGAACTGTAATTGAACAATCAGCATCAAGATTTACATCCTGGTTTGCCTCAGCAGTAAGTTCCGGATTAGTTACGTCCTTAGCGGTTAAAACTACAGTAGTTTCAGCAGTATTTCCTGCAGCATCGGTAGCTGTTACCTTCACATCTACAGTTCCATTATGTTCAGAAGAAACTACAGTTCCAGCTTCAGGAGATTGAGTGATCGTTACAGTACAATTATCGGTAGCAGTTGATCCATCAACAAGGTTGGGAACTGTAATTGAACAATCTGCATCAAGATTTACGTCCTGGTTTGCTTCAGCAGTTAGTTCCGGATCAGTCACGTCTTCAACAGTCACAACCGCAACTGCTGAACCTACATTCCCATTAACATCAGTTACTGAGAGCACAACTAAATTTTCTGATTCGGTAGGACTGTCTTCTACCCATGTTGTAGTTTCATCCAAGTTAAAGAAATTCGCATTGAGGCTATTCCCACTTTGATCGGTCACTATACTTCCCGCACCATCAGCAAATCCGTAGTTAATAACCAGATTTTCTTCTGTTCTAGGAATACTCATATTCATAGCAGCCTTGATCTCTGTTTGTGTACGAGTTCTATTCCAGAGCCTAACGTCTTCTAAGTTACCACTGAAATAAAAATTATCGCCTCCTCTATCTGAGGCCCCCATATAAAAGTTTTCAAGCTCTGAATCCTTAAAGCTACCAGTAGCAGGTATACTACTTACTATCTCTCCATTTACATATAAGTGAAGATCTGCGCCATCAAAACTAAGAGCGAGATGTTGCCATTCATTCAGAAGTAATGATCCAACAGTCATATTAAATACCGTCCCTGTAGAATTTCTGAACCTGGCTTCAATAGAATTATTTGGCATTTGAAGTAAGTAGAAATCTGCATCAACATCATTCCTAAAGCCCATCAAAAATTGGTAAAAACCAGAGTTTGTTGGATAAATCCAACCTTCTAAAGTTATACCATTAGCTCCTGAAATATCTCTTGATGCATCCTCGGTAATGGTATATCCATTAGTCGCAGCGAAGCTTAAGGAATAGTTGGTTGGATTTTCAATATTCTCACAGGTAAAGAGATTATCATTTATTTCCAGACTCGGAATACTACAATTATCTATAGATCCGTTATTCACATCTGTAGCTGAAAGAGAAGCTTCTCCGCTGGCATCCAGTTGAACGGTGATGTTCTTCGTAGCAACTACAGGAGCTATATTATCTACAACAGTTACCGTGGCAGTAGCCGAAGCTTCATTCCCATTGTTGTCAACGACTGCAAGTGTTACGGTATTCTCTCCAACATCCTCGCAGCTGAAATTTGATTTATCAACTGAAATTGAAGCAATGCCACAGTTATCGGCAGACCCATTGTTCATACTCAAAAATCCGGATAATGGTGCATATTTGAAGCTTACAGTTGAAGAATAACCTGTTGATTGATTTACTGACATTCCAACAATAGCATGTCCTGCCGGGGCAAACCGAGTCGTAGTATTGAAATTTGTTGTAGCTGTCCCCGAACCGCTTAAGGCCGGCAACATTGTATTTTCATTTGTATTCAACTCTCCGTTAGCTATCTGGTGCAGGCTTTTCCCTATTCCCTTAATGCTAACATGGGTTCTTGAAGATTGCTGAGATGAGTAATCCCCATCCTGAACTTCAAAACCAACCAACACATCACTGCCAGATAATATATTTGTACGATTTACAAGGGTTCGGGAACCGCTAAAGCAGGTCTCAACAGTCTCTGTTCCTAAGCTACCATCAGGTAGTACTTCCTTACAAACTAACCTGAAATCATCCAGGATCCAACCGGTTGCCCCTTCATAGCCTACCGCTACATACCCTTCAGGACAATTACAATCTACCGGTGTATCTGTACTAGAGCTGTTTTGAGGCTCAAGTTCTCCCGCAACCGTTCCTACGGAAAAATCATCTCTAAGAGAAGCCCTTCCGTCTTCATCAAGATAAACAGTAACATCTTGAGCTGTAACTATAGGTGCTATATTGTCCTCAACAGTTACAGTAGCTTTACAGGAATCCGTTACCCCATCACTATCTATTACAGTGAGCGTCACCTCTACTGGTGCTCCAATGTTGCTGCAATCGAAACTTTCCTTATCAATAGATAAAGTAAAGCCAGGTTTATCATCCGTTGACCCACCATCTACATTTGCAGGATTAATTGTTACCGTACCATCTGAACCAAGTTGAGCTGTAAAATCTTTACATACAGCATTCGGAGCTTCATTAGTCAATGTGGTTGAAGACACGCTTAGATCAAAATCACCTTGAGCACCCCTATATCCATGAATCAAAACATAATAGGTGGAGGAGCCATCGGTATTAAAAGTTACACTGCTTGAAAGCCCACAATTATCATCATTACTAGTTAAACAATTAAGAGCTCCACAAGAACCGGAGTAAACATCAATCCAAGAGTCATAATTTGTCCCTGAACAAGTATTTAATTCAACTGCAAGACCGGTACCACTGTTATCTGTTAACTTGTACCAGATACCGGGTCCTCCGAAATTTGTACAGAGACTTTCTAAAGAGCTATTCGCTCCCACTGTTGTCCCAGTAATGAATCCGTTTATAGGAATAGATATTGCATTGGAACATTGATCATTAGGCAATTGTGAAAAACCTAAATTTGAAATTAGAAATAAGAATAAAAAGTAGTTTTGCTTCATAAAAACAGATTTTGATTTAAAAAGGAATGCAAGTCTCGGATTTTGTTAATTTATTAACAATACCTCTTTAGTGGTATTAACATATTATTTTTATGCTCAGGAATTTTTCCAGCCGCGAATATATACTATTTCTCTATAGAACTCAGTGATAGGTTGATAAAAGGATTAATCCAGTAAGAAAGTAGCATTAGGAACGAGAAGCCGTAAACCAGCCAGCAAAACTATAAATTAACATCTGCTTAACATTTGTTGTATTTTGACCAGAAACAGAAAGTTTTCAGAAAAAGCGCAAAAAAAAATCCTCCAGGAAAATTGGAGGATTTAATTAATTTTTTGAAGAGTATATTTAGAGCGTTTTACTCACTTTGGCAATAACTTCAATTGTCGCATCAAGATCTTCATAAGAAAGTGCATCGGTAATGAACCAGGTCTCAAAAGCACTTGGTGCGATGTAAATTCCGTGGCCCAGTAAGCCGTGGAAGAATTTATTGAATTTCCCCGTCGAGGCAGATCTAGCTGAAGATTCAAAATTGCTCACTGGTTCCTCTCCAAAATGAACCGAAATCATTGATCCCTGTTGATTAATGGTATGTACTACTTCATTTCGGTTAAGAACATTTTTTATACCCTTGTGCAGGTAAGTTGTTTTTTCTTCCAGTCTCTCGTAAATTCCGGCATCTGAATTCAATTCCTGAAGCATAGCCAGACCCGCAGCCATGGCCAGCGGATTCCCACTCAGGGTTCCCGCCTGGTATACCGGTCCGGTGGGTGCGAGGTAATCCATGATCTCGTTCCGGGCAGCAAAAGCTCCTACGGGTAATCCGCCGCCAATTACTTTTCCGAAGCAAACAATATCGGCATTTACGCCATACACTTCCTGGGCTCCTCCTTTTGCAAGTCGGAAGCCGGTCATCACCTCATCAAAGACCAGCAACACATCGTGCTCATCACACAGCTGCCGAAGACCTTCTAAAAATCCCTTTTTTGGAGGGATACATCCCATGTTCCCTGCCACTGGCTCAAGAATGATACAGGCAATCTCGCCTTTGTTAGCTTCCAGAAGTTGCTCAACATTCTCAAGATCGTTGTAAGCGGCCAGCAGAGTGTCCCGGGCAGTTCCTTCAGTTACCCCCGGACTATTTGGAGTTCCAAAAGTTACGGCTCCACTCCCCGCCTGAATGAGAAAAGAATCACTGTGACCATGGTAGCAACCGGCAAATTTGATGATCTTGTCCCGGTTCTTAAAGCCCCGGGCGAGACGCACCGCACTCATGGTAGCCTCGGTACCCGAATTCACCATTCTTATTTTATCAATATTCGGAACCATAGAAACTGCTAATTCAGCCACTGTGGTTTCCAGCTGAGTAGGAGTACCGAAAGAGGTTCCTTTTTTCGCCCTGTCCACCACGGCATTCACTACCGGCTCGTGGGCATGTCCCAAAATGAGAGGACCCCAGGAATTGATATAGTCAATATATTTATTTCCGTCTTCATCGAACAGGTAAGCTCCTTTGGCTTCTTTTATAAATATGGGCTCCCCTCCCACAGCACTAAATGCTCTCACAGGAGAATTTACTCCGCCGGGAATAACTTTTTTAGCTGCAGTGAAAAGTTCGCTGCTTCTTTTATAGATCATAATATGATTTTAAGGAGTCACTAAAAGGGTTTGGCCAATGCCAATATTAGTGCCTTGCAGATTATTAATTCTTTGTAGTTGCTCCACGCTCAGGTTGTACCTTTTTGCTATGGAATATAAAGTGTCGCCTTTTTGTACTGTATATGCTCGTGCCCCGTAATCTTCTGAGGAGCTGGAGGCAGAATAGGCTACAATTTCTCTTGCAGGTGTAGCCCCGTCGTACAGGTAAAGCTGATATCTCTCAATAAGACTTATCAGCTTATCGGGATACTTCCTGTCGGTTGCATAGCCCGCAGCCCGCAGGCCGTGCGCCCAGCCTTTATAGTCGGTAAGATCCAGGTCAAAAAGTGCTGCATATCTTTTCCTTTCGGTAAGAAAAAGCGAATGATCCCGATAGGAATATTTGGGGTCGTTATATTTTCGGAAACACTCCTGCGAGCGGTCATCATCATGATACACAGTAGCACCGGTCCAGCCGTGACATTTGATCCCAAAATGATTATTCGCCCTGCGGGTAAGATCGCCTTCCCCGGCACCCGATTCCAGTATTCCCTGGGCCAGAGTAATACTGGCAGGGATCTTATACAGTTTCATCTCTTCCTGGGCGAGGGGAGCATAAAGTTCAATATATCTGGCAACTTTATCTGTGTAAGTTTTTGGCGTGGCCGGGGTAACCGGCTTAGAGATATTTCCCTCAGAAGTCTTTCTTTCGGCCCTGTGCTCCTTGGTAGCCACCTGCTTTTTTTGGGAAGTTTTCTTACTGCTGCCGCAGGATACGGTGAAGGCAAGGAGAAAAAATGTACATAATCTTAGTGCAACTCTCATCTTACGTCAAAATTGGGGGTAAATTTCTCATTTTTAACACCTTATTCATACCGGAAATTCCCTGAAGACCTCCCGTATGAATGGCTAAAATACGAGTATTTTTAGAAAAATATTTCTTCTTTGCAAGCTCGAAAATTCCATACATCATTTTTCCCGTGTACACAGGGTCGAGTTGCACGTCAAATTCCTTTCGGAAGCTGTTAATGAAGTAGATCAAATCCTCGTTCACTTTAGCATAACCTCCAAAATGGTAATCTGGTATAATTTTCCAGTTATTTTTTTTGCTGAAACCTTCTACTTCAGCTTTGAGAAAATCTCCTTTTAAAGCCGGAAAGCCCAGAATTTGCTGATGTTCTCCTGAAGCATTGATCAACCCGCTTATGGTTCCACCCGTCCCTATTGCACAAGCTATTACGTCAAAGCCCTCGTCTTTGGGCGATAAAATTTCCTCACAACCCTTTACCGCCAACTCATTTGTGCCGCCTTCGGGGACCCGGTAAAAATCTCCGAATTTCTTCCGCAGGTCTTTTATAAATGCTTCGGAAGTTTTGTTGCGATAATCACTTCGGCTTACAAAGTGAAGTTTCATTCCGCAGTCAGCAGCAAACCTTAGTGTGGCATTCTCCTGCAGGGTTTTTTGAAGGTTATTTGCCAGCTCCTCCCCTCTTATTACTCCCACCGTTTCAAAACCTGAGAACTTACCGGCAGCGGCCGTTGCAGCTATATGATTTGAAAAAGCTCCGCCAAAGGTGAGTAGAATTTGCCTTTTTTGAGAGGCTGCTTCAGCTATGTTGTACTTCAGCTTCCGGAATTTATTGCCCGAAACTTCGGGATGTAAAAGATCTTCCCGCTTCATATAAATGGAAACTCCATTCACTTCCGCAATGAATTGGTTGGGAGTAACGGGAGTTGATTTGAACAGGTTTGATGTCGTGGTCATTGGTCTACAGGGTCGAATCGAGGTGCAGGGATCTTGTGCAAAGATTATGAACTAATTATAATAAATGCAGGAGGTTATTCCAAAAAGTCTTTTTAATTTCTGAAAGCATGGAATCAAGGCAGGAAATCTTCAGAAGTAATTGAGAAAGCAATGAAAAAATATGACGCGATCATTATAGGCACCGGGCAGGCTGGTCCTCCGCTGGCCGCCAGTCTCGCCCGACATGGCCAGAAGGTTGCAATAATTGAAAAAGACGATCTTGGCGGTACTTGTGTGAACACGGGTTGTACTCCCACAAAAGCCTACGTGGCTTCAGCCCGCAGAGCCTTTGTTGCAAAGCACAGCAGTGAACTGGGCGTAAACATCGAAGGAAAGGTGCAGGTAGATCTGAAAAAAATAAAAGCCCGAAAGGATAAATTAATAGCCGATTCCCATGCAGGCCTGGAGAAATTGTTTTCTGGCAGTGAGAACATAAGCCTTATTCGCGGGGAAGCGGTTTTTGAAAACGACTCCACAATAAGAGTAAATAACGACCTGCTTACTGCCGGTAAGATCTTCCTCAACGTAGGAGGCCGGCCACGTGTTCCGGAAGAATTCAGAAATATTAATTACCTCACCAACAGGAGCATTTTGGAGTTGGAAGAGGTTCCTGAAACCCTTGTCATTATTGGAGGTGGCTATGTAGGTTTGGAATTCGCTCAAATGTTCAGTCGTTTTGGAAGCCGGGTCATCATTATGGAACGTGGCGATCGCCTTATGAAAAAGGAAGATAAGGATGTCTCAAAACTTCTGCTGGAGATCATGAGAGACAGCGGGGTCGAGGTATTTCTCAATGCCGATTGCATTGCAGCGAAAGAGCGTGAAGGCGCGATAGAAGTGACATACAACTGTGAAGCAGGCTCAAAAATGATAAAAACATCTCAGCTTTTGCTGGCGGTGGGAAGAGTGCCAAACACCGACAGGCTGGGATTGGAAACCACAGGAATAAAGCAAAACGAGCATGGTTTCATAGAGGTCAACAACCAGCTGCAGACTGCTGTCCCCCACATATGGGCGATGGGCGATTGTAATGGCGAAGGAGCTTTTACCCATACTTCCTATAATGATTTTCAAATAGTACATGCTCACCTCTTTGAAGATAAAAAGAGGAGCCTCACCGACAGGTTTCCCTGTTATGCAGCATATATAGATCCACCCCTGGCACGGGTGGGATTAAATGAGCAGCAAATAAAGGAAAAGGGAATAAGAGCAAAGTTGGCCGAAATGCCGATGGAAAATGTGGCCAGGGCAAAGGAGAAAGGTGAAACCACAGGAATGCTCAAGATCTTTATTGATGCAGACACTGATAAAATATTGGGAGCGACTTTCTTAGGAACAGGGGCAGACGAGTTGATCCATACTGTCATAGATCAAATGTACGCCGGTGCTTCCTATAAAGTCATGAGAGATGCTGTTCATATTCACCCTACTGTAAGTGAACTGTTACCTACTATGCTTGAGGAGCTAAAAGATCTAAAATGATAACGGCAACTACAGGTATTTCCTGAAATTCCAGAACCTTCTGTTCTTAATGTAATTCGGGTTACGCTCGTTGGCATAAGCCTCGCGCTCAAAACAGATCCTGTTATACGCCTTGTATGAATCTCTGTACTTAATAAGTCTGATAAGGTATTCAAAGAGATACCAGATAAAGAAGAAAACCACCAGCAGTTCCACCTGCTGCCTAAGATGAATGCGCTCGTGGTTCATAAAAACAGCGTCCTTTTTTAATTCTGACCGCTTCACCACAATGAACGGCCATAGCACCACTCCATCGAAGTGTCTGGACAGAATGAACTTATTTACCACCACAAACATATGGCCAAGATAAGAAAATGCTATTTTTGTATTATGAGTTTTTTAAGGAAAAAAATTGAGCTCGAAGAGGGCGACTATTATCTCACTCCCGAAGGCTACCGCTGCTTTACCGAACAATATCACCTCAAAAGAGGCTACTGCTGCCAGAGTGGTTGTCGCCACTGCCCCTATGGGTTCAACAAAAAAACAAACCAACAGAAAAAATAATTCTATATGGACTTCAAAAATGCCATTTTAGAAGGTATTCCCAACAACTTACCTCCTGCAAAAGCATACGATCCACAGGTCAATCACGCTCCAAAACGAAAGGACATCCTTTCTCCGGAAGAAAAAAAACTGGCGCTGCGCAATGCACTTAGATATTTTGAGAAACAACATCACGAAGAACTGCTTCCGGAATTTCGACAAGAGTTGGAGACCTATGGCAGGATCTATATGTACCGCCTGCGCCCCGATTACGAAATGTACGCGCGGTCCATTTCTGAATATCCCGGAAAATGTGAGCAGGCAAAGGCCATTATGCTCATGATCCAGAACAACCTCGATCCTAAGGTGGCGCAGCATCCGCATGAATTGATCACCTATGGTGGCAACGGTGCAGTTTTTCAGAACTGGGCGCAATACAGGCTCGTGATGAAATACCTGGCAGAAATGACTGAAGAACAGACGCTCGTTATGAACTCCGGCCACCCGCTTGGGCTATTCCCATCTCATAAAGATGCCCCCCGCGTAGTAGTGACCAACGGAATGATGATCCCGAACTATTCGAAGCAGGATGACTGGGAGAAATTCAATGCGCTGGGAGTGACACAATACGGCCAGATGACCGCGGGCAGCTATATGTATATTGGTCCGCAGGGTATTGTCCATGGAACAACCATCACGGTGCTGAATGCCCTGCGAAAAATAGCAAAAAACTCATCCTCCTTACCGGGGAAGGGACCGGGGGAAGAGTCTGCTCTTTTTGTGACTTCAGGGCTTGGAGGAATGAGTGGCGCGCAACCCAAAGCCGGAAACATTGCCGGCTGTATCACTGTTTGCGCCGAGGTGAATCCTAAAGCAGTTCACACCCGGCATTCTCAGGGATGGGTGGATGAAGTTGTGGAAGATTTCGATGTACTGGTTCAAAAAGTTACTGCTGCAAAAGCTGAAGGTAAAACCATCTCCTTCGCATATCTGGGAAATGTAGTAGATGTTTGGGAAAAATTTGATGAGGAGAACATTCACATCGACCTGGGAAGCGACCAGACCTCACTACACAATCCATGGGCCGGTGGCTACTATCCTGCCGGATTAACTTTGGAAAAAGCTAATGAGATGATGAGCAAAGACCCTGAAAGGTTTAAGGATAAGGTAAGAGAAAGCCTACGCAGACAAACTGAAGCTATTAACCGCCATACCAAAAAAGGCACTTACTTCTTTGATTACGGAAATGCATTTCTACTGGAAGCATCACGAGCCGGGGCAAAGATCTATAAGGATGAGGACGGCAACTTAGTAAGCGGAACCTCAGGCGGAGACGATAAGGAATTTGCCTACCCAAGCTACGTACAGGATATCATGGGTCCCATGTGTTTTGACTATGGCTTCGGACCTTTCCGCTGGGTATGTGCTTCAGGAAAGGAAGAGGATCTGGAACGAACAGATGAAATTGCGCGGGAAGTGCTTCAGCAGCTAAAACAGGAAGCGCCCGAGGAGATTCAGCAGCAAATGCAGGATAATATTAAATGGATTGAAGGTGCACGTGCAAACAAGCTGGTAGTAGGCTCACAGGCCAGGATCCTTTATGCCGATGCCGAAGGTCGTATTGAAATTGCAAGAGCTTTTAACAAGGCCATCGAAAAAGGGGAAATTGGACCTGTAATCTTAGGCAGGGATCATCATGATGTTTCCGGAACTGATTCCCCTTACCGGGAAACCTCCAATATTTACGATGGATCCCGCTATACTGCAGACATGGCTATTCAGAATGTTATTGGCGATAGCTTTAGAGGCGCGACCTGGGTGAGCATACATAACGGCGGCGGAGTTGGCTGGGGAGAAGTGATCAACGGCGGATTCGGTATGGTTCTTGAGGGTAATAAAGAGTCGGAGAGGCGACTCAGCTCTATGTTATTTTGGGATGTAAACAACGGGATCGCTCGCCGGTCCTGGGCTCGTAACCACGGAGCCTTATTTGCCATTAAAAGGGCAATGCAGGCAGAGCCCCTTCTAAAGGTTACTATACCCAACATGGTCGATGACCTTCTACTGGACAATTAACCTATAAAAACTTTAATCATATGAGAGCGATTAAAATTACCTCGGTACTGGTCCTGTTTGTACTGGTCATGACTTCCTGTAATACTGTACGGGTAGCAACAGATTATGACAAAGAAGCCAATTTTGCACAGTACCAAACCTATGCCTTCTTTAAACCCGGGATCGACAAAGCTGAAATTTCGGACCTTGACAAGAAAAGGATCCTGCGTGCTATAGACCAGGAAATGCAGGAAAAAGGCTTCACAAAGTCAGACAATCCCGATCTACTGGTGAGCATCTTTACCAAAACCAAAGAAAATATCAACATCTATAACAATTCCTTTGGCTGGGGCTACGGCTGGGGTTGGCACCCATGGTATTGGGGAGCTGGTCCTAACACGGTAAGTTCTACAACCGAAGGCACTTTGTACATTGACCTGGTGGATGCAGGAGAGAAAGAACTGGTTTGGCAGGGAATGGGAACCGCAGCCCTTTCCAACAAAGTGGAACATAAACAGGAGAGGATCAACAAGATCGTTGAGGAGATCCTGGAAAAATATCCCCCTTCTTTGAATTAAATTAAGTCCCCCCAATTGAAGCCGCTAATAATCAAATTTTAGCGGCTTTTTTTATCCCCTCTCCTTCTATCCTGAAGGAAATCAAATCTTTGCTAACTCAATAATTTTGTATCTTTAGAACCTGTTCATTACCTAAAGCTATGGAACAAGAATTTGAATCTAACGAGATCATCGACAGGCTTCCGGCACACCTGAAGCAGTTTATAAAACCGCAGAATTATGAGGACTACACGCCTATTAATCAGGCTGTGTGGAGATATGTGATGCGCAAAAATGTGGATTACCTGAGTAAGGTAGCCCACTCCTCTTACCTCGACGGCTTAAAACAAACCGGGATTTCCATAGATCACATTCCAAACATGTATGGAATGAACAGGATCCTTAAGGAGATAGGTTGGGCAGCAGTAGCGGTTGACGGATTTATTCCGCCGGCAGCTTTTATGGAATTTCAGGCGTTCAATGTACTTGTCATTGCCAGTGATATTCGGCAGCTCGAACACATAGAATACACTCCGGCACCCGATATTATCCACGAAGGCGCAGGCCACGCTCCTATTATTGCCAACCCCGAATATGCCGAATACCTAAGACGATTTGGAGAAATAGGTTGTAAAGCGATTTCCAGCGCCAAGGATTATGAGATCTACGAAGCTATTCGCCATTTGTCCATTATAAAAGAAGCCGAAGACACTCCCGAAGAAGAGATCGCAGCGGCCGAAAAGAGGGTGGATGAACTTCAAAATGACCTCCGGGAACAAAGTGAAATGGCACAAATAAGGAACCTGCACTGGTGGACCGTGGAATACGGACTTATTGGTACAGTTGAAGACCCAAAGATCTATGGTGCGGGGCTTCTTTCTTCTATTGGAGAAAGCGCCTGGTGCATGACCGATAAGGTGAAGAAGATTCCTTATACCATAGAAGCTGCACAACAGGAGTTCGACATCACAAAACCTCAGCCTCAGCTATATGTGACGCCCGACTTTGCTCACCTTAGCCTTGTTCTGGAAGAATTTGCGAACAAGATGGCTTTGCGCGTCGGCGGGCTTGAAGGGCTGCAAAAGCTTATCCATTCCAAAAATATTGGAACTATCGAACTCAGTACCGGGATACAGATCTCCGGTAACTTTAGCCGGGTAATTGAACACGAAGGAAAACCTATTTATTTCCAAACTACCGGGGAAACTGCTTTGGCAGCAAGAGAAAAAGAACTTGTAGGTCACGGCAGGGAAAACCATCCCGATGGGTTTGGATCACCGGCAGGCAAGCTAAAGGGAATCAATCTTGCCATTGAAGATATGAGTCCGCGGGATCTACGAGCCTATGATATCTACGAAGGCGAAAAAGTAAGCTTTGAATTTGAAGGCGGAGTGAAAGTTGAAGGAGAGATCATTACAGGAACGAGAAATCTTCAGGGGAAAGTCATCCTTATCAGCCTCAAGAACTGCACAGTCACCTGCAAAGATGAAGTGCTATTTCAACCGGAATGGGGAACTTATGATATGGCCGTTGGGAAAGAAGTGATTTCTGCCTTTGCAGGACCTGCAGATGCGAAATCCTTTAACCTCATCACCCACACGCCATCTTCTACGACCATCAAGAGTAAAAAGACCCCGGAACGTGAGGAACTGGAATCCCTCTACGAATCTGTGCGCAATATAAGACAAGGTAAGAACACCAAATTTTCACTGCAGGCGGCATTTGACCTGGTTAAGAAATATCACCAAAAAGATTGGTTGCTATCGGTTGAGATCTTTGAACTGGCACATGGTAAAGACGAAAAACTGGCCAACGAGGTAGTGGAATATCTGGAGGATGTGAAAAAACGTAGGCCAGAAGTCGCTCATCTTATAGACAATGGTCTCGAACTGGTGAAACCATCCCTGGTCACAGGTTGATCAAAGTTTTAGCTCCTGCATTTCACGGGCTGCACCAAATTCCTCCTCATTATAGATAAGGGTCCAGCCAAGCGTGTTTGTAAGGATATAGATCTTTTGCAGCTCACTTATCAGCCGGTTCTTAGCGTTGGACTTTAGAGTGGAATTCTCGACCTTTTCCCGCATGGATTTATTGATCCGGCTCTTGATCTTGTTATAATCTTCGGCAGTGAATTGATTGAGATAATCCTGTGTGATGTCGTAATATTTGATATCGGGATAAATATTGATCTCTTCTTTGGGAATATGTGTGATGCGAACCGTTTTGTTCTCCACATCAACTTCAGTCTCCAGTTGGCTTAGATCATAGGCCACTGTAGCTTTCGCGTTAACAATTATGAGCGCTCGCTTTCGGGCCGGGAGCACATCTAAAAATCGATTTTTAGTGTCTTTATATGTGTAGACCTGCGAAAAAGTGCCTTCAGTCACCACCAGTTTGCCGACATTTTTAATTTGCTGCTGGATCATGGCTGTACTCTCCTCCAGGCGATCCCTTTCTGCATCCCTGTTCTCGCAATAGCGGAAACTTAAAAAGATGATCAAGACCACAAGAGCTCCAAGAATAAATTTCCTCATGTTCCTAAAATACGAATAAGCAGCAGGCTTTTCTTGAAGAAAATGTGAAGATTTGCCTTAGAACTTTATTTGTGGCACCTCATTTTCCAGCTTTTCGATCTTTTGCTGAAGATCTTTCCTGAATTTCTGATGTGCTTCGGAAGTTTCATTAAAAGGTCGATGTAAAAGCCCTTTTTGGATGGTATCCACTTTCTTCATTGTTTCTGAAGCTTCTGAAGCTATCCACGCCTCCCGGAATTTCTCCCAAATATAGTCTACAGCGATCTGGTTTGGATGCACCATATCTTCGGAATAAAAGCGGTAATCTCTAAGCTCATCCATCATGATCTCGTACGACGGAAAATAAGAACAATGTTCTTCGGAAGTTACAATTTCCTGAATTGCAGTGATCAATTTCGCCTTGCTCAGCTGATTTTCCACAAAACCATCCTTCAGATGCCGAACAGGAGAAACGGTAAAGATGATTTCAGCTGAAGGATTCAGCATCCTAAGGATCTCTGAAGTCTCAAAAAGCGCATTTTTGACCTCTGTTATTTCCTTACTGAAATTCGCCTGCGGCACCTTGTGACAATTGGCCACTACCTCACCCGATTCCTTTAACCTGTAGCCCCAGGCCGTCCCCGGCGTAATGATCACATGAGTAGCAGACTTTAAAAAGTCTGCTGTTTCTTTTACTGCAGCATTCAACTTGTTCAGGATTTCTTCCTTTTCAACCGCATTGAGATCTGAATGTGCTTCGTAGCAGTGCCAGGCTTCGTTGTGGAAGAAGATATCGGCTTTAGTATAAATGTGCTGCTCTTTTACCCTTTTGAGGAAGTTATTGATCGCGGCAGGATGGAATAGAATTCCGAAGGGATTAAGTAAGTTCCGGAATTTAAAGTAATCCAGTTTCTTCCCAATATTTTCGACAAAACAGGAACCCAAAAGCAGCACTTTTGAGGAGTAACCAATTTTTGGTTCCTGAGGAGAAATGGGAACTTGAGTTCGGAATTCCATTTTAATATTTTCAAGACCTCACAGGTTTTTGAAACCTGTGAGGTCTGATTTACTATAAAACCCTTTCAGGGTTTGGAACCCTTGGAAAGGTTGACTTGATCTCTTATTTCACGAACTCCTCCGCCCTTTGCAACGCTTCATTGATTCCGGCGGGATTTTTACCTCCGGCTGTGGCGTAGAATGGCTGTCCGCCGCCACCGCCCTGGATGTATCGGCCTAATTCTTTTACCACTTTCCCTGCGTTCAAGCCTTTTTCCTCTACAAGATTCTTGGAGATATAGCAGGAAAGCATGGCCTTTTCATCTTGTTGTGCTCCAAAAAGGAGAAAAAGATTGTCCACTTCATCTCCTAACTGGAATGAAAGATCTTTGATCCCACCCATATCCAGGTCAAGCTTTTGCGCTAAGAAATTCACTCCGTTGACCTCTTTGATTTGACTCTTAAGGTCTCCCTTCAAATTCTTTGCTTTATCGCGAAGCAGAGATTCAATCTGTTTCTTTAGTTCTGTGTTTTCTTCCTGCAGATTCACTACAGCTTTCACAGGATCCTGTGCATTCTTAAGCACTGCTTTGATCTCACTAAAAGTCTTCGTTTGATCTGTGAAATATTCTTTTGCAGCTTCACTGGTGATCGCCTCTATCCTTCGGATCCCCGATGCAACTGCACCTTCTGAAAGGATCTTAAAATGCCAGATATCTGAAGTATTTCCAACGTGAGTTCCTCCACAAAGCTCCATAGATTTCCCAAAGCGAACTGCCCGGACCTTGTCACCGTACTTCTCTCCAAAAAGGGCAATTGCACCGTCCTTTATAGCTTCCTGATAAGTCATCTCCCGGTTGTCGATAAGCGGAAGCTTCTCAGCAATCCTGGAATTTACAAAATCTTCTATTTGCTGCAGTTCCTCCGCGCTTACTTTACTGAAATGTGAAAAATCAAATCTCAGATAATCACTCTGCACCATTGAACCTTTTTGCTCCACATGAGTTCCGAGGATCTCCCTTAAAGCCTGGTGCAATAAATGTGTTGCACTGTGGTTTGCAGCTGTCCGTGCACGTTGGGCCGCGTTTACCTTAGCAGTGAAAGTGCCCGAAAGTTCTTCAGGAAGTTCTTTTGCCAAATGAATGATAAGGTTATTTTCCTTTCGGGTGTCTAAAATGTAAATTACAGCACCGTTTTTTGCTTCCAAAACTCCCTTGTCCCCTACCTGACCACCGCCTTCAGGATAGAACGGAGTTCTGCTGAAAACCAGCTGGTATAATTCCCCTTCTTTTTTTGATTCTACTTTTCGGTACCGCAGGATCTCTACTTCAGCTTCAAGGCTGTCATAACCTACAAAGCCTTCAGTTTCTGCTTCCTTCACCACCTGCCAGTCGCCCGAAGTTACTTTTGATGCATTTCTCGAACGATCCTTCTGTTTTTGAAGTTCTGCTTCAAATCCTTTTTGATCCAGGGAGTAGCCTTTTTCGCTTAAAATTAGCGCTGTTAAGTCAATTGGAAATCCGTAAGTGTCATATAATTCAAAGGCTTTTTTGCCCGAAACATTTTTGTCTTTGCTCTCCTGCATGATCTGGTCCAATAAAACCAACCCCTGATCAAGGGTGCGTAAAAAGGAATTTTCTTCCTCTCTTATCACATTGGTAATAAGGTTTTGCTGTGACCGCAATTCCGGAAAAGCTTCCCCCATTTGATTGGCCAGTGTATCCACCAGCTTATATACAAAGGCTTCTTTTTGATTAAGAAAAGTAAATCCATATCGAATTGCTCTTCTCAAGATTCTTCTTATCACATATCCTGCTCCTCCGCTTCCGGGTAACTGCCCGTCGGCAATGGCAAAGGAAACCGCCCGCACGTGATCTGCGATCACTCGGACAGCAATATCTGTCTCTTCGTTCTTTCCGTATTGCGAATTGGTGATCTCACTTATCTTTTTAATAAGTGGCGTGAAAACATCTGTATCGTAATTGGATTTTACTCTCTGCAGCGCCATGCAAAGGCGTTCAAAGCCCATTCCCGTGTCAACATGCTTTTCGGGTAGTTTTTCCAGCGAACCATCAGCTTTCCTGTTGAATTGAATGAATACGAGGTTCCAGATCTCCACCACCAGGGGGTGGTCGTTGTTTACAAGGTCTCTTCCGGGAGTTTTGGCCTTATCTTCAGCCGACCTTAAATCAATATGAATTTCAGAAGAAGGTCCGCAAGGACCCTGATCTCCCATTTCCCAAAAGTTGTCTTTTTTATTTCCGAAGATAATGCGGTCTTCAGCAACTATTTGCTTCCAAAGATCAAGCGCTTCCTTGTCTAAAGGCAGATCCTCTTCTTGGCTACCTTCAAAAACGGAAACATAAAGATCTTCCTTGTTCAGCTTGTAAACATCTGTGAGTAATTCCCAGGCCCAGCTAATCGCTTCCTTCTTGAAATAATCACCAAAGCTCCAATTGCCAAGCATCTCGAACATGGTGTGGTGATAAGTGTCTTTTCCTACCTCTTCCAGGTCGTTATGCTTCCCACTAACCCGCAAACACTTTTGAGTATCGGCAATGCGGCGGCTTTTTGGAGTTCCATTTCCGAGGAAAAATTCCTTAAACTGGTTCATCCCCGCATTGGTGAACATAAGGGTAGGATCATCTTTCACCACCATAGGTGCAGATGGGACTATGCTATGGGCTTTATTTTGGAAAAATTCGAGGAATTTAGAACGTATCTCCTGGGATTTCATGAAGGTAAAATTTTATATTATGCTTTCGGGAAAACAATTTTTATATTTGTTCGTTTCTCAAGCTGATTGTTGCACTGTTTTTGCAACATTTTAAGTAACGCAAAAATAGAATAATTTAACTTATGTCGAAGGTTAAATATTATTACGACAGCGAGACGCTTTCCTATAAAAAGATCGAGCGCAAGAAGGGCCGCCGCCTTGGAATTGCTGCTCTTAGTATACTTGGAGCCTTTTTGGCAGGCTTTGTACTTCTGGTTATTTACCTCAACATTCCGCAGCTGGAAACTCCCAAAGAAAAAGCCCTTTCGAGAGAATTGTCCAACATGAAACTTCAATACAACCTTCTCAATAGAAAAATGGAGCAGGTAGAACAGGTGCTGGCAAATGTTGAAGACCGCGATAATAACATTTATCGTCTTTACTTCGAGGCTAACCCAATTCCCGAAGAGCAGCGTCTTGCCGGATTTGGAGGAATTAACCGCTATAAAGACCTGGAAGGTTTTGACAATTCCAAGCTTATCATAGAAAGCCACAAGAAGCTGGACATGCTCACTAAAAGGCTGGTAGTGCAATCCCGCTCCCTCGACGAGATCGTGGACCTGGCTAATGACAAGGAGAACCTGCTGGCTTCTATTCCCGCAATTATGCCGGTAAAAAACGAGAACCTCAAAAGAATGGCTTCAGGGTATGGCTGGAGAACAGATCCTTTTACCAAAGTGAGGAAGTTCCACTACGGAATGGACTTCACTGCACCTCGAGGTACACCCGTTTATGCAACCGGTGATGGCGTGGTGGAAAGAGCAGACAACCGCTCGAGCGGCTATGGAAACCATATTCGTATTGACCATGGCTATGGTTATGTGAGCCTGTATGCGCATTTGTACAAGTACAATGTAAGAAGAGGGCAAAAAGTGCAACGGGGAGACCTCATAGGTTTCGTAGGAAGCACCGGTCGCTCCCAGGCACCACACCTGCATTACGAGATCTTTAAGGATGAGGAGAAGATCAACCCGATCAATTTCTACTATGGACATCTTTCACCATCTGAATACGATGAGATCCTGGAACAGGCACAACTTGAAAACCAATCCCTGGATTAATGCACGTAGACCTGCCCGACAAACTCTATTATTCGATTGGGGAAGTCGCCGAAGCTTTTAGCGTCAACACCTCGCTTATTAGATTTTGGGAGAAGGAATTCGATGTAATTAAGCCGAAGAAGAACGCCAAAGGCAATAGAAAATTTACCCGGGAAGACATTAAGAACCTTGAACTTATTTATCACCTGGTCAAGGAAAGAGGCTTTACTCTTGAAGGTGCAAAAATCCACCTAAAGGAGGAGAAAAGCCGAAAAACATTGTCTAACTTTGAGATCATCCGAAAGTTGGAGAATATTAAATCAACACTAATCAATCTTAAAAAAGAACTATAACATGAAAAAATGGCTCGTCCCCGTATTGATCATTGGGGCCATACTCTTAGGTATCTATCTACTTTTCGTCGGAAAATATAACAATGCAGTTGTGAAGCAGGAAAATGCTGAAACTGCCTGGTCACAGGTAGAGAGCGCATACCAACGTCGAAGTGACCTCATCCCCAATCTCGTAAACACCGTACGGGGAGCTGCAGATTTCGAACGTGGAACGCTTACAGATGTGATCGAAGCACGTGCACAGGCAACATCGGTGAATGTGGATGCAGACAACCTTACACAGGAACAACTGCAACAATTTCAGCAGGCTCAGGGCCAGGTGTCATCTGCTTTATCGCGCCTTCTGGTAACGGTAGAGAGATATCCTGAACTAAAAGCTACGCAGAACTTTCAGCAGTTACAGTCTCAGCTGGAAGGGACCGAGAACAGGATCAACGTTGAGAGAAATAGATTTAATGAGCAGGTAAGAGAATACAACACCTACATTAGAAAATTTCCAAACAATGTCATTGTGGGAATGTATGGCTTCGATGAAATGCCACTCTTTGAATCTGATCCCGGAGCCGAAACTGCGCCCGATGTAGAATTCGATTTTTAAAAGTCTCAAAAATGTCAAAAATAGAAGAATTTCTTACCGAAGAAGAGGAAGCCGAAGTGGTTGCAGCCATTAGAAAGGCCGAAAGTCATACCTCGGGAGAGATTCGGGTGCATATTGAAAAAACCAGCAAAGGTGCCATTTGGGACCGCGCCATGGAGGTTTTTCACCTGCTCAAGATGGACAACACCAAAGAAGATAACGGCGTTCTCATTTATGTAGCCATTGATGACCGGCAGTTTGTGATCTATGGGGATAAAGGGATCAACAAGGTGGTGCCAAAAGACTTCTGGGAAACCACAAAAGATGCAATCGCCTCCAGGTTCAAAAAGGGTGAATTTAAACAAGGTCTTATTGACGGAATATTAAAAGCAGGAAAGGAATTGCAGGAACATTTCCCCTGGAGCGAAGGTGACGTCAATGAACTTTCGGATAAAATATCCAAATGATGAACAACTTACTTCGGAATTCCCTTTTCTCAATACTTTTTCTATGCCTTGCCTTTACGGTCAATGCGCAAAGGGATATTCCGCCGAAACCCTCTTTGGCAACCAGTGTCTATGATGAAGCCGATGTGCTAACCCCTCAGGAAGAACAGGCGCTCGAAAGAAAGCTCATCAATTACGCCGATACCACTTCCACACAAATCGTTATTGCGACCATAGAATCTCTACAGGGAGAGGAAATTGCCACCTATGCTACAGAATGGGCGCACAAATGGGGCGTGGGACAGGAAAAAGAAGACAATGGAATTTTCATTCTTCTTTCTGAAGGAGACCGGCTCATACAGATCCAAACCGGTTATGGAATAGAGCCATATCTTACTGATGCACTTTCTCATCAAATAGTTCATAACATCATCCTGCCCGAGTTCCGGAATGGTAGCTACTACCAGGGCCTGGATGCAGGCACAACAGCAATTTTTCAGGTGCTTAACGGCACCTATGAAGGCTCCAGGCCCACTTCGGGCGGAGGGGCTCCTCCCAGGTTCATCATCCTGGCGATCATCTTCATCGTTTTTCTATTTATCCTTAGCTCCCGGAACAAAAGAGGTGGTGGCCGTGGCGGATTCCGTCGTGGCGGCGGACTTCTAGACGTACTCATATTAAGCAGCCTTGGTCGCGGCGGATTTGGCGGCGGCGGCAGCTTTGGAGGGGGAGGTGGCTTTAGCGGAGGCGGCGGCTTTGGTGGCGGCTTCGGCGGAGGTGGCTTTGGCGGCGGTGGCGCCGGAGGGGGATGGTAGGTTAGTCGATAGTCTTTAGTCGATAGACGGTAGATTCTGGAAATACCAAATTACAAGCACCAAATTCAAATCTGTTTATTTTTTATTTATGGCCCCTACGGGGCAACAAATCGGTAGCCCCGAAATTTTTTCCGGGGTATGAGAATATTTGTTAGAAAATCGAGCGCCAGAGGGGCGAAATATTCATAGCCCGGGGTTAAAGGGTCCAGGATACCCGGGTAAATGAAGCCCTGTAGGGCCGAAATATCGGTGTAAAGATCGCCAAGATTGCAAATCCGCGCCAGCAGGATAGTTTGTAGGCACTAGTCTTTAGACTGGAAAATCCTCGATTTACAGGAATTTATCCACCAAAACTTTAGCGGAGGAGGACCTACTTCTAAACTATAATAATTCACGCATTTGTCCTCCGAAGCTTCACCAGAGGAGGATCAAATTCTAATTTATTATATACCCCGAAGGGGCAACAAATCGGTAGCTCCGGATTTTATTCCGAAGATTGGATGTTTTTCGAATAATAATAGCCCCAGAGGGGCGAAATATTTATAGCCCGGGGTTTTAACCCCGGGTTCAGGATACCCAGTTTAAAAGAGCCCTGTAAGGGCGAAATATCGGTGTAATGATCGCCAGGATTGCCAATTCGCGTAAGCGGGTGGGAAAATTTACAATTGGCAAAAACCAATTCTATTCCTAAATACAAGACCTCTCAAAAATGTCATTTTTGAAAGGTCTTGTTGCGAGATCTAAAATCAGATTCTCTAGAACATAAAAATTCCGCCTCTACCTCTACCTCTGCCTTTGTTAGGATCCTTTCCTCCAAACCTGCTGAGCTTATAGGTAAAACTCATCATAAAGTACTGCTCCAGGATCAATTCCTGCGTGTCCTGCACATAATCCTCTCCAATTACTCTTCGGGTGCTGACGTTCTCGTCCAACAGGTCATAAACTTTCAGCTTTAGAGTAGCATCATCGCCAAGAAATTTATATCCCAGGCTCATATTCCAAAGCAAAGAAGTAGGATCAAAACCGGGCGCCACATTTCCGAAGGAAATAAAAGAAATATCATTTCCAAAAACGACATTTTTGGGCCAGTACGTAGTGGCTTCCAGGGCTATTGTGTGATTGGTATACTCCTCTTCTCTCCCAAAATTGATGTCATATTTCGAAAGGTTATAACTCACCTCATAACGTGGATTGATCTCCACCAGGTCATTATAATTGTAACCTAACCTCAATGACGGATTTATTCCGTAGCGATCGGCATTGTACCTGAAGCCATTGCTGAAACCGATCTGTCGGTTATAATTCCCATACAATCCAAGCCTGTAGCTAAACTCCTGCTCCTCCTTTTTGTGTCTCTTACTGTAAGAGACCCCGGCATAACCTGAAATTCCGCCATCAAGATTTCGAAAAGTAGTAGTGGTAACGAGATCTTCATTTGTGACGCTATAGGGAACAACCTGATCTTCATATACTGTAGTCGATGCATAGATGCTCATCCCGCTTCTGGTAGCAAAATCAAAATTCTGATAGCCAAGATATACCTGGTGCGTAAAAGTAGGGTCCAGTTCGGGATTTCCAATTACAATGTTCAGCGGATTGGTCAGGTTAGGGACCGGTTGTAGTTCTCTAATGGAAGGAATTTCTGTATCATTCCGGTAATTGATGTACAGAGATTTTCCACGAGCTAATTCATAGCGAACATTTGACCTTAGATAAAGGTTGTTATAACTGTTTTCAAAATGGACATCTGCAAGAAAATTGCGGTTTTCAAGCGAGGTATTTAAAAGCCCCATGTCGAAACCTGCACGCAGCTTCTTTCCTTCAAAGCTAATACCTGCATTAGGAATGTGCTTAAAACTAATAACCTCAAAATCATTTGAAAGAAGATTGTTAAACTGACTATATTCTCCTGTCTGCTCATCAAATTCAAATACACTCCTGGTATTGTTCAAACTTTGGGTACTAAAATCATAAGACAGATCTAAAAACAGCTTTTCGGCGAGGACAAAACGTTGAGTTATTCCGGCTTCATATTCATCTGTAGTATTTTCCTCGTCTATGAACTGGTCCTGAATTCTGGTTTCCACAAGTTCCCCGGCTTCGGTGTCAAAAAGTTCGGAATAAAAGAAATTTTCACTTTCCCGAAGTTGGTTCGAATTTTCAAAAGAGGCTTCCAGGTAAGCACCCCGACTCCCAAATTTCCTTGTAAAGCTAATCCTGTTGTTGAAATCTTTGTTATAGATCTCTTCCCTGTCCTCGCTATTTGTCACCAGTTCCCGGTCATTGTCCATTCTTTCGGAAGCATTACTTCTATGAGCAAATCCGTCGCTGATGCTTATAGAAGGACGGACTTCAATTCTGGTCATGGTATCTAGCTCTACCTCAAAATTTAGGTTGGCCCGGTGATTCTCATTTACAATATTGGCATCAGATACTATATCTGTAAAAAAAGTACGGTCGGGCAAGAAAGTTTCTCTTTCCACTACACTAGCTGTTTCCGTATCACTTTTGACGAAGAAATAGTCGCCGGTAAGTTCTAATTTCTTATCCCATTCATTCGTAAAGTTAAGACCTGTAGTTTCACTTTTAGTTATTCCCTGGTCAGATCCAAAATTCATCCCGTTTACGGCAAAAGTTCCATTACTTCTCACCATAATACTTCTTGAGCGACCTCGCATCATATCGAACACTTCATCCATACTAAAGCCGGAACTATTGATATTGTTCGAGCTTGCCAGGGCACTTATCCTTAGGTCATCCCTAAAATAATTGGCAATTCCGCTCAACTCATAGCGTTCATCTGTACCACCACCGGCAGTGAAGCGGGCAAAATAACCTTTGTTCTTATCTTCTTTAATTGTGACATTGATCGTCTTGTTATCGGGGTCTCCAGCCTTTCCGGTAAATTCTTCAGACTTTGTTTTGGTGTCAACCACCTGGATCTTATCAATGATCTCCTTCGGAAGGTTCTTAGTTGCGATCTTGGGGTCATTCCCGAAGAATTCCTTTCCGTTTACCAGGATTCGGGAGACAGGTTTTCCGTTTACGGTAATGTTTCCCTGTGCATCCACTTCCACTCCCGGAAGTTTTTTCATCAATTCCTCAAGGTTCGCGTCCTGCCTTGTATTAAAGGAAGCCGCATTGAATTCAAGGGTATCCCTTTTTACAGTTACAGGGGCTCTTTCTGCAACTACAGTTACTTCCCCCAACTCATTACTGGCCACTTCCATACGTAATTGACCAAGTTCGATCTTTTGCTTATCCAGATTAATAAGTCGTGAAAGTGGCATATATCCATTATAGGAACTCACCAACCTAAGGCTATCCATTTTCCCTGAGCCTTCAATTACAAAGTCTCCTGTGTTATTGGAAATAGTATAGGCTACGAGGCTGCTGTCCTTTACTTTTTCTACAAAAAGAGTTGCCGATTCTAACGGAAGCTGGGTCTCTGCATCTACGACTTTTCCTGAAATACTGAACTGTTGGGCCCATGCTCCGGTTGCAGACAGGAACAGGCAGAGAAAGAAAATTTTCTTCATTTACTGGGAGGTCTTTAAAAATAAAAAATGCTGCTACTACAGGTAACAGCATTCATTGGACTCCCAAAAAGGGTAAAAGTTACACCTCTTCTTATTTTTTTCTGAAGTAGACCGAAACGGGTACACCCGTAAAATCAAACTCTTCTCTTAATTTATTCTCTAAATAGCGCTTGTAAGGATCTTTTACATATTGGGGAAGATTACAGAAAAAAGCAAACTGTGGCTGCGGAGTTGGCAGCTGCATGCAGAATTTTATCTTCACATACTTTCCCTTGTAAGCAGGCGGTGGATAGGATTCAATGATAGGCAACATCACCTCATTAAGCTCACTGGTCTTGATCTTTTTACTGCGGTTTTTATAAACTTCCACAGCTGTTTCAATGGCTTTAAAGATCCTTTGCTTGGTAAGAACAGACATGAAGACGATTGGCACATCTGTAAAGGGTTCCATCTCCCTGCGAATCTGAGCTTCATATTCCTTCATGGTATTGGTCTCCTTGTCTACAAGATCCCATTTGTTCACCAGGATCACGATTCCCTTACGGTTACGCTGCGCAAGCCAGAAGATATTCTGGACCTGTCCATCGAATCCGCGGGTTGCATCCATTACGATAAGGCACACATCACAGTGCTCAATAGCACGGACCGATCTCATCACTGAATAAAATTCAAGATCTTCTTTTACCTTGGACTTTCGGCGAATTCCCGCTGTATCTACAAGATTAAACTCAAATCCAAAGCGGTTGTATCTTGTGTCAATTGAGTCCCGGGTTGTTCCGGCGATATCTGTAACTATATAGCGATCTTCTCCAATAAGAGCATTTATGAAGGAGGATTTTCCTGCATTGGGACGACCTACCACTGCAAAACGTGGAAGTTCGGCTTCTTCCTCCCGGTTATCTTCGGGTAAAGCATCGACAAGAGCATCAAGAAGTTCCCCTGTACCACTACCATTTGTACTTGCGATTGGGAAATATTCTCCCAAACCAAGGGAGTAAAATTCCACAGCATTTTCCAAGCGTTTAGCGTTATCTACTTTATTTACGGCTAGAAAAACCGGCTTGTTCACCTTGCGCAGTAATTGAGCAACATCCTCATCCATAGGAGTAACCCCTGTTTCAACATCTACCATAAAGATGATAGCATCGGCCTCCCCAATAGCGAGTTCTACCTGCTTATCGATCTCGGCTTCAAAAACATCATCACTTCCTATGATATAACCTCCTGTGTCTATAACAGAAAAATTGCGGCCATTCCAATCGGTCTTACCATAATGCCGGTCGCGGGTAACCCCACTTACCGAATCAACGATGGCTTCCCGGCGCTGGATCAATCTATTAAAAAAAGTGGATTTTCCAACGTTAGGCCTACCTACAATGGCTACTATACTGCTCATAATAATTTATTCTTAAGGGCTGCAAAATTAGGTGATTTAAAACAATTGCAGCATACATATATCTGTCTAATTTTCAGGAATAACAGATAAAAAAGTTCTGAAAAACATTTGAGAAATGAAAACCAGGACAACAAAAAGGTCTCTTCGATGGAATTACCTTAGAACGGGATTAGCGTTTATCGCCGGAATACCCGAAACGCTTTAACTGCTTCATGTCGCTTCGCCAGTTCTTGTTCACTTTCACATAAAGTTCCAGATGAACCTGTTTTCCGAAGAATTTTTCAAGATCCTTACGGGCCTCTACCCCTACTCTTTTAAGTGCAGCACCTTTATGACCAATGATGATCCCTTTTTGAGTCTCCCTTTCCACCATGATCACACTTCGCATACGAATGATCTCCTCTTCTTCAAAGAATTCTTCGGTATCGATCTCGACACTGTAAGGAATTTCCTTTTTGTAATGCATCAGGATCTTTTCGCGGATGATCTCGTTTACAAAAAAGCGTTCAGGTTTATCTGTGAGGGTATCTTTAGGATAAAACGGGGGAGAATCTGGTAGCAGCTCTACAATTCGCCCAAAGACCTGCGGAACATTGAATCCTTCAAGAGCCGAAACCGGAAAAATTTCGGCATTCGGCACTTTCTCCTGCCAAAGTTGCACTTGGTCCTCAAGTTGCTCTTGATTGGATTTGTCGATCTTGTTCAGCAAGAGGAGTACAGGTATTTCAGAATTGATGATCTTATTAAAGAAAGCTTCATCTTTTAATTCCTGTTCTCCTATTTCCACCATATACACCAGGACATCGGCATCTTCAAAAGCCGATTTCACAAAATCCATCATGGATTCCTGAAGTTGATAGGCAGGTTTAATAATCCCCGGGGTATCACTAAGAATGACCTGGAAATCATCCCCATTGACAATTCCAAGAATACGGTGACGGGTAGTCTGCGCTTTAGAAGTGATGATGCTTAATTTCTCTCCCACAAAGGCATTCATGAGAGTAGATTTTCCAACGTTTGGATTTCCGATAATATTTACAAAACCAGCCTTGTGCGCCATAACTTCTTTTTTGCAAAGATATTCTCAAATACAGGGCTTTCCTAATTCCGAAAGGTCAAACTTGCTAAAAACAGAAAACGCCTTTGTATAAAATGTAAAGTTTATTTTACAGTTTAAAATAAAGACATATATTTGTCAAGCAAACTTTACATTAGGATTATGAAAAAAACAGAATTAAGCAGAAGCGCTACAGAGAAAGGAAATCACCTTAAGCTGTTCTACTGGACAATGGCATGGGTACTTAGCATGGCTTTAATAGCTTTTGGACCGAAATTCATTTGGGACAATGAAATCCTGGACATTCTAGGGGTGCTGATAAATTTCCTGATTGGCATTGGAATGATCCTCGCCAATAAGAGTTTCCTGAATAAACTTGATGAGTTACAGCGAAAAATACACCTGGAGGCTATGGCCATAGCATTGGGAATAGCCGTGGTAGCAGGTTTAAGCTATTCTATGCTCGATGTAAGGAATATCATTTCATATGACGCCGAAATCTCTCATCTTGTGATTGTTATAGGTATAACTTATTTCGTAGGAACTGTAATAGGAAGTCTTCGTTACAAATGAAAAATAAAATTAAAGACCTCCGCGCGGAATTTAGTCTAACACAGGCTGAGTTGGCCGATAAGCTTTATGTTTCCAGACAAACCGTCAATGCCATAGAAAAAGGAAAATTCGACCCGAGTTTACCGCTGGCTTTTAAGATTTCCCAGTTGTTTAAAAAACCAATTGAAGAAATATTTGAGAGCGAAGATGGGAATCTTTAAAAGGCTTTCTTGATTCATTAAATATTGGGAAACTGTACAGCCATTGCCTTTTAACAGAGAATTATAAGTAATACCTGCCTTCTTTTGTATTTTTGATGTTAATAACTTTCAAAATCAAAAAAGAATGAAAAAATTTATGATCTTAATTTTTACCATTGGTCTTTTGGCTTCATGTGGTGATAACGAAAAGGAAAATCTTTCTGCAGAATTTGATCAATTGATGTCGCAGAATGACAGCCTTCAACAGGCCCATACAGAATTTCGCTCTACGCATGAAAGAATGAAGCAAAACCACCAGGACCTAATGCAGCAACTAGATACTATGCAGGTTTCTGACTCTACTTATTTTGAGCATATGGCACAAAATGAGGTGATCATCAAGAAGCACGAAGGAATTTTGGCCGGTCATGATGAACTTATGCAGGGACACCAGGATCTAAGAAATAACTTCGGCAACCTTAGCAGTGAAGAAATGAAGGCTCAGATCTCAAAAATGAAGGAGGTACACAGTACCATGATGGAGGAGCATAGCAACATGGAAAGCGAACATGAAGACATCATGAATAAGCATGATGAAATAAGGAAGAATATAATTGACAACAACCGGGAAGAGGGCCAGACCCAATCCTAATATTCAAATATTCCACTTAATAAAAAATTCCCATAGTATCCAAAAATGGATTTTATGGGGATTTTTTATATATCGATCTTTTTAATATTGAGGACATTATTACCGAGGATACTAACAGCAACAAGCAAGGTACGTTGGCCAGGAATGATCTCCTCCACACGAAACTCTTTTAGTTTTCCCGTTATATTAATTCCGTCAGCCACTTCCATTCCACCGGCCAATTTTTGATTAAGTTTTTCAAGTTTTTCCTTTACCACGGGGCGAATATCAAACTTCATTTTCTCCTTTAATTTTGAATACATAAAGTTATTCACTATGGTCTCCACCAGTTTGTCTGTTAACCAACCATTGTTTTCACTGTCCAATTTGTAGCGCCTAATTTGGACTTGCTGGTCTGCCTCACTAAAGCCGAGAGAAAGATGTGCCACCACCTTAAGCACCTTATTTCTAAAAAAAGTGGTAAGAAGCTTTAACTGCACCTGAACGGCGAGGTCAAAATCTTCCTGGGAACTACGCCCAAGGGTTATCCCCTGGATTCGTGCACGGTCGAGAACTTCTCCATTGGCTTTCCCCTTGCTGATAATTCTGCCCAGCAAATTCTTTTGAAGATATGTTTGCAGTACCTGGTAGTCTACCTTCACCGGTAAACGAAGTATCACGTTATAGTTATTTTCAGGATCTATTCCTTCCATAATTGCTCAATTGCATAAAAGGAAAAAGATAATGATTTTTGACAACCCAATCAACCACAGCTAAAAACCTAAGATTTTTTTAACGCGAAGTTGAGGATGCTCTTCTGCTTTCGTATTTTTACATGACAAGATCTACACTCTATGCCACTTATTCTGCCCGTAGAAAACATATTTCCTGAACTGGGACAAAATTGTTATGTTGCTGAAAATGCCACTATTGTTGGGAACGTCAGGATGGGAAATGACTGCTCGGTCTGGTTCTCGGCTGTAATAAGAGGGGATGTAAACTCCATTCGTATAGGAGACCGAACTAATATTCAGGACGGAGCAGTAATTCATTGTACCTATAAAAAAGCAGCAACTATAATTGGGAATGATGTCTCTATAGGTCATAGAGCCATTGTTCATGGATGTACGGTGGAAGATAATGTGCTTATAGGAATGGGTGCGATTGTCATGGATGATGCGATAATAGAAAAAGGCTGCATCATAGCTGCAGGTGCAGTAGTATTAGAAAAAACGAAATGTGAAGCCGGACATATCTATGCAGGTATTCCGGCAAGAAAGGTGAAGAAACTTTCAGAAGAACAAATAGAGAACTTAAAAAAGACCGCGTCCAACTATATTATGTACAGTGACTGGTTCAGGTAAGGTTGGGACAAAAAACTTCTCAAAAAACGAATAACCTTTGCAAGGAAAGAATAAGAATAATCCCCGCCACAGCTGCAAGGATAAAAATTCCAATCAAGCGGACCTCGGAATTTTTGATGAGTTTGATGATATCCTGCTTAGACATAGATCCTTTTTCGCCATGATATGCAAAATGAATGCCATTTTCATCAGCCAGGTTAAAAAATCGATACTGATCGCATAACCATATCTAATTGACAATGAGATGATCCTCTTGATCTTAGTTATAAAATTTTAAGAATAGCGGGACTATTTTTATTATTATCTTAAGAGTTCCTCCAGTAGAAATTTCCTCTCATCCTATTACCTTTAATATGTTGATTACAGATATCATAAGAATGAACAGGATCACAATTGAAGAATTCTCGGGATTGCCAGATCAAGAACAGCGGGAAATCATCAAAAATGCCGGTGTTTACCTCGATTCTATAAATGCCGGCAGTGAAAAGCGGACGTTCTATTCTATTGACCACTTTTTTGTAGAGGTACAACTTGATCCCATCTATTCAACTCCTGTTAGCATAAGAGCCTTTGATACAGGAGAGCAGATCGATCAATATTCCTCCATCTTTAATGAACTTCTTACTGAGCTTTTCCACCCTTAAGGAAATTTCTTCTACAGGTCATGGCCCACAGACCTATAACACCTATATTGTATTAAAATTCTTACTTCATCAATGAAATTAAAATCTGACCTCGTATGGGCTATTGTTTTGATTGGTTTAGCAGCAGCATCTTTTTTTCTGGGAATGAAAAAATCGAGCCTGGAAACAGAAGCAGCACTGGAAGATAAGCTAGAAAAGATAAGGTTGCTGGAAAGTAAAAACCAACAGCTGGCTGAAGAACTCAGGTCGCGAGGGATCTTTAGTTACCCACAAGCCAACATCATATCCAAGCTACAGGATTCGGTGGCCACCGTCCTTATCACACTTAACGGTAAAGATCCCATTGAGGATCTAAGGCTCCAAAGAAAAATGATCTATGACTATTCTCAACGCCCAGCAATGACAGAAGGTGATACAAGAGGGAAAACTTTTGATCTTGGCACTCTAAAACCTCATAATCCATCAGCTTTTGATATTCCGCTTTCACAAGAGGAGGTAGCCATTCATCTTGAGTATACTTCTAAAAGAAAGCAATGGCATCAATACATCCGGCTAAAGAAGGCCAAAAATGGTAAAATAAAATCCTTTTGGGTGATCACCAATCAAAACTCTGTAGTAATAGATAAACACATCGATCCGGCCTTTCCAACAGATTTGGAGGAAAAGGTGGTCCTATGGAAAGACCAGGGTTTGAATTACGGGGATCTGGAAATGAACTCAATTTTCCCACCTGAGAACTAAACATGAATTTCTTTTAATTCGGTGGCAGCTGATTGGCCAACTACAACCTTCGCCACTATAGTTGAAACAGCTGCATCTCCCGATACATTTACCACAGTTCTACACATATCCAGTGGACGGTCAATTCCAAAGATCAATGCTAATCCTGCTTCAGGAATTCCTGCCTGCGCAAGAACGATCACCAGCATTACCATCCCGGCACCCGGAACGGCCGCTGAACCAATAGAAGCCAAAGTTGCAGTAGCGATGATCCCCAGTTGAGTACCCAAAGAAAGGTCAAGGCCAAATGCCTGGGCAATAAAAACAGCTGCCACTGCCTGGTATAGACTGGTGCCGTCCATATTTATTGTTGCTCCCACCGGCAGCACAAAACTTGCAACTTCTTTGGAAACTCCGAGATGTCCTGTCACCCTTTCCATTGTTACCGGCAGGGTCGCAGCACTTGAACTGGTAGAAAAAGCCAGCAATTGCGCAGGGGCTATTCCTTTAAAAAAAGACAATGGAGATCTTTTAGTGAAGAGGAAAACTATTACACCGTAAAAACAAATCATGAGCAATAATCCAAAAATGACAGTAACGGCATACATGCCCAATGCTGCGAAAAGGTCTACACTGGGAGAATCAATGACTAAAGTCGCCAAAAGGGCAAATACTCCAATTGGGGCAGCGATCATGATTATGTCAATCATCTTCAGAATTACTTCATTAAAACCGTCAAAGAAATCCTTGACAGGTTTGGCAGCACTACCCGGGATAAGAATTAATCCTACTCCGACCAGAAGAGCAAAGAAAATCACCTGAAGCATATTCCTGTTGTCGGCAGCTGCACCGAGGAAATTTTCGGGAACAATTTCCACTAATCCCTGGAGCGGACCGGTTTCTTGTTGTGCGACCGCCCTGGAAATATTGGATGAAACCTCTGTTTCATAACTGGATAGAAGATCAATTCTCGTCTCTTCAGAAATAGAAGAACCGGGCTCTATCAGGTTTACCAGGAGTAATCCAATTGAAACTGCTGTCACCGTGGTAAGAATAAAAGTAAAGACAGTCCTAAACCCCATTTTTGAAAGGTTAGTAAGATCCTTCAGGTCAGACACCCCTTTGATCAGCGATGCCAGAATAAGAGGGACAGCAATAAGTTTTAGGGAATTAATGAAGATGTTACCAAAGGGTCGTATCCAGTCCCGAACCAAAGAGGGTCCCCAGGAGAATTGAGCTAAGGATAAACCTACGAGTACTCCCAGGCCCATCCCTATAAGGATCTTCCAGTGCATCGCCATATTCTTTTCTTTCATGAGTGCAGGTTAGACCTCCTTGAGGACAAGAAAGGCCGTGTAGGATATGTAAATGAGAAGCAAAATTCCAGCCTCCCATCTCTCAAGGCTTTTTTTACCTCCCAGGAACATGAACAAAAACAACAGGATCGTACCTGCAAAAAGAAGATAAAGGTCATTATTAAAGACGGCGTTATAGTCTATAGGCTTTACCATGGAACTTACCCCCAGAATGAAGAATATGTTGAAGATGTTGGAACCTACAATGTTACCAACAGCAATATCGTTGTTTTTCTTAAAAGCTGCGATCACAGAAGTTGCGAGTTCGGGTAGGGAGGTACCGGCTGCAACTATAGTCACACCAATTATCTTTTCACTCACGCCAAGAGTTGCAGCAATTTCCATTGCATTATCAACCACCAATCTACCTCCAATTATCAAACCTGCCAAACCCAGGACAATAAAGCCAAAAATCTTTAAATTGGAAGATGCAGGAACAACTTCCCCGGCGGTGGAAGGTTCCGAATTGAGCTGTTTGTAGACGTAAAACAGAAAGGCAAGAAAGAAAAGGATTAAAACAAGGGCATCCCATCTTCCTAAAGTCCCTTGCTGATCAACAAAAAAGTCATTGACCAGAAAGTAAAGAATCGCAGCAGCCAACAGTGAAATAGGGATCTCCTTCCATACAGTGGTTTTCTGCACCAATAAAGGAGAAATAAGTCCGGCTACTCCCAGGATAAAAAGCAGGTTAAAATTATTACTGCCAATGACGTTCCCAAAGACAATATCTTCATGTCCCTGGTAAGCGGCCACCACGTTTACAACAAGTTCCGGAGCCGAAGTCCCAAAAGCCACACTAGTGAGGCCGATAGCAAGTTCAGAGATCCTTTTTTTCCGTGCAAAGGCCGAAGAATTCTCCACGAGCCAATCTGCCCCTTTGATCAACAATAAAAGGCCGGCTACAAGTAAAACAAATTGAAGTACCATTTATTTTTATATAGTTTAAAAGATAAAGAAAAGTGAGCTTTGTGTAAAACTCCCTTTTCTTTAACTCATTTACGCAGCAGAATTCAGAGTGGGACGAAAAGCAATAAGCTCATTTATAGTCTTGTTCCACTTTTCGGCATGTTTCAACTCATAGTCCTGTACATAGGTTTCTTCACAATTGTAAAGCTCTACAAACTTGACCTCTCCGCTGTTCAATTTTAGCTGAAGGCCCAGTTTTTGGAGAATATCTTCTGAACGCACCTCTGTTTTTATGGTTTGCACCTCCTTGAAAATTTCGCAGCTGCGCACCTCCTTCAGATCAATGAATTCTACAGCTAATCCCAGTCTTCTTGTTTGAACAATTAAGATTCTGGCTTTACCTTTATCCAGTCCAACAAGATTGTTATTCCATTTGTCCTCTTCACTAAAAGTAAGAGTATGGTTTTTTGTTTCTTTTAAAAATCTGTTTTTTAATTTCCTTTCTTCCTTTTTCCCAAGCAGGATAAAAAGAACATAAGGCACAAATACCGCTGCCACTAAGGCAAGATCTACTAATATTATATCTAGTTTCATTTTTTAAGTTTTAAAATTCAGGTACTGATTTTAGGTGTCTGCCAGCAGGTGACGACACAGGAAGAGCTGATTGAGCTCTATTTAGAAATGAATCTCAAAACCTAAAGAAAAACGTGAAATGGAAATATTAACTCCTTAACTCCCAAACCTGGCGAAATAGAACGGGAGCGTTTGATATAACTAAGAGAACTGTTTGTATGACGAAGAATATAAGCCTCAAAATTTTTAGCTGCAGTATTCCCGTCTTTAAAAAAATGAAGGTTATTGTGAAAAGGAATATTTGGATCAAAGAGTTCATTGACCTGCTCCCCTACTGAAGAAATAAGAAGTTCCTGCTGATTTCTATCGCCCTCCAGATCTGGATAATATAGAACGGAAGTAGCAGCAAAAAGGCTGTTACTGTTCCATAGCAGCAGCAGGAGCAGAAGAACCGCAGAGGTTGAAATGAATTTCTTTTTCGGCATAATCATGATCAAATGTACATCATAGTTATGGTAAAAAAACATGATTTATTAGTCCGCTAAAAATTATTTTTTCAAGGGAAAATCGAACATGTCGGACTGATTTTAAGCGTAAAATAAAAAGTCCAATCCTCCCCCTTTTATACTTCTTTTAAAATCCTAACCGGAGATGTTTTTATACCTTAGAGAAAGAAAGTCTTCACTATGTTATTATATTCTTTTCTTGCGGTAGTAATTCTTTGCCTTACACATATATTCACAAATAAACTTAGACTAACCAATATTCCGCGAAGCAAATGGTTATCTGTTGCCGGCGGAATTTCTGTTGCTTACATATTTCTGGCAGCCTTTCCTGAGTTGAATGAGATTCAACATGAAGTGAGCGAATCAGAAATTGTTGGCTGGGAAAGGATCTCAGAAATGGAAGTTTTTCTCCTCTCTCTTGTAGGTCTTACCTTTTTCTACGGATTGGAGAATCGATCTAAAAAGTCCTGGGAATCTGAGAGAGCTCCCGACGAAGGAGGAAAAAAGAATCTTGGCATCTTCTGGATCCACGTCTCTTCCTTTGCTGTTTATAATGCTATAATAGGTTACCTGTTGTTAAATCGTGAAGAAGAGTCCTTGCAGAGTTTCGTACTATATGCAATTGCCATGGCTTTCCACTTTATAGTGACAGATCATGCCCTGGAGGACCATTTCAGCAAAAGCTATCAGGCCAGAGGCAGATGGATCCTGGTAGCCGCAGTTTTTTTGGGATGGTTGCTTTCAATATTTATAAGTATTCCGGAGGTATTCATTGGTATCATCTTCTCCTTTTTAGCAGGTGGGGTGATCATGAACGTACTTAAAGAAGAATTACCGAAGGAAAGGGAAAGTAATCTCTTCGCTTTTTGTGTGGGCGTGGTAATGTACGGGAGTATATTGATCTTGATACGATAGATAAGCACGACATCCTAACCCCGATAAGGGGAGACATTCTTTCACCTCTTTAGAAAATAACATTCCAGACTGTGCTGATTTTGTCTTCCAATGTCCGTATCACCGGATCAAAATTTATTCTATTCAGCTTTGTTATATAGGCAAAATACTAACACATCTACACATATTCTTATATTTTGCTGCATTTAATTATTCTTTTTAACTTTTACCTTCCTCTACAGTTTTTTAACTAATCATCGTATTAACCAAAACCAATTAAGATGAGAAAACTAATTTTATTTTCATTCATTAACCTGCTAATAGTTTCCGGGATCTGTGCACAAAATGGTACCGAGTCAGAGAACAATTATATATTAACTGAAATATGGAAAGCAAAGCCGACCTGGCATCAATTATCAACTCAGGAACGCATTGAGTTCTTTCAAAATGAAATAAAACCTGTTCTAATGAATGCCATGGCAAACGGGGCAGAAATAGTAGGTACTGCTGTAAACAACAACACAGGTCACGAAAGGATGCCTTACCAATTCATGGCAGTTTGGACTTTTCCCGATAAGAACAGTTCAGATCGCCTGGAAAAGGCTGCAAAGGAGGCTGGATTTCTCAAATATTTTGACCAGGTAAACTTTAGCGGGAATATTATCCCTCCTCCTGCATTAAATCAGCAAATGGTTGAATTAGTGAGTAATTCAGAATCATCTGAAAATTTCAGAAAAAACATTCAAGAAAATTTTCAGGAGATGGAACAGGCTATGGCTAATGATAATCCAGAGTTGTTAGCCAATCATTTTACTGAAGATGCTATGGTGAAATTTCCAGGTTTCGCTCCAATTCGAGGGAGAGAAGCTATAGCAAAGCACCATGAGATGATGATTGAGCAGGGAATTTCTGTAAGACCAAGAACTACTGAAGTAGAAAATTTCGGAAAAACTGCATATGAGATTGGCACCTATGAGCTATTAAACAAGGAAGGGCAGGAAATAGACTCCGGAACTTATTCTTCTATATGGAAGAAAGTAGATGGGCAATGGAAAATATATAAAGATGTTGTAAGCAGTTCTAAAAGATAACATTATTGGTCTCGTTTATTCGAAAGTTCTCAAAAACTCAAACTACTGTACCTATTTTAAGCAGATCAGAAAAAAAAACCACCTCAAAAAGGTGGTTTTTTAATTAGTAGCGGGAGATTTTGTTATATCGACCCAATTTATAAAGGATTTAGTAGCTGTTGCGAATTTGGCTTAATCTCCAGAACCACAACATGACCGTGCTTCCTGAATTGGTGGACACGGGACAGAACCGTAACTACAAAACACACAGCAATCACCCTCCAACGGTTTAATTATGGTTCCACAACTGGAGCATTCGTGAAAGAATTGGCAAGCATCTGTGGGCATTATTTCTTCCCTGGCATTCTTACAATGAGGACATGTAAGATTTGATTCTAATATAGTCTCCATATCAGTTTTTATAACATTGATGTGATATCCGAACCCATTGTCGGATACGCATAAATCATTTTCTTTAAATCTCGTACTGGTATCGCTTTGTACATCGCAAGGGAGAAAAAATTAATTGTTTCTTCTACCCCTGGACCAATGAGGTGAGCTCCCACCAAAGTACCTTTATCAGTGTCTATTATGGTTTTATAAGCATATTCCTGAACGTTAAGACGTTTAGCATTGAACCACTCTGGAACTGTCTTGGTGTTCACTTTGATATTTAACCCAGCTTTCTCCGCTTCCACTTCAGTTAGACCTACCGAAGCCATAGATGGTAAGGTAAAGACAACTGACGGCATCGGTGGATATTCTGGTTTTTTATTATTACCCTTTAATATGTTAGAAGCAATGACATGACCTTCATAAACAGCTACTGGGGTTAATGGAAGCCCAGCGGTATCGGCAGCGTCACCAGCAGCATAAATAGATGGGTTTGAGGTAGTTTGTAAGTAGTCGTTAACCTCAACTCCCTTCTTGTTATAATTAACAGATGCCGCCTTTAAGTTCAAGCCATCAATATGTGGTACTCTTCCCGCACTGTTGAAAACAGCTTCAGCTGTAAACTCTGTTTCGGAACCATTTGTTTCACCAATTACCGTATAACCTATTGTGTCCTTTTTGATTCTCGTGACGTTGGTGTCCAGCACCAATCTTACTCCCAGTTTTCTGGTAGCCTCCGACAAATGCTGAACTATATCCTTATCAAAATTCTCCAAAGGGCGAGGTCCCCGATGTATGATTGTGACTTCTGCTCCACATCTTTTAGCTATATGTGCAAACTCAAAGGCAATGTATCCACCACCTATGAAGATTATAGATTTCGGCAGCTCCTTCAGGTTTAAAAAATCTGTACTGGTCAATGCATAATTGCCACCGTCAAATTTCAACTGGCGTGGCCTTGCTCCAGTGGCAATAACAATCTTACCTCCCTTTAAAATTTCCGAATCAATTTCGACTGAATCATTGTCGATGAAGCGAGCGGCACCGTGATAGGTGTCGATACCGTTGTGTTTGTATCCTTTCTCAATTTTTTCAGGCATTGCATCTACAAATTCCTGCTTAAAAGTCATAACGTCCTTCCATTCTACTTCAGGAACCCTATTAATACCCTTACCTGCCAGACGTTGAGCGAAGTCTCTAACTTCGGTAGCACCAATAATTATCTTTTTCGGGTCACAACCACGAAGAGCACAAGTTCCACCATAAGGTAACTCATCTGTCACAGCTACTTTTAATCCTTTGGAAGCACACTTGTTTGCAACAGTCATACCCGACATACCTGAACCTATTACTATAACATCATATTTCTTCATGGTCTTTCTATTTTTGTGGCTTTATATCCTGTCCGTTCAATTGCCGTCCTTATTTCTTCAACGTTCGTGCGGGTACTATCATATTCAACTATGGTATTACCTTCTTCGTAAGATACTTTGCAGGAGACAATACCGTTTAGCTTGTTAACTTCAGATTTTACATGACCCTCACATCCAGCGCAGGTCATCCCGCTCACTAAGAATTCAGTGGTCCGAATGTTTTTCTCCTGCACGAACACAACCTCCTTTTCATTGGAAGGATAAAAAGCTTCTGCATAGTAAGGGAATGCCAGACTCAGAGCAACAAAAACAGTTACTCCACCCAAAAATGTTCTGGACTGGAAGAAAGAAGGTTCGGTTTTCGTGTCACAACCACAGTCATCATCTTGTGTAGCCTTCAGGTTCAAATACCAGGCGAATCCTAAAGCAACCAATGAAACTATTACAAGAGGCCACCTGAAAGGCTCCAGCCAATCAAATGCACCTCCAATACCTCCCGTTCCAGCTACGAAAGCAAGTAAGGGAGTTATGCAACAAAGAGAACTGGCGATCCCGGTTAAAATTCCCACTCCAAGTAGATTGGTTTTTGCTTTCATATAGCTTCAGGTTGGTGGTCCAATAAATTAAAAAAGGGAGCAAGAAGTTGTCGATGGTCATCCCGCAGTGAATAAAAAATGGTCTGCCCTTCCTTTTCTGATTTTACAAAATCTCTATCCTTCAGCTTTCGCAAATGCTGTGACACTGCTGGTATCGTCATGTTCAGGATATCACTTAAATCACAAACACATAATCTTTCTTCTGCCTGAAGGACATAAAGAATCTTTAATCTTACGCTGTTGCTTACCAATGAGAGCTTATCGGTTAAAGTGCCCACAGCCTCTTCGGCTTCGAATATTTGTTGTCGACACCGTTTGATTTGATTCAAATCTGCTTCTTTCCGTATGCAGCCATTGTTTTCCATCTCCCAAAACTACAGTTTATAAGTTATTTAAGCAAATACTTAAATAGTTAAAACGAAAGATGGACTCGAACTGGAGAGGACACAACAGAACACTGATAAACAATGCAGAAATAAAAAAACCACCTCTTTTTAAGGTGGTTTTTTTTAGTGGCGGGAACTGGACTCGAACCAGTGTCCGCCGCGGCGGATATGAGCCCGACTCTAAACCTGTTTTAAGAGATATTTCTTTATCCATTCCCGACCTTTCCCTGATTTTAATTCCTTCTCTCGTGCCAGAGCCTCTGGTCTGCTTTCATAAATTTCTATATGAATTACCTCCCATGGCCGATGGTTTTTGGCGTAACCTTTTGTTCCCAGTTCGTTGTGGTCCCTGAACCGTGCTATTAAATTGGAAGTTTGTCCACAGTAAGTCTTCTTGTGATTCTTTGAGTAAAGAACGTAAACTACAAATTCACCCATAAAAAAAGCCCCTCATTTCTGAAGGGCTGTTAGTAGCGGGAACTGGACTCGAACCAGTGACCTTCGGGTTATGAGCCCGACGAGCTACCTACTGCTCTATCCCGCGATATTGGACTGCAAATATACAGTCAATTTTTAAATCTCCAAAGGTTTTTTAATTTTATTCCATCACCCAATTCATAGCCTTCATACGCTCCTCTTTTTCAAAAGATTCTACCTGGGCATCAACTAACATTTTCTTTACCTCAGTGAATAGTTGGAATAATTTAGCATCTGTAACCACCGCTATCTTACGTAAAGAGTCTTTTTGCTTCATCTCAAAAAGCAGGTCTTTAAAAACTGCTTTTAGAGTGATCCCGTCGTTATTACGATCTTCCACGTAGACATTTATTTCATTGTATTTCTCGATCTTCTCCTGAAGCATTTGCTGGATCTGCTTCAGGTTGTAATGATCCATTTTATGCTCCAGGATAATTCCCAGGACATTGTCAGAAAATTCAAATGAAGTCTTCATTTATCAGGATTTGAGATTTGAAAGAAATTACGCAAAATACTGTTCCAAAAAGGTCACTTTAGGAAGGTTTTAATTCTCACTGTTCAATATCCCTGGCTTCGAATGATATTAATTCCCTTTGCTCAAAGACAGCTTCAACCTCTATAGGATTACAACACACCTCACAATCTTCAATGTATTTTTGCTGCCTCACTGTATCATCCAGTAACATTGAGATCTCCTCCCAGCAATAGGGACATTGAAAAAAGTGTTCGTACATGTACCTAATTTACCTGTTCAAGTTCTAACTGGACCTGCTCCCACTCTTTCATAGCTTTTTCCAGTTCCTTCTTTTTAGCCTGATACTTCTCCAGATAATCAGGTTGTGCCATTGTCTGTTCATAGTTCTTGGCGATCTCAAGATCCTTCTCCCCGATCTCCTTCTCGAGTTTCGTGATTTTAGCCTCAATATTGCTCAACTTGTTGTTAAGCGACTTGAGCTTCTTCTGGTTTTGATAGGAGTCCTTGTTGCTTTCTTTGGGAGCTTGTTTTACTACATCGCGTTTTTCAACTTCTCTTAGATTCTCCACTTTTCGCTGGTCGAGGTAGTAGTCAATATCGCCCAGATATTCCTTTATCCTATGATCCTTGAATTCATAAACCTTATTAGTAAGCCCCTGTAGAAAATCCCTGTCGTGAGAAACCAAAATAAGAGTGCCTTCAAAGCTTTTTAAAGCATCTTTTAAAACATTCTTGGATTTGATATCGAGGTGGTTGGTTGGCTCATCCATTACCAACACATTGAAAGGCTGCAACATTAACTTTGCCAGCGCCAGCCTGTTTCTCTCTCCTCCCGAAAGTACGCGTACATATTTTTCAACTTCGTCTCCCCGGAAAAGGAAAGATCCTAATATATCTCTCACTTTTGAGCGGTTCTTTTCATTTGCAGCATCGATCATGGTGTCAAGAACTGTCTTAGAACCGTCGAGATATTCGGCCTGGTTCTGCGCAAAGTAACCAATCTGCACGTTATGCCCCAGCTTCAACTCTCCCTTATGATCCAGTTCCCCGACAATGATCTTGGCCAGGGTAGATTTCCCCTGCCCGTTCTGTCCCACAAATGCAGTTTTTGAATCCCGCTCAATAAGAAGGTCAATATTTTTTAAAACAGTTTTATGCCCATAACTTTTCGAAATATGATGAGCTTCGACAACAACCTTTCCCGGAACAACAGATACCGGAAACTTGAGATTCATAACCGAATTATCATCCTCATCCACCTCAATTCTGTCGATCTTATCCAGCTTTTTGATAAGCGATTGCGCCATACTTGCTTTTGATGCCTTGGCCCTGAATTTCTCAATAAGTTTTTCTGTCTGCTGAATTTGCTTCTCCTGGTTTTTCTGGGATGCCAACTGCTGCTCCCTTAGCTCCTTCCTCAGAACCAGATACTTGGAATAAGGTTTATTAAAGTCATAGATCCTTCCAAGGGAAATTTCGATCGTGCGGTTAGTCACATTATCCAGGAACATCTTATCGTGAGATACAATGACCACAGCGCCCGGATAATTGTTCAGGAAGCCTTCGAGCCAAATGATAGATTCTATATCCAGGTGGTTTGTTGGCTCATCGAGAAGCAGAATATCATTCTGCTGAAGTAAGAGCTTAGCCAGTTCGATCCTCATTCTCCATCCTCCCGAGAAAGTATCGGTGAGTTTATTGAAATCCTCCCTTTTGAATCCAAGTCCCTGAAGGATACGTTCAGTTTCCCCCTGATAATTATAACCCCCATGTATCTCGTACTGATGTTGCACATCATTGAGATCTACCATTAAGTCATGATATTTTTCACTTTCATAATCTGTACGTTCGGCCAATTGGGTATTGATCTCTTCCAGTTGTTTTTCCAGCTTCTTGATCTCCTCAAAAGCCTGGTAGGATTCTTCAAGTACAGTGCGACCTTCAACAAAATCAATATCCTGTTTTAGAAAACCGATCTTAAGATCCTTATCGGCAGCTATTTGCCCCGTATCCGGCTCCATTTCCCCACTCAAGATCTTTAGCATGGTAGATTTCCCGGCTCCGTTTTTCCCTATTAATCCCACTCTGTCCCCGGCACCAAGCCTAAAGGTGATCTCTTCAAACAAATACTCTCCCCCAAAGGAGACCGACAAATTGTGAATATTCAACATTCTCTTTCGAAATTTTTGCAAAGATGCTCATTTTTCCGGGGTAAAAAAAAATGCATTCATATGCAGCAGATTAATTTAAAAGGGTTTAAGCTTCACTTGGTCCAAATAGATTGGAGCCTTTTTCCACTCCAACTTAAATAAGATGTTTAAATTTGAGAGTATTTTGAATCTAATGAATTTTTTAAAAGGCAGTAAATTGTATAGCATCTTCACAGGCACTTGTCCCGTATGCCATGAAGAGAGCATGTATAAAGAAGATAATCCTTACAAAATTTCCCAGCTGTTCGAAATGCATGAGCGGTGCTCTAACTGCGGAACTAAATACAAAATGGAACCCTCCTTCTTTTTTGGAGCTATGTATGTGAGTTATGCGGTAGGAATTGCCTTTGCAACAGCAGCTTTTGTGCTCTCATATTGGTGTTTTGAGCTCTCTCTACTCCATACCTTTATTGCCATAGTTGCCGTACTGGTAATTTTTTTACCGGTCATTGCACGCTGGAGCAGGAATATTTGGATCAATTTCTTTTTTTCCTATGATCCAAAAAAGACAAAAGATTAGGCCTTCTTAAACCATTTCTTTGTGAACCTGGAAATATCCGTCTCCGGGTCTAAAGGTTTTCCTTCTTCAATATTTTCCAGGAGCTCCTCTGATATTGATGGAGCTATTAAAATACCCCGGCTTCCAAACCCGTTACAAGTATATAAATTCTCGTGCACCGGATGCTGCCCCGCCAATGGCCTTCTGTCAATGGTTGATGGTCGCAGCCCGGCTACCTGGTCAACAATCTCAAAATCTATTTTAATAAGGTCTTTCAGCTTCTCCACAAGTTCTTCACGTGCTGCCGCAGTGGGTTCCGGGGTCTTGTCCGTATTACTATAAGTGGCACCTACAGCATAGTGATCTCCTCCGGCAGGGAAGATGAAAATGGATGATTTTACTCCTACTTTAAGATCAAGACCCGGAGCCTTTATAATAATATATTCACCTTTATTCCCTCTTAAAGGAAGATAATTAAAGAAAGGGTTCTTAAGCAGTCCAAAACCTTCACAAAAAATGACCTTTTTGGCAGGTATGTCTTTGTATTTAACTCCTTCAGAAGTGAGTTCTAACTTATCATACTCAAAGCTTTCCTTACTAATCCAAGCCTTTGTCTCTAGATGTTCAGAATAGGATTCCAACAGGTAGCGCAGATCGATCCGTGAGGTACCCAGTACCTTTCCGAAGGAAAATTTTCCGGGAATATTTTTGTTAACTACCGGCACGAGCCTGGTATCCAAAAAGGGCGCAAGCCGCGGCTTATCGGCAGCAGCAAACCAGTTGTTTTGTTCCTCGATAGAAGAAAACCTTCTAAAGACTTCTAATGGGTTCAAAAAGGTCTTTTCCAGGTGCTGTTCCATATCCCGATAAAACTTATGAGCTTTTTTGAGCTGCTCATCGGCTTTCCAGGCCAGGGTAAAGCGTTTGAGAATGACAGGATTTATAAACCCTCCGGCTACTTTAGAAGCTCTCTGACTATCATCATCAAAGACGATAAATGATCTACCTGCTTTTTCAAGGCGGTAAGCAAGACAGGCCCCGCTAAGGCCGGCTCCCACAATTATAAAGTCCTTCATGCTGCAAAATTATGCATAAAAAAAACGCCTTCCGGTAAAGAAGGCGTTTTAATATTAGACAGGAATTTTCTAATAATTCCACATATCTTGTTCGAAGTTCCTTATCTGTTCTTTAATCCGTTCAGACTCCAGTAACTGCATAAAAGCATTGTTGCTAATATAGTCATCCACCTGCCTGTCACCCTGCACGTTATCTTCTGCATAGATTACTGCATTGAACCTCCTCGCGTTGAGCAAGTGATCAAAAGAAACAGGGTTTGACGTATTTTCAGGATTAAAGGCATAAGCTTCATTAAGCACTTCACGCGCCCCCGGGAACCATACCCAGAACAGCTCAACCAGAGCGGAAGCACCACCCTCATCAATAAAGTTAACATCGGGTGCTACAGGAGCGATTCCTAATAGCCTGTACTTCAACTCGGCCTGGCGTTTATCGAAATACCAGTATCCGCGAATATGGTACTCAGCAATATCGGCAGAAGAGATGTCTCTACGGCTAATATATTGAGGATCGATCTCCTCGCCTGCGTTATACTGCTCGATCCCAAGATCTGTAGTATCAACTTTTGACAGGGCAGCCTGTATGTCCTTTAACGTACGCTTGTCATTGAAATAGGAATCGGCGTAGATGTTTTTGATTTTTCCGCTTTTTATGCCGGCAACCAAAACATCATAAAGGGAACGTCTTGAACTTCCAATTTGATTAGTATCAATGGGGTAGTACAAAGGAAAGTTCACCCTTTCATCGAGATCAATGATCTCCCAGGTGGTCTTTGCCCACAGTACATCCCTGTCATCCACATATCCATATTCCAAAGGATCATTCTTTCCATAAGCAATTTCAGCTTTGGTAGGAGTTCCTATCTCGTCCGGACTCTTGGCATTCAATAGGTTACTTTGACCAAAAGACGTCACCGAAACGAGCAATCCACATAATCCTAACAAAAATTGGTTCCAGTTCATGTTCAAAATTTTAATTTGTTAATTCAACCAGTACAGGAGACACCTGTTTTAGCTTGTAACTTGAGTTACCTGCAAGTTGAGCTTCCACATCAAAGATCTGAATAGTCTCTCCTCTTCCTGCTCTTCTCAAAGCTCCAATGGCACTCTGGTCCAGCTTTTGGCCTCTCACCTGAATTGTTGGTTGCCCCGGAACACGGAATTTAAATCCTGTCACTCTCAGGTCAACATCAAACTCAAAGTCGGGTAAAGCAGCACCGATGGTTGAAATTTCAAGGTTTTGACGCTGCATTCTCACCGTACCGTCTTCCCCTCTTACAGTTCCAACAGGTCTTGGAATATCGCGTACTCTAAATGTTTTACTGTCGCTTACTCTCTCCCCACCTGGAAGCTCACCGCTTACGTTGATGGTTACTTCACGAGCTTGTAATGTAGTTACATCCATGATGTAGTTACCTGCGCCACCTGCAGATCTAAGACCCGGTGCATTTGCCGAAACATTACCAACTCCGGGAATGGAGATGGTCATTGGGTTTGCAACTCCACGATACACTACGTTCATTTTATCTGCAGAAATCACAGCAGAATTCGGTTTCGGAATCACGCTGTAAGAACTGCTAACAGGAATAGTAACAATAGAATCTCCTTCTTTAAACTGGAGTTGGCCAGTAATCTTTTGCTCTCCTACATTTCCTGCAGGAAATTTAAGTTGTACCTGTCCCGCTTGTGTAGATTCTATATCGTTACCATTAATAACAACATTTTCAAAACGAAGGGATGGATCAAGTCTTCCTAATACAACTTTTCCGGAAAATTGCTCTCCCGTGAAGAAGGCAGTTTTGTCGGGAATTACAATTGCCTCATAGTTAGTTAAGGAAACATCACTTTGAAGTTGACCCGATAGCATTGCTGAAAGTGCATCGTTCTCTGCAGATTTAGCGTCTCCCTGCATCTGAGTCAATTTGGTAATAGAAGCAATTAAAGGGAAACCTTCAAAGTTATAAGACAACCATGGTCTCTTCACCCCTTCACCATCAACTATAGGTTCGGTACTAAATTCTCTTCTAACTTCTGAAGCTATTTGAGGGAATCCTTCATCTAAGATCCCTGCAACTCCTTCACGGTATTTTTCAATTTCGGCAAGAAATTCTTTCCCTGCTTCACTTGGCTGTCCACTCGAAAAAAGATATTCATCAAGTTTTGCAGATTGATCCATAGCTTCATAATCCTGTCGCTCTTCTCCTTCGATATCCTCAAGGGCTTTTTCTTTAAGGTTATCTATGTAGGTGGTGAAATCGGTAGTAAGACTATGAATTTGCTCAGCTTTTTCTTTTAGTGGTGCATATTTAACCGGCTGCTCTTCAGCTTTTGCTGCCAACCCTGCCATAGCAGCGATATTTCTTTCAGTAACAGAGGCATTTGATTCGGCTAAACTTTCGTTGATCATCCCGAAAGCAGTAAGTACTTCTTTCGACATGTTTAGAGCCATCATTGCGATGAAAACCAGATACATCAGGTTTATCATCTTCTGTCTTGGTGATTGTTTTCCAGACGCCATTCTCTATTTTTAGTTTGTTCTTAAAATAATTAATTACGCCTTTACGTGCATCGCAGAAAGCATTCCTCCATAGACATTGTTCAAAGAAGAAAGATTTGAAGCCAATGACTCCATTTGTTCATTCAATCTGTGGGCATTCTCGGCAACGGCGTCATTTACTTCAGCCTGGCGTGAAGCAGACTCCACCTGTACTTTATAAATACTGTTCAAAGATTCAAGTTGATTTGCTGCAAGGCTCATCTCTTCGCTATATTTCTTTTGAGAAGCCATAGCATCTACAGTAGGAGTGATATTTTTTGCGGCACCTTCAAAGTTTCTAATGCTCTCTCCAAGGCTGCTCATAAGACCGGCATCGATCTTAGCCTCACGAAGAATATCATCAAGTTTGCGGGAAAGCATTCCTTCTGTGTCCTGATCGCTTACAAGAGCCTGATTATTACGGGTAGTTGCTTCACCACCTGCAAGTTCAGGATAAACCAGTGACCAGTCTACTTCATCGTCTACAGGTTCGAATGCAGATACAGCAAATACAATTGCTTCTACAATTAGACCTATGATAAGCATAAGGTTACCAAAAGGCCAGTGCATGATTTTAAATAGTGCTCCAAGGATAACCACAGATGCACCCAAACCATACACCATGTTCATTAACTTCTTACTTGACTTTGATTGTGCCATAATAAATAAAAATTTAGTTCTCTTTTTTAATAGGTTATTGTGTGAAAATAGGGATTTTTTATCTTGCCTGGTTCAGGGTAAGATCGGTACCCAAATAATCCTGCACAGTTCTAAAGCCAATATAGCTTCGGGCAGAATCTGCGTATTCGTAATCTCGGGAACTTACCTGAAGGAAATATGCCACATCTTTCCATGAACCACCACGAACAACTTTTTTCATGTTCTCTTCATCATTAACAGACGGGTTCATAGATGATGAATACTCATATGAAGCGGGATCGTAGGAAGAGAAAACCCACTCAGCAACATTTCCTGCCATATTGTACAGGCCGTAATCGTTGGGTTCATATGATTTCGCTTCAACGGTATACAAAGCCTGATCGGCCGCATAATCTCCTCTCAGAGGTTTAAAGTTTGCCATAAAGCAACCTCTGTCGTTCTTAGTGTAAGGTCCACCCCAGGGATAACTGGCAGATTCCAATCCTCCACGAGCTGCGTATTCCCATTCTGCCTCTGTAGGCAAACGGTAGGAATTAACGTTGTGCTTACCTCTTTCTTTTCTGTAGGCATTGTGGTAAAGAGTTCGCCACTGTGCAAATGCACGGGCCTGTTTCCAGGAAACTCCCACCACAGGATAATCACCATACGCATCATGCCAAAAGTAGTCATTGTGCATTGGCTCGTTGTAGCTATAATTAAAGTCCTTGATCCAGACAGTAGTATCCGGATAAATCTTTATTTCTTCGGTTTTAATATAATCGGCACGCTTTCCTGGTTCATCCCTGGCAGCAGAACTCACATCCATCCAGGTGTACCGGAATTTTAAGTGATTTACGTCAAAAGAACGCTGTCCATTGTAAGCTTCTTCTATAGGAATATACAGGGTGTCCATAACCTCTGCATAATATTCATCTGGATAATCACGGGTGTCCCAAATAACATCAACATTCTTGTTGATCTTTCTTCCTTCGTAACCTCCCAGGCTGTAATAGTTATCGTACATGTATTTCTCGTAGGGAGTCATATCAGCCTCTTCGGTATCGGCAAAAGCAAATTCCCCGATTCCTCCTGTCCCTGGAGTTTCACCAATTTCTTCGGCAAAGATCGCAAGCTTCATTCGTGTAACCGAATCTTTTACCCAGTTCACGAATTGACGGTACTCCGCATTGGTTATTTCGGTCTCGTCCATGTAAAAGGAGCGAACAGTAACCGTTTTTGGAGGTGCATTGTTCAAACCGGCAATATCGTCATCACTTTTACCCATGATGAATGCCCCACCCGGGATCAATGTCATTCCCAAAGGCTTCTCGGGATGCCATTTTTTCCCCTGCGCACCTACCAATTGCCCTTGATCACCGCGGCCACAAGAGGCCAAAACAGAAATTACAGCAATAAGCGAAAAAAGTTTCCTCATAATATCTCTCAAAGTTAGGACATAATAGCTTCAAGGCAGTAAACCTATTTATTTATTTTCTAATAAACAATTTTATTAGGTAAAATGCACGGAGCTACAGATGTTTATATCGTTAAATTTCGTTTTTCCTTTTCGTTTTATACCACCTTTCCGGGATGATTTGATTGCAGGCATCAAGATAATCTCCTTGCGTGCAAGGTAATAACGTGTGTCTTTTTAGTTTATTATTCGAAGGTGAAATAAAAGGAATTTCTATCCACCAGCGACCGCTAACGGGGCTTTTATAAAATACCAACACCTCCTCATCAATTGGGACCTGATATCTTATAAACTCCTTTTTTGCGGAAATAGTATTTTCATTCTTCCTAAAATTTACTCCCTCAGTAAAATACCAGAGAATTTGTGCCACCAACATATTTGATGCAGGAAAATTAAATTCGGAAGAATATTCGTAGATGCCGAAAGACGAAACCTTATCGCTAATCCCTGCGTATCGCGCCAAAGCGCAGATTTCCCTTCCATCAAAACCATTGGGGGATTTTAGTCTATGGTTGCCTAAGGCTCCTCCACTCACTGCTTCCAGGTCGAGTCCTACCAAATTAGCATCTCTCATTACCGGCTCTACCACGGTGATATCTCCTGTAACCTCACCCAACCGGTATGCATCAAAGAATAACCTCTCCATCAACTCAATCTCATCCTGCGAATTATAGTATGTTTGATAGCCAAGATTAGAGTAATTGAATAGATTATAGGGCTTTGTGACCACGATCCTGCCTACATAAGACCGGTTACTTATAGGTTTATCGGCATCACCCAGGTCAAACCGGGCATCGATATTCACGAGGTTCACCATTTGCTCTACCCCATCATAAGCTCTATACTGAGCATATACAATATCTTCACTGCCACCCAAAAGCACCGGAATAATCCCTTTTTTGAGACATGAGTTTACAGCCGACTGTACCGCAAAAAAGGTGTCTTCAACAGTCTCTCCTCTCTGAATATCTCCAAGATCGGCCATTGGAAGGTGCCAGTTTCCGGGATAGAGATTGTAAAATTCCCTGCGGATGCCATCTAGGTCAAATGGCTCCCCACTTCTCTCTTCATTGAGCCTGTCTTCGAGGACTCCGAAAAAGGCGATTTTCACCCCTTCCAGATCAGGGAAAGTCTTATTCTCAGTATAAATTTCCAATGAAGATCCCAGCTTGCCAGAGTCAGTCACCAGAAGGTCTTCCTTAACCGGCGTGAAAAAATCCAGTTCCATAGGTTATTTCTTTTTTGGGGCAGTTTTTTTTCGGGTCGTTTTTTTGGCAGCAGCCTTTTTGGTGCCGGTAGTCTTTTTAGCAGCTTTTTTCTTTGGAGCTTTTTTATCCAAAATATCCTTGACCTCCTCCAAAGTCAATTTTGCTGCATCAACAGTTTTAGGCAACTCAATCTTGGTCTTACCCTGTATAATATTAGAACGCCCCCATCTTGCCTTTTCAACCTTGATACCCTCATCTTCCCAGTGATGTATCACCTTCTCACGCTCTTTCCTTATCTTATCTTCAATGAGTTCTTCAATATCTTCTGCGGAAAGATTGTCGAAATCATATTTCTTATTGACATTTATGAACATGTCGTTCCACTTAAGGAAAGGTCCAAAACGACCTACTCCTTTTTGCACCGGAAGTCCTTTATATTCATAGATAGGAGCATCGGCTTTTTCCTTTTCCTTGATCAACTCGAGCGCCCTCTCCATTGTCACCTCAATAGGGTCCTCACCTTTTTCAAGGGAAACGAATTTCTTTCCGAAGCGAACATATGGACCAAAGCGCCCGTTATTCACCTCAACTTTTTCTCCTTTATATTCTCCAAGCTCCTTCGGGAGCTTAAATAACTCCATAGCCTCCTCAAAAGTCACAGAATCTAAACTCTGATCTGGCGACAGACTGGCAAATTTTGGTTTCTCTTCATCTTCAACAGAACCCATTTGTACCATGGGACCAAATTTTCCAAGCCTCACACTCACAGGCTTACCCGAATTAGGATCTGTTCCCAGGATACGCTCTCCTACTTCCCTATCGGCATTTTCGGCGACGTCTTTAACGTGGGGATGAAAATCACTGTAAAAATCTTTCATCATTTTTGTCCACTCCTCATTACCTTCGGCAATGTCATCAAAATCCTGCTCTACCTTGGCCGTGAAGTTATAATCCAGAATACTCGAAAAATGATTGACCAGGAAGTCGTTCACTACCATTCCAACATCGGTTGGAACAAGTTTTCCTTTATCACTGCCAACAGTTTCTGTCAGTTCCTTTTCTTTTATTTTTTGTTCGCTTAGCGTTAGCTGAACATACTTTCTTTCTGTACCCTCAACAGATCCTTTTTCAATATAGTTCCTGTTTTGGATCGTTGAAATAGTTGGTGCGTATGTTGACGGACGGCCAATTCCCAGTTCCTCAAGTTTCTTTACCAAAGAAGCTTCAGTATAACGATAAGGAGGCCTGGTAAATCTTTCTGTTGCGGTTATGTAATTATTCTCAAGCTTCTCATTCACCTTAAGCGCAGGCAACATCCCTTCCTGCTCCTGCAGTTCTTCGTCTTCATCATCCCTGCCTTCAAGGTAGACCTTCAAAAATCCGTCGAACTTTAAAACCTCACCATTGGCCGTGAATTGCTTGTCGTGCTTATCGGCCTCAATTTTCACATTGGTCCTTTCCAACTGTGCATCACTCATTTGAGAGGCAATAGCTCTTTTCCAGATCAATTCATACAACCGCTGTTCATCACGGTCGGCCCTCACGCTGTGTGCAGCAAAATTTGTAGGCCTTATAGCTTCGTGAGCTTCCTGCGCCCCCTTGCTCTTACCTTTAAATTGTCTGGTTTTGCTATACTTTTCACCATAGGCCTCCAAAATCTCTTTTTTGGCACCCTTTCTTGCGTCATCAGAAAGATTGACACTATCGGTTCTCATATAAGTAATATGTCCCGCTTCATAAAGTCGCTGGGCCATGGTCATGGTTTTACTTACCGAAAAATATAATTTTCTTGCGGCTTCCTGCTGAAGCGTTGAAGTTGTAAATGGTGGCGCCGGAGATTTCTTTGCCGGTTTCGTAGAAAGATCGGCAACTTTGAAATTCGCATCCAGATTATCTGAAAGGAATTGTTCGGCTTCTGCTTTTGTATCAAAATTCTTCGGAAGTTTTGCCTTAAAGACTTTGCCTTCCTCCGTAGTGAATTCAGCATCTATCCTGAAAGAAGCTTCAGGCTTAAAATTCTGAATTTCCCGCTCCCGTTCAACTATTAGTCTCACAGAAACAGATTGGACCCTTCCGGCTGATAGACCACCCTTTACTTTTCTCCACAGTACAGGAGAAAGTTCGTATCCTACCAGTCTATCCAACACCCGGCGGGCCTGCTGCGCATTCACCAGGTTATAATTGATCCCACGAGGATTCTCTATCGCTTTAAGTATAGCCGATTTTGTAATCTCATGAAAAACAATCCTCTTTGTTTTATCCTTGTCGAGGTCCAGCTCTTCGGCCAGGTGCCATGCAATGGCTTCTCCTTCCCGGTCCTCATCACTGGCCAGCCAAACCATCTCGGCATTCTTAGCAAGACTTTTAAGTTTTTTGACTACTTCCCGCTTGTCTTTGGATACTATATATTTAGGAGTAAAATCACCCTCGGTATCCACCCCAAGTTCTTTTGTAGGTAGATCGGCAATATGACCAAAACTCGAAGCAACGATGTAATCCTTGCCCAGAAATTTTTCGATGGTCTTTGCCTTAGCAGGGGACTCTACGATCACTAAATTCTTTGCCATAGTATCTTTTTTTTGTTTTGCAAAAGTATAGGAATTTTTAAATATCGCTTTTTTATTTTCATAAATGACTTTTTTAAGACCTCCTTAAAATAGCATTATTTATTCCTGTCACTTTGTCACATCTCAACTAAAAACGTATCTTTGCACGTTCAAATACCAAAGGGTAGATTTCGAATTATGGAGAAGATTATTGACGAAAAACAGCAGGGGAACGCACTGGTAATGGAGCCTAAGGCCGGAAATGGCAAGAAGCTGATGATCGAGAGCTACGGCTGCCAGATGAATTTTAGCGACAGTGAGATCGTAGCTTCCATTCTTGCTAAAGAAGGCTTTGACACCACTCAAAGCCTTGAGGAAGCCGACCTTGTCCTTATTAATACCTGCTCAATTAGAGATAAAGCAGAACAGACCGTACGTAAAAGGCTTGAAAAATATAATGCGGTAAAAAAAATAAACCCCCGAATGAAAGTGGGCGTACTTGGCTGTATGGCCGAACGTCTCAAAGCTAAATTCCTTGAGGAAGAGAAGATCGTAGACCTGGTGGTAGGACCCGATGCGTATAAAGATCTGCCAAACCTTATCAATGAAGTCGAAGAAGGACGAAACGCAGTAAATGTTATCCTTTCTAAAGAGGAAACTTATGGAGACATTTCTCCCGTGCGTTTACAGAGCAACGGCGTTTCAGCTTTTGTATCCATTACCCGTGGGTGCGACAACATGTGTACTTTCTGTGTGGTGCCTTTTACCCGCGGAAGGGAACGAAGCCGTGATCCACAGAGCATTATGGAGGAAGTGAATGATCTTGCAGCAAAAGGCTTCAAAGAAATCACACTTTTGGGACAGAATGTGGACAGCTACTTATGGTATGGCGGCGGACTTAAAAAGGATTTCAAGAACGCTTCTGAAATTCAGAAAGCAACCGCAACAAATTTTGCAGGACTTCTTCGCATGGTGGCCGAAGCTCATCCAAAAATGAGGATAAGATTCTCTACTTCCAATCCGCAGGATATGACGCTGGATGTCATCGAAGCCATGGCAAAATACCCGAACATCTGTAAATACATTCACCTGCCGGTGCAAAGCGGAAGTGACAGGATCTTAAAGGAAATGAACCGCCTGCACACCAGGGAAGAATATTTCGAGTTGATTGACAACATTAGAAGATTAATGCCCGATTGTGCCATCTCCCAGGACATGATCACCGGCTTTCCAACAGAAACGGAAGAAGATCACCAGGACACACTTTCCCTGATGGAGTACGTAAAGTATGACTTTGGATTTATGTTTGCCTATTCTGAAAGACCGGGAACTATGGCTGCCAGGAAGATGGAAGATGATGTGCCAGAGGAGGTGAAAAAGAGAAGGCTTACCGAGATCGTGAATTTGCAACAACAGCACAGCCACTACAGAACAAAGCAATTTGTTGGAAAAACTGTAGAGGTATTAATAGAAAAAGAATCTAAAAAATCTGATGCCCACTGGAGCGGAAGAACCACTCAGAATACAGTTGCAGTTTTCCCAAAAGAGAATTATAAGGTCGGGGATTTTGTGATGGTAAAGATCAACGATTGCACCAGCGCTACCTTAATAGGAGAAGCTGTGGGGTATAGCGAGAATAATTAGTATTCAGTGCTCAGTGATCAGTTGGCAGTAGGTTTGAGGTTTAAGGTTTGAGGTTTAAGGTTTAAGGTTTAAGGTTTAAGGTTTAAGGTTTAAGGTTTAAGGTTTAAGGTTTAAGGTTTAAGGTTTAAGGTTTAAGGTTTAAGGTTTAAGAAAAGTAACAGGTTTGCACCAACATAATATATACTCCAGCAGTTAATTTTTTAAAAAGATATTACAGAATTTCCCGCACCTATGTCGGAAGTTGGTGCTTGTTTATTGGAATTTGATTTAAAATATGGAAAGCATTCAGGCGATAAAACAGCGATTTGGCATTCTGGGGAATGACCAAAAATTAAACAGGGCAGTTGAAAAGGCCATGCAGGTGGCCCCAACAGATATTTCTGTTCTGGTCACCGGGGAAAGTGGAGTTGGTAAGGAAAGTATTCCAAAGATCATTCACGCCCTCTCCCATCGCAAACATGGAAAATATATTGCAGTGAACTGCGGTGCTATTCCCGAAGGTACTATTGACAGTGAATTGTTCGGGCATGAAAAAGGTGCTTTTACCGGAGCTACCCAAACCCGAAACGGATATTTTGAGGTTGCCGATGGCGGAACCATCTTTCTTGATGAAGTGGGAGAATTACCATTGACCACCCAGGTGCGCCTGTTACGTGTTCTGGAGAACGGAGAGTTTATCAAGGTGGGGTCTTCAAAAGTGCAAAAAACGAACGTTCGTATTGTAGCAGCCACAAACCTGAACATGGCAGACGCCATCAAAAAGGAGAAATTCAGGGAAGATCTTTATTATCGTTTAAGCACTGTGGAGATCTATTTGCCGCCATTGCGTGAGCGAAAGGATGACATTCACCTACTTTTCAGGAAATTTGCAGCCGACTTTGCTCAGAAATATAAAATGCCCACCGTACGTTTAGAAGATGACGCTGTTGCGCTCCTGCAAAAATACCGCTGGAACGGAAACGTAAGACAGCTGCGAAATATCGCCGAACAGATCTCTGTTCTGGAACAGGAAAGAAGCATAGATGCTGTAAAGTTAAAGGAATATTTACCGGGATTTTCGAGCAACCTTCCGGCAGTGATCGAGGAAAAGAAAAAGGAAAGCGATTTCAGTAATGAACGGGAGATCCTCTATAAGGTCCTTTTTGATATGAAAAGCGATCTCAATGACCTCAAGAAGCTCACCATGGAGCTTATGGAAAATGACAGTCATCAAAAGGTAAAAGAAGACAATGAGGGACTCATTCAGAAGATATATGGTAATGATGAAGAAGAGGTGATTCCGGAAGAAATTACTGATGAACAACTGGAAGTTCTTCAAATTCCGCAGCAAAATACTCCCGATAAGCAGGATAAATATTATTTTGCTGAAGAAATTGAGGAAGAAGAAACTCTTTCTTTACAGGATAAGGAGTTGGAGCTTATTAAGAAATCTTTGGAGCGCCACAATGGAAAAAGAAAGGCCGCTGCGGATGAGTTGGGAATAAGCGAGCGAACCCTGTACAGAAAGATCAAACAATACGACCTCTAAAAATGTCATTTTTGACACCTATTATTTTATGAAAAAAATCCAATTGCTACTGGTTTCTTTACTCCTTTTGAGCTTTACTTCCTGTGGCATCTATTCCTTCTCGGGTGCCGATGTTGGAAATGCCGAGACCTTCCAGGTGAATTATTTTCAGAATGCAGCACCAATTGTGGAGCCCGGGATCGACCGCACCTTTACCCTGCAGCTTCAGGATCTAATTCAAAGCCAGACCAACCTGAACCTTACCAATGAAAATGGCGACCTCGTCTATGAAGGCGAAATTGTAGATTACTACGTGTCCCCTATGAGTGCCACAGCCCAAAGTACCGCGGCGCAAAACAGGTTGACGATCGTTGTGAACTTAAGATTCTATAACACATTGAACCCGGAAAAAGACATTTTGGACAGGAGATTCAGTTTTTACTATGATTATCCTGCCAATGCCCAGCTTCAGGGGGCAGTATTGGCTACTGCTTTAGAAGAAATATTCACCCGTATCACTCAGGATATCTTTAATGCAACCCTTGCAAATTGGTAATGAAACAAGAGGAAGTAATATCGGTATTGAAACAACCCGCTGCAATTAGCTTCGAGCAGACGAAGGCACTGCACGAGGTTTTACAGCAGTATCCATATTTCCAGGCTGCACGTGCAGTACGCCTCAAGGGGCTTAAGAACATCAACAGCCTTCATTACAACAAAGAACTGAAGGTAACGGCTGCTCATACTGCAGATCGTGGGGTGCTTTTCGACTTTATCACATCCAAAGAATTTAACCAAAACCAGATCGCCGATTCCATAAAGAAACAGGAGCAGCAACAAAAAGATCTGGAGATGCGAAGAACCTCAGCTGAGAAGGATGAAAATCTTTCACTTGATGAGGCTTTAAAGATGAAGCGACAGGAGTCTGACCAGGTCTTTGATCCCGAACTTTTCAAAAAGAGAGAAGAAAAAAGAACATCTTCAGCCGAAGAAGAGACCCTGGAAATGGGAAGACCGCTTTCCTTCGACCGAAATGAAAATCACTCATTTTCTGAATGGTTAAAACTGGCTTCGGCTAAACCTATAGACCGGGAAGGATTATCTTCAGAAGAACAGGAAGCAAAGAGCCGCAAGTTTGAACTCATTGAAGATTTCATCACTAAGAATCCGCGGATTACTCCTTCAAAAAATGTAAAAAAAGCAAACCTTGCCGAAGAGAACCTCGCGACGCCCGAAGCCCTTATGACAGAGACTTTAGCGCGGGTATACCTGGAGCAGAAAAACTACAAAAAGGCCATACAGGCATATAAAATTTTAATTTTGAAAAATCCGGAAAAAAGTGGTTTCTTTGCGGACCAAATTCGGGCGATCGAAAAATTACAGGAAAATAACAGTTAAGCATAATGAGCACGTTTACAATCTTCTTAGCACTTATAATAATAGTAGCGTTTTTGCTGGTAGTAGTGATTATGGTCCAAAACCCTAAAGGAGGTGGATTATCATCTGCTTTTGGTGGTGGTGCCAATCAAATTGGTGGAGTTCAAAAGACATCGGACTTTTTAGATAAAAGCACCTGGACACTTGCTACCCTTCTCCTGGTTCTTATTCTACTTTCAAACGTTACCATTATGGATGGAAACGGAGTAGGAGAATCAAAGATCATGAATGGAGACGCCGAGGTAGAAACTAATATTCCTGCCCCAATTGAGGCTCCGGTTGAGAGCCCTGCAGAGCAGAACTAGATAATTTTATCACAAATAGAAAATGCCAGCTTATGACAAGCTGGCATTTTTTTTTGGCTTTTGTCAGCATTTTTCGACTGGCACAATTTTCGTCATTAAGGCAATCAAGCATAAAAAATTAATTAACTAAAATACATTTGTAAAATGGCACTAAACATTAAACCTCTTTCAGACAGAGTACTTGTTGAGCCTGTAGCAGCCGAGACACAAACTGCATCAGGTATTTACATTCCCGAAACTGCAAAAGAAAAACCGCAAAAAGGGAAAGTAGTAGCCGTAGGTGGCGGTAAGAAAGATCACGACATGACCGTCAAGGTTGGAGACACCGTTCTTTATGGAAAATACTCAGGTACCGAACTCAAACTGGAAGGTAGAGATTACCTTATGATGAGAGAGGATGATATTCTTGCTATAGTGTAATTACTGTGGTCTTGCCGCCAAACTTCTTTCCCGGCGGTTTTTTTACCTCATTGTATTAAAGAAAACAACTAACTAATTCCCTTTATGGGAGTAAAAATTTAAATTAAAATGGCAAAAGAAATAAAATTTGACATTGAAGCCCGCGACGGTATTAAGCGTGGCGTTGATGCTTTAGCAAATGCAGTAAAAGTTACTTTAGGACCTAAAGGTCGTAATGTGATCATTAGCAAATCTTTTGGTGCTCCTGTAGTGACCAAAGATGGTGTTACTGTGGCAAAAGAGATCGAACTTGAAGATGCTCTTGAGAACATGGGAGCTCAAATGGTGAAGGAAGTTGCTTCCAAGACCAATGATCTTGCCGGTGACGGTACTACTACCGCTACCGTTCTTGCCCAGGCCATCGTTAAAGAAGGTTTGAAGAACGTGGCTGCAGGTGCAAACCCAATGGATCTTAAAAGAGGAATTGACAAGGCTGTTGAGGCTTTGACTGCCAACCTTAAAGAGCAAACTCAGCAGGTTGGGGATTCTTCAGAAAAAATTAAGCAGGTAGCTTCTATCTCTGCTAACAACGATGACCAGATAGGGGAACTAATCGCCCAGGCGTTTGGAAAAGTTGGAAAAGAAGGAGTGATCACTGTTGAAGAAGCAAAGGGAACTGAGACTCACGTTGATGTTGTAGAAGGAATGCAGTTTGACCGCGGATACCTTTCTCCATACTTCGTTACCAACAGCGAGAAAATGACTGCAGATCTTGAGGATCCATATATCCTTATCTATGACAAGAAGATCTCTGCAATGAAAGATCTGCTTCCTGTGCTTGAGCCTGTTGCTCAAAGCGGAAAACCACTCTTGATCATTGCCGAAGATGTTGACGGGGAAGCTCTTGCTACTCTTGTAGTGAACAAACTAAGAGGATCTCTTAAGATCGCTGCTGTTAAGGCTCCCGGATTTGGAGACAGAAGAAAAGCAATGCTTGAGGATATCGCTATCCTTACCGGTGGTACTGTGATCTCTGAAGAAAGAGGTTTCACTCTTGAGAACGCAACTCTTGATATGCTTGGTACTGCTGAAAAAGTAGCTATCGACAAAGACAATACAACTGTAGTAAATGGTGCCGGCGACCAGCAGGCAATCAAAGACCGTGTGAACCAGATCAAGGCTCAGATGGAGACTACTACATCAGATTATGACAAAGAGAAGCTTCAGGAGCGTTTGGCCAAGCTAGCCGGAGGTGTTGCCGTGCTTTATGTAGGTGCTGCATCTGAAGTTGAGATGAAAGAGAAGAAAGACCGTGTAGACGATGCACTTCACGCAACCCGTGCGGCTGTAGAAGAAGGAATCGTTGCCGGTGGTGGTGTTGCACTTGTTCGCGCAAAAGCTGTCCTTGCCAGCCTGAAGCCCGAAAATGCTGATGAAGGTACAGGTATACAGATCGTAAGCCGTGCTATTGAAGCTCCTCTTAGAACTATTGTTGAGAACGCAGGTGGCGAAGGCTCTGTAGTGATCAATAAAGTTCTTGAAGGAAAAGACAACTACGGTTATGACGCTAAGACCGACACTTTCGTTGACATGATGAAAGCCGGAATTATCGATCCTAAGAAAGTGACCCGTGTAGCTCTTGAAAATGCTGCTTCGGTTGCAGGAATGATCCTTACTACCGAGTGTTCTTTGGTTGACATTAAAGAAGACAACGCCGGTGGCGGAATGCCACAAGGAATGGGCGGAGGTATGCCAGGAATGATGTAAAATAGATTTGAGATCTGAGACATGAGAATTGAGATCTAATTTTCTCAGATCTTGTATTCAGGATAATAGTAAGCCCGCTTCTTTACTGAAGCGGGCTTTTTATTTTCCTGTTGCTGTAACAAAAAGTTCTTCCGGTAGTCTATAGGGAATCGACCCAACACACTAAAGATCAATAAAATGAAAACCAAAAAATTAGTTCTTACTGCAGCGATCATTTTCGCCGGTATGACATCAGCAATCGCCCAGGAAATAAACTGGGGAATCAAAGCGGGAGCTAACTATTCAAAAGTAACTTCTGAACTGGATCCCGATTACATCTTCGGATTCCATGCAGGTTTGGTAGCCGAATACAAATTCACTCCGCAATTCGCTTTACAACCCGAACTGCTTTACTCTCTTGAAGGTGCAAAGGCCGAAATGGATTTTAGAGAGGGAGAATTCTTTTTTTCTTCAGAAGAAAAGATCAGACTGGGATACATTAATCTTCCGGTAATGGTTAAATATTATGCTACTCCGGCACTGTCATTCGAGGCGGGACCACAGATCGGGTTCCTTCTGAGTGCTGAAAGCGAATATGAGCTAAGCTCAAATTTTGAGGGATTTGAGATCGACGAATCGGGTACAGAGGATATTAAGGATGAATTAAAGAAGATTTCCTTAGGACTTAACTTTGGATTAGGTTATGACATTAGCAGCAGCCTTTTCGTGCAGGCGAGATACCACCTGGGATTATCAGACATCAGCGACTATGATGACCAGGATGATGACTTCGAAGGGGATTTTGAAGAGATAAAGAACCAGAGTTTCCAGCTGTCTTTGGGATATAAATTTTAGATTTCAGATCTCAATAAAAAAAGGGGTTCCAAAAATGGCATTTTTGGAACCCCTTTTTTTACTACCGTTTTCTTCAGGATTTCATAAAATCGAAAGCGCCCTTCCGAAGATTTATTCCATATTCAAGGTATGCTTTTAAGCTGGCAAGAAAATTAGCCCAGCCTGCGGTGTTTCGACCATACCATAAAATTCCGTTTTCATTGGCATCCAGTTTGCCTTCTGTGATCTTTACCAGAGTTTTGGAGTCTTCAACCTTTTCAAGTTGAATCTCGACTGTTGTTGTAGATCCTTCTATTCCTTCCCATTCAAAAATGACATTTTTGAGGGAGTTTACATTCATGATTTTTACAGGAAAAGACCCCGAAAATTCAGGAAAGGTCCACTCTACTGTCTTTCCCTCTTCCATGTTTCCTGAAGCATGAGAAATGAAATAGTTGGACATCTTCTCCTGCTCTATTATGCCTTCAAAAACCTCTTTTTGAGGCCTGCTTATTTGGATCGCTGTTTTTATCTCAAGTCCTTCCATCTCAGGTATTCCCTTCGGGTTTTGTATAATTGATGATCCAGGTCACGCCATACTTGTCGGTGCACATCCCATAGTAACTACCCCAAAAGACATCACCTATTTGCATGGTGATCTTACCTTCATTGCACAAGCCTTCAAACAACTTATCGGCTTGTTCCTTGCTCTCTGTATTTATCGACAGGGATACATTGTTTCCCACCACCACATCGGGACACCAGCCGTCATCACAATCACTGCCCATAAGCAGACATTTTTCTCCCAGGGGCAGGGCAATATGCATGATCTTATTCATCCTTTCTTCGGGAATGGACAAACCTTCTTCTGAAGGTATGTCACGAAATCTTCCAATAAAAGAAAATTCACCTCCAAAAACAGATTTATAGAAGTTGAAGGCTTCTTCGCAGTTGCCGGGAAAAGTTAAGTAGGGATTTAATTTTTCCATTTTATACTGATTTACAAAACTTTACATTCATTCTAATTTACATCAATATATGAATTGTTCTATTAAAATTTTCAAAAAAGAAAATTCGCCGGAAAATCGGAAATAAAAAAAGCCATCCGGTAAAGAATGGCTTTGTCTTATTATGAACTTTTCTTTTTTCTAAGAAACAGCTTTTAACCTTTTTATACCAGATTTATCGAGTTTTTGCTCGGCATAATCTTTATCCACAACCAGGCTAGTTGAGGCACCTTCAGGCATTTCAAACATAGCATCTGTGAGAATAGCCTCACATAGAGATCTCAAGCCACGGGCACCCAATTTATATTCGATAGCCTTTTCTACAATGAAGTCTAAAGCCTCATCGGTAATGGTGAACTCAATATCATCCATTTCAAACAGCTTTTGATACTGCTTAATAATGGCATTTTTGGGTTCTGTCAAAATAGATCTTAAGGTCTTTCTATCCAAAGGATTCATGTGGGTAAGCACAGGCAAACGGCCAATAATTTCAGGAATTAGTCCGAAATCCTTTAAATCTTTTGGAATGATATATTTCAACAGGTTTTCTCTTTCAATGGCATCATCACTCTTCGAAGCGCTGAAGCCAACTGCCTGCATGTTCAAACGTTTACTGATGTTCCTTTCGATCCCATCAAAAGCCCCTCCCGTAACGAAAAGAATATTTTCGGTATCTACTTCAATAAATTTTTGATCGGGGTGTTTACGCCCTCCTTTTGGCGGTACGTTAACCGTAGTTCCCTCCAGAAGCTTCAACAAAGCCTGTTGCACTCCTTCTCCCGAAACATCACGGGTAATAGAAGGATTGTCACTCTTACGGGCGATCTTGTCTATCTCATCAATGAATACGATCCCGTGCTGAGCTTTCTCAAGGTTGTAATCGGCTGCCTGTAGAAGGCGGGTAAGTATGCTTTCAACATCCTCTCCAACGTAGCCGGCCTCGGTCAATACAGTTGCATCTACTATGGCCAGAGGAACATTAAGCATTTTGGCGATTGTCTTAGCCATAAGGGTCTTCCCTGTTCCTGTCTCCCCCACCATGATGATATTACTCTTTTGTATCTCAATATCGTCATGACTGGTTGGCTGCAACAATCTTTTATAATGATTATAAACAGCAACTGAGAGTACTTTCTTTGTATGCTCCTGCCCAATTACATACTGGTCCAAAAAAGCCTTAATTGCCTGAGGTTTTCTCAGTTTAAGTTCAGATGAAAGTTCTCCAGTACTATCCTGTCGTGATTCTTCTATTACAATACCATGTGCCTGCTCAATACAGCGGTCGCAAATATGTGCGTCCAGCCCGGCTATAAGCAGGTTGGTCTCTGGTTTTTTCCTTCCGCAGAAGGAACATTCTAGTTCTTCTTTTGCCATAAATCTTTTCTTGTCGCCGAAACCGGCTTCCCTACATTCTTCAAAAAAGGGAAATTATTCCCTAGTTAAAATTTCATCAATCATTCCATAATCCAAAGCCTTATCAGCTTTCATCCAGTAGTCACGGTCACTATCTTCGTGTATCTTCTCATAGGTTTGACCCGTGTGCTTGGCTATGATCTCGTAAAGTTCCTTTTTAAGGATGAGGATCTCACGGGCTGTGATCTCTATATCACTTGCCTGTCCCTGGGCACCACCCAACGGCTGGTGGATCATAACACGCGAGTGCGGTAACCCGCTTCTCTTACCTTTTTCACCTGCACAAAGAAGAACTGCTCCCATAGAAGCTGCCATTCCTGTACAAATCGTAGCAACATCGGGCTTGATGAACTGCATGGTATCATAAATACCCAGACCGGCGTAAACACTTCCTCCGGGAGAATTAATATAAATCTGGATGTCCTTAGAGGAATCTGTACTCTCTAAAAACAACAACTGTGCCTGAATAATGTTAGCCACCTGATCGCTAATTCCGGTGCCTAAAAAGATGATGCGGTCCATCATTAACCGGGAGAAAACATCAAAAATAGCGATGTTCATTTGCCGCTCTTCTATAATATTCGGCGTCATCCCCTGGGGGTACATACTGCTAATGATCTTGTCGTAATAATTACTATTGATCCCGTGGTGACGGGTTGCATATTTTTCAAATTCTTTTGCGTAATCCATTGAAATAGTGTCAGTTTTGCTTTGTAAAGGGGAGATAGTTCTCCCCAAAAATTATTTGCCAAAAAAAGGCGTTATCCCGCATTTGGTCTAACGCCCTTAAAGATATAAGTATTAATTAACAAAAGTTCTATTGATAAACTTCTTTAACAAATTCTTCATATGTTACTTCTTTTTCCTCAAGGTTTACTTTTTCCTTGTAAAGCTCAAGAAGCTTTTGATTCATCAATTGCTCAGAAAGACGCTTCACCTCATCCTGGCGTGAAAGGATACGTGCAGCAATGTCATCAAGCTCTTTATCTTCAGGATTCATCTGTCCAAACTGGGCCATTTGTTCTTTGATCCTTTCTTTTGCAAAGGCCTTAAGATCTTCGAACTGTACCTGCAGGTTATGCTCTGCGATAAGTTTTCCTTCAATGAGTTGAAATCTCAATCCTTTCTCGCTCTTTTCGTACTCTTCCTGTGCTTCTTCTGGAGTAAGTTCTTTTTCTCCTGCAGTCTGGATCCACTTTTGAAGGAAATCTTTTGGAAGGTCAAAAGAGGTATTCTCGATCAACATTTCAGTAACATCATTCAGCAGTTGCTGGTCACTTTGTTGCTCAAATTGCTTGGCTGCATCTTCTTTGATCTTCTCTTTAAGCTCGGTTACTGAAGTGACTTCACCTTTTCCAAAGAGTTTATCAAATAACTCCTGATCAAGATCTGCCAACTCCTGGGTGTTAACTTCCTCTACATGAAATTCAACTTCAACATCAAGACCATGCGCTTTATCATGCTCCACCTTCAAGAAGTCCATCAACTGGTGATCATCTTCAAAAAGATCTTTAGCACTTACTTTAACAACATCTCCTGCCTTAGCACCAAGGAAAGGCTCCTTGTTCTTCACCTTTTCAAGAGGTAAGGTTGTCTTAGATTCTATGCCTTCAGCTTCATTTTTGAAAGTCCCGGAAAGTTGATCTCCTTCTTCGGTAACTTCTTTGGAAATTAATTTTCCATATTGCTTCTGGACTGTCTTTATCTGGTTATCGATCATCTCATCACCGGCAACGATCTTGTAATGAGTGATTGGCTCTTTATTTTCAAGGCTAACCTCAAACTGTGGAGAAAGTCCCAGTTCAAATTCGAAAGTATAGTTCTCTGCGTCCCAATCAAAATTCTCCTGCTCTTTTGGTAGCGGATTTCCAAGAACATCCAGTTTTTCTTCGGTAAGGTATTTATTAAGTGCATCCTGAAGCAGCTTGTTCACCTCATCGACCAAAACAGCTTTTCCGTATTGTTTCTTCACCATTCCCATTGGCACATGTCCTTTACGGAAGCCGGGAATATTCGCATTTTTACGGTAATCTTTAAGGACTTTTTCTACTTTACCGCTGTAGTCTTCTTTTGCTATATCTACCTTAAGTACGGCATTAAGATCATCAATGTTCTCTCTCGTTATATTCATTATAAGCGCTTATAAAAATTGGTCTGCAAAAGTACAACTTTTTTGAGAGCGAACAAAGTTTCAAAAACCTGAAATTCAGCAGCCTTTATTTTCTTTCGGCAAGAGAATAAAGCAAGGACTGGAAAATGGATAACAGGATACTAAAGAGCACCGCGATCCAGAATCCACTCACTTCAAATCCTCCAACAAAAGCGTCTACAAGTAGGATTATTATTGCATTGATCACAAGGAGAAAAAGCCCTAAAGTGAGAATGGTCACCGGCAAGGTCAATAAGACCAGGATAGGCTTGATGATAAGATTAAGAAGAGCCAGGACTAAGGCTACCACAATAGCTGTCCAGTAACCCGTCACGGTCACCCCGGGCAGCACATTAGCCAAAAATACTACTACCACCGCAGTGAGAAGAATTCTTAGTAGAAAGAGCATATCAAATAACTTTAACACTAAGATAGTTCTTTAAATGAAAAACGCCGGGACAGGCCCGGCGTTTTAATGATTCTTTATTAAAACTCTTAGTCGTTACTTGGTGTAATCGTACCGTAGTTACCAATATTTACTTTTGGAACTGTAGCATTGTAAGTTTCATTGATCTCGTCGATGATCTTATTAGCCACAAGCGCATATCCACGTGGTGTTAAGTGAACCCCGTCTAAAGAGAATGCACCACCCGTCGCAAAAGTTGAAGTTAAAACTCCACCATCAAAAGGAATTCCCGTTGTTGCTGTTTCCTGAAGTAAACCAGCAGCATCAACAAGACCAAGGCCATTGGCATTAGCGATTTGAGCGATCACCTGGTTATAAGCAGTACGCGCTCCATTGATACTGGCGATTTCTGAAGGCACCAATACATATCTATCCTGCATTGGGTAAGTAACTCCATTAACAGCCAATTGCCCAGCCTGCTCCTGAGTTAATCCCATAGCCATCAACTCCTGTACACGCCCTGTGTTAACCTGCCCAATTACTCCGGAGCTTGTAAGCACTAAAAGATCCTCGGCAGTAGCTTGTCTAACCTGCCCATATTGCATTCCATATATCGTAGCCAAACCAGGATCCATTCCGCTTTGTATCAACACTTCTGTAAGTTGTGCAGAAATATCGGGAAGAGATTCGTCATAAATAATTACTGGACTAGCCGCACTTGCGCTGAATTCAATAGAAAAAACAGATTCCCCCGGAGTCTCTTCAGAAACACCACGTAGAGCAGTCAATGCCGGATTAAGTTGGGCAAAAGTCGCATTGAGTGTTGGGATCATTGGCCCAAAACTAGGATTTGCAGGGCTAAGCGGTGCAAATGGCACAGTTGTAAAGTAAGGTACATTTGTAACATCTGGAATATTTAAAAGCACTCCTTCTTCGGCACCGGCTTCCATCATTGTAGTTACAATGGTTGAATAAGCCTGAGCAAAAACCTGTGGGTCTGTAATGTCATTTGAACCATATTGTGAAGGGTCGAAATTTCCTGTTTGGTCTACTCCTGCTCCACCTGAAGTCGCGAAACCAAGAACATCATTATTTCCAATCCACAAGGTAAAGAAAGTAGGATTCTGAGCTGCTGCATCGGCAAGAACAGTTGTTCCAGGCTCTGATGCAAAGCGTGCAAAGTAAGGATTGGCTGCTCCTGCTGCTACTCCGGCTACATTCCCATATCCGGGAGCAACAAGGTGATAAACCTTAGCCCCGGGAACACCCATATTACTAAATGGCCCACTCAAAAGATCTGTAACTTCTGTAGAAGGTGCCTGACCGGTATAATTTCTTGGCGCAGGATTTCCCTCTGCATCAATACCGAGAACCAGGCGGGTTCCTGCAATTGGCGTTCCGTTTAACAAAAGTCCTCCTGCATTGTCGGCCATAAGCGGCTGATCAAAATCCTGTGTCTCCTGAACTTTTGAAAACTGTTGTGCAAGAATATTAGGATAAGAATTCTGCTGACCTGTGATATAAAGCGCATTGTCTGCATAACCTGCTGTCAAGGAATTTCCAAGCGCCACATAGTTGGAAAAATCTGCTTCCCCGTTGGAGTAAGCGTCATTTTCATCGACCGGATTCTCAAATTCGGGCTCACAGGCAACCATCCCCAGGGCCAGAATTCCGATGTATTTTATATAGTTTTTCATATTCATTTTTTCTTTAATTATAGTTTATATGTCACACCCAAGCCAGGAATAAAAGCTACAGACTTATAGGTTCCTCCAAAAGGAACTGTCTGCATATTCTCATCGACATAATAATCATAGGAAGCATCAACCTCATCAAATCTTATGTAGGCAAATGAAGCATCAATAGCGAGTCTCGAAGTAACGTCAAGTGAAAGCCCGGCAGTGAATCCCATAGAATCATTACGCGGAGTTTCCGGTGCAAAATAGCCCTCTTTTACCGGAGATTCATCCAGGTAATATCCGGCACGAAGTGTAAGCTTGTCTGTTGCGGTATATTGAGCACCAAATCTCCAGGTGTTGGCGTCTTCATAGTTTCGTGGGTTATTCGCCACCCTACCATTTGCAAATTCAATATCCAGAGATTCATAAACTCCCCAGAAAGTCCTGTTGAAGTCAAATGCAAGCAACCACTTATCGTTAAGCTGGTAGGAAAGACCTACAGTAAGTTCTGCCGGCAACGGCAACTCAGCATCAAAGGTAGTATCACTAAAAGGAGCAAGAGGAGTATTTGGAATATTTTCAAAATCGGCTTCTCCGCCTTCCGCATTCATAATGATCTCAGAACGGTAATTCACTCCTATCCTAAGATCTTCAGTAGCAGTAAACATTGCGCTGGCAGACCATCCCCATTCGTTTACCCCAGATGCATCAATAGTCACTTCGGACCTGTTCCCGTCAATATCGGTAAGAGTACGACTTAGATTACGGTTGAAGTTGACAGATCCTGTCACGAAAATTGGACCACCTCCAAGACTTAAGTAATCTGTAACTTTAACAGAAACTAACGGTTGCACGTATATTGCCTGTAGCTTGATATTGTTCACAAGGTGAGATCCAGCCCAATCATCTTCCCACTCTACAGTACTACCATAGGGAGTATAAACACTTAGACCTAAAGACAACCAGTCTTTTAATTTATAGGAAGCATTAAAGTAGAAAGGAGTTCCCACAGGGTTATCTGTACGGGCAAAAGCTCCCGTTGATTCATTTTGCCAGGCGACTTCAGAAAAAACAGCACTAACTCCGGCAGATATTGTCATTTGATTTTCAAGATAAACAAGACCGGCAGGATTAAAGAAGCCCAGTTCGGCACTGTTAACCACGGCAACTCCCGTGTGCCCCATTGCCAGAGCCCGTTGGCCCTGTACAGCCACACGATAACCGCCAGCATAGGTCAGGGTACCTGCAAGAGCAAATACCAATAGCAATAAAACTTTTCTCATAATAGAATTTGTAGGTTTAATTAAGGATCAATGGCCCAAAAATAGTACAAATTGAATATTAGGCAAGAAAAACCTTTATTTATTATGAGCGCATAACATTTTTACCTCAAAAATCAGATAAATCTCATTACCTCATCATAAAACCCCTTCTTGTTTTCAGCATGTACCCAATGACCGGCACGGGGAATTTCCACAATTCTGGAGTCGGGGAAATGGTGTTCTATTAGACCTTGATCCTCTGGAGAAATATAGCTGGACCTTTCTCCTTTTATAAACAAAGTGGGTTTGGAATACGTGTATTGCTTTGGCATTGCCTGTCCCAGTTCTTCTATTTCTTTGGCCAGAACGGAAAGATTCATTCTCAAGCCCAGCTTGTTCTTTTCCTTCCAAAAAAGGTTTTTTAACAGGAACATTCTAACCGCCTGCTCGGGCACATACTTAGAAAGCACCTCGTCTGCCTCACCACGAGACTCCAGGGTAGCATCATCAACAGCTGCCAATCCTTTTAAGATTTCCTGGTGGTGTGGCGCATAATATTTTGGCGCTATATCTACCACGATGAGCTTTTCAATAAGATCTGGAAAAAGGGAAGCCGCAGTCATAGCAGTCTTTCCCCCCATGGAATGGCCTATCAATAGGACATTTTTGAGACCGTGGGTTTCGATATATTCCTTAATATCTTTCGCCAGTTCGGTATAACTAAAAATCTCGCTGTGAGGGCTTCGGCCATGATTTCTTTGATCTACAAGATGCACCTGGAAACCGGCATCGGAAAATTCATTCCCCAGCGTTTTCCAGTTGTCGCTCATTCCTAAAAAACCATGTAGGATCAACATAGGTTGCCCCTCTCCTAATATTGTTGAATGTAGTTGCATTATTGTCTAAGTAAACTTAGGTATTGATTAATAACATATTCCAATCCCTGGTATAAGGATTCGGCAATAAGAGCATGACCTATGGACACCTCCAGCAGTCCGGGAATGTTTTTACTGAAGTATTCAATATTATTCAGGGAAAGATCATGACCGGCATTTATTCCCAGGCCAAGATCATTGGCTACTTCAGCACATTTACGGTATGGCTCAACACCACTTTTATTTCCTTTTTCGTATTGCCTTGCATATTCTTCAGTATACAGCTCGATGCGATCTATACCCGTATTTGCTGCGCCTTTCACCATTTCAGGAACCGGATCCACAAAAATAGAGGTGCGAATGCCTTTGCTCTTGAATTCGGAAATGACCTCCCTTAGATAATCTTTATGTTTTATAGTATCCCAACCCGCATTGGAGGTAATGGCATCTTCGGCATCAGGCACCAGGGTAACCTGTTCGGGCTTTACTTTAAGAACCAGATCTACAAATTTCTGAATTGGATTACCTTCTATATTGAACTCGGTCGTTACTACCGGCTTAAGGTCCAGTACGTCCTGATAACGGATATGACGTTCATCGGGACGGGGATGGACTGTTATACCTTCTCCTCCGAATTTTTGCACATCTTTCGCCACCTGCACAAGGTTTGGAACATCTCCACCACGACTGTTTCGCAGGGTAGCGATCTTGTTTATATTAACACTGAGTTTTGTCATTTTTAGCTCCTGTTTCGAACAAAAATACAAAGTTGAATAAGCAAAAAAGTACTTTATTTTAATTAATTTGCAGAAAAACAAAGGGGCAATGAACATTCAACCTTACATTCTTAACGAGATCAAAATTCCGCAGTTTGACACTACAGTTACAGATGTGCTGGAGATCTTTAATGAGTTTCCATATTCACACCTGCCGGTAATGCAGGAAAAGATCTATATGGGCTGTGTACCTGTTGCCGATGCCAGGGTTTTTGAACCCGAAAAGAAAATGGAAGAATATCAATATGCACTTGAAGGCTTCTTTGTAAGAGATACAGATAACTGGATCGACGTACTGCACAATTTCTCCAAGAATGATTCGAACATCATGCCTGTGCTTAATTCTCAAAACAAATTCCTTGGCTACCTGGAACTACAGGATATCATGAATTTGTTTACTGAATCGCCTTTCCTTAACAATCCCGGTGGTATCCTGGTTGTAGAAAAAGGAATAAAGGATTACTCCTTCAGTGAAATTTGCCAGATAGTGGAGTCAAACGGCACTCACGTCTTAGGTGCCTTTGTTTCGGGAAGTGATAATGAAAGGGCACAGATCACTATAAAAACCGGAACCATTCCTTTTAATGCCCTTTTTCAGACCTTTAGAAGGTACGGCTACGAAGTAGTATCCCAGAATGAAGAAGATTCATTTTCTTCAAGCCTGCAGGACCGGTCGCGTTATCTGGATAAATACCTAAACATCTAGAAATGAAGGCTGCAATTTACGGGCAATTTTACCACGCTAATTCGGGCATCTATATTGAAGAGCTTTTAAACGTTCTGGATTCTGAAAATATTGAAGTTGCCATTGAAGAGAATTTCCTGAAGCTCATTGATGAGAATAATGAAATAAAAAAAGATTTTCATCATTTCGAAACTTTTAAAAAGCTGGACGACAGCTTTGATATCTTCATTAGTGTTGGGGGTGACGGGACAATATTACATTCGGTCAACTTCATTCAGGATCTGGACATTCCTATTATGGGGATCAACACCGGAAGGTTGGGCTTTCTGGCCACGGTTCACAAGGAAGATATTCGCCCTACAATTTCAAGACTTCTTAAAAATGAATACAAGATCTCAGAACGCTCCCTGCTGTGCATAAAAACCGACCCAAATGTGGAAGACTGGTGTAGCAACAACTTCGCCTTAAATGAGATCGCTGTAAGCCGGAAGAACAGTACCTCCATGATCACTATAGACACCTGGCTCGACGAGGAATATCTCACAGCTTACTGGGCAGACGGGCTAATTGTATCTACCCCTACAGGATCTACCGGCTATTCTCTAAGTTGTGGAGGGCCTGTCATTACTCCCGCCACCAAAGCTTTGGTCATCACTCCTATTGCGCCACACAACCTCAATGCGCGCCCACTGGTGATCAAAGACAACACCAAAATCACTTTAAAGGTTTCCGGACGGGCAGAGCATTATCTGGTCTCTATGGACTCGAGATTAGCAACCCTTAGGAACAATACTACTGTGACCATTCAAAAAGCACCTTTTAAACTAAGAATGGTTGAATTCACTGACGATACCTTCCTTAAAACCCTTCGAAAAAAACTTCTTTGGGGAGAAGATAAGCGCAATTAAAACAATAAAATCTCCTGAAATCTGTTAATGCTAAGGTACAAACCGGTACAGGTTATTGCGGGGCAAACAATATTGTTATATTTGCAAACTTTTGAAGACCTATGAGGTATCTTGTTGTTATGGTTCTTATTGCGCTTTGCGGTAACCAAACATATTCCCAAAATTTTGAAATTGGCCCTTTTGTTGGAGGAGCAAACTATGTTGGAGATGTGGGGAACACTACCTATATAAATCCCAACACTCCCGTTTTTGGAGGTTTAGTGAAGTGGAATCGCAGCGACCGCCATTCCTTTAGGTTCTCTCTGCTTTATGCAAAATTGGAAGCCGATGATGCCAAATCCAATGAAGGCCGGAGACTACAGCGCGGTTATTCTTTCTCAAATACTTTAGCTGAAGCTTCTTTAGGATTAGAATTTACTTTTTGGGAATGGGACCTTCATTCCAATACTTACCAATCAACTCCGTATCTTTACAGCGGCATAAATTATTACTTTGCCAAACATTACATGTTAAAGAATTTAGCACATACCAATCCTCAATTGAATCAACTGGAAGAAGCCGGAAACAATTGGGAGTTTTCCATACCTCTTGTTATGGGCTACAAACAAACCCTGAACAGTTTTATGGCCGGGGGCATTGAAATAGGAGCCCGCTATACTTTTACTGATAATCTTGACGGAAGCCAACCCTCTGAAGTTGATCCTTCTGACGCATTCCGTTTAAGGGATTACGGAAATAGAAATACTACTGACTGGTATGTCTTTACCGGAATTTACCTGACCTTTAATTTCGGTAGAGGCTCGGACTGCTTCAATAAATATTAAAATGAATTTCAAAGAAAAAATTGATCCTTCCCAATTGCCCCAACACATCGCCATTATCATGGATGGTAATGGTAGATGGGCAAAGAAGCAGGGGTTAATGCGGGTGCGCGGTCATGAAAAAGGCACTAAAGCGGTTCGTGACGTGGTAGAAGGCTGTGCCGAAATTGGAGTGCAAAATCTTACCCTTTACGCTTTCTCAACCGAAAACTGGAACAGACCCAAAGTGGAAGTGGACACTCTCATGAAACTTTTGGTCTCTTCACTCAAGAAAGAGATCAAGACTTTACAGGAGAATGACATTAGGCTTAACGCCATTGGCTGTCTTGATAATCTTCCTTCTAAAGCATTCCGTGAACTACAGGAAGTGATCCACAAAACAGCTACGAACAGCAGGATGACCCTTACCCTGGCCTTGAGTTATGGCTCCAGAGAAGAGCTTGGCAATATGGTAAAAGAGATCTCCACTAAAGTAGCTGCAGGCGAGATTTCCACTAAAGATATTGATGAATCGGTTATAAATAAGCATCTTTACACCCGCAATTTACCAGATGTAGATCTGGTAATAAGAACAAGCGGAGAACAGCGGATAAGCAATTTCCTATTATGGCAAATCGCTTATGCCGAATTATATTTTTCAGAAATTTTGTGGCCCGATTACAGGAGGGAAGATCTCTTTGAGGCCATTTATAATTATCAAAACAGAGAACGAAGATTTGGAAAAACAAGTGAGCAACTTAGTTAGTGCCTTTAGAACAAGATATAGATTAGCACTTTTGGCCCTTGGCCTTTTATTCAGTTTTACTTCAGCAGCACAGGATCTGCCACTTGCAAACGGCCAGGAGTACACGATAGGAGAAATAAAAGTCACGGGAAATGTCTCCTTCAATGAACAAACAATAATAGCTTATACAAGTCTTAAAAAGGGCGAAAAGATCTTTATTCCCGGAGACAAGATAAGTAAGGTCCTTAAAAAATTATGGGATGTCGGTTCTTTTAGTGACATCAACATCTATGTAACCAACATAGAAGGAAATGTAGCCGACCTTGAACTGGAGATCCAGGAAGTTCCTGCACTTGCCAACGTGAGAATACAGGGCGTAAAGAAGAAAAAAAGTGAAGAACTAATAAAAGAGAACAAGCTCATTGTGGGGACTAAGGTTACAGAAAACCTGGTTACCACTACAAAGAATTACATTCAGAACACTTTTAAAGAGGAAGGATTCCTAAATACGAAAGTTGCCATAAACACAGTCCCTGCAGAAGATACTCTGAACAGGAATACGGTAAACATGGTGATCAATGTCGACAAAGGCGAAAGAGTGAAGATCGAAGATATCGAGATCACCGGGAATGAAGCGCTATCTGATGCCCGCCTGAAGCGAGCGATGAAAAAGACGAAACAGGAGAACTTCTTTAGATTCTGGAAACGCTCCAAATTCATACCCGAAGAATATGAAGCCGATAAGCAGAACCTGCTTAATGTCTATAAAAAAAGAGGTTATCGCGATGCCAGGATAATTTCTGATAGCCTTGTACAAATAGATGAAGACGATGTCGCTTTACGCATCAACGTGGAAGAAGGAGATCAATATTACTTCGGAGATATCGAATTTATTGGAAATTCGGTTTATACAGACCGGGAGCTGCAGCGGGTACTTGGTATAAGCAAGGGAGATGTCTACAATGGGGTATTGCTGGAAAAGCAGATCGCAGACAATACTAAACCCGATGCCAACGATCTTACAAACCTTTACCAGAACAATGGTTACCTTTTCTCAAATATAAACCCGGTTGAAGTGAGGGTTTACAATGACACCATTGACTTTGAGATAAGAATAAGAGAAGGTAAAGTGGCTTATTTCGATGAGATCACGGTAGTTGGGAACGACAAGACAAAAGATCATGTGATCTATAGGGAAATGCGAACAAAACCGGGTCACAAGTACAGCAAGGAAGCTGTGGTGAGAACAGTGAGGGAACTAGGTCAATTAGGTTTCTTTGATGCCGAGAATCTATCCCCCGATTTTAAGAATGTGGACCAGAACGAAGGAACTGTAGACCTTGAGTACTCTGTTGTGGAAGCCGGTGCCAGCCAGATCGAACTGCAGGGTGGATACGGCGGTGGAGGTTTTGTTGGAACCCTTGGACTATCCTTCAATAACTTCTCGCTTAGCGGTCTTTTTGATAAGGAAGCATACAAGCCATTGCCAATGGGAGACGGACAGACCCTTTCCCTGCGTGCACAGGCAAGTACCTATTATCAAACTTATAGTCTTTCCTTCTCTGAACCATGGTGGGGCGGCAAAAAGCCGGTAAGGCTATCTACTTCCCTGCAACACACAGAGCAGTACTTCTATGATTTCAGGAATCGTGAAGCAGACAAAGACAGAAAGTTCTCTATCTCCGGAATTACTTTAGGATTGGCAAGAAGACTCACAGTACCCGATGATTTCTTCATCCTGTCAACTGCAGTTGCCTTTCAGCACTACAACCTTAGCAATTACAACACCGGGCTCTTCACTTTTGGAGACGGGTACTCGAATAACTTCTCTCTTACCCTTGGACTAACCAGAGATAATACCTTTAGCAATCCTATCTTCCCAATGGGAGGCTCAAAATTTGAAGTAGTTGCGAAGCTTACTCCACCATACTCACTGTTTAACGACGTTGATTATGCGAACCTGGGAGACCAGAGAGAATTTCAGCTCGAGAATGATCGAGGAGTATTGATCAACAGGCAGGGAAGACCATTAAGAGAAGGAGAAGATCCAGTGCCAGATCAAACCAAGATAGACCAGGAGAAATACAAATGGCTGGAATTCTATAAGATCAAATTCAACGGTACCTGGTATACTAACCTTTACGAGAAGTTGGTACTAAGAACTCATGCCGAATACGGTTTTCTTGGAGCTTACAACAACGACCGGGGAGTACCTCCATTTGAAAGATTCTACCTGGGAGGGGACGGAATGGGAACTTTTAGTATGGACGGCCGGGAAGCTATTGCCCTAAGAGGATATCCCAACCAATCATTGATTCCGTTGGATAGAGGCGTGATGACCTCGGCGACAGACAACGACGGTGCAACTATTTACAATAAATATTCCCTGGAATTAAGATATCCTATAACTTTGAAACCTACAGCTTCCATTTATGCGCTAACGTTCCTTGAAGCAGGTGCTTCATTTGACGGGTTCAGAGATTATAACCCATTCCAGGTTAACAGGAGTGCTGGTGCAGGGATACGGATCTTTATGCCGGCCTTTGGATTACTTGGAATCGACTTTGGTTATGGATTTGATCCGCTTCCAGGAGAGACCAAGGCCAACGGTTGGGAGACCCACTTTATAATTGGACAGCAGTTTTAATTTGGCACGGTATTTTCTATAAACCTATTGATCATGAAAAAATCAATTCTTTTACCACTAGCTTTTATAGTCCTTTCCGGCTTTGCCGTACAGGCTCAGCAAACAGTAAGAATTGGTTATGTCGATATGGAATACATCCTGGAAAATGTTCCTGAATATCAGGAAGCCTCTGCTCAGCTCGACAAGAAAGTACAGCAGTGGAAAAGAGAGATCGAAACAGAAATGACCAGGGTAGAAAAAATGAGGCAGGATCTTGCCAATGAAAGGCCACTTTTGACAAGCGAGTTGATTGCAGATCGTGAAGATGAGATAAAATTTGAAGAAAAAAAGATCCTCGATTATCAGCAAAAAAGATTCGGTCCAAATGGCGACCTTATCACCCAGAAACTTCAGCTGGTAAAACCAATCCAGGATCAGGTCTTTGTAGCAGTACAGGAGATCGCCAAAGCGCGGAACTATGATCTTATCTTTGACAAATCGGCAGATGTGGTTACCCTCTATGCAGCCGACAGGCTGGATGTGAGCGATCAGGTTCTTAGGAGCATCACCAGGGCTTCCAATAGAGAGGAACTGGAGACCAGACAGGAAAAGAGGGAGCTTTTAAGAGAGGAAGCCAAGACTGTTGAAGAAGATGCAGTACTTTCTGAAAGAGAACAACTTCAGCTGGAAAGAAAGCAGGAAAGAGAAGCTTTACTGGAGGAGCGTCGAAGAGTAAGAGACTCGATTAGAACTGCAAAACAAGAAGAAGCCGAAAGACGTAGGGAAGAGATCCTGAAAGAGCGGCAAAGGAAAAAAGATTCCGTAGCCAAGGCAAGAGAAGAAAGAGGAAATAACTAATACTGAATACAAATACTTTTACAATAAATAATTCAACAATTAAATAATCAATTCTAAAACAATGAAACAATTTAAGACCCTTCTAATAGCTGTAGCTTTAATCCTGGGAGCAAGTTCTTTTGCAAATGCACAAACTAAAGTAGCTCATATTGCAACGCAGGAACTTATTGAGCAAATGCCGTCGTACAAAGCTGCAATGAACCAGTTGGAAAAACTTCAGAAAACCTACGATACCGAAATAAAAGATCTAGTGACTGAAGCTCAGAACACCATGAAAAGGTATGAATCTGAGGCTCAGACCAAAACAGATGAAGAAAACCAGAAGAGAGCTCTTGAGCTACAACAGACTCAGAGATCTATAGGTGAGTACCGCCAGAATGCCGTACAGGAACTTCAGAAAAAAGAAATGGAGCTTCTTAAGCCGGTACTTGAAAAAGCCCGTACTACCATTCAAAAAGTAGCTCGTGCTAAAGGATTCGACTACGTACTTGATTCTACTACCGGAACAGGAGTTATCATGGCCGATGGTTATGACCTTATGCCAGATGTTAAGAAGGAATTAGGAATCTAATTTCAGCTCAAAATAAATATGGAAAACTGCGCATCATTGATGCGCAGTTTTTATTTTTACAAGGATGAGTAAAGACAATCCTATAGGTATTTTTGATTCGGGTGTTGGCGGCACGTCGATCTGGAAAGAAATTCACAACCTGCTCCCCCTGGAACACACAATATACCTGGCCGACAGTGCCAATGCTCCATACGGCGAAAAACCTTCAGAAGAGATCGTTAAACTTAGTGTCAAAAATACTGAGAAACTCCTGGAGATGGGCGCAAAAATTATTGTAGTAGCCTGCAATACGGCAACTACAAATGCTATTTCCCGGCTTAGATCCTCATATAATGTTCCTTTCATTGGAATAGAACCTGCAATTAAACCCGCAGCCCTTCATAGCAAAGCAAAATGTATTGGAATACTGGCCACGAAAGGAACCCTCTCCAGTGCTCTTTTTGCAAAGACATCAGACCTATACTCGCGCGACAACAAGATCATTGAGGTAGTAGGAAAAGGCCTGGTAGAGCAGATCGAAAAAGGGCAAAAGGATTCCCCTTTTTTAAAAGCTATGCTAACCGAACTCCTGCAACCAATGCTCAAGGCAGGAATAGATCACCTGGTACTTGGCTGCAGCCATTATCCTTACCTCATCCCGACCCTGAAGGAGATCCTGCCACCGCATGTGCAGATCATAGATTCGGGTATGGCAGTGGCAAAACAAACTAAAGTGGTACTACAAAGCCTCGACCTGTTAACCGGTACCAAACAGCATATTCCGCAATTTTTCTCGAATGGTAATGCAGAGGTACTACAGCAAATAATTCCTTCTCCCGCCGGGACTTTTGTAGTGAAACAACTGGACTTCTAAGTTCAAGGTTTAACGTTTAAGATCCAAGGTCTAAAAATTCCGGATGAGTCCTAACCTCTGTATACAATATTAAATATCCATTAATCATCCAAGAACTTCATACTTCTAACCTCGTAATCTAATTTCCTATTTAAAAATCGTATTTTTGCGAAAATTTTGACATGAAAAATATCACTATAAATATTCAGCCTACTACTAAACCTACCATTGTTAAGTTTGAGGCCAATATCTTCCTTACAAAACACGAAAATTTTGAGTTCAGGAATATTGAGGAAGCCGACCGCTCTCCCCTGGCCCAACAGCTGTTCCACTTGCCTTTTGTGAAAACGGTCTACGTAGCTCAGAATTTTGTAGCCATAGAGAAATACAACATCGTTCACTGGAAAGATGTGCAGCACGAAATAGCAGAACAAATTCAGTCTTTCCTTAACAGTGGTGGGATTGTAGTGACACCTTCAGAAGAAGAGATCAAAAAGATCCCGGTCACTGTCTATGCCGAAAGCACTCCGAATCCCACGGTGATGAAATTCGTTTCTAATAAGAAACTTGTTTTGCAGAGTGTAGAATTCAAGAACATAGACGAGGCTAAGAATGCTCCGCTCGCAAAAGCCCTTTTTCACTTTCCCTTTGTAAAAGAAGTTTTTATTGATGAGAACTATCTCTCAATCATGAAGTACGATATAGCTGAATGGGAAGAGATCACACAGGAGCTACGGGAATTTATAAGAGAATATTTGGAACAGGGGAAAGAAGTACTAACGGAAGACCATGAGAATACTTCGGCTTCAAAAAAGCAAGATTCGGCACCTGTTCCCGAAGTGCAGCTTGAAGGCACTTCAAAGGAAATTGTAGCTATTCTGGATGAATATATAAAACCTGCAGTTGCTAGTGATGGAGGGAATATCCTGTTTGAAAGTTATGATGAGGATCAGAAGCTGGTAAAGGTGATCCTGCAGGGCGCATGCAGCGGCTGTCCATCTTCTACAATCACTCTAAAGAATGGCATTGAGACTATGCTTAAAGATATGCTCCAGGGACGTGTGGAGCGTGTGGAAGCCATCAATGGCTAAAGAATAAGGAAGCAAACAAAAAATGCCGGAACTTAAAAAAGTTCCGGCATTTTTTGTGTGAATGAGCACTGAATAGTTCAGTTCAAATTAAGTTTAACTGAAAATCCCACCCCCGATTGGCCATAGCTCTTAAAAACTACAGGGTCACCTCTCATTTCAAATTTGGCAGCTTTATTGTGCTTTCGGGCTGCAACGAATAATGGTACAGAAGCAATAACACCTGCAGCACCAACATAGGCGGGCCAAATGCCTTCGTTAGGATCTACGCCTTCACATTCGAAAATACAGAAAGTCTTGTCAAAATTATTGGCTAAACCAAAAGCAATTAAGCCTACACCTCCTCCAACTGCTACCCAACCCCCTGTTCTATTTTGATTGCGCTTTTTTATATGGTATTCATAAGTGGATTTTTCGTCTATGGACTCAGTTTCAATCTTCTGGCTCAACCCCTGGTTTGCACCTCCAATGATAATGGAGACGGCAATTAAAATATGATTTTTCATAATTACCTATTTAGTTAATATTCAAGTATTTACAATAGTTTAAATTACGAAGAATATCAATTGGCAGGAGATATTTTCCTTCTAAAAACTGTACAGCTCTAAAAAATGTAGAGGAGGTTTATTAAGACAACTTCCTGGAGGAAATAAACAAACTAATTCATGGGAAATTTAATCTTAAACGAACTTATTCTCGTGATCATCAAATAGATCTGCTTTACTCACAAAACATAAATAAAGCTGTAAAGGAAGGTTGAGGAGCTGAAAAATAAGTTGGAGCGGTCCCAAAAAGATCAGCTTTAAATATTTCTAAGATCGGTTCTATTTTAATGGCAACCCGGCACCGGGAAAATGAGTGGTCTGCACGGCGATATTAAACTCTCTGTAGAGCTCGAGAAGGTTCATGGTGGAAGTGATAAGATCACGGGTCTCTAAAAGCATTCCAAAATAAAGTTCGGAATTCTTCAGGCTACTTTCGGTAGTTCTGATCCTTTTAATCTGCTTCTCGACCAGCTCCCCTACATCATTTAAAAGATCCTGTTTCCCGGCCAGGACCACATCGATCCTTGCAAAATCCTGTTCATCGAAAATGTTCTGGATCTCATCAAACAACGCCTGCATCTTATCGTCCACCCTCTTAAGGTCCCTTATCTGATTAAATTTAAGATTCTTGTGGTTGTTGTTGACGTGATTGTAGCTGTTCCTGGTAATATAGCCAATAGACTGCACTATATCCTGCAGGTAGTCCAGGATTAGAATATAAAAACGATTAGAGTCCAATGAACCTTCCTCTATGGTTTTGATAAAGTAAAAGACGTTTCGCTTGAGTTCATCAATCTCAGATTCCAGTTTTTTAATGGATTTCTTATTCTTTTTGAGCTTGCTCTTATCGTAATAACCCAGGTTCTTCACCGTCTTAGAGAACATCTGGTTTACGCCGCAAACAATACTGGAAATATTCTTGGAGCTTTCAACCACAATATCATTGATGGTACTGATGTCATTTCTTCGGAAGGGTTTCTTCCGTTTCTTCTCCTTCTCTTTCCTGGAGTGAAGTACGAAGCTGCGAGCTATGCTAAAAATCGCTAGGCCTATTAAAATTGTAATGGCTATAATTCCGCCGAAATAGATAATAGCGGCAAAGATGGCAGCGGCCGAGAATGCAACAAGTGCGGTTACAAACCAGCCTCCAATTACATTTACCACGCCGGCTACCCGGTAAACAGCGCTCTCTCTATCCCATGCTCTATCGGCCAAAGAGGTACCCATTGCAACCATAAAAGTGACATAGGTAGTAGATAGCGGAAGCTTTAGACTCGTACCAATAGAGATCAATATACTGGCTACTACCAGATTGACGGAGGCACGAACCAGGTCAAAGGCAGGTGTATCTTCAGAATCTCTTGTAAAGGCCCTGGGCTTTTGGAATTTTTCTTCGATCTTCTTGCTAATGATCTGCGGAGTTATGGCACCCATCACGTTTCCTAACATCACAGAATACCGCACAATCCCGCGGGAAAGAAAATTGGGATCGAATCTTTCTGTCACTTCTCCCTGCCTGGAAAGGTTCACTCCCGTCTCCACTACATTACGTGCCTTTCTAGAAAACCATAAGGTGATGACCATGACTGCACCGGCTCCCAATAAAAGAAAAGCGGGTGTTGCAACTTCTCCCTGTAATCCACTCATTAAAAATTCTGAAGGCAGAGTGCCGGCAGAAGTATATGCCGCCTGCCATAATTCAAAGGATTGCCAGGCCGCGATAGGTACTCCAATGAAGTTGACAAGGTCATTTCCGGCAAAAGCAAGAGCAAGGGAAAACGTACCCACCAGGATAATGAACTTAAGGATATGAGTTTTGAACAGGCTCATTAAAAGTTGCGAAATAACCGTAAACAGAACCAGTCCTATTCCAATAATTATCAGTGTATTATTGTCAAGGTAGTCCAGAAAATCCTGAGAAACAAAGGTTACCGATTTTAAACCTTTTAAAAGAATAAAGTACAGAATAGCGGTAAGAGATACCCCTCCAAAAACAGCACCTGCGTATTTAATTTTTTTCTCGAATTGAAAGGAAAAAATGAGGCGTGAAAAATACTGTACTATGGCACCAATGAGAAAAGCAATAACGACAGCCAAAAGAATGCCGACAATAATTTCGGTCGCCTTGGAAGTATTGATATAATTAAAAATCTCCCCGTAATCACCCGTGTCATAGTAGATCTTGATCACAGCCATACTTACCGCAGCTCCTAAAAGTTCGAAAACAATGGAAACTGTGGTTGAGGTAGGCAATCCCAAAGAATTAAAGAAATCCAGGAGCAATACATCAGTGATCATTACTGCCATGAAAATGATCATGATCTCCTCAAAATAGAATTCTCCCGGCATAAAGATCCCCTTACGGGCCACTTCCATGATCCCGCTCGAAAAAATAGCACCCACCCCAACTCCTATACTAGCCACTATGAGAATGGTCTTCATTGGAAAGGCGCGGGACCCAATAGCCGAACTAAGGAAGTTGATCGCATCATTGCTAACTCCAACAACCAGGTCGGTCACGGCAAGGCCAAAAAGAGCAACAAGCATTACGATATAAATATCTTCCATAGGGAAAAGCAGGTTTTGCTAATCAAATTTAGGAATTATTTACAGAAAGGCGCGATTATCTGTAAATACCACTCTCACAACAAGTGAACTCCTGAAAACATATTGCCTAACTTTCTTGTTTTCAATATTTTATATGAGTATCTTAGTGTACTTCCCTAAATTAACAACAGTTAAATATCTTCCCTCAACTGTAGTAGACAAGGTCCCTCAAAAGGAACATTATTAATTTAAATGATTGAGCTATGAAAAATTTATTTTTAACATTATTCCTCTTTGGAATAATTAGTCCGGCTTTCGCTCAGATAACTGAGCCTGAGGAACTGAAAGAAGTGAAACTGGTAGCAGTCAACTACAAATATCTCGACGCCGTAACTAAGCAGGAAGTCGCGATCCCGGTAAGAAAATTGGAACAACATGTTGCTAATTATGACATTAAATCCTCAGAAGTATATCATGATGATTACGATATGTATGAAGTTACTTTTTTCATACCTGAAGGTTCTGTCCTGGCGGCCTATGACAGGGATGGAAAATTGATAAGAACTATTGAAAGATATAAGAACGCAGGAATACCTGATGTAGTTAGACAAGCGGTCAATAAAAAATATCCTGACTGGTCAATTTCCAAAGATGTTTATCTGGTCAACTACCACGACGCCAAAGGGGCTGAAAGACAATACAAGCTTAAACTCGAGAACGGGAAAGATGTCGTAAGGATCAAAACAGACGAAAGAGGAAACATTCTTTAACTTTGAAAAAACCGGGGTTTCAAATTCGCTGTCATCCACTTTCCAGGGGTAATGATTGCTGCAAAAGGTTTAACAATTTGTTGCCATTAGGGCGTCTGTGAAATTTGTATATTGATATTCAATCAATTACAAAAATTGCTAACCTTAAAAAGAAATTATCATGGCAGTAATGAAAGTACTGGAGATTATGGCTAATTCAAGCCAGAGTTGGGAAGAAGCCGTAAAGAATGCAGTAAAAACCGCAGCAAAATCTGTAAAAAATATTAGGTCTGTTTATGTAAAAGATCAAACCGCCAATGTAGAAGGTGATAGTATTACAGACTACCGGGTGATCGTAAAGATCACTTTTGAAGTAGATGCCTAAAATACGCACAATTTAATTAGTTAATTAAGCTTCCTTCGGGAAGCTTTTTTAATTTTAAACGACCAGTACTAGTGGTTTTTTATTTATTTTAACAGTTCAAAGGCGTTTTAAAAAGCTGATATTTTCACCTTTGCAGCAAACTAATACTTTACATGGAGGAGATCAACGGTATCAAAGACATTTCTGAAGAATATTTTGAAAAATTCCTGGGTTACTTACCCGATCTATTAGGTGCCATTTTATGGCTGGTAATAGGCTGGTGGCTTATAAAAATAATCATAGGATACCTGCGAAAATTCTTTGCCAAAAGTAATCACGATCCCGCCCTTACCAAGTTTCTTCTAAACCTTGCTAATGGGATCCTACTGGTACTGCTGCTTATTAGTGTGGTAGGAATGCTGGGGATCGAAACCACCTCGTTTATAGCTATTTTAGGAGCCGCAGGTTTAGCGATTGGGCTTGCACTGCAGGGGTCGCTTTCAAATTTTGCAGGGGGTGTGCTTATTCTCCTGCTCAAGCCTTTTAAACTGGGAGACTGGATTGAGGTCAACGGCATCTCGGGGAGTGTAAAGGATATTTCCATGTTCTATACAAAACTTAATACATTTGGAAATCAATTAGCTATTATTCCCAATGGAGAACTCTCCAATGAGAACATCATCAACTATTCCGCTGAAGATAAAAGAAGGGATGCAATCACTATCGGGATCTCCTATGACAGCAATATAAAACTCGCTAAAGACACTTTAATGGGTTTGCTTAACGAGCAGGAAGATATATTGGAAGATCCGGCTCCTGCAGTTGTAGTGACCGAATTAGCCGATAGTTCTGTAAACCTTTCCGTGAGATTCTGGGCCAAAAATGAGGTTTTCTGGGATCGTCACTGGTATACTATTGAAGAGGCCAAGACCCGACTGGAAGCTGCAGGAATCTCAATTCCGTTTCCACAACGCGACGTACATTTCTTCAACCACAGCAAGGGAGAAGTTGAGAGTTAAGACTGCGGAGAAATTTTGGGAACTGGGTGGATTGCATATCCGCGCCATCTGGACATCCGGATTGAGCCGTCAGTGATCAGTCGTCGGTGTTTGGAAAAAATGGATCATTAAACCGGCACAAATTTCAAATCCGCGCCATCTGGTCTCAACTTCAAAAACTTTGAATTCTAAATTCTGAATCTTAAATCCTATCCCGCCTGAAAGTCTTTCAGGTAGTACGGTTCAAAATAAGCTACGTCTTCAAATTTTTTCTTCTGAAATTTTTCTTCGGCCAGGATCAGCATTTCTGCAGCCGAAGGTAGTTTGTCTTCAATGAAAGTGGCATTGGGATGATTACAGATGTTCCTGAATTTTTCTACTCCGTTTCCAATGAAAGTGACAGCAGCATTTTCAAGGTACTTTGAAAACGAATCGGGAGTCAGGATCTCGGCTCGGGTATCAAAGACTTTTCTGTTTTCGGAAGTAAATCCGGCGGAATAGACTTCCATTCTGCGGGCATCCAAAAGTGGGATAATAAAGCCGTCTTTTTCCTGCTTTACCTGCAGGGCAAAAGATTTAAGTGTGGGTACTGAGATCAAAGGAAGATCAAGGGCAAAGCAGAGCCCTTTTGCCGCAGAAACACCTATCCTGAGACCTGTATATGACCCCGGACCTTTACTTACTGCTATCGCCGAAAGATCTTTTGCCTGCAGCTCATTTTCCTTCAGGATCTCCTCAATAAAAATGTGCAACCTTTCGGCATGCGAGTAACTGTTGCTGTAGTCTTCTTTTAAAGCCAGCAATTTTCCATTCTTTCCCAGTGCTACCGAGCAGTTGGTAGTAGCTGTTTCGATACATAAAATCACAGCCGCAAGATAAGGATTATTCCGTTTCCTGTTTTACCTCAACTTTATCGCCCGGTTTTAGAACCTTGGTAACTGTATTGTATGGCCCGGTTATGACTTCCTCTCCTTCTTCAAGACCCTCTGTGATCTCTATCCTGGCATCATCCTGAATCCCGGTTTGCACTACACGCATCTTCGCCTCATCTCCTTCCTTGATGTAGACCGTCTCAAAAAGTTGTTCGGGAGCGGCTGTTTCTTTCACATTTCTGCGATTACCCGATGTAGTATCGGTCTTAACTACCACAGCGCTAATAGGCACAGCAATAACGTCATCTCTACGATTAGTAATAATGTCTACTGTGGCTGTCATTCCCGGTCTAAAAGGAGAATAATTCTCGGGCTTTCCTTGCAGTAGGTGATCGTAGGATTCCTTAAGGATCCTCACCTTCACTTTGAAGTTGGTCACCTGGTCTGCCGTCGCTGTTGCGTTGGCCGAGTTGGAAATTTCTGTCACCACGCCTTTGAATTCCTGCTTCAGGTAGGCATCCACTTCAACAATGGTAGAATCTCCAATGGAAACCTTTACAATATCATTTTCGTTTACATCTACCTCGACTTCCATATCGGTTAGATCGGCTACCCTAAGGATCTCCGTTCCTGCCATTTGCTGGGTTCCAACCACTCTTTCTCCAAGTTCGGCATCAAGAGAGGAAATGGTACCGCTCATAGGGGCGTAAATATTTGTTCTTCCAAGATTTTCTGCAGCCTCCTTTACACTGGCTTCGGCACTCCTTACATTGTAGAAAGCCGCCTGCCTTGTTGCTTGTGCAACTTCATAAGCAGAAACGATCCTATCCCATTCCGCCTTAGAAATTATACCTTTCTCAAAAAGGGATTTGTTCCGCTCGTAATTGGCTTCAGCTTCTTTTAGGGAGGCTTCGGCCTGTGATAGTCCAGATCTTATATTCTGAAGTCCGGCGCGGGAACGCTCAAGATTCGACTGGTAGATCTCAGGATTTACTCTTACCAGCAGATCCCCTTTTTGAACCTGCTGCCCTTCAACCACCGGAAGTTCAATGATTTCTCCCGACACTTCCGAAGAAAGCTTCACCTCAACTTCGGGCTGAATTTTCCCGGTAGCCGAGACTTTTTCAATTACATCAAACCTCTGTACTTCTGTAACCTCAACTTGTTTGAAATTTCCCGATTTGCCAAACCAGCCGGCTTTTTTACCAACAACCAGCAGTACAACAATAACAAGGGCAATTCCTGCAATAATGTAAATAGTTTTTTTCTTCATTACTTAAAATTTGAGATCTGCAATGGGTACTCCAAAATAGAGCTCCAGCACTTTTAATTTAAAGATGTAATCATATTTGGTCCTTACGACTTCACTCTCGGCATTCTCAAGATTGAATTTCGCCTGACTGAAATCAAAGGCATTGGTCATTCCAACGTTATAACGTTCTGTAGCATATTCGTAAGCAAGTAATTGAGCTTCCCGCGCTACAAGTGCAGCCTCATATGCTTTTAGAGCTCCACGGGCATCTGTGTAGGCCTGGTAAACATTTGCTTCCAGGTCAAGTCTGGTCTGCTCGAGTTGATATTCAGAGCGTAACACTCCTACTTCTCTCCTTTTTACCTGATTACGGGTGGCAAATCCATTAAAGATAGGTACACTTAGCTGTACCCCATAAGAGATACCATCATTAAGCTGAAGCTGCTCAAAAAAGGGCAATGGGCTACCAATTTCTGTTGCCATGTTTGGCGCAACTACGATCTCTTCTGTAGCTTCCACAAAACCAATTTGGCGGTAAGGCTCATCGGGATCCAGTCCTGCTGCTCTTATCCTTCCGGCACCAGATTCCCTGGTGTTGTAGTTGAAGAATGCGCCAAGGGTTGGCCAGTAAGCGCCGCGGGCGATCTCCAGTTCCTTTTCAGCAAGTTTCCTGTTCATTTCGGCTACCTGAACTTCATATCTCTCTTCTTCGGCGACATCAATAACTTCAGAAACCGGAACTTGAAGAATTTCACTTCCAAAGACGTCATAATCCCTTTCGGCAACATCAAAATTCTCGTAATCTTTTATAAGCAGCAATTGCGCCAGGGAGATCAAAGATATCTCGATCTGGTTCTCGGCCACGATCATTCTTTGAATTTCGTTGGCTGAAGTAGCTTTAATCTCAAGAAGATCTCCTCTGGGAAGGGAACCTGCCTCTACCAAAGCTTCGGCTCTTTCCAGTTGTTCAAGGGTAATTTGATGCTGTGCCTCAATTACCTTAAGGTTTTCCTTGTTGAACAAGACCTGCAGGTAAGCATTGGCGACAAAAAGTGCGATATCATCCTTCATTTGCTCCAGCGAGTATTCACTGGCCAGTTTTGCCATTTTTGCGTACTGGTATTGATTGAAGTTCCTCAATCCGTCAAACAAGGTAAGACCTGCTGTAACTCCTGCAGAGAAGTTACGGGTAGTTTGCGTTTGAAGAATTCCTGTGGTGACATTCTGGGTAAGACCGGTATTCCATGAGTTGGAAGCCGAAGCATTTACACCGGGAAGAAAATTCCCGAAGGCATCAGAGATCTGTATATCTGCCAGGTCTACATCCAGCTGGCTTTGCTTTACCGAAATATTGTTCTCGAGTGCATATGCTATACATTCCTGAAGTGTCCATTCCCTTTGTTGAGCAAAACCAAAAAGGCTTGAGGAAAGGAAAACTGCAGTCAATAAAAATCTTTTCATAGTGGTAGTTGTAAAATATAAGTCTGTAGTTAGCTGCTTTTGTTACACCTGTGGAATCACTATTGCGCCTGTGCCATAGGACCGGCCGGTTTTAGCTGATTCCAAACCTTTATTTTGTCGTCGGCCGAAATCCCGTTCTTCACTTCTACAAAGATCCCGTCACTCACTCCCAGTTCCACGTCCCTGCGCTCAAATTCCTGATCGCCGGTGGCGACTTCCACAAAAGGCTTTTGGGTCTTTGGATCGAACTGAATGAGAGCTTCTCTCACTGCAAGTACATTCTCTGCTTTTGCAAGAATGATTGAGGCATTGGCACTAAGTCCTGCTCTAATGAAAGTGCTGTCGGCTTTATCCAGAGTTCCTTCAATATCAAACTGTATCGCCCCATTCTCCTCTACTCCTTTTGGAGCAATATAATCCAGCACTGCATTAAAAGTCTTATTCTCTATAGCACCTACAGTCACTTCAAGAGGTAGATTCTCCTTGATCTTTCCAACTTCACTCTCATCAACCTTTCCTTCAAAGATCATTTCATTGACATCGGCCAGTACGGCAATAGTGGTTCCATCATTGAAATTATTACTTTCGATCACCTGGTTACCTACTTTCACAGGCACATCAAGCACCATCCCTTCTACCGTAGATCGAATCATGGTGTTGGCTGCTGTTCCAAGCCCGCTGGTAGTTCCCGTACGAACGATCTCGTAATTCTGCCGGGCCGAATTATAATTCTGTTCTGCCCTTCTATAGGCTACCTGTGCATTGTCAAATTCATTGGCAGAGATCACTCCCTTCTCAAAAAGGCTTTTTTGACGCTCATAGTTTTTGGTTTCGTTATCAAAGTTGATCTTGGCAGTTTGCACAGCATCCTTTGCACTTTGCAAAGAAGAGACATTCGGGATCACCCTTATCTTGGCGATTTGATCTCCTGCCTTTATCCTGTCGCCAGCTTCAATGTAGATCTCTTCAATAATTCCCGAAATATTCGGCTTGATCAAAACCTCTTCTTTTGGCACAATATTACCTGTAGCCACCGTCTTTTTCACAATAGTTTGTTCTGAAGCCTGTTCGGTCTCATAAACTGTTGGATCCTCCTGATTCTTTGCGTACAGATAGTACAAAGCACCGGTAAAAGCTACGGCTATTACAACCAGGATCAGGATAGTTACAACTCTTTTCATTCTGTTACTTATTTGTATTTGATGTTATTCAGTTCTTAATGCATCAACGGGTTTAATTCTAATTGCGTTTTGTGCCGGGATCAAACCTGCAAGTAATCCCGAGATCACGAGAATGGCTAATGCCACCATCACAACCCCCAGGTTTACACTTGGATTGAGGAACATCATTTCTGAAGTGTCCATTCCACTCAAAAAGTTGTTTACAAGAGCAATGACTCCTGTTGCAAGTACAATTCCAGCCATTCCTGAAATAATTGTAAGGAAGATAGATTCCATGAGGATCTGTCCTCTTATTGCCCAGGGAGTCGCTCCCAGCGCTCTTCTTACTCCAATTTCATTAGTTCGCTCCTTCACAACAATAAGCATGATATTGCTAATCCCAATAATTCCTGAAAGCAGAACCAGGATACCCACGAAGTAAGCCACTCCTTTCAAGGCAATGAACAAGCCGTTGATCTTATTATACTCCTCAAAAAGGTCAAAATTGCCTACTGCTCTGTCGTCTTCGGGATGTATAGAATGCCGGGACTTAATGACATCAATCACCTCTCCTTTGAGTTCGGTAATAGAAGAGCCATCCTGAGCGGTGATCGCCATCCAACCCACATTGTTGCCACGGTTGAAAGCCTGAGAGAAAGCTGTGAAGGGAACAAATATCTGTTTCTGTTGTTCTTCGGCGTTACCGTTGTTGCCCTTCTTTTTATAGGTACCTATGACCATGAAATTAACTCCGTTGATCTTTACATAACTTCCGAGCACCTCTTCTCCCTGTTCATATAAAGTAGTGCGGACACCTTCTCCTATCACAGCCACTTTTCTCTTGTCGTTGATGTCTGAATAGTTGATGAACCTTCCGGAAGTGATATCCATTGGCTCCTGCTGAATGATCTCGGGATAGTCTCCATAAACATTAAAAGCACCGGTGTTCAATCCACGAACCACATTATTGGCACCTCCAAAGCCTCCCAACTGATTACGGGGAGAAACAAATCTCATGTTTGGCACTTCCCGCTTAATTGCGGCCACGTCATCTATTTTAAAACTATATCTTCTTCCTTTTGGCAGGCCCTTATAAGGTTTTGAAGTGACCTGGGTCCACATGAACATGGAGTTTGTCGCCATTCCGCCAAAACCCTGTTTTACGCCATTTTCGAGTCCTTTTCCTGCAGCGAGCAGGATCACCAGGATAAATATTCCCCATAGTACCCCAAAGGCGGTAAGAACTGTCCTAAACCAGTTTGCGCTAAGTGCTTCAAGTATTTCGTCCCAATTATCTCTACTGAACATGCTTATTCATCTCTTAAGGCTACAATAGGTTTAATCCTTGCGGCCCGGTAGGCCGGAAAGAACCCTGCGAGGGCCCCCGCTACGATTAATATTATTACCGTGGTAAGTGCAACTCCAAAATCTACTGAGGGGTTTGCAATAAAATTGGTTTCTATCATAGGTCCTACAAGCTCAAGCAAAGCAAGGCTCCCAATGAGTCCTACGAGCCCGGCTATGGCAGTCACAAAAATGGATTCGTGCAAGACCATACCTACAATAGAAAGAGGTTCGGCTCCAAGGGCTTTTCTCACTCCAATTTCGCGCGTGCGTTCTTTTACTATGATGAGCATAATATTGCTCACCCCCACAATTCCCGCGATTATTGTACAAATACCCACACCCCAAAAGAAGAATTTGATCATATCCATGAGATCATAGAACCTCTTGGCATTTTCCAGAGAGTTGTTGATGTTGATCGCCCGGGTATCTTCGGGGGCAATAGAATGTTGTTCTTTCAGGAATTGCTGTAACTCTGCAGAAAATTTATTTGAAGCTGCCAAAGCCGCTTCAAAATTATCCTCTTTTTCAAGGGTAAAGGCCATGTTGTTGATATAATGCTGCCCGTTAAAAACTCTTTGAGCGGTGGATAAGGGAACATAAACCCTATTCTCTTCCCTTTCCCCTCCGGGATCACTAAAAACTCCAATTACCTTAAAGTTTATTCCTGAGATCTCTACATATTCCCCAACAGGATCTTCCTCCTTAAAAAGGTCATTTTTAACAACCTTTCCAATAACAGCTACCTTTTCGTAATTCTGGTGATCCTGGTAGTTTAAATATCGCCCCTGGATGAGAGGTGTGTTTTCCAGGAATTGATAATCGGGTAAAACTCCTTCTACCCGGTATGATCCTGATTCTTTCTTATAGTTGACAATCCCGTTCCAGATCCTGTACACCGCCGATTTATACTCAAGTTCATCTATGTACTTTTGAGCTGTGGTCTTATAGTCTGTATTCTTCAGTTTTATTTCCCGCCCGGGGTTAAGACCTTTATGCTCCACAGATGTTCTTCCGGTCCAGACGTAAAGAATATTGGCAGCATCCTGCTCAAATTCGGCTGAGATGCCGTTTCTCATCCCTTGTCCTATTCCGAGAAGAATAACGAGAATAAAAATCCCTGAAGCAACAGAAAGACCGGTAAGAAAAGTTCTCAATTTGTTCTTTCGGATGGTTTCGAAGATCTCTTCCCAACGTTCCAGACTAAACATATTGCAGTGCCTTTACCTGATCTACTTTTTGGTCGTCGATGATCACACCGTCTTTTAAGTTGACGATGCGTTTGGTCATATTGGCTATATCGTGCTCATGGGTAACGATAAGGATGGTACGCCCTTCTTCATTGATCTTCTGAATAAGGTCCATGACCTCATAGGAAGTCTTGGTATCAAGAGCACCGGTGGGCTCGTCGGCAAGTAAAACTTTTGGGTCACTGGCAAGAGCCCTTGCAATTGCAACTCTTTGTTTTTGCCCTCCCGAAAGTTCATTGGGCAGGTGTTGCGCCCATGGAGTAAGACCTACTTTATCAAGGTATGCCATAGCCCGCTCCATTCTCTCCTTACGCTTCATCCCCTGGTAATACAGAGGCAGGGCAACATTATCAAGAGCAGATTTGTAGTTAATCAAGTTAAAAGACTGGAAAATAAAGCCGAGGAATTTATTCCGGTAACGGGCTGCAATCTTTTCATTCAGGTTTTTGATGGGAACACCATCCAGGGTATACGTCCCGGCATCGGCCTCATCAAGCATCCCCAAAATGTTGAGGAGGGTGGATTTTCCAGAGCCAGAGGATCCCATTATAGAAACCAACTCCCCTTCAGCTACATTGAAGTTTATTCCCTTGAGAACGTGAAGGGAATTACTTCCGGTCTTATAGGACTTGTGCAAATCTTTAATTTCAATCATACAGGCTATAATTCCAATTAATTATTGGGGGTCAACCATTAGACTTGCAAAAACAGGAAATGTTACATTTTTCAGAAAAAAGATTCCCAAAAAAGGGATTTTTGGAAGCGAAAGGAGGCGGGAAATTATTCTTCTGCGCGGGCTTTCCTGCGCGACCTCCAAATGAAGTAGGCTACCCCGGCCATGAGCAGGTAGGGAAAGATCATTAGATACATGATCCCGTCATTAATACCTTCAGCCGCCGATTGGCCTTCTTCAGTTTCGAGAACAGCCCGGCACATAGCACATTGCGCATCTACATCTATAGTGATGAACAATACAAATAGCGTTGTAAGTAAAGTGCGAATCTTCATACGCTTAGTAATAAGGCATCATAAACAAATAAACCAGCACCCCCGTCACCGCGACATACAGCCAGATTGGATAGGTATAACGGGCAATTTTACGATGCTTCAGAACCTCCCCGGTCAAGCCGCGATACATGGTGAACAGTACAAGCGGAACTATAATAGCCGAAAGCAGGATATGGGTTATAAGAACAAAAAAGTAAACATACCTGAGAACACCTTCTCCTCCATATGGAACAGGCTCATTGCTGATCTTGGAAATTACATAGCTTACAAGAAATACTGCCGAAAGGAAAAACGCAGAGATCATTAAATTCCTATGCCATATAATTTCTTTGCTTTTCATCGCATAGAAACCTGTAATAAGGAAAAGTGCGGTAAAGAAATTTAACACTGCATGAAAAAGTGGAAAATCAGTAAATCTTCCACCCAAAATCTCATATCTCTCGGGCAGGTACATCAATACAAGTACTGCTACAGGCACCAGAATTGAGACGACAACTATGGCCGGAACCATCACCTTATCTGAATTTCTATTTATCATTTACCAGTTTCTTAGCGTCTGCAATTAAGATATCTATTTGAGGCTCTTCTTCCCCCGGTTCCACTACAGCCTTACGGGGTATTGAACCACGGTAATATATGATAGGATTACCATAAGGATCTTTACGTGATCTAATATACCCTTCCCGGTCTACCAATGCAAAATATCCCGAGTGGGCAAAACCACCTTCAGCTGCCTCATCTTCCCCGGCGTAAATATTAAAACCTGCGTTTGCAAGATCATAGATCTCCTCCCGCTCTCCGGTCAATAAATGCCAGTTGGGATGTGTAACTCCGGTTCTTTCGGCATAATCCTTTAACACCTGCGGACTGTCATGTTGAGGATCAATACTGAAAGAAGCGATCCCAAAATCATCATTTTTGGAGAATACATCCTGCACCTGTACCAGATTGTCCTTCATGACAGGACAAATTGTAGGACAGGTAGAAAAGAAGAACTCAGCTATATAGACCTTTCCATCATAATCCTTATTAGTAATAGTATCTCCATGTTGATCGACAAACTCAAATGCCGGCACCCGCTTTCTCTCACCATTTACCATGATATAATCAAGTTCGACCCCGGCAGAAGCCCGTTCTTCCTGCCCATCTGAACGGCTTGACGAGACCACCTCCCGCTCTTTTACCCTGTCGATTATTTCCGGAATTACTATGATCCCAAAAATGAGGATCACAAGGGAAATTCCTATGTAGGAGTAGTTTTTCATTTATTGCTGAGTATTCTCTTTGTTGTATTTCTTTAGCTCCAAACGATATTCGGCAAGGATCACCTTCACGTCGTCATTCATTTTGTTATTAAGCACGTAGATTGAGCCGGTATCGTACCCGTAAAGTTCATTCCCGTCGTCGTCACTGTCTCTGCCTCTCAGTTTTCCATTCTTATCAATGATAAACACATTTGGAGTGGAAAGATCGCCGGTAAGCTCAAGATCTGTGTTGAGGCTGTCAAATAAAGTGTTGATCTCTTCGGGAGAACCTGTCACAAATTTCCACTTTTTAAGATCTATAACGTCGGAAATTTTCTTCTTTAGCTCTTCTACCTGGGCTTCGCTTCCTGCAGGAACTATTGACACGAATTGAAAGTCATTGAATTCGTGGTAACGATCGTAGATCTTTTCAGCCAGGTGATAGGCATTACTGGAATAATCCAAAGGCTCACTACCGGGAAAACCAAGAATGGTGATCTTTCCATCAAAACTAACTTCCTCCTTCGCGTCATCAAGACTACTGAAGGATTCCAGTTGATAGATCTCCTGCGTAAGCACCGGCAATTTGGCAAAGTTATTTACTCCCGAAGCGAAGAAAAGGTATGCTACCAGAGGGAGGGCAAAAAGGACAAAAATGACAAAGAATTTTTTCATGTTATCTTTCCGGAAAGATGTGCACAAAAATAAAAAAAGGCGGTTTTAAAACCGCCTTTCCATAATGTTTTAACGTTTAGAAATCCCAGGCGACCTGCCCCCTTTGCATTACCTCATAAACGTAATCTCCTTCGGTAAGAAGAATGAACACAAGATAGACAATAAGGAAACCTGCCGTCCAAACCACAGAGCGTCTTAGCCCCTTGGTCTCGCCCTCCATGTGCATGAAGGCCCAGGTAATGTAATATGCCTTCCAGATCGTAAGGACAATGAATATCCAGTTGATCAATTTAAGGCTGATAAAATAAGTATGCATTAAAAAGTCTGGCTTGATAATTCCCAGGATAACTTCCACAAGAGTTATAACAGAAAGTATAATAAATACAGTCCAGATCCTTTTTGAGTTCGATTCGTGTGCGTGTGTAGTATCGTGTGCCATTTTTAGTCCTTATTCCAAATTAAACCAAATAGAAGAAAGTAAATACAAATACCCATACAAGATCTACAAAGTGCCAGTACAGTCCAACTTTCTCCACCATTTCATAGTGACCTCTTCTCTCGTAGGTTCCAATAAGTACATTAAAGAAGATGATGATGTTGATAAGCACCCCAGTTAGAACGTGGAAACCGTGAAAACCTGTAATAAAGAAGAAGAAGTCTCCAAAAAGCGGATTTCCATATTCGTTCTTTTGAAGGTTTGCTCCTTCTATTATACCTATTCCTTCACTTTCAAGTTTAGCCAAAGAAGCCTGTCTCGAAAGAACCACCTTTTCACCGGTCTCTGTCAACTCTTGTGTTCTAATATGTAGATTTGGATTAGCCTCAAACCCTAATAGCACATCTTCTATTGTAAATCGCGGCAAAGTTGGTTCATCTGTGAACCAAAGCCCGTTTGATCTTTCATGCTGCACCCTTTCTGTTGGTAGAGCTACTACAAACTCGTCTAAAGCAACACGATGCCCTTCATCATCAACTACCTGAAGAACATTACCACCTCTTGTCTCAATAGCTCCGTAAGTTCCCTGTATAAAATTCTTCCACTCCCAGGCCTGTGAACCAAGGAAGATGATACCTCCAATAATGGTTAGCAACATGTAGAAGGTAACCTTTGCTCTTTTCATTTGGTGCCCTGCGTCTACCGCCAGAACCATAGTTACAGAGGAAAAGATAAGAATAAAGGTCATTAATGCCACGTAGTACATAGGAGCATCTACCCCATGCAAGAATGGAAAGTGATTAAACACCTCATCGGCTATTGGCCAGCTATTAGAAAATTTATATCTGGCAAAACCGTAAGACGCAAGAAAACCGGAAAAAGTAAGCGCATCTGACAATATGAAGAACCACATCATCATTTTTCCATAGCTCACCTTCAAAGGTTGATTCCCACCGCCCCATGTTTTTCCTTCGGTACCTGTTCTGGTAACAGTCGCTTCCATAGAAAGAGTTTGATTTTTAAAGTATGGGCAAAAATAGGTTTTTTATTTATCTAAAGAAATATAAAAATAAAAACAGGTAGATCCAAAGGGCATCTACAAAGTGCCAGTATGTAGCACCAAGTTCTAATCCAAGTGTTTGCCCAGCGTGGTATCGCTGTTTAAAATGGTTATAAATTATCACCAAAAGTACGATTATTCCTCCCAAAAGGTGGACTAAATGCGAGCCCACGATCAAGTAGAGAAAGGAAGTGGTCACACTACTTGCACTTCCGGTAAAAAAATATCCTGTTTCCAAAAGCTCACTAAAGCTCTCAAACTGAAGTGCAATAAAAACAAAACTTAACAACAAAGTTGCCACAAGATTTGTCATTGCTACCGAATGTTTATTCTGTTTTACGGCTCTTTCAGCAAAATGAAAGGTAAGGCTACTCAATAAAATAGCTGCTGTACTCCAGAAGAAAGTCGCCGGCAGTTGTAGGTCCGCCAGCCAGTCCGGTCGGTTTTGGCTTACTACATAAGCACTGGTAAGGCCCGCAAACATCATGGCCATACTTATGATCCCGAACCAAAGCATCATCTTTTTAGCTCTGTCCTGCTTATGTTCCCGGGTTCCTTGTGTTAAATCCATACTCGAATTAATTTATCTAATACATATATTATTTGCAGCAAAGTGATATAGGAAACACTCGCAAGCATGAGTTTTTTTGCCGATCTTTCATCTCTGTTCCTGTAAAGCTGCACGGCATAATAAAGCATTCCCAATCCCAGAAGTAGCACAAGCACTGCCGAGAAAGGAGTAATATAGAGCGCCCCGGTCATTCCCGATACCGGGATCAATGAAACTATAATCGTCCAAATGGTATAAAGCACGATCTGCACCGCGGTACCTTTATCCCTCTTACCTGTAGGCAGCATAAAAAAGCCGCCTTTTGCATAGTCATCATATAACCACCAGCCTAATGCCCAAAAATGCGGAAACTGCCAGAAAAACTGGATCATAAATAAAGTCCCCGGCTCTATTCCAAAGTTCCCCGTCGCCGCCACCCATCCTAACATGAAGGGGATCGCTCCCGGAAAGGCTCCAACAAAAACAGATAACGGAGTTTTTGTTTTAAGCGGGGTATACACACTCACATAAAGGAAAATAGATATCGCTCCAAACATTGCTGTTCTTGGATTGATAAGATAAAGAATGATCAAACCCAGAATTGTGAGGGAGCTGGCAATTATAAAAGCAGTATTGACAGACATTCTCCCGGAAGGAACGGGACGGTTTCGCGTCCTCTTCATCAATAGATCAAGATCCTTTTCGAGAATCTGATTATAAGCGTTTGAAGCTCCCACCAGGCAGTAACCTCCAATTGAAAGCATTACCACAGTAAGAAGATCAATAGATTCTGCTCCTAAAAAATAACCGGCAACCGAAGAAAATACAACGCTTATCGCCAGCCTTACTTTAGTAACTTCCTTAAGATCACTTACCAGGGATACTGCAGGACTATGTACTTGGGTGTTTTCCAAAAAAGGCAATTTTGGCGCAAAGATACTTCTTAATTGGTTTTTATCAAGAACCTACAGCCGTTAAATTTTACAGTGAGAGAAAAATCATTTGTTGATAATCAGCATTTTAAAGGGCTACATATCGAAGTACCAATTGAAAATGTCTGTGCGTAGTCCAATGTTGATCCAGTAAGTTGTATTGTCGAAATGCTGCACACTATTCACCTGGGGATCAAAATTTCGATAAATGAAGCTGCCGAAAAATTTAAGATTAGTCAAAGGATTTACGATATAACCCACTTCAGTTTGCGCAAAGAAAGAGTCCGTATTATTCCCCTGACCAATTTTCACACCGGTCTCCAGAGGCCGGTCTTCTTCGCTGCGGTAGATATTCCCACCGTAATAGTCTCCATTCTCAAAAAAATCAAATCCTCGTTCTCCGTAGATGGCTTTCACGTGTCCGTAATACCTTCCTTTTTTATAGCGTGCAATTGCCACCACTTCCCGAAAATTAGCACCCCACAAATGAGCCATAGATTGATTGGCATGCCCATAATTAAGGGTTATGGTATTGTGAGAATAGGTATATGGCCGCACCTGATTGTACTCGAGCTGCAAATGAAGATCCTCCACATCAAATGCATTGAAATATTTAGTTCCTATTTGAAAACCATGCTTGTTCTTCCAACTACCTTCTCCTCCAAACACATCACTGGACGAAAATTCATCAATAAGCCACTGGCCGTAACTAAGGAAACTGTTATTCCATTTGTATTTTGCGGTAAGCCCAATAATGGCGTTTCCTGCTTGTGCCCCGGTGGAAAATTCTATTGCCCTGTAAAAGATCACAGGGTTGAGATAATTCAGGTCAAACCCACGATTATTATCATTCTCCCACATGACAGATTCAAAAAAGCCAATATTGAGTCTCTTCGTAACATTGTAACTTAGGTAGTGATTGGCCATGAATTTTGTGCGGTAAGAATCCTCACCCGTTACTTCTGGCCGCACATCGCGCAAAGACATCCAGGTATTGGTATACTTAATTTTCCAGAAGGTGGTGTTAAGTTTGAAGAATGGATAAGGAGACGCATTATCACTTAGCAGCAAAGACCTGTAGCCGTCCCCTATAAAGTTCTTACCATGTCCAAACTGCAGGTTGAAATATTTCCCGGGACTAAAAGAAAGATAACCTTCAGCCACAGGGTAGTCATACGCCTGCCCCATAAACCCCTTGGCGATTCCACGACCAGGAATGATCGCAGCGCCCTCACTACCGGGTCTAAGAGATTCGGCATAGCGGTTGAAATAATCGGCAAATCTCCCCTGGTTCTCATATACCACCGAGTAAAAACTGAGATTCTTTCCAAGACCTCCCTGGAAAATGGCGGCACGTGTATTATTGTAAGTTACGTCCAGGTCACTATCAAAATCCTTCCCAACCTGTAGGTCGAGCCCAAAGTCTACTGTGAACCAGTAATCTTCCCCCTGGAACCTGAAGAGATGTTCGTTCCACACCTTTCTTCCCACCCAAGAATCCACAGGCTTTTGAAGTGTCAACAGCTCCTCCTCAAAATTGTAATAAGGCTGAACTTCAGAAAAAAGAAATGGCTTTGAAGAAGTATGAAAATTTGTTCCCACCATGTTAACCTCATCTTCAAACCGACTGTAAAGTTCGTGAGAAAGAGGTATGTTGATCTCACTTTGCAGGCGTGGATGATGGAAATCAAGGGATTTTATCTGGTCATACTCATTGGCAACCTCAACCGGGTCATCTTGCTCTTCCACTTCGTTCCGAACCACTTCCACATCTTCCTGTGGCACTGATGTTTTTGGCACCTCGATCTGCATTGGGATAGTCACCGGCATACGGAACTGCATATCCATGGGCCTGCTGTTATAGGTTGCAGGCGAAACCTGCGGAAGGTTGTCAAAAATGCGATTCATCTCCTCCTTTAGTTCAGGATAGGCAGCATCGACATAATTAATTTTGAAATCACCTTTCCTGGTCACCTCAAAGAGCACAACAATCTCCCCTTTATAATCTTCTTCGGAAACGACTTCAGGAAGCCTGAAGTTTTCCCTTACCTTTTTCTTGAGAGTATTATTGAAACATTCATTCTCCTGTTCGTATTGCACGGATTCACATTCAGGAAAGCGGGGAAATCTTTCAGGATCGCCTTGAAAGGTCTGTGAAAAGCTGAAGAAGGGAAATAATAAGATGAGGAGCGGGTAAAATTTTATCATATCCTGCACTAAGCTGAATGTATTACACGGGAAAGATACAGTTTTTTGAATTTCTGAAGTATTTTCCTTTACACAAAAAAATCCCGCAACAAATGCGGGATCAAAAATGTCATTTTTAAGCACTATTTAATTTTGTACCCTAAAAGTTATTGGCAAAGAATATATAACCCCCACCGGTCTGCCCCCTTGCTTTCCCGGTATGAGTTCAGGAAACTTATTGATCACCCTTATCGCCTCTTCCTCCAATTTGGGATGAGGCCCTCTTACACCTACTACTTTTACACTTCCATCTTTTTCTACCCTAAAGCTCACGTAGATTCTGTGAAGCCCCATTAGACCAAGTTCGCTGCCAAGACTGGTGTCAAACGTACGACCTACCAGCTTATTCACTTTTTCACCAAAGCATGCTTTACGTGCGTTATTGTCATTAAGTCCCTCACAACCGGGAAAAATCGGCGCTACTTCTACCGAATGAATATCGTAATCTTCTATTTCATCCTCCTTTTCAACAAAATCCACTTCGGCTACCTCCAGGATCTTGTCATCACTCTCCGTCGAAGCTATATGAGTTTCCTCTACATCGAGATCATCATCTTTAATATCTATCTCCTTTACAATTTCCCGGGGCGGTTCGGGAGGTTTCACCTCCTCTACTTTGGTAACAGGCACTTCGTCCTCCTCAAACTGACCTGTAAATACAAAATCCTCCTGAGTTACAGGACCGGCATCGACCTTCCACTCTATGAGTTGCCATACGAGGAAGAGAGCCAGGATAAGCCCCAGCTGAAAAAATAAGATACTCCTTTTTGAAAGATCTGCATTGCTGTTCTTCTTGTTTTCCATAGTGATATATTTAGAGATTAATGATTCCTGCAGGCAAAGCAGATATTTTGAATATCTTTTTAGTTAATCTTTTAGAATAACTTCAAGAACCAGGCCGAAGAGCAGCAGCCTCTTTAAAAATCCTACAGAATTTCAAAGTTCCCCTACAAGGGAAATACCGGAACAAAAAAATCCCGCAACATGTGCGGGATTTCAATTTATATTGAGTGACTAAACTTAGTCTTGTACTCTAAAGGTAATTGGCAGAGAGTAAAGAACCCCAACCGGTTGACCACGTTGCTTACCGGGCTGCATCTTAGGGAGCATGTTCACTACCCTTTCAGCTTCCTGTTGCAGGCGTGGGTGTGGTGCACGGGCACCAAGAACAGTAACACTACCATTCTTTTCGATTCTAAACTGTACATAGATCCTGTTGATCCCGGAAAGTCCAAGATCACTTCCTAAACCTGTATCAAATCTCCGGTTTACAAAATCATTGATCTTTTCACTCATACAGTCTTTACGAGCCTGGTTATTCCTTTCTTTTTCGCAACCAGGAAAAACAGGCACATCTTCAATAACTGCAAACGGAACGTCCCCAATTTCTTCTTCTTCCTCTACAACTTCTACTTCTTCAACCTCCACGATCTCATCCTGGTTGGTCTCAGTAGACTCAATAACAGTCTCTTCAACCTCTTCTTCATCCTCTACGATCTCAATAACCTCGGGTGCTGGTGGCGGTGGTGGTGGCGGTGGTGGCGGTGGTGTATTCAACTCGGTGATTGGCACATCTTCCTCTTCAAAGGCATCCATATCTACCATTCCGGTATCAATGGCCTCCCTGTCATAGGTTTTCCACTCAATCGCCCTCCAGGTAATGAAAAGCATCACGATCATTCCAATCTGGAAGAACAAAACACTTCTCCTGGATAAATCAGCTTTTGGGTTCTTTTTGGGTTTCATAATTCCGTTTTAATTATAGGTTGGCTAAAATAATTAATTTTTCATTAAATCTAAATTAATCTTAGCTTTTAACCTGATTAGATATTTCCTTAGAGACCATACAAAAACTCCGGCAACAAACACTCCAATAGTGTTGGCAAGAATATCATAAAAGTCCAGCTGTCGGTAATTGGTCAATGTATCCTGAAGAACCTCAATAAAAATGCCAAAGGCTATCGAAATTACAGAAGTAACAATGATTCTCTTAAAAAGTCCTTTATCTTTAAATCCAAAGGTCCCATAGAGCATCCACAGCAAGCCCAGACCAAAATAGGCTCCTCCGTGCATCATTTTATCACTCATCCCAAGATCCTTTACAGGTGTATCGGCAAGATTGATGAGCGACAGGTATAATATTAAGCCGGTATAGAGGATAGCCGGCAGAAGGAAAAGAATTTTAACCTTCGACAACTTCTGTATATTCCTCTGCACTTAAAAGATCATCGATCTGCGAAGCATCACTAAACCGGATCTTCACCATCCAACCCTCACCATAAGGATCTGAATTCACCTTTTCGGGCTCATCTTCTAAACTTTGATTGAATTCAACGATCTCACCTGATAGTGGTGCGAAAAGATCTGAAACTGTTTTTACGGCTTCAACTGTTCCAAAAACCTCTTCTCTTTCTAAAGTTTCATCCACAGTTTCAACCTCCACATATACAATATCACCTAATTCGCCCTGTGCAAAGTCGGTGATTCCCACTGTAGCTATATCGCCTTCAATTTTTACCCACTCGTGATCGTTGGTGTATTTTAAATCTTTTGGAATTTTCATCGGTTGGTTTTTTATTATAGCAAAGTTAATTTTTTAATTCTTTAAGTCAAGCCCCCTCATTTAATTTCCGAAGTTATATCTCAAGGTCACACCAGATCTAATAGTTGTTTGAGGATAAGCCGTTGAAATAGCATATTCCGAGAAGCTGTGATCGTAGTAGACCAGGGCTGTAAGATTTTTGGAAAGGGCATAATCTGCCGTGAAATTTATCGCCCAGATATCCTGCCCTGCGGTTACCTGACTGTTATTAATATCCAGGTATCTAATCACAGTCTCATTATGACGGTATGAAATATCTGCCTTAAAATTCAGGTCACTACTCAGGATCCTTTGTCGGCCTCCAATCTTTGTGTCAATTTTCAAATCCTTGATCCTGTAACCAAGTCCCAGAGTATATTGGTTCCCGCTTATCTCGGTAAGCAAGTTGTTGTCAAAACTCAAAGAAAGCGCCCTGTCCTTCTGAACATCAGCCAGGATCTTAATAGAATTCGCCATCTCCATGTCTATCCTAACCAGCGGACTGAATTGTTCGGTAAGGTTAATATTTGAAAAGAGGATCTCGCTTTTGTAGTTTCCTGCCTGGTCAAGGTCACGGGGAGTTTCGGGATCATAATCCAGGTTAGTTTGAAATTGGTTAACAGTATAACCTGCCGTATAGCCGTGGTTGATCGAAAACCTTTTGAAATTCTTTCTGAACCATGGCAGGCGCATAAAGCCGGTATACTTCAAATTCCAGTTAGGTAAAGGAAAATCCTTAAATGCTCCTAGAGATATATTGTCAGGATCGGTGCCGGAATATGCTGCCAGGAATGCAGGAAGAAGAACGTTCTGACTGTTCCTTCCAAAACCTACCGGATATCCAAATTGATCTGTATCATTAGGATCCTGCCCGTTTTCTATAGCCAGCCTTCTTGCGATCTCAAGTCTGTTCTCCCTGAATTGCGCAAAGTTTGCTGAAGACTCGGCTGTACTTTGATTAAAAGCTGTGCCCAGAAGTATGGTGGAAATGTTGAAGTTCCCAAAAGTGTAGGGAGTTAGCGGAATGTATTGATCTCCAACCACTCTGTAGTTTTCCTGAAAAGTTTCAGAATACAACCTGCCGGCTGTTAACTGGATAGTGAGATCGGGCAGGAGAGAAACTTCCGCATTGATCCCAAGTTGCTCATTCGCTACCTGAGTATATTGCTGGTTGAAATCCTGATATAGGGTAAGCCAGCCTTTTCTTGCAGCCATGTATCTTACCTCTTCCTGACTCCCCAGTGTAAATCCAAAGGTAGGATTCCAGGTACCCATAAATCCTATATCATTGGTATAGCCGGGAAGAAAAATCCCGTTGTTCTCCTGATAGTTGACCTGTATCCTTTGTATTGCAGTAAGCAATCCTACAAACGTATTATAGGTTCGATCCCCTGCACTGAGACGGGTGGCATCTGCCGGAGTGATCGTATCCTGTGTATTCCGGTTAAGGGTTGGTACTGCTCTGCTTCTCTCCTCTATGGTTTTTGCCCCTCCCGGACGTGTCCTTTTCTTCAACCCAATATAATCGTATAGAGTTTGCATTTCAAGATTCGCATTTACCTGATGCACATTGGAATTTTGAACACTATTACCAAGATCTGGAACATCCTCAAGTGTTTCAAAGATCTGGGATCCCCGTTCCCACTGGAAATTTCCTGTATACGAATAAGTAGTTTTTAAGAATTCCAGGGCCGGGATTTTGGAGAGAGGCAGGTCGTAGTTCACTTGCAGGGATTGGAAATGTTGATTTGGAATTCCCGTATTGAAGAACCCATCCCAGACTCCCGTAGTGGTATCGGGATTATTCTCGTCATCAAGGTAGTTCCGCACCACCCTGTTGGTCGAAGAGTCGAAGTTCAACCTAAGGCTTTTAGTAAAATTGTAATTTATGGTGTACTGCCAGTCGAACAAAAAATTTCTTTGGTACAGAGTAGGGATCCCGTTAATAAAACCGGGTGGTAAATTGATCTCCCGGAATTTTTGTTCATTGTACTGCCTGAAGATTGTAGAACTTGCAGCAATGTTAGATGGAAATACGTTAAAATTAAAGTCTCGTAAAAGAGCAAAATAAGCGCTGCTGTCCAAAGCTTTTACATTTCTCAACGGCTCGATATTAACAGGAGCAAAGGTATAATCGTAAGTAGCCCCCACCCTCACGTTTTGATCAAAGGCATCTTCAATTTCAAAATCGCGATGATCCACCTGATTGTAACTACCGGAAAGACTTAGGTTTTCAATATCATATGGCATAGGTTTACCATCTCCCACTCTTTCCTTTCTCAGGCCAATGACATTAATACTTTGTCGACGGGTATAATCTTCGGCTCTTTCCCTAAGATCATCTCTTATCTCATCATTTGCGGCATTGTCTAAAACATTTTCCAGTTCCAGATCAAGATACTCAGGATCATATTTTGGTGTGATCAATTCTTCACCATAGCTATAGCTCACCGGGATCTTCACACCCCAGGTAGGAGGAAGCAGTTGCCCCATATTGAGGTTGCTCACCACATCATACTGCATAAGATCTTCCCTACTTCTTTGGTTTGGTCCCTGCTCAAGGGAGCCAAATCCTACAGTACTTCTTCTTCCGGTAGCCGAAAGATTTGCAAAGTCGGCTACATTGGCGTCCATATTTACGATCGCTGCCCAACCACCTTCATTGTTTAATTCTGAAAGCCGAAGTTCATTGAACCAGACTTCTCCGCACAGGTTTCTGGAAGAGGCATCAGAAAGGCCATTTTTGACACCCAACATGAGCATCCTTACATTCCCGAAACTGGGGTTTCCTTTTATTCCTATCCTTAATTGTCCTACTTCGTAAGGTGCTTCGGCTGATACAGGCTCTCCGCTTTCTGTAAAGAAATTCAATTCGGTATTTACAAAGTTGGGATTCCCGATAACTGTTGCTTTTATCTCCTGTAACAATTCCAGAGACAGGTTCATCCTGTTCTCTTCCGGCCAAATCTCAGAAGCAGAAGCTGCGCCATATTCAGTTGGCTTCAGCGGGATCTCCACCTGGTAGAAGTTGTCTGTAAAATCTGTTCCTATTCGCATGAAAGCCACCAGCTCACCCTCCTGCCATTTAAGCCTGTTCACGAGTGGTTCTGCGTGAATGAACATTTCCAGATTCTTGTACTGTCTCATATCGAGCTGGAAGTTCTTGTAGACCCCGCGGGAATCCTGTGGTTCGAGATCACAAACCACTAAAGAAAGTGACTGTTCGTTTTGACGCACTCTGGTATTGTTGTTCATCAACTCCTCCCTGTCAACTCCCGGAGGCAGGACGTAAGGAATTGGCTGCCTGTTCTCATTCTCTTCAATATTTACTGAAGCTACAACGAAAGTAGTGCTCTCATTTGTAGGATCAGACTTATCGGGATCAAGCGATTGAGTGTAACGACGGTAATCCCCACGCACAAGATCCATGGTTCCAAAGCGCAGAACCGTTGGGTCCTCAAAGTCTGTAAGGTACATTCTCATAAACCTGATGGACCTGAAATCTCCAATTCCCCCCCTGGCAGCGGTTGGCTCATAGATAGGCACCTTGAACTGTAACCACCTCACAGGCATTTGTTGCCCGTTAGGAAGATCTATGGAAAATTCCTTGACGTCGGTTATATATTGATTATTATCTATACCCATACCAGGGAACATCGGTACATCATACTCGTAGTAGCTGTCTACGGTATTCATGGTATTATCCCTGTTAAGATCTTCAACGGTAGGCAGAGTGGTATTACCGCGGTTTGTGTTAGTAACATCCGGCGGGGAATTCCCCTGGATCCCGTTGTAGTTGAAATAGCGCTCCAGGATCCCTCCGGAAGCACTTAAAAAGTAGTCATAGTTATCGGCTGAAGGATCGGGAAGATTAGCAAAAGCACCAAATCTGGCAGCTTCCTGCAAGTCATCCAACCCATCATATCCTATATCCTGGTTTAGCCGCTCCTGCCCTTCAGTGTTAAAGGCATAGATAAGGGATTGATTGGAGGGTACTTTCCCGAATTCTGTAGGAGTTGTATTTTCAACGCCTCCATCCGGTGGGAGTCCGTTTTCATATTGTTTTCTTCCGTCCTTTAAAACATCTTCAGAAATGTTACCCAGGTTGAAGACAAGCTTTCCGCCGTCATTACCAGCATTTTCTGAATATAGAAAAGGATCCATCAACCAAAATTCGATGTATTCCACATTACTCTGCTCAAAATTCGTGGCATTCAGAGCCCGGCTGATCCCTCCAAAGTTCTCTGAAGGATTTGGCAGCGTATTCCCGCCCATCGCTGAAGGGTTGTAGTTATAGGGTCCTCTTACACCCGGATAGTAAGCAAGGTCCATGGTATAGAGTACCTGCGATTGCCCCTGTACCACATCTACGTTCGGGAAGATCTCATCGAGGAACACACGACGGGTAGCATAACTGGAAAGATCGGCATCTGTAATGCCCGGTGGCCTGCTGCTTCCGTAGAAGATAGGATCAATAGTATACCACGCAAGTTTTGCTCTCTTATAGCCTGTTGCGAGGTCGCCATTCGCAAGTTCACCTCCAAAGCCCAGGGGCACACTGGATAATTCCCATCCCAGTGGATTATCAATAGCTATAGACGTTTGCGCTGCTTCAAAATCGTCTACATAAGTTGTAGCCCGGCCTTCAAATTCACTTCCTTTTGGAGCCCCGGGAACAAGGTAGGCTACTTCCCCTCGTAACGAGAGGTTTGAAATAACATCGGTATCAATATTTGGAAGCCTGTTGACAAGGCGTGTCAAAAAGGGCATTTCTGTAGAGTAATTCAGGTTGAGACCAAGGATCGTGTTATTTATAGGCTCATAGCTGTAGTTGGACTTTTGTGTAAGCGGGCGCTCATTAAGGTTAAGATAAGTAGCTCCCACCAGAAAATTCTCGTTGAAAAGATGCTCCACATGAAGCCCGGTGAACCTTTTTGTTTGCTGCCCAAAAAGGGCATTATTTTCTGTTGATACCTGGATAGGAATATTGGATGCGAGCAAGGCTTCATCAAGGATCTGCACCCTTCCAAACTGATAGTTCACCACATAATCCACACCTTCCTGCAGCACACGCCCCCCGGCAGTCACCGTTACCGATCCCTGGGGCACATTGAAGGCACCTATTGGAATTCCTTCAACGCTTGAGGATTTGTAACGTCCACGAAGCTGAAATTTATTTTTTTCCGCCTGCTCCTGTTCTGCCTGAGTCTTAGTGGTGTTATATAAAGCCCTGAAAACATACTTTTGCTGATTCGCATTCCAGGTCTCGGGTAATTCATAGACTTCAGATCCTGCATTGGGATTAGGATCCAACTGGTTGAACAAATAGCGACCAAATGGCTCCACCGAGGTGAAAATAATACTTCCGTTCTCTGGATTAATGGTTATGCCCGGCACAAAATCAAAAAAGCCGTCACCACCCACAACAGGATCACCTGCAAGATTGAGGTTGTCGAGATTGAAAACCCTGAGGAGTGTTGTTTGCTCCACATCTTCGGGTAGAGGAACTCCATCCACCCCGGTAATATAGTTAAGCGGTTGAGGATCTGTGTAGACAATATTCATCCTAAAGTCTTCCCGCTCGAGATTAAAAGCTCCAAGGTTGTAGATGTTCTTCATCATAAGGTCCCAAACCGGCTCATCTACATTGGTCACCGCACTTTTAAGCATTTTCACAACCAGGTTTTGGGAGACGGAAGATTCGTCTGTACCCCCGGAAGCATCAATACCATCACTTGCAAATTCACCCACCTGGTAAACTTCCCCTCCTACCGTATATTGGAACGCCACCCCGAGGATCTCATCACTTGCCAACCTCTGGTTGAGGGAAATATACCCAAGTCTGGAATTGAGCTTATATTCTGAAGGTTTTAACTGCCTTGCGTTTTCCAGCTTTACGTAATCCCTTCCTTCCGAAACCTGCAGGCCTCCAAAGCCAGCTTCCACTCTTGCCACATCCCGAATAGCAGGAGTGAGCACCGATTCCTGAGGTCCGGTTATACCAAATGGATTAAGATCGTTATTCCGGTTGTCCGCAAAAGCACCGGCAGGCCTGTTGAAAAATCCGGCAGGCGGATTTTCAAGTCCGATGTTTCCCGGCACAGGTGATTCTCCCAGGTCCTGGATGGCAACAATGTTCCGGGTATCGGTAAGGTTTTGAACGTTATTGGTCCTGTTAGTCACCCAAACCTGCACCCGCGTGATCTGTACATTGGAATTTATAAAAGGGTAGTTTTCAAGAGCTTCGTCGTAATGATCCCTAAAATAATGAGCCAGGAAGAAGTGCCTGTTCTCGTCGTATTCTATGGCAAATTTCTCAAACTCCTGAACTGTCGCGCCCCCTTCAACATTTACGGTCCTCCGCTCACTCTTTTGCTCAGAGAAAACTCCGGTGATAGTTGTTTTTCCGAATTGAAGCTGAGTCTTTAAACCAAAAAGGCTTTGTGCCCCCTGGATCAAAGCCGAATTTAGCGGCATATTGATATTCCCCACCTCGATCTTTTGAATAATATCATCTTCGGTAGGCGTATATTCCAACTTCAGCTGATTCTGAAAATCAAAAGTAGATTCGGTATCGTAATTGGCAGTCACTTTAAGGCGTTCCCCAATATTTCCGAGGAGACTCAGCTGAATCCTTTGATCAAAATCAAAGGTAAAAGTGCTTCTGTTACGTGGAGAAAAAGCCGGGTTGTCCCGTTTGGAATAAAGAATACCTAAATCTAAAGCTACCGATCCCTGCGGAATTAATTCAATATCACCGCCACCAAATATATTCTGAAAAAAACCTGAATTGACATAGAATCCCGGCAGCAAGTCCCGCTGACTCTCCTCTGTCCCTTCTTTCCTGCCCGAGATAGCATCGGACTTCTCCTGAAAGTAGCGCTGCATTTCTTCTTTTATCACTAATTCCTGATATTCTTCAGGTGTGAGGATGAGAGGAGCAGAAATATTAATGACCCCAAGAGTTTCGGTGTAGACGTAGCGGTCAAGAATGGGATCGTAGGTATAGGAGGCGACTATACTATTAGGATTAGGCATCCTGAGTTTCCCCAGCGAATACCCTGTCTTTGTCGTATCCTGCTGAACTATGGTATCTTGCGCCAGGGCAGGCAAAGACACTACCAAAACACATAGAAGCGCAAAGGAATTTGACAGCCAAAACCTATACTTATAGTTCTGCCCCAAAGGAATTATAATTTTTTAAGTGCCTGCTTTATAAGAGATTCCACTGTAGCATCGGGTTCTTCCTTCACAATTCTCTCCACCACTTTTTCAGATTGCTTACGGGTATATCCCAGAGTCTCTAAAGCAGATAACGCTTCTTCGCGGTTTGTATTGCTCTGGAGAGGGGAAACTTCCTCCATTCCAAAGACTTTTACAATTTTATCCTTAAGGTCAATAATGACCCTTTGTGCTGTTTTTGCTCCTATCCCTTTTATTCCCTGTATGGTAGCCACATCACCAGCAGCTATGGCCTCCATGATCTGCCGGGGCTCAAGGGAAGACAACATACTGCGTGCAGTACTTGCCCCTACTCCCGAAACTGAGATCAATAACCTGAAGATCTCCCGCTCGGTCTTTTCCCAAAAACCAAACAAAGTATGAGAATCTTCCTTTACCTGCAGGTGTGTATATAACTGCAGCGACTCCTGTGATGGGATCTGAGAAAATGTATGAAGGGAGATATGTATGAAATAGCCTATTCCATTGCAATCGATCACCACATTAGTGGGATTCTTCTCAACCAGACGGCCTTTAACGCTATAGATCATGTAAAGTAGTAGCTTAGTATGCCAAATGTACTAAAATTCACACGACGGGAAAACAACTATCTACTTGTAGAATTACCTCTCAAAAATGGCATTTTTGAGAGGTAATTATCAGAAAAAAGAGTGTCTGTCTAAAAAGTCTATTTTTTGTCAGGCTGAATCTGTTTCGGCTTCCAATCCATATTTTCAATGGGTTAGGATCCCGGAATAAATTCTGGATGACGTTTTATATGCTTTTCAGACGGACTCCCTGCTTTTAGTTTTTACTGGTCTCGTTTTGCCTTCTTTTCCTTTTCCTGGGCGTCAACCACTGCTACTGCAGTCATGTTGACGATCTCCTCTACGCTCGCCCCCAACTGAAGGACGTGCACGGGCTTATTCATTCCCATTAGGATCGGACCAACCGATTCGGTCTTGTTGAGCTCCTTAAGCAGCTTATAGGTACTGTTACCCGAATCTAGGTTTGGAAAGATTAAGGTATTTACTTTGCGACCTGCCAACTTTGAAAAAGGAAATTTCTTCTGCAGCATTTCACTATTGAGGGCAAAATCGGTTTGCATTTCGCCATCTACGATAAGATCCGGGTAGAAGCGGTGTAAATAATCTACAGCCTCTTTAACCTTTTCGGCTTTTTCATTCTTAGAGGAGCCAAAGTTTGCATAGGAGATCATCGCAATGACTGGTTCCATTCCAAAGAGCCTTACAGTTCGTGCTGTCATTTGGGCGATCTTGCCCAATTCCTTTGCTGTTGGATCCACGTTTACTGAGGTATCACTAATGAACAAAGGACCCCTGGAGGTATTCATTAGGTTGGTAGCAGCAACTTTTGAAACACCTGCCGCCTTACCTATGAGTTCCAGCATAGGCTTAAGTACTGTTGGATAAGCTCTCGAATATCCCGAGATCAAAGCATCTGCATCCCCCGCATTCACCATCATGGCCGCAAAATAATTTCGCTGCCGCATCAACAGCTGTGCATCATATTTGGTGACGCCTTTTCGTTTACGGCTTTGCCAGTAAACTTCAGCATAACGATTACGCCGCTCGTCCTCATCATCACTTTTGGAATCGATGATATCCACATCATCGGCATGGAAATCGATCTCCCGCATGAGCTCTTCAATAACATCACGACGACCAAGCAGTATTGGTTTTGCTATACCTTCGTCATGAGCTATTTGTGCAGCCTTAAGCACATCCAGATGGTCTGCTTCAGCAAAAACCACCTTTTTCGGACTCATTTTTGCCCGGTTCATTAACAAACGGGTGATCTTGTTATCATTACCCATTCTTTCCAGGAGCTCATCCTCATAACGTCCCCAATCCTGGATAGGATTTTTTGCCACCCCACTTTCCATAGCAGCCTTAGCCACTGCCGGTGGTACCTGGGTAATAAGTCTTGGATCAAATGGTTTTGGGATGATATAATCTTTTCCAAAGAGAAGCTTGGTTTCGCCGTAGGCAATATTCACCTGCTCGGGCACCGGCTCTTTTGCCAGGGCGGCAAGGGCCTTCACGGCTGCCATCTTCATCTCTTCGTTGATCTTGGTCGCCCGCACATCAAGGGCTCCCCTGAATATGAACGGAAAACCAAGTACATTGTTCACCTGATTAGGATGATCACTGCGGCCGGTAGCCATAATAATATCTTTACGGGTCGCTACCGCAAGATCATAATCTATTTCGGGTTCCGGGTTTGCCATTGCGAAGACTATAGGACGCTTTGCCATTTTCTTGAGCATCTCGGGAGAAACTATATTCCCCACAGAAAGTCCCAGGAAAACATCGGCTCCATCCATTGCTGCTGCCAGATTCTCGTACTTCTTTTTGACCGCAAATCGCTTCTGAAGATCAGAAAGATCATCCCGGTCCTTATGCAGCACCCCTTTAACATCGAACATGATGATGTTCTCCACTTTCACCCCGAGCAAAACGTACAGATTAGCACATGCAATCGCAGCCGACCCCGCACCCGAGATCACCACTTTCACTTTTCCTATCCTTTTACCGGCAAGATCAAGTGCATTAAGTAGAGCCGCCGATGAAATTATGGCTGTACCATGTTGATCGTCATGCATTACCGGAATATCCAGCTCTGCCTTCAGCCTTCTTTCGATCTCAAAAGCTTCGGGAGCTGCAATGTCCTCGAGGTTGATCCCTCCAAAAGTAGGAGCAATATTTTTTACTGTTTCTACAAAAGCATCCACATCTTTTGTGTCTACCTCGATGTCAAAAACATCAATATCTGCAAATATTTTAAAAAGTAGTCCTTTTCCCTCCATTACCGGTTTGGAAGCTTCGGGACCTATGTCCCCAAGTCCCAGAACGGCCGTACCATTGGAGATCACCGCCACCAGGTTCCCCTTGGTGGTATATTTGTAAACGTTCTCAATATTTTTATGAATCTCAAGGCAAGGTTCTGCAACTCCGGGAGAGTATGCCAGCGAAAGATCCCGCTGGGTAGAATATTTTTTGGTTGGCACCACCTGTATTTTTCCCGGGTGGGGTTTGGCATGATAGACAAGTGCTTCACGCCTTTTGCGTTCGTTCTTCATATTTCCCTGTTTTTTTCAGGTGGCACAAAGGTAACAGTTTAGCAATTATAGCTTAGTGATGCACGTCATTTTTTAGCCTGCACCAGGTTTACCAATTATTGAAATTATATAAATCAGGTCATTACCTGAAATCAATTTTATCTGGCGGAACCAGCTCATCCAGTTTTCCGTGATACTTCTCCGGAAGCAACTCCAACCCTAGTTGATAGGATGCATTCATCCAGCCAAAGCCCGATGTTGTGATGTAGTCGAACTCTGTTCCTACATTTCCATATTCAGCATAAACTTTATGAGTGGCATCGACCACATCATATTTTTCCGGAATTGTGCCGTTGTAATCCACGGCATTTTTTGTGATCATCCAAAGCCACCTGTAGATCAATTCATACGCCTCCTCTTCATATCCGTAATCCAAAAGCCCCTGCCACAGTAGCATTTGATGTGGTGCCCAGCCAAAAGGATAATCCCATTGCCGCTGTACGTCATTTGTCGCTGTTTCTTCCACAGAGGATCTTGAGCTGGAGAGTATCCCGCCCTGCGCCTTTAGATCTTCCATTAACTGCGGAACCATCCTCTCTGCCTGTTCTTTGGAAGCCAACCCGCTCCACAAGGGGTAGAAATTTGTAGCCGAAACATAGCCCGTCTGTTCCCCTTTTTTGAAGTTGTAATCGTAAAAGCTGCCCTCCTCATCATTCCAGAGGTAATTGTTCATCAGAGTTTTACGCTCTTCAGCCTCTTCTTCCCAGTAGTCATCTGAGTAGGTTTTCCCTTCTGAAGTCGTGAAGCTGCCGCCGAAATATTGGCCTATAAGATGTTCAAAATCCTTTTCATACTTATAAAGCAGGGAGTTGAGATCTACTGTGTTTAAATGTGCTGCGCGATTTTCCAGCCTCCAGGAAGTGTCGTGCCCACTTTCCCTCAACGTCCTGTCGTGAAGGAAATATTCATCTACTTCGGGATCTTCTATTTCTCCTGACTGATATTTTTCCACAAATTCTGAAGTTTCCAATCCATGCTTGCCCGCAAATTCCTGAAGCACCTCATTAAAATGCCCTTTTTCAGTCTCCGGCGGAATGCCTTTTCCCTGGGCATAATACCTGTTAAGACCATTCCCCGTCAGCCTTTCGCCCTCTACCATCCACACTTGCTCATATTCCTTAATAGCTGCTTTTAAGGCTTTCCGCAGCCAATCCTTATCCTTTTCATCCATGGCTTCATATACTTCCCGCACAAAAGAGGACATGAATGGCGGCTGTGTTCTCGTTAAGTAATAAGATCGGTTGGCATTCAGAATCTTTCCGTAGTGATCGATCTGGTAAATGAAATTGTCCACCATCGCCTTAGCCAGGTCAATTCGACCGTCGATGAGCAGTCCTACCCCTTCAAAATAGCTATCCCAACCGTACATTTCATTGAACCTCCCACCGGGAACTACAAAAGGAACTCCGCGGCCATTCTCGATTTTTAGAGCGAGAAGTCCGGGTTTATCATTGATGAACTTGACGTATTGCGGACTTATTTTCTGCGGAAGAACCACTACTTCAAATTCGTCAAATTCATCCTGAAGATCTTTGTAATATTTAATTCCTGCAGTGTCTGTTGCGGGAACATACAGCCGTTGCACCCCATCTGAAGCTTTTGTGTCTTTCAGGATTTTCCTCAAGCCCTTCCTGTCAATAGTTCGGGTAAGATCATCCCAAAATTGCTCTTCAATCCTGCGGGAAATGCGCTGCGTAGGGGGCTCCTTTATCCTTTCAAGTGAAATCCTGAGACTGTCCTTTTCTTCAGCCCTCGCAATAGCCAATTCCTGAAGCAGGTTCGATAAATAGTAAATTCGGCTTATCTCTATGGAATCACCTTTGGAAATAGGGACCAAAAATGGCATTTTTGGATCATCTTCTACGGTGATCTTTTTGTCAAGATCTGTATCGGCTTGCTCTAAAAGTCGGGGCATGGTCTCATTCACCTTCAGCTGAAGTTCCTGTGCGCCTAAGGAAAAACTCAGAAGAAAACAAATAGAAATAAAGGCTGAAAAAAGCTTTTTTGACACCATGACTTTTCTGTTGAAACAGAAAGTTACAAATTCTGCCAGAGAAAAAGATGAGGCTAATCCTTGAGGAAATCGATATTGCGGGTGAGTCCGCTATACTTGGTGCGTTTCACCGCCGACTTCTTAAAGACTTTCTTGAAGGTATCTTCGGTGATCTCCTCCCAATCTTTTTTACTCATGCTTAGCAGCTCGGGGTGCGGATTGAAGAGTGGTTCTCTATGAGGTCTTGAAAAGCGGTTCCAGGGGCAAACATCCTGGCAAACATCACAACCAAACATCCAGTCATCAAATTTGCCTTTCATCTCCTGCGGAAGCTGATCCTTCAACTCAATGGTAAAGTAGGAGATACATTTGCTGCCATCCACCTTGTAAGGTTCCACAATGGCTTCTGTTGGGCAGGCATCGATACAGGCGGTGCAACTTCCGCAGTGATCGGTTACCGGGGTGTCATAGTCCAGTGCGAGATCTACAATTAATTCGGCAATAAAGAAAAAGGAACCGGTTTTCTTTGATAGGAGATTGGTGTTCTTTCCCATCCAGCCCAAACCGCTTTTTGCAGCCCAGGCCTTGTCCAGCACGGGAGCCGAATCCACAAATGCCCTGCCTTCCACCTCGCCTATTTCCTGCTGAATGTATTGTAACAGATCTTTCAGTTTGTCCTTTATTACAAAATGATAATCTGTTCCGTAGGCATATTTACTGATCTTGTAGGAATCCTCCCGCTGACTTTCTTCAGGGAAATAATTGAGCAGCAAAGAAATAACACTTTTGGAACCTTCAACAAGCTTGGTTGGATCCAGTCGCTTGTCGAAATGGTTTTCCATGTACTTCATTTCGCCGTGCATGTTGTTCTTCAGGTAATTTTCAAGACGAGGAGCCTCCTCCTCAAGAAATTCAGCCCTGGAGATACCACATGACAAAAAACCGAGGCGCGTAGCTTCGGTTTTGATTAGGTCGGAATATTTTGTTTTAAAATTCACTGTTCCCGGCAAAACTATTGCATTTATTACACAAATGTTATTCCAGAACAGGAAAATTCTCTTTCAGTCACAAGGCTTTATGTTTTGATTAATGTGAAAGAAGTTTTGTGGGTCATATTTCTTTTTGATCTGTCCCAGGCGTCTAAAATTAGTGCCATAGGAGTCTTCCACTCTTCCATCTGCCTCTTCCATCATAAAATTGACATAAGCTCCGCCGGCTGAATGGGGAATCAGTGCATTATAGTAATTCTTAGCCCAGGCTGTAATTTCCTTAGCATCTTCCGCTTCGGGAGAAACACCTACAATGACCTGAGAGTAACGGGCACCCCGGTTTGACCAGGCGGTATCTTCAGAAGCTACCTTATGAACCGCTCCATCAATGGGATATAAATGGGTTGTAGAATGTACAGTGGGCACCTGCGAACCGTGCTCTATATTGATCCTGATACTATCTTCGTTTAGCTCATTGATATAATGGGCTTTCCAATACCAATGCAAACCGCTGGGGTAAAGGGAGTCAAACATAGAGTTGAGTGCCGGCATAGGGATCTCATTCACAAAGTCCAGAATAGGTGGACCGAATTCTCTAATAGGTTTAAAAATTTCCTCTGCCTTTTCTATTGGACCGGTATAATTCCATACAACTCCACACACCTTTTGCATATGAAGCTCCTTGGGAAAAGGATCTCCGGGCGGAACCGTTAGAAAGGCGAAGAAACCGTAAAGATCATTAGATGCATTCTTCAGGATATTGTCATAAAATTTAATCGCCTCCTCTGCCTTTTCAAGAGGCCAGAACATAGGACCGGCATAAACATTTTTCACCGGAATGAGATCGAATGTAAAAGAGACTACCACTCCAAAATTTCCACCTCCTCCCCGTAGGGCCCAGAAAAGATCAGAATGCTCATTTTCATTTGCTATTACTAATTCGCCTGAAGCTAAAACCACTTCGGCTTCGAGCAGGTGATCAATGGTCAATCCTCCTTTGCGACTCAAATAACCTATTCCTCCTCCAAGTGTTATTCCGCCAATTCCCGTCGTACCAACAATACCGCTAGGCAAAGCCAGGCCATACTCGTGGGTAGCTTTATCAATTTCCTTAAGGGTATTACCCGGTTGGATAATTGCAGTTCGTTTATCCGGGTCGATTTGAATTCCTTTCATCTCTGAAAGGTCAATCACTAATCCGTCCTCACATAAAGCCAAACCGGCTCCACTGTGGCCTCCACTTCGTATAGACGCCTCAAGGTTGTTTTCCCGGCCAAAATTCACGGCCTCAATAACATCCTCCTTGTCCTTGCATTTTAAGATCATACCCGGGTGTTTATCGATCATGGCATTATAGATCTTCCGGGCTTCGTCATATTCACCGTCTTGCGGACTAATGACCCTGCCTTTGATCCTTTTCTTCAGCTCCTTAATTTTCGCCTCCATAATATTTGTTTTTAGATTAACAATTGGTTTTTCTATTTCAGTTCTTAAGAGGGGAAGTGACAAGCCGGTAATTTAACCGAGGAGGCTTTTCCAAGGGGGGAATGGAAGACTATCTTTTATGAAAAGCAACCTTAAGGTCGTCGCAACATTTTCTTAGAATGATCCGGACTTGTAAGCGAGAAATAGTTAATTGGTGGGGTATGATTTCAAGACATTCATAAGTGAATTGAAAAAATAGAAGGGGAAACACTGGATATCTGCGTAATCTTTTGAAGGACAGATATTTAAATGTAGTGAAATTTTATCAATGAATCCAGATTACCTTCTACGAAATTCAAGAAATGCATTCTTTGGTTTAAGAGTGATAAGTGGCTGAATTTCAATCTCTCCTTTTGCTCCCGAAATTTTGTATCTGTAAACAAGTTCGGCTATGGTCATAATCATTTCATACATAGCGAAATTGTTGCCTATACACTTGCGGGGCCCGGCACCAAAGGGAAAATAATTGCTGTACTTACCCTCCAGAAATCTTTCAGGTTTAAATTTTTCGGGCTCTTCCCATAGATCGGGATGGCGATGGATCTCATAGATAGAAAACAGAAGACTTGAACCTGCGGGATATGCTTTGCCTTCAAATTCATCATCTTCAAGATTTACCCTGTCTATAAAATAGGCCGGTGGATAAAGCCGCATTGCCTCTTCAACCACGCTTTGAGTATAACGGCAGTACCTTAGAAATTCCATAAGACTTTCGGAGTTCTCTTTTGCCAGTTTCACTTCTGAAAGAATTTTTTCCTGAACTTCAGGATTTCTTGCCAGAAGCTGGGTCGTAAAGGTAAGCGCATTCGATGTAGTCTCATGTCCGGCGGTGAACAGGATGAGGATCTCATCTATTAATTGTTCCTGCGTCATTGCATTGCCATCCTCATAGCGGGCATCCAGCAACATATCAAGCAGGTCATTCTCCCTCTTTCCACTTCGTTTGCGCTCTTCAATGATGCGAGTGAGGATCTCACGGGCTTCGGCAGTTAGCGCCAAATGGTGTTTTATTTTACCTGTCCATTTGAAATACCAGCTCAAATATGGCTGCCTTAGTTCGCGTACCAGCATTTTCTGAGCAGCCTCTGTGATGTACTGCAACCTGTTGATCTCCCGCTGCCCCACTGCACTGCTAAAGAGAGATTTCACAACTGTTTGAAAAGCAAGATTATTGAATACCGGAAAAATGTCCATAGGTGCATCTGTCCTGATCTTTTTTAGCTCGTCAAGAATGGCTTCCTGCACTTTGTCCAGCAGGCCGGCCAATTGCTTCTTGTGAAATGCCGGCTGAATTAATTTTCTCTGCTTTTTCCAAAGTTCCCCTTCGGCAGTCAGTAATCCGTGGCCCAGATATTTGGCCATGTCCCTGGTCTGAATTTCAGACTTTTTGTAGTTGCGCTGATTCTTCTGAAGCACATATTCGGCAAAAGCAGAGTCCCTTGAGAAAAAGATCTTTCGACCAAAACCGAGATTAAGCCGAAATGTGTTACCATGTTCTTCAAACTTTTCATGATGGAACGGCAAAGGATTTTCAAGAATACGGCGGGCACTGGTATAAAATCTGAACCTTGAAACTGTTGGTATGCCGCTGCTGTCTTTCATTGTTAGTGCTTTCAATGACCTCTAAGGTCTGGAAGACCTTGCAGATGGATCGTTTAAAAAAGTCCTCCCTGGATTCCACCTCTAACCCTCCCGAGGTGTTTGTATGCAGCCTCAGTGACTTCACGGCCCCGGGGAGTGCGTTGGATGAATCCCTGCTGAATAAGGAAAGGCTCATAAACCTCTTCAATAGTTTCGGCACTTTCGCTTACTGCTGTTGCGAGGGTAGTGATTCCAACAGGACCGCCCTTAAATTTGTCGATAATTGTGGTGAGGATCTTGTTATCCATCTCATCGAGGCCATGAGCATCAACGTTCAATGCTTTTAAGCTGTATTTGGCGATCCCGATGTCGATCTTTCCATTGCCTTTGATCTGCGCAAAATCTCTTACCCTCCTTAAAAGGGCATTTGCGATACGGGGTGTTCCGCGGCTGCGCCCGGCAATCTCGATTGCCGCTTCCATAGTAATGGGCACCTTGAGGATCTGCGCACTTCGCTGCACGATGTCGGCCAGTAATTCGGTGGTGTAGTACTGGAGTCGGCTGGAGATCCCAAAGCGGGCGCGCATGGGTGCAGTAAGTAAACCGCTACGGGTCGTCGCACCAATAAGAGTGAAGGGACTGAGATTGATCTGGACTGACCGCGCATTGGGTCCGGTTTCGATCATGATATCGATCTTATAATCTTCCATTGCCGAATAAAGATACTCCTCGACAATAGGGCTAAGCCGGTGGATTTCATCTATAAAGAGCACATCCCGCTCTTCCAGGTTCGTGAGAAGCCCGGCAAGATCACCCGGTTTATCTAAAACCGGACCTGAAGTTACTTTTATATTTACCTGTAGCTCGTTGGCAAGTATATGTGCAAGTGTGGTTTTTCCAAGCCCGGGAGGGCCATGAAATAGCGTATGATCAAGTGCGTCACCCCTTTGGTTGGCCGCCTTAACGAAAACCTTCAGGTTATCCAGCACCTGGTCCTGTCCGGCAAAATCGTCAAACTCGAGAGGGCGCAAAGCTCTCTCGATATCCATTTCTTCAGGTGAAAAGCTCTCCCCGGTGGGATCAAGGTTCTCGTTCATAAGGTTCAGGTTTGAAAACAAAGATAAAAGAAAAAAGCCTTCTCATTAGATGAAAAGGCTTTGTTCTATAGTGGTCAAAAAAGCTTAATGATTGAGCTCTTCTTCTCCTTTTTGAAGCGGAACATTCTGTGGTGCAAAATCCTGTCCTGCAATCACGTATTCTCCTTTTTCATTTGTTTTACTGTAGTCATACGCCCAGCGATAAACGTGTGGGATCTCTCCAGGCCAGTTTCCGTGGATTGGCTCTACAGGAGTAGTCCATTCCAGGGAGTTGGAATTCCATGGATTTGCAGTCGCTTTTTTACCTGCAAAGATGGAGTGGATGAAGTTGTATAGGAACACCAGCTGTACCAATGCAGTGATGATCGCAAAGACAGTGATCAAAACGTTGATCTCCAACAGGTCATCAAAATAAGGGAAAGCGGTGTTGTCATAATATCTACGCGGTAACCCAGCCATCCCTACAAAGTGCATTGGGAAGAATACTCCGTAAGCTCCTATAATGGTGATCCAGAAATGGACATACCCCATATTCTTGTTCATCATACGACCAAACATCTTAGGGAACCAGTGGTAGATCCCGGCAAACATTCCATAAAGAGCAGAAATACCCATAACAAGGTGGAAGTGAGCTACTACGAAGTAGGTGTCGTGTACGTTAATATCCAGTGTACTGTCTCCAAGCACAATTCCTGTCAAACCTCCTGTGATGAAGGTAGATACGAATCCAATTGAGAATAGCATTGACGGGTTCATTTGCAGGTTACCTTTCCAGATCGTCGTGATCCAGTTAAAGGCTTTCACTGCGGAAGGGATTGCGATCAAAAGAGTTGTAAAGGTAAACACTGAACCAAGGAATGGGTTCATACCGGAAACAAACATGTGGTGTCCCCAAACAATTGTTGAAAGGAAGGCAATACCAAGAATAGACGCGATCATCGCACGGTATCCAAAAATAGGTTTTCTGGAATTCGTTGCCAGGATCTCTGATGCGATACCCATGGCAGGAAGTATTACAATGTAAACTTCAGGGTGACCAAGGAACCAGAAAAGGTGCTCGAACAGGATGGGCGAACCTCCCTGATAATGCAAGACCTCTCCTCCAATAAAAATATCACTTAGGAAGAAAGAAGTTCCAAAGCTTCGATCCATGATCAACATCAAAGCTGCCGACAAAAGAACAGGGAAAGAAACTACCCCGATGATAGCGGTAACAAACAAAGCCCAGATGGTCAATGGCAAACGGGTCATTGACATACCTTTAGTTCTAAGGTTGATCACCGTAACTATATAGTTAAGGGAGCCAAGCAGAGAGGATGCGATAAAGATAGCCATAGAAACCAGCCATAGCGTCATCCCAAGCCCAGATCCACCAATTGCCTGTGGAAGGGCACTAAGCGGCGGGTAAATGGTCCATCCTGCAGAGGCAGGTCCAGCTTCTACAAAGAGAGAACCAATCATAATCACACAGGAAATAAAGAACAGCCAGTAAGAAAGCATATTCATAAAACCTGAGGCCATATCCCGCGCTCCAATTTGAAGCGGGATCAATAAGTTACTAAAGGTACCACTTAGCCCCTGTGTAAGTACAAAGAAGACCATGATGGTCCCATGGATGGTTACAAGAGCAAGATAGATCTCCTGACTCATTACTCCTCCCGGAGCCCATTTTCCAAGGAAAATTTCAAAAATTTTAAATGATTCGGCAGGCCAGGCAATTTGCATACGGAAGAAAATGGACATTGCAATTCCAATGATCCCCATGATGATCGCCGTAAAAAGGTATTGCTTGGCAATAACCTTATGATCCATGCTGAATATATACTTTGTAAAGAAATTACCCTCATCATGGTGGTGATCATCATGAGCGTGTTCATTAACTGGTACGTGTCCTACTGCTGACATATTTCTTTATTCTTAACTTAATTAATTTTCTACCTGAACAAGTTCTTCTCCACTTCTTTCCTTTACCATTTTTGCTGCTGTGGCAGATTCCATGGTTTCAGAATACTCCTTCTGTTCTGCGATCCAGGCATTGTATTCGGCTTCAGTCTCAACAACAACCTTCATTTGCATGTTATAATGAGCCACTCCGCAAATCTTGTTACACAAGAGGTAATACTCGAAGTTATCATAATCTGTAAGAGGTTCTTCACCCATGGCGATCAACTCCTCACTTTTCGATCTTCTTATTTCATTAATACGAGCAACCTTATCTCTCATATATTCGGTCTCGTTGATAGCATCTGTTGTTACAGTTGGCGTGAATGAGAATTGGGTGATCATCCCCGGCACTACGTTCATTTGAGCTCTAAAATGTGGGAAGTAAGCAGAATGCAGTACATCCTGAGATCTCATTTTGAAAAGGACCGGGCGGTTTACCGGAAGGTGAATTTCAGCAGTGATCACGTCATCCATGGCATATGGATCACTTTCATCAACTCCCATGGTATTTGCACCTTCTATAAAGCGAACATTAGCTTTCCCCAGGACATTGTCCTTTCCGGCGTAACGTGCCTGCCAGCTGAATTGCTTCGCGTATAACTCAATCACAAGAGGATCTTCCTCCTCTTCGATATCCATGATGTCACTCCAGGTAAATAATCCATAGATGATCAATCCTGCCAGTACGATTACAGGAATGATTGTCCAAACGAACTCAAGCTTATCATTATCGGCAAAGAAAAGTGCTTTATTTCCTTTTTTACCCTTGTATTTAAAGGCAAAATAGTGAAGTAGACCCTGTGTAATAACCTGCACGAACATGATCACGGCCATTGTGATCAACAGGAGATTATCATATTCTGCACCATGTTCTGAAGAGGCAGCAGGCAAAGCCCTGTCACCAAAAGTCCAGAAATTATATATCATAAAAATATAGAACGCAATTCCAAAGGCAAGCATCAGGTTACCCTGCGTCCTGTTATCCTTGTCACTCGCTATCTCTGATGTTTCCGTGGTATCGGAGGTCCGGGACAATTGAAAGATCCTGGTAAGCTGCCAGATAGTTATCGCAAATAATGCTACTACTACTATGATTAAAAATACCGTCATTTTATAATTTCTCTTTAAACAATCTTTTAATAATGATAATGCTCACTCTCTTTCATGAACGGATTACGCTTTGCGAGTAGCGGGGCTTTGGTCAGGGAATTGAATACCACAAAAATAAATAATCCCCCAAAAAAGGCCAGTGCACTGATCTCGGAAATTCCAATGAACCATGACTCCCCTACTGTTGCAGGCATCACCATAACATAAACATCCAGATAATGACCCAACAGAATAATTATTCCTGTCATTACAACGAACCAGTTAACCCTTTTGAAGTCACTGTTCATTAACAATAATAGTGGGAAGATAAAGTTTAGAGCTACCATTCCAAAGAATACAAGCCCATAATCTTCAATTCGCGCCACGAAATAGGTCACCTCTTCAGGGATATTTGAATACCAGATTAGCATGAACTGTGAGAACCACAGGTAGGTCCAGAAAATACTGATCCCAAACATGAACTTCGCAAGGTCATGGATATGGCTGTCATTTACAAATGGCAGGTAATTGCGGGATTTGAGATAGATAGTTACCAGTGCGATAACTGTAATACCCGATACAAACATACTGGAGAACACATACCATCCAAAAAGGGTACTAAACCAGTGTGGATCAAGACTCATGATCCAGTCCCAGGACATCATTGACTCAGTCACGATAAAGAATACAAGGAATCCTGCTGAAAGTTTAAAGTTCTTTTTATACCATGTGATATCTGTAGCATCATCCTGTCTAAGGGAATTCCTTCTAAGGTAATAGCGGAAGATGTTCCAGCCCGCAATATAAATAAGTGCACGAATAAGGAAAAAAGGAACATTGAGATAACCGCTCTTGTTCTGAATGATCTCATCGTGAGCAACAACTTCGGGATCCATCCATACAAACAGGTGGTTAAGGTGGAAACCTGAAAGGGCCAAAATGATGAACACTATTATACTTCCCGGAAGCAGGTAAGCAGTAATCCCTTCCATTACCCTGAATAGAACGGGAGACCAACCGGCTTGTGCAGCAAATTGTACCGCATAGAATGCAAGCACCCCAAGTGCGATCATAAAAAAGAAGAAGGCAGCAACATATAAAGCAGCCCATGGTTTATTCTGTAATTGATGAAAAACGTGTTCAAGGTGCACCAATTCAGCATCTTCGGCCATTGTATGCACTTCTTCATCTGTACGTTCGGTCTCTACCTGATGTTCTGATGGTACAAAGTCAAAACCGCGGGCATCGTCTTCAATTTCATCTTCGGTTTGACCTGTAAGTGGCATTTCAACAACTTCCCCGTGATCATCATGAGCGATCATTTCCCTAACCTCTTCAATAGATGCGGGCACGGCAATGAATCCATAGATCAAGCCCAAAAGCCCTGCCACCATAAGAATGATAGAAAACGTTTTTAATTTACTGGATAGCGTGTACATATTATTTAATATCTAATGTGCTGTTATTCTTGGATTTCTTCGATTGGTTCTCCTTCAGGCTCATTCTGTTTCACTTCCATTGTCTGCTCAGCATTCACAGGAGGCATCAGGTTTTCATCGAGGCTTTCAAATTCCATTTCAGGACCTCCTTCAAGGTCGTTCTTGAGCTTCATAACATAATGAGTGATCGCCCAACGCTCTTCAATTGACGTTTGTGATGCGTAAGAACCCATGGCGTTAAGCCCATAATATTGTACGTGATATACACCACCTTCGGTGATAGCTCGTCCTACGTCATCATAGCTTGGGATCCCAAGGATCTTTTCTCTCTGCACCAAAATTCCTTTACCATCTCCCTTGTCTCCGTGACAAACAGCACAGTAAATTGTATATAGGGCTTTACCCTGAGCCAGAACTTCTTCGGTATATGGAAGAGGATTCTCAAGTTCTGCTTTTGCTGTAGCCAAACCATCAGGCGAATTCTCATACTCATAAGGTCTCCACCCTCTAGAAACTGTACCTTCTACCGGAAGTTTTGCCTCCTGCTCATTAACAAATACTTCATATGCTCCATATGGTTCATAGCTTACCGTCTCGTACATATTCGGCATGTACTGGTAATTGGGTTTAGAGTTTTCCACACAGGAAACTGCACTCAATGCCAAAATGAAGAATATGGATCTTTTAAATAAACTTTTCATCGGGTTTATTTGTTATCTATTAATTTAATTTCAGAAGCACCGGTATTGAATAAAAAATCGGTTAGCTCCTCTGCATTGTGATTCCCTACTCGAACTTCCATAAGGAAATGATCATCTGTAGTTCGGATATCAGGATTCTCAGCTTTCTTGAAAGGCCACAATTTACTTCTCATAAAGAACGTAAATACCATAAGGTGGGCAGCAAAAAATACCGTTAGCTCAAACATGATCGGAACAAAAGATGGCATGTTCTGAATAAAACTGAAACTCGGTTTACCCCCAATGTCCATTGGCCAGTCTTCGATCATAATAAAGTTCATCATGGCCACTGCTACTGTCAAACCTACTATCCCGTACAGGAAGGACGTGATGGCCAATCTGGTAGGTGCCAGTCCCATTGCTTTATCCAGCCCGTGTACCGGGAAAGGGGTATAGATTTGTCCAATACTGTAGCGGGCCTCCCTCACTTGTCTTACAGCCTGTAAAAGCAAGTCGTCATCTGTGTAAAGAGCGTGTATAACTTTAGATGCCATTATTTTTACTTTTTTAGTTGGTTTGCCTGATCATTCCAATCTCCGCGATTATCGGCAGTAGGGAAATTATCGATTACCCTATCAAGCAATTTATAGTCTTCATCGGTAAGGTTCCTCACCTGGTCGTAAGTATAGATACCTACCTGGTGCAGCTTTTGCTCCATTACAGGACCAACACCATTAAGCTTTTGCAGGTCATCTGCAGCTTGGGTGGCAGGATCAAAAACTCCAATTTTATGCAACATCTCGTCGATCCTGTCTCTGTCAATTTCTGAAGTTGTCAAGCTTTCTGTATGAGTAGTAGGCTCATGTTCCTTCTTCTGATCATATTCATCTCTCTTGATCCATCCACCTTCAACATTTGAAACCGGCTCTCTCACGATGGTATTTGTATGATCTGCATGATCCCCATGCTCTTCTCTTAGCTTTTTATAACGATCACCTGAAGACTTAAGGATCGTCTTGACCTCTGCCTGTGCAATTACAGGGAAGGTTCGGGCATAAAGCAGGAACAGCACAAAGAAGAAGCCTATAGTTCCTATGAAGATCCCAATATCCACGAAAGTAGGTGAGAACATAGTCCAGGAAGATGGCAGGTAATCTCTGTGAAGTGAAGTAACAATGATCACAAAGCGCTCAAACCACATCCCGATATTCACAACAATTGAGATAAAGAAAGAGAACATAATACTGGTCCGAAGTTTCTTGAACCACATGAACTGTGGCGAGAATACGTTACAGGTCATCATCGCCCAGTAAGCCCATGCGTAAGGACCGGTTGCCCTGTTAAGGAAAGCGTACTGTTCATATTCAACTCCCGAGTACCATGCCATAAATAGCTCGGTGATATATGCAACACCTACAATAGAACCTGTGATCATGATCACGATGTTCATTAGCTCAATGTGCTGAATTGTAATATAGTCTTCCAGATTAGAAACCTTTCTCATGATGATAAGTAAGGTGTTCACCATTGCAAAACCAGAGAAGATCGCACCCGCAACGAAGTATGGAGGAAAGATCGTAGTGTGCCATCCTGGAATTACCGAGGTAGCAAAGTCAAAGGATACAATAGTGTGTACAGAAAGTACAAGAGGAGTTGCCAAACCTGCCAATACAAGGGACACCTCTTCAAAACGTTGCCAGTCTTTTGCACGTCCACTCCAACCAAAACTCAAGATTCCATAAATGTGTTTCTGAAATGGCTTTATAGCACGGTCCCTGATCATTGCAAAATCGGGCAACAGACCGGTCCACCAGAACACAAGAGAAACTGAAAGGTAGGTAGAGATCGCAAATACATCCCACAGTAGCGGGGAGTTAAAGTTGACCCAAAGAGATCCAAACTGGTTTGGAATAGGTAGTACCCAGTACGCCAGCCATGGACGTCCCATGTGAATAATTGGGAACAAACCTGCCTGAACAACTGAAAAGATCGTCATGGCCTCTGCAGAACGGTTAATTGCCATTCTCCATTTTTGACGGAAAAGTAATAGTACCGCCGAAATAAGCGTACCGGCGTGACCAATACCTACCCACCAAACAAAGTTGGTAATATCCCAGGCCCAACCAACGGTTCTGTTCAATCCCCAGGTACCAATTCCTGTAGAAACTGTATAGATGATACAACCTAATCCCCAAAGGAAAGCGACAAGAGCAATAGAGAACACAATCCACCATGATTTGTTGGCCCGCCCTTCTACCGGTGCAGCAACATCGGCCGTAACGTCATGATAGGTCTTATTGCCAAGTACTAAAGGCTTTCGAATAGGTGCTTCGTAATGAGACATATGCTTTTTATAATTAATTCTTTAAATCTTTTATTATGCTTCAGATGTATTACGGACTTTGGTCTGGTACATCACATTTGGCTTGGTTCCTACGTATTCAAGTGCGTGATACATCCTTTCATCCTCACTTAAAGCTGCAATCTTGCTATCTTCATCATTCACATCTCCAAATATAATTGCTCCCTTGTCACAAGCAGCAGAACATGCAGTCTGGAATTCTCCGTCTTCAATAGCTCTCCCTTCACGCTTGGCATCAAGAATGGTCTTTTGAGTACGTTGTATACAGAAAGAACATTTTTCCATTACCCCTCGTGAACGAACGGTTACGTCTGGATTGAGAACCATACGCCCAAGATCGTTGTTCATGTTGTAATCAAACTCGTCGTTCTTGTTGTAAAGGAACCAGTTGAACCTTCTTACTTTATAAGGACAGTTGTTTGCACAATATCTTGTACCCACACATCTGTTATAGATCATCTGGTTTTGTCCCTGACGACCGTGCATAGTTGCAGCAACAGGACATACAGTTTCACATGGCGCGTGGTTACAGTGCTGACATAGCATTGGCTGGAATACTACCTGCGGATTATCAGAAGCCATTTCCATTTCTCCGAATTGAGAAAGTGCGTCTCCAAGGCCACTCATATTCTCTTTCTTTTCCACATCCTCTGCAAAGCTCTCTTCCGAGGAGTAGTAGCGGTCAATACGCAACCAGTGCATATCACGGTATTTACGAACCTCTTCTTTACCTACTACAGGAACGTTGTTCTCTGCGTTACACGCAATAACACAGGCACCACAACCCGTACAGGCATTAAGATCTATAGACATCTTGAAATAGTGCCCTACAGAGCGGTCAAAACCATCCCAAAGATCAACATCGGGTGAAGTCACAGGAGTTTCGACGTGATTCAAGGAAACCTCGGGCATCTTATTCCACACGTGAGAATCACGGGTATTAAAGATCTCCAGCGTTGTTTCTTTAACAATATCATTTCTACCCATTAGAGTAGTATGCAACTGCAGACAGGCAAATTCATGTACACCCGCTGCTTTTTCTATAGTCACATTCTGAAAAGAAGTAAAATCTTTATATAACGGATAGGCATTAACTCCTACCTGCATTTCTTTCTGAACACCTTCTTTGTTACCATATCCAAGCGCAAGGGATACAACTCCCTGTGCCTGTCCCGGCTGAATGAACACCGGTACTTTTTCTAAAACAGTATCATCTACTTTTAGATTGACATAGTTACCATTTAAAGCCCCGTTAGACACATGTTCCATTTCAAGACCCAAGGCTTCAGCATCAAATTTTGAGATTTTAAGATAATTATCCCAGGTAGCGCGGGTAATAGGATCGGGTAATTCGTGCAACCATGGGTTATTAGCCAGGTTTCCGGCTCCCATGGATACTGAAGTATAAAGCTCAAGCTCCAAACCTTCAGACTTAGCTGCTGAAAGATTTCTTACAGCTGTTCCTTCATCAAAACTAACCGCTGTAGCAGTCTGTTCTGCTCCTACTTCAGTAGTGAACGGCGAAGTTCCTTCAAAAACACCGTCATGAAGCGCATCAACCCATGAGCTGGACCCCATTGATCCTTCCCAGGTCTGCTTCAGGTAATCTGCGTACGTGATATTATTGTCTGTCCATCTTAGGAGTACATCCTGGAACTGACTAGTATCGAAAAGAGGCCTGATGGTTGGCTGCATCAAACCAAACTTTTGTGTTGTAAATTCTATATCTCCCCAGCTTTCAAGATAATGAGGAGTTGCAGCAACATAGTTTGAAAGCAGTGCCGTTTCATCATTCTTCATGCTAAAGGCAACTCTAAGATCCACTTTGGCCATTCCTTCAACAAACTCGTCGGCAAAAGGAAGGCTGTAGACAGGGTTAACACCAGCAATCAAAATAGCACCTATCTGCCCGGCATTCATGTCGGCCACAAGCTGCTTCACTGCAGCAGTGTTCCCTTGACGAATCATTCTTGGAGAAGCTGTGTTCATAACACCACTTCCAAGACTTTCGTTAATTGCAAGAGCAAGACCTTGTGCATCAACATCAGGAATCCCTGTCACAACCACAGCGCCACTTCCGGCTTGACGTAATTGTCTTGCTGCCTTTACAAGAGCATCATCTATGTGAGCAGGCAAATTACTTGTTGACGACCTACCGGTAATATATCCATGAAGCGCGGCAAGCGCTGTTTTTTGTTGAGAAAGCGTAAGTTTTATTCTTCTGTCAGCATTTGCACCAGTCAGGGAGAAATTCGATTCAAACTGAATATGACGGGACATTTTACCATTTTCCGGAATACGTCCTTTTGCATATCCTGCATCATGACCACCACCTGCCCAATCCCCAAGGAAGTCGGCACCAATAGAAACTATAACTTCTGCTTTTGCGAAATCATAACTTGGAAGAGCTCTTCTACCATAGCGGCTTTGGAAAGCTTCAAGCGTTGCATCTTCAGAAACTGTATCGTAGATTACGTGGCGAACATTGCCATACTTCTGCGAAAACTCACTTATAAGTTTTGAAGTAGATGGGCTGGCGAAGGTTTGCGTCAATAACACGATCTCTCCACTAACATTGTTCAGCTTTTCCTTAACCTCACGATCAAACTGCTCCCACGAAACCACCTCTCCATTGGCCATTGGCCTTTGAAGTCTTTTATTATCGTACAAGGAAAGCACAGATGCATGCACTCTGGCATTGGCACCGGTAGTTCCCATTGTATTCTGTTCAATCTTTATAGGACGACCTTCACGGGTCTTTACAAGTACACTTGAGAAGTCGAACCCATCAGCCATTGTAGTGGCGTAGTAATTAGCCACCCCCGGCACGATCCTTTCCGGCTGTACTACGTAGGGAATAGACTTCATTACCGGCCCCTCACAGGCAGCCAGTGAAGCTGCTGCAGTACTAAAACCAACGTACTTTAAAAAGTCCCTTCTTGAAGTGGACGAACTCTCAAGAGTCTCCTTGTTACCCAAAAACTCATCTGTAGGGATCTCTTCAACAAATTCCTTCTGGCTGTGCGTCTCAACAATTGAGCTGGATTCTTTCAGCTCTTCAACACTTTTCCAGTATTTCTTGTTTGATGACATATGATTACTTTCTACTTTTTAAATTAATAATGGCACTTGGCACATTCAATTCCACCCATTTGGGCAACAGTTAATTCTTCTACTTCATACTTCTTAGAAAGCTCCTCATGCACTTTCTCATAATACTCATTACCTGCGGTGCGCACATTGGTCTCCCTGTGACAGTTCACACACCAGCCCATAGTTAAAGGCGCATTCTGGTACATGATCTCCATTTCTTCAACAGGACCGTGACAGGTTTGACATGCAATCCCTCCAACCTCTACGTGTTGTGAGTGATTGAAATAAGCAAAATCAGGCAGGTTGTGGATCCTTATCCACTTTACAGGTTCGGTCTCACCGGTATAAGCCTGCTGGCTAACATCCCAACCCACTGCATCATATAATTTGGCGATCTCGCCGTCGTAGAATTCTTTTGAATATTCTTCAGTAGCAGTAGCTTCCGCAACTTCACTAATTGATTTGTGACAGTTCATACACACATTAAGAGAAGGGATCCCCGAAGTTTTAGACACTCTTGCTGAGCTGTGACAAAATTTACACTCGATCTGGTTTTCACCTGCGTGAATTCTGTGAGAGAAGTGTATAGGCTGAATTGGCTGATACCCCTGATCCACGCCTACCTGCATCATCCAGCCATAAGCAAAGTATGAACCAACCAAGACCAATATGACCGCAGTTACAATAACGAGGAACTGGTTTTCAACAAAGGCTTTCCAGATGGGCTTCCCTCTTTTCTCTTTTACCGGCAGTTCAACCCCACTGGCAACTGCAAACCTTCTTAAAGTTTTATTTACCAGGTAAAGGATTACCAGCAACATTAAAAGCACAAAGGCTAAAATGCCTAGTAAAATATCTGTAGAGACACCTCCACCACCTTGTGCCGCACCAGCACCTGTAGTGGTCACCTCCTGTTTCTGAGGCACTGCCTTAGGCTGATTTACGTATGCAAGGATGTTATCAATATCACTATCGCTTAACTGTGGAAAAGGAGGCATAGCCACCTGGTTGTATTCGTTAAAGATCTCAACCGCCTGCTCATCACCTGCTGCAATTAGAGCCTGAGAATTTTTGATCCATTGATGCAACCATTCGGTATCTCTTCTTTCACCAACTCCCCTAAGTGCAGGACCAATTGAATTACCATCAAGCTTATGACAGGCAGCACAAAGTGTATTAAAGATCTCTTTTCCTGCAGCTACATCTCCACTTGAAGCCTCGGCTTCTACACTCGATTCCTCCGGACCCTGAACGGTTTCCTGCCTATCCTGATCTTCTGCAAGGGGAGACTCCTGAGCATGGACAAGGGTATTAAATGAAAAGAATAAGGATACACTTAATAGAACAATTCGGGCAGCTGAATGGCGGTATTTCACCTTTTTCATATTATAAGTTGAATTAACGTCTAATTTGGTACGATTTTTAGACAAAATACAACGTGACAAATGTCATATTTTAGTCCCTAAAAATTTACCGACAAAAGTAATACTTAAGTTCGATTTAAGAGGACAGCCAATTAATTTATAACTGTTCTAAATAACTGTTAAAGGCCGAATTGACCAGTAAAGTTATACTTTTGTATTTCAGAAAATTATGAAGATATGTTGAGAAAAAAGAAAATAATTTTATCTATAGCATTAGCTGTAGCCGGCATAACCGCCTCCCAGGCACAGGAAGGGCAGGTTACCATACATCAGGACGAGAGAATTCCCGCACTTTTGAAACAGAAAACAGGAATGGTCCAGGATGGAGTAATAGGAGACCGCTACAGGATCCAGTTATTCTCCGGAGATAATAACGAAGCCAGTAAAGTGATCAAGGAATACAGGTCTTTATTTCCAGAATGGTCTTCTACCATAGTTTTTGAAACTCCAAACTATAAAGTATGGGTAGGAAACTTTAGGAATAGTCTTGAAGCTGACAGAGCTTTGCTACGCATCAAAAAATCTTTTCCTGCAGCTTTCAGGTTCAAACCAGAAAAGAGATAAATCTCCATTAATATTTTGAGGAACAAAAAAGGGGCGCAATTTGCGCCCCTTTTTAATTTATGTGATCTAACTATTTAAGTTTCTTTTTCACCGCTACTTCCTGGAATGCTTCAACTACATCACCCTCATGGATATCATTGTAGTTCTTGATTTGCAATCCACAGTCATAACCTTTGGAGACTTCCTTCACATCGTCCTTAAAACGTTTTAAAGAAGCCAATTCTCCTGTATAAACAACAACTCCGTCGCGAATAAGTCTTATGCGTGAATTTCTGTAGATCTTACCATCTGTAACCATACATCCTGCAATACTACCAATTTTTGACACTTTAAAGATCTCTCTGATCTCTGCGTTACCGGTTATCTCCTCCTTCATAACAGGAGAAAGCATACCTTCCATCGCATCCTTAAGATCGTTTATAGCATCGTAAATGATAGAGTAAGTACGGATGTCAATTTCTTCCTTATCGGCTACCATACGGGCATTACCGGCCGGTCTCACGTTAAATCCAATGATGATCGCATCTGAAGCTGATGCCAATAACACATCACTCTCAGTAATTGCACCAACTCCTTTATGAATAATGTTCACCTGAATTTCTTCAGTAGACAATTTCTGGAAAGAATCTGTAAGCGCTTCCACAGAACCGTCCACGTCACCTTTAAGAATAATGTTGAGTTCCTTAAAGTCACCAAGAGCGATACGACGTCCAATCTCATCAAGCGTAATGTGTCGCTGAGTCCTGACTGACTGCTCTCTTTGCAACTGGGTACGCTTGGCAGCAATATCCTTAGCCTCCCGCTCATCGGTCATTACCTTGAACTTATCACCTGCCTGTGGCGCACCATCAAGACCAAGTATAGATACAGGCGTTGAAGGACCTGCTTCCTTAACATCTTTTCCTCGTTCATCCTGCATGGCTTTTACTTTACCGCTATGTCTACCGGCAAGAACGTAATCCCCTATTTTAAGAGTACCAGATTGTACTAGAATAGTTGATACATAACCTCTACCTTTATCAAGATAAGCTTCCACAACAGTACCGTTAGCCAGCTTGTCTGGATTGGCTGTAAGCTCCAGGATCTCGGCCTCAAGTAATACCTTCTCAAGTAACTCTTTCACTCCAAGACCCGTTTTGGCCGAGATATCGTGCGACTGTACTTTACCTCCCCAGTCTTCCACCAACAGGTTCATACCTGCCAGTTTTTCTTTTATTTTCTCGGGGTTTGCCGTTGGCAAATCCACTTTATTGATCGCAAATACAATTGGAACTCCTGCTGCCTGCGCGTGAGAGATCGCCTCTTTTGTTTGAGGCATCACATCATCATCGGCCGCTACAACGATAATAGCAAGGTCGGTAACCTGAGCTCCCCTGGCACGCATTGCGGTAAAGGCTTCGTGACCCGGAGTATCCAAAAATGTGATTTTTTGACCATTTTCCAGTTTCACACCGTAGGCTCCAATGTGCTGTGTAATTCCACCACTCTCCCCTGCAATAACATTCTCCTTACGAACATAATCGAGCAATGAGGTTTTACCGTGGTCAACGTGACCCATTACAGTTACAATAGGCGCACGCGGTTGAAGATCCTCGGGATTTTCCGGGGCAACTTCTTTAGGTTCATCAAGATCGGCAGTAACAAATTCTACTTCATAGTCGAATTCTTCGGCTACAATAGAAAGCGTTTCAGCATCCAGACGCTGGTTCATGGTCACCATCATTCCAAGAGACATACAGGCAGAGATAATTTGCGTTACCGGCACATCCATCATGGTAGCGACTTCACTAACCGTAACGAATTCGGTAACCTTCAATACCTTGTTCTCTTCTTCCATCTGGGCATCCTCGGTCCTTTGACGGTGAGTATCCCTCTTGTTTCTACGGTACTTGGCACCACGACCTTTTCCTGATTTCCCCTGAAGTTTTTCAAGAGTCTCACGTACCTGCTTTTGTACTTCTTCCTCGCTTGGCTCTTCTTTGGCAACCGGGCGGGTACGTTTTCCTTTATTTGTTTTTGAAGCACCTCCGGTTTGTCCGGGAGCACCTTTCACATCTTTACTTATACGACGACGGCGTTTCTTGCGCTTGTCCTTATCATCTTCTGCTTTCTTGTCGTCTTTCTTCTTGACCGGTTTCTTGAATTGAGAAAGATCTATCTTCTCTCCGGTAAAGTTAGGACCGCTAAGCTTTTGATACTTGGTTGTTACAGTAGAGGATTCTTCTGGAGAAGCTTCGGGCGTTGCTTCTTCTTTAGGCTGCTCTTCCTTCGCCTCCGGCTTTTCGGGCTCGGGACTTTCCTCCTTAGCTTTTGGAGCCTCGGGTGCCTTTTCGGCAGGTTTGGGAGTTTCAGCTTTAGGAGTTTCAGCTTTGGGAGCTTCAGCTTTAGGAGCTTCAGCTTTAGGAGCTTCGGGAGCTTTTGGAGCCTCGGCCTGTGGCTGTTCAGGCGCTTTGGTCTCTTCTGCGGGAGCTTCTGGTTTTACTTCCGGGGAAGCTGCTTTTGGCTTGTCAAGATCGATCTTTCCAACCTGTTTTGGGCCTTCCAGGTTAGACTTCGCTCTAATTACTTCCTGCTTTTCTTCCTGCTTACGCTTCTCTTCAAGTTCCTTTTCTCTTTCAAGACGAAGGCTCTCTTTTTCCTTGCGCTTTTCTTCTCCTACTTCCTTTGCCTCAACCTTCTTACTCTTATCGGTCTGAAACTCATCAGAAAGCACCTGATAAATCTCGCCCGAAATTTTTGTGGTGGGACGCGCCTCTATTTCGTGGCCCTGGGAATTGAGAAATTCCACAGCACGATCCAACGAAATATTGAATTCACGTAGCACCTTATTTAATCTCATTGTTTTTGCTTCAGCCATAAATTGCCCTCTAAATTATCCTCTTTTATTCTTAACTATTGTTCTCTTCTTCAAATTCTTCTCTAAGAACCTTCATTACATCTTTGATGGTCTCTTCCTCAAGATCGGTTCTCTTCACAAGATCATCAACATCCTGCTCCAATATACTCTTTGCCGTATCAAGTCCAATTTTAGCAAACTCTTCGATAACCCACGCATCGATCTCATCTGCAAATTCCCTCAATTCAACATCTTCTTCAACACCTTCTCTAAAGACGTCTATTTCATAACCTGTCAATTGTCCTGCCAATCTTATATTATGTCCTCCACGACCAATGGCTTTCGACACTTCTTCAGGCTTGAGCATTACTTCTGCCCGCTTGTTCTCCTCGTCTATTTTGAGAGAGGTAATTTTTGCAGGGCTCAGTGCTCTGGTGATCAACAACTGGTTATTACTGGTATAGTTGATCACGTCAATATTTTCATTCCCCAGTTCGCGTACGATACTATGGATCCTGGATCCTTTCATACCTACACAGGCACCAACAGGATCAATACGGTCATCGTAAGAATCTACAGCTACTTTTGCTTTTTCACCGGGGATCCTTACCACCTTCTTAACATTAATCAGGCCATCAAAGACTTCAGGGATCTCCTGCTCAAAAAGTTTCTCCAAAAATAACGGAGAAGTTCTTGACATAATGATAGCAGGTTTATTTCCTTTTAGTTCAACACTTTCAATGATCCCCCTCACATTCTCCCCTTTCCGGAAGAAATCTGAAGGTATCTGCCTGTCTTTAGGAAGGATGATCTCATTACCTTCATCATCCAGCAAAATAATTGCGCGATGGCGTATGTGGTGAACTTCTGCAGTATAGATCTCACCTTCAAGCTCCTTAAAGTGCTTATAGATGTTTGTATTATCGTGCTCGTGAACCTTAGATATAAGGTTTTGGCGCAGGGAAAGAATGGAACGACGACCAAGGTCGATCAATTTCACTTCTTCAGAAACATCTTCCCCAACTTCAAAATCGGGTTCGATCTTACGTGCTTCGGTCAAAGAGATCTCCTGGTTTGGATCTTCCACTTCTCCATCGGCCACAACTACACGGTTTCTCCAAATCTCAAGGTCACCTTTATCGGGGTTTACGATAATATCAAAGTTATCATCCTCCCCATACTTCTTCTTAAGAGCACTTCGCAGAACCTCTTCCAGGATAGCCATTAAGGTTGGCTTGTCAATTGACTTGTCATCCTTAAATTCTGAAAACGATTCTATCAACGCGATATTTTCCATATCCTTTGTCTGTTAAAATGTTATTTTCACTTTTGCCTCTTTTACATCCTCTAAAGGCAAGACAGCTTCTTTATTTACGGTCACTTTACCTTTCCCTACCGGCTTAGGCTCTCTGGCTTTCCACTTAAGAGTGAGCTTTGCATCCTCAAAGGCGACTAGCTCTCCTTCAAATTCCTCTCCCTTTACAGTGGTCACTGCAAGAGTTCTTCCAATATTCTTTTGGTACTGCCGCGGCATTTCCAGCGGACTTGACACTCCTGCCGAAGATACGTCCAGAGAAAAATCCTCCTCTTCGCGGTCCAGGTTATGTTCGATCTTGCGGCTTACCGCAATACAGTCATTTACAGACACTCCCTTATCACCATCTATGATTACAGTAATATGGTTCGCGTCATTAACATTAAGCTCAATTAAAAATAATGAATTATTTTCTTCGAAAGCTTCCTGCAGTAATTTTTCTACTTTCTCTCGTAACATTCCCGGGTCCGGCTATAAAAAGAGGGGACTTTCGTCCCCTCGTTGTTCTTTTTTTCGCTTCAACGGTGCAAATATAGTAAACTTTTTGTAGAACGAAAACAAGAATTAGAATGAAAAAATATTTGTAGTTTTATAACTAAATCAACCTTACCTATTTACAATTATCTTATGAAAAAGATCCTTGTGCCGACCGACTTTTCGGAGCAGGCAGAAAATGCCCTCAAAGTAGCCGCCCAACTTGCTGAAAAATTCAATGCTGAAATCTACCTTTTACACCTCATAGAATTACCCGCAGATATGGTGAACCCGGTAGGAGAAACCCGCTCAAATGACCTGCCCGAAGCCCTCTTCTTCATGAAGCTGGCCAAAAAGAAATTTGCCGATCTTCTTTCCCGCCCATATCTTAGAGGTCTTAAAGTGCACGATACAGTAGAGATCAACAAGGCTTTCAACGGGATCATAGATGCCAGCAAAAAGCACGGCTGCGACTTTATAGTGATGGGCTCCCAGGGAGCTACGGGACTTAGGGAAATGTTCATTGGCTCCAATACAGAAAAGGTTGTAAGAACATCAGATATCCCCGTGCTTGTAGTGAAGAATGAACATCCTTCTTTTGAGGTTCACAATTTTATTTTCGCCACCAATCTCGAAACTACTGGAAGAAAAACCCTCCAAAAGGTCATTGCTTTGGCCGAGACCTTCAAAGCGCGCCTGCACCTTGTCTATATCAATACGGCCAATGAATTTGTCACGACAGACGATTGCGATAAAAAACTAAAAAAATACATGGAAGGGGTAGCTTTTGATAATTACGAGTTCCACGTATTTAATGATGATTCAGTTGAGCAGGGTATCCTCAATTTTTCAAGAAAAATTAACGCCGATGTCATGGGGATCGCTACCCACGGTCGCAAAGGATTGTCTCACTTTTTCAACGGAAGCATTAGCGAAGACCTTGTGAATCACGCAAATAGTCCTGTGGTAACCTTCAAACTTGAAAAGTAAGATCCAGACCTGGTTCCGGGAGCCTCTTCTAATAAAATTAACCTATTGAAAACCATACGTTAAATTTGCGTCAAAGGTGTAAAATCACCCTGAAATAATTTGCCGCAAATGTATCTTTACCCCATATTTTCATTATATGGTATTAAAGGCAAGTTTTCAATTAGCCTTCCTGGCTATAGAGATCATTCTCACTTTTTACAGCAATGTGCTGGAGGATAATCTCATGGTCAAATTTCTTCTTTTTGTAATTACCGCTGTACTTATAGCAATGGGAGTGACCAAGCTTGCCAGTCGCCTTTTACCGGCAGATAAAGACTATGTCTCTATAGAAGATGAACAAGAAGTTTAGTTGCAGTTTTGCAGCCGCAAGAGTGAACAGGATGAAGGATTAGAACTGTAGAATTGCAACGAAGGATCCGGAAGGGGAATAATTTTCTTTCGGGTCCTTTTCAATTTAGCACCTCTCAAAAATGCCCTTTTTAAAGTCTCCTTATCAGAATGGCTGAGTTAAGTCAAAATGCTTAAATTTGGAGCTTCACTCCAAAAAAGAATGTTGGGTACACCCACAGATAAGCACCTGAAAATGTTTGAAAAAGACGAGAATGTGTTCAATGTACTTTTTGAAGCAGCTTCAGAAGGTATAATTGTTGTTGATAAAGCACAAACTATAGTAAGCAGCAACTATGCTGCAGATATCATGTTTGGGTATGAAAAGGGAGAATTAAAAGGCAAACCTCTTAATTTGCTCATCCCACCTAAATATCGCTCTGCCCACCCCTCCCACTTTAAAGGCTTTCTAAAAGACAGTGAAAAAAGACAGATGGGTCACGGGAGAGATCTGTACGGAGTGAAGAAGAACGGAGATGAATTCCCTGTGGAGGCAGGACTTAACCCATTCAAAATTGGGGATGAGCAGTATGTCATGTCTCTTGTCATTGATATTTCTATAAGAAAGGAAGCACAGCGTCAAATCACCGAGCTCAACAATGAGCTGGAAGGCAAAATAAAGGTAAGAACAAAAGAGCTCGAGGAAAGCATTGAAAAACTTCAAGACGCCAACAGCAGCCTTGAACTTGAGATCAAGCGCAGGAAAGAAGCCGAGAATCGCATAAAAAACGCCTTACAGAAGGAAAAGGAACTGAACGAACTCAAAACCAAATTTCTCTCCCTTGTTTCCCATGAGTTCAAAACCCCCCTTAGTGGTATATTGACCTCTGTTGTACTTGCAGGTAAGTACAAGCTGGAAGAACAGCAGGAAAAACGTGAAAAACATCTTGCCACTATAAAAAGTAAGGTGCACTATCTGGACAACATTCTCAACGACTTTCTATCTATAGAGAGGCTGGAAAGTGGCAAAGTGAATTACAAATTCACAGATTTCAATCTCAGTAAACTTATCAACGAGGTTGTCTATAATGCCAACGTCACCCTTAAAAGCGGTCAAAATATTGAATACACCCGCGATGTGGAAAATGTAGTGCTCCACCAGGACGAAAAGATCCTTGAGCTGGTTCTCTCCAACCTGCTTAGCAATGCAATCAAATATTCCCCCGAAAACACCCTTATCAACTTCGAAATAGAAGTAGATGGCGAGATCATTCGTTTTAAGGTGACAGACCAGGGAATGGGAATTCCTAAAAAGGATCAAAAGCATATTTTTGAAAGATATTTCAGGGCCGAAAATGCCCTTTTGAACCAGGGAACCGGGATAGGGCTCAATATTGCCAAAGTTCACCTGGAAAACCTGGGTGGCACCATCAGCTTTAGCAGTAAAGAGAATGTTGGAACCCAGTTTATTGTAGAACTTCCTATTATGAAAGAATGAAAAAAGTACTTTTTGTAGAAGACGATACAGTAGTACGTGAGAACACTGCCGAACTACTGGAACTTGCAGATTATAACGTCATCACGGCAGCTAACGGTAAATCGGGTCTGGCCATTGCGAAACAGGAGTTGCCAGACATTATTATTTGCGATATCATGATGCCCGAAATGGATGGGTATGGAGTGCTTCAGGCTTTATCTGAAGATCCAAAAACCCGTCATATTCCGTTCATATTTCTTTCAGCAAAGACAGAACATAAAGATATTCGAAGGGGAATGGATCTGGGGGCAGATGATTACCTCACCAAACCATTCGAAGAAGATGAACTTATTAGTGCCATAGAAAGTCGCCTCGCAAAAATGGCAATTTTGCGCAAGCTTCAGGAAAACGGAAATGAGACCGCCGAGGTTGAACCTCAGCAAAAGATCAATTCGTTGCAGGAGTTAAGGGAAGAGGTGAAAAAATACGACGAACTTACCTTTAAAGCAGGGGAAACGATCTACGAGGAAGGTAGACTGGGCAATCATTTCTTCTTTGTAGATAAAGGAGTGGTAAAAAGTCACCGCATGGATGAGTACGGGAAAGAACTCATCACCTCTGTCTATAAGGAGGGAGATTTCTTCGGAAACACTTCCTTTAAAAAAGCCGATGCTTATTCTGAATATGCTACCGCGATGGAAGAAACCAGGGTTTATGCAGTTTCTAAAGATGAGTTGAAGCATATTTTAATGAACAACAGCAATATCACCCTGGAACTGATAGATGTAATGGGAGAAAATATTGCAGGCATAAAAGAGCAGCTTCTGGAAATGGCCTATGGGTCGGTTAGAAAAAAGGCTGCACGTACCATTCTGCTATTTTCACAAAAGATAAGAAGGCATCCAACCCAGAGTATAAGGATCTCCCGAAGTGATCTGGCCAGCGTGGCCGGGATGGCTTCAGAAACCCTTATCAGGACCTTATCCGATTTCAAAAAGGAAGGTCTGTTGGAAATAGAAGGCCGCAATATAAAACTACTTAATGTCGAAGCGTTAAAGAGGATAAGTTGATCCTCTTTTTCTGCTTTTTGAATAAATCAATAACTGATTTTCATCATTTTTTCCGCCCGGCTTCCTCTATATTTTTGCGAGGTAAATTAGATGTGACTGATGATGAATATCTTATTGCCAACCGATTTTTCCGGAAATAGCAGGAATGCTGCGGCATATGCGTTGCAGTTCTTCAAGGATACTCCCTGCCATTTTCACTTGCTACATGTGCTCCAGGTGCCGGCAGATAGAATGGCAACAGGACATATGTCAATGTCACCTGCTATCAAGGATAATTTTGAAAAACTGCTAAAGTGGCTTGAAAGTATTCGCACTAATTCCAATCACACTTATCACACCTGTTTTAAAGCAGATTATCTCATCAATGCTGTGAGAGCCAAATGCCAGGAAAAGCAAATAGACCTTATTCTAATGGGCACCAAAGGCAAGACCAACAATGAAGGCGTCGTCATAGGCAAAAACACATCAGATGTAATGATGAAGGTAAAATGTCCCGTACTTTCCATTTCTGAACATGCCTCCTATAAGGAGCACCGCAAAATCCTTTTCCCTACAGATTATAAGATACACTATGGCAGTAAGGTCTTACGCACCTTATTGAATCTTGCGTCTTTATCTAAGGCCAATGTCAAGATCCTGGAGATCTTTAATAATGACAAGGAACCCTCTGCCGAGCAGATAGAGAACCGGGAATTTCTGCAGGATTCCTTCTCACCAAGGATCCCGGTATTACAAACCTATTATACTTCCAGAGACCAGAATCCAAAGAAAATCCTGATTTCCAACCGCGATGTAGATATGATCGTATTAGCGGCGAAAAATCTCAATTTATGTCAAAAATTTTTAAAGAACGAAGAGAATGAGAGTATTCCATTTATCAACCAGCTGCCATTACTGGTATTACATGGATAGTAATTTGTTTTAGATTAGTATTATTAGTTTGTTTTTTAAGAAGGCACCCTTTTAACCGGGGGTGTTTTTTTTATTTAACATCATTACCAGGACAAACTTGTCCTTTATGATTCCGCTCATAAACCATCCCTTCCCTATCCTCCATCTTTGTACTTGAAAAAAAACTCCTGTTAAACCTAATAACCTTTACTCATGGAAAACTTAAAAGATAGAACAGTCGCAGAGATGGTTACTAAAAACATTAAAACTGCCCACATCTTTAAAAAATATGGTATTGACTTTTGCTGCGGTGGCGGCATCAGTCTTCAAAGAGCATGTGAAAAATACAAGGTCGATTACAACTTGCTTAGTGAGGACCTGCTGAGTGTTGATCAAACCCCTTCGAGAGCTACCAACTATAACAGCTGGGAGCTGGACTTCCTCACAGATCACATAATTAATGTGCACCATACTTATGTAGAAGAGAACATTCCGCTGTTACTGCAATATTCCGAAAGGGTAGCGCAGGTCCATGGCGCTCATTATACAGAGCTGTTGGCAATAAGAGAACTGGTAAAGCAGGTGGTTGGCGAGCTAAGTGCTCATATGAAAAAGGAAGAATTGATCCTGTTTCCGTTCATTAAAAAAATGGTGAATGCTAAAAAAGAAAATTCAGATTTACCCGAAGCTCATTTTGGAACTGTAGATAATCCAATCAAAATGATGGAGACAGAGCATGAAGATGCCGGGGAAGTGCTCAGAAAAATTGGGGAACTGAGTAACAATTATACTCCGCCGCAGGGTGCCTGCAATACTTACAGAGCCTTTTATGCAAAACTGGATGAATTTGAGCAAGATCTGCACCAGCACGTTCACCTTGAGAACAATATACTTTTCCCAAAATCTCTTAAGCTGGAGAAGGAACTAAGAGCCAATCAAGTCAAATAATATTAATGCTAACCCAAAGCCCGAATAGGAGGAAACAGATCTCTGACTGCTCTTCCTCCATTTCGGCATAACCTTGTACAACATGAGTAAAGAAAGAAAACTGTGGATCGCTTTCCTGCTTGTCATCACCGTATCCTTTGCCATTCTTGGATACTACGGATTTGAGATATACCAGAAAGCACCTCCAATGCCCGAAAGAATAGTCACCACCCAGGGAGAAGTGATCTTTGAGGGACAGGATATAAAAGACGGGCAGAATGTATGGCAAAGTATGGGCGGCCAGGAAGTCGGTTCTATATGGGGTCATGGTGCTTACCAGGCACCCGACTGGACTGCCGACTGGCTGCATCGGGAAGCCCTGTTCATCCTTAATGAGTGGTCCCGGGAGGAATACAGCACAAAATATGAAGAGCTTGAAAGTGAACGCCAGGCGCTACTGGAGAGAAGGCTAAAGCTGGAACTAAGAAAGAACACCTATAATGAAGCAGATGGCAGCATTAGCATTTCACCAATGCGGGCCAAAGCAGTCGCATTTCTCAGTGACTATTACCGCGGACTCTTTATGGAGAATCCTGAACTGGATGAACTAAGGAACTACTATGCTATTCCAAAGAATTCTATCAAAGACGAGACCCGTATGCATCAAATGGCCGGTTTCTTCTTTTGGGCTACCTGGGCCACGGTCACCGAAAGACCCGGCAGTGATGTGTCTTACACACATAACTGGCCACCAGATGACCTGGTAGGCAATAAAGCCACCGGAGATCTCTTGATCTGGACCGGCTTCAGCATTATCCTACTGCTTATAGGAATAGGGTTAATGGTCTTTTACCACGCGAAGATGAAAGAGGAAGAAGATCCCGAAAGACCTGTAAAAGACCCATTAATGAAGCAGACCATCACTCCTTCCATGCTGGCTGTCAAGAAGTATATGTGGATCGTAAGTATACTTATTCTTGTCCAGGTTACCTTTGGAGTAGTTACGGCACATTACGGCGTCGAAGGTGACGGTTTCTACGGGCTTGACCTTGCCGAAATTTTGCCCTACTCCATCTCACGCACCTGGCACGTACAGCTCGGCATTCTCTGGATCGCGACAGCATGGCTGGGCACAGGCCTTTATATAGCACCTGCCGTTTCGGGCAGAGATCCAAAGTTCCAAAAGTTTGGAGTGAACTTCCTCTTTGCCTGTCTGTTAGTCATTGTTGCCGGTTCTATGGCCGGACAATGGATGGGGATCATGCAAAAACTTGGATTGGCAGAGAATTTCTGGTTCGGGCACCAGGGATATGAATATGTGGATCTGGGTAGGTTCTGGCAAATATTCCTGTTCGTAGGACTGTTCGTGTGGCTCGCACTTATGGTAAGACCGCTTATTCCTGTGATCAAACAAAGAACTTCAGAAAGGAACCTGCTAATCATGTTCCTGATATCCTCTGCTGCCATTGCGCTTTTCTATGGTGCCGGGCTCATGTGGGGTCGTCAAACAAATCTTGCAATCGCCGAATACTGGCGCTGGTGGGTGGTGCATTTATGGGTGGAAGGATTCTTTGAAGTCTTTGCAACTGTTGTATCGGCCTTCCTTTTTGTGAGACTTGGATTACTGCGCACCAAAACTGCAACCCTAAGTGTGCTGTTGGCAACCGTGATCTTCCTTTCGGGAGGAATCTTAGGAACTTTCCATCACCTTTACTTTAGCGGGACCCCAACTGCCGTGATGGCCCTGGGTGCAACCTTCAGCGCTCTTGAAGTAGTTCCGCTGGTACTATTAGGTTATGAAGTCTATGAAAACTACAAGCTTTCTAAAGCCACCGAATGGCTTAAGGATTACAAATGGCCTATCTACTGCCTCATAGCAGTTGCATTCTGGAATTTCCTGGGAGCGGGTATCTTCGGCTTCATTATTAATCCCCCTATTGCTCTATATTATATGCAAGGTCTTAACACCACTGCAGTACACGCGCACACAGCACTGTTTGGAGTATATGGTTTCCTTGGAATTGGATTAATGCTCTTTGTCTTACGAAGTCTCTACAGAACACAAGTGTGGAATGACAAACTGCTGAGTTTCTCCTTCTGGTCCATCAACATTGGATTGATCCTGATGGTACTTCTTAGTGTTCTGCCAATTGGCCTGCTACAAACAGTGGCCAGTGTAAATGAGGGAATGTGGTATGCACGTTCTGCGGAGTTCATGCAGCAGCCGGGAATGGATACGCTTCGATGGCTTCGAGCTGTTGGAGACACCATCTTCGCCATAGGTCTTTTCGCTTTTGTATGGTTTGTTTTCTCTCTTGACAGCCGCAAGAAACAGGCTATTGACAAGAAAGAAGAAGTCCTTGAAGAAGAAGAGGTATTAGTCTAAAAGGTTGATAGTTGAAAAGGGGAGGTCAAAAATGCATTTTTTGCCTCCCCTCTTTTTTATACTTTTAACAATGATCAAACTTAAAGCGCACACCAATATTGCTTTGGGATATTTTTTTCTCGTTGGGTTATTGGGAGTCCTCCTAAGATTCTTTTTCGTCATTCCCATTCCGGCAAACTTTCGTTTTGTGGTTCATGCCCACTCGCACGTGGCATTGCTAGGCTGGGTGTACATTGGCCTCAGTACGCTCATTTATAAGATTTATTTTTCTGAAGTTAGCTTCGGAAAGACCTACAGGCGAATTTTCTGGTTTGCTCAATTTACGATCCTTGGGATGCTGGTCACCTTTCCTTTCACGGGATATGCTCTTTTTTCGATCAGCTTTTCCACACTTTTTCTTTTCGCCTCTTATTTTCTTGCCTGGTTTGTCCTGAAGAAGACTCCCCCAAAATATAAAGCCACCTTTTCCTTCAGGCTTATCAAGGCTTCTTTGTGGTACATGGTCTTTTCCAGTATTGGGCCGTGGGCGCTCGGCGGAATAATGGCAACCTTAGGAAGCGGAAGTATCTGGTATAAAATGGCTATTTATTTTTACCTGCATTTTCAATACAATGCGTGGTTCATACTTGCTCTTCTCGGGATCTTTTTCTACTTCCTGGAACAGCAAAACCTGAAGCCTCAAAAAAGGGATTTTCAAAGCTTCTTCTGGCAACTCAACGCCGCAGTAATTCTGAGCTTTTTCCTTTCTGTGCTTTGGGTGGAACCCCATTGGATGTACTATGTACTGGGTGGAATAGGAGCAGTTCTTCAAATCACCGCATTCCTCAAATTCTGGAAGATGATTTCCCCATTCCGGAAACAGCTGCCGTTTTCGTCATTTTTGAGACTGCTGCTCAAGATCGCCGCCGTCCTTCTTATGATCAAGCTCATCCTGCAGTTGCTTTCAGCTTTTCCCTGGTTCGCCCGGCTCGCCTTTAATTTCCCCGATTTCGTAATAGGCTACCTGCACTGGGTTTTCCTGGGAGTGGTGAGTATTATTCTTTTCGCATTCCTTGCCCATAGCCAGCTTATACGGTTTTCAAAATGGGTTTTTTGGTTTTATTTTACTGCCTTTCTAATGACCGAAGCTCTCATTTTTTATAAAGGCTTTGCGACCTGGATGGAATTCCCACTTTTTGAAGATTACTATCGACTCCTGGCCTACAGCAGTATCTTCCTCCCACTGAGTGTTGGCGTCCTTCTGTTTAAAAACCTCCTAACAAAGGGTCAAACTTCTGCTAAATAGGTCTCATTTAGTAGTCTCTTAACTCAATGTGCGCCATCACTTTACTATCTTGAAGTATGAGACAAAATGCACACATATATGTGATCATCAGTTCCTTGATTTTGGCACTTATCGCAATGATGGTATTTTATAATGTTTCCTATCCTATAGTTTTCTATACCGTCCTCTTCGGACAAGCCTTCTGGATCTTCACCGTTTACAAAGTCCTCACCGATGATTATACTACAGAAAAAACTTTTGACGACTGGTATGAGGATCACCCTATGAATCAGTAGGCAGTGATCAGTGGTTAGTGAGCAGTTTTTTTGGGAGTTTATAGTCGGGAGTTCGGAGTTCAGAGAAGTAGCTATTGGGTTTTTCAAACCTATTGATCACTGATCACCGAACACTAATCACTTTTTCACCCCTAAATCCCTTTTAGGAAACTTTTCTTTTTCCTCTGATAATTGATTATTGATCATTATTAATTGGAATTTTTCCCGCAGATTCCCCAGATTTACGCAGATTCTTTTTGTGTTCTTCATTTTGCCTTTGTAGGTTTTGTGTGAAACTTTTCATTTTCAAATTTTCAAATCATCACATCTTCAAATCTCTTTTTTTGGACTTTTTACTGCCAACTGAGCACTGACCACTGCTCACTTAAGAATCATCCCATTCCCATCTTCCTTAAAAGAGATCTTCATTCTTGTACTGCTTATATATCGTGGATCGCCCACTGTTTCCTGCCTTTCAAGCCATTCGATATTGATGCAGATATAATCCAGCTCCTCCACCACTTTTCCTTTGCATAAATAGATCCCCTTGCTGTGTAGCGGAAATCTCTCTGCAGCACGTGGAAACTGGACTACGTCAAAGATATCTCCGGCGCGATCGTAAAAAGTTCCGAAGCACATGTACTGCCGGTTCACGGTAGGCGTACGTTTGGCAGTGATAAGATGCCCATAGATCTCTATGGTCTTGCCAATATATTGCTTCAAGTCTTTGGCCATCACCACCCCCGGTCGCTGCAGCTTTTGATAGGCTTCAGGTTTGAGGAGTTTGAAGTGATCGTGCAGGGAGAAGCCCAGCAGCTCCATCTGGTCATAGGCATCGATAAGCATCGAATGGGATAACTCGGGCAGATCAAAATCCCGGTGCTGCGGACGGAACAGCAAGGTTTGTCCACCTTGGGTACGGGTGCGGTTAAGCTTAAAATAAGCTTTCCATAAAAGGTGATGCTTATCCACCCCTGTAAAGCGGAAGGCATCGATCTTCAGCAGGATACTCAGTTGCTCTATGGAGATGGGCACCCGGTCGATAAAGTCATCAAAGGATTTGAAACTTCCGAAGAAATTGCGATCCTCCAAAATGCGCTGCACCACTTTTATTTCCAGTTCCTTAATATAGCCCAGCCCCAGGTAAATATCCTTCCCATAGATCACTGTGTGGTGGTCGCTTTTGTTGATGCAGGGGGGATGCACCTTCCCGCCACACTTACGTATCTCCTGAATATAGGTCTCCACATCATAGAATCCGCCGCCATTGTTGAGGCAGGCCACCATGAACTCCAGCGGAAAATAGTATTTAAGGTACAGACTCTGGTAGCTCTCCACCGCATATGAAGCCGAATGTCCCTTCGGAAAAGCATAGCCGGCAAAAGACATGATCTGGTTCCACACTTCTTCGGTCAATGCCTCGGAATAACCTTTGTCCCTGCAATTCTTCCGGAATTTGTTCTCCAGCTTTCGAAAGTCCACTTCATTTCGTTTTTTTCCGCTCATGCCACGGCGCAGAATATCGGCTTCATCGAGGGAGAGTCCTGCGAAATAGTGGGCGATCTTGAGCACATCTTCCTGGTATACCATGACGCCATAGGTCTCATTCAGGATCTCGGCCAGGACGGGATGCGCCTGCTTGCGGCGTTCGGGATCACGATGGCGTTTGATGTACTCCTCCTTCATTCCGCCGTTGGAAACCCCTGGCCGGATGATGGAACTCGCAGCCACCAGCCCCAGGTAATCATCTGTTTGTAATTTCTGAAAAAGTCCGCGCATGGCGGGTGATTCCACGTAGAACACCCCCATGCAATCGCCGGTGCGCAGCAGGTTGTTGATATTGGGATCATTCTTGAAAGCCGCCACATTCTCCATGTCTTCAATTTCAGCCTGTGGCTGATTCTCCTTAATGATCTCAATGGCATCGGTGATCTTGGAAAGCCCGCGCTGCGCGAGTATGTCAAATTTGAAGATACCCACATCTTCGGCGATATTCATATCAACCTGAATGGTCGCAAAGCCCTTGGGCGGCAAAAAAGTAGAGGCATAGCAATGTACCGGCTCCTGTAAAATGGCGATTCCGCCGGAGTGTACACTCAGGTAATTAGGAAATCCGGCTATTAAGTCGCTGTAGCGAAACACCAGCCGTTCCATCTCATCCAGGCTTTTAGGGTCAAAATAGCCGGCCGAGAGCTTGTCGATCTCTGCCTTGGGCAGCCCAAACACCTTCCCCAGCTCCCGTATCACGGCCCGCCGCTTAAAAGTGACATAGGTAGCGAGCAGCGCCGTGTTCTTATATCTCCTGAAAATATAATCGGTCACGTCCTGCCGGTCCTTCCAGGAAAAATCAATATCAAAGTCGGGCGGAGAGTGGCGGTGGGCGTTGATGAAACGTTCGAAGTACAGGTCGAGCTCAATAGGATCAACATTGGTGATGCCGATGATATACGCAACCACTGAATTCGCTCCACTCCCCCGGCCTATGAACGGATAGTTCTTCGACTTCGCATAGGCTACAATATCGTGGTTGATCAAAAAATAACTCACAAAACCCAGGCTAATGATCGCCTGCAGCTCCTTCTCCACCCGTGCATAAGTTTCGGGAGTGGCATTGGGATAGCGGCGCAGGAGGTTCTTATAACAAAGTTTCTTCAGAATTTCGGCGTCTTCTTCTTTGCTGCTGCTAAAGATCTGCAGGTTCCGGTTTTGGCGGGCGCTGTCAAATCCAAAATTCAACTCGCAGCCGTCAATGAGGCGCTGCGTGTTTTGAAGAATAAAAGGATAATCTGCAAAGGCTTCAAAAAGGGCATTTTCAGGCAACATTTTATGAGAGGGTGAACCCTGCTCAGCTTCGGGTAGCTGACTCAGCAGAATGTTTTTATCGATCGCCCGCAACAGCCGGTGGGCGTTGTAATCTTTTTTATTCCGGAAACTCACTGTTTGCAGCAGCACCAGTTTGTCCTGTAGCCGGAGATATTTTGAGAATTTCAGCTTCCGCAGACTTTCCACCGAAACGCCGATAAATTCATCCTCTCTAAAATGCCATTTTTGGCACCTTATCACCTGCTCCAACGGATAAATGAACCAGCAATCCTCCAACGGCGGAGCATCTTCCGCAAACTCTTTATCCACATGCAAATGAGCCGCGAGATGATCGTTGAGTTGCTTAAAACCTTCATTGCTTCGCGCCAGCCCCACGTATTGTTGCTCCACCCCATTCCGGAAGTCGATCCCAATGAGGGCCTTAAAATCATATTTTTGAGCAGTCTTCAAAAAGCTGAGGCAGGCCGAGGTATTGTTGATATCGGTCACCGCCACAGCCGAAGCCTTATTCTCTTGCGCCAGGACACACAGCTCCTCTTCGGGAAAAGTGCCGTAGCGAAGAGAGTAGTATGTGTGGTTGTTTAGAAACATTGTTTTAGACGTTAGTCTTTAGTCGGTAGACGGTAGATTAGTTCATAGTTGATAGTCGATAGTTCGGAGAAAAATCAAGACCGCTGCGCTGCTAGAACCAAGAGCCAAGAGCCAAGACTTTTATTAGTGTTAAGTTCAGAGTTATGAGTTATGCTTTGAGCTGTTGGCTTTTAGCCATTGGCTTTTTTAATTGCTTATTGGCAATTGTGAAAAGCCACGAATACACGAATCTTTTTCAGTTTACCCCAACCCTAAAGGGAGCTGAAAAAGAACTGAACACTGCCCACTTCTGAATACTGACCACCGAACACTGAGTACTTTTTCACCCCTAAATCCCCTAAAGGGGACCTTTCTTTTACTCTATTAATTGTTAATTATTCATTGCCTTTAATCAAACCGTCTTTGCAAGCGATAGCGAAGCAATCTCACAATCGGGGAGCAGTCTTTTTGTACTTTCTAATAACAATGAGCAGAATTCCTCTGAAGACCGAGCACCGAACACCGAGTACTTTTTCACCCCTAAATCCCCTAAAGGGGACTTTTTGTACTTTACTAAAAAAGTCCTAATCAACTTTGGAATTTGGGAATTGGGAGTTGGTGCTTCTTTTCCTTCATTCTCAAATCCTCAAATCACCACATCTTCAAATCAAATTTTGAACTTTGAATTTTAAACCTTGAACAGCCTCCGCAGGAGGCTAACTCTGCCTATGCGCATGCAACATGGGAGGGGCGCCGTTGAACGGGTTCTCCATTCGGCCTACGCTTATACCTCCAATGGTTGATGCTCTCATCACACTATCCTCCCCAAACCGGTTGCGAATGCGGTCGATGGAATTATACAAATTCAGCATCTCCTCGCTGTCGTCGAACAGGTTGATCTGGTAATGTCCGCCCACGAGTCCGGTGAATTTCACTCCCACCAACCGAATGAGCAGCCGCCTGTTGTACAGCTGCCTGAATAGCTCCCATATCTTTGGGATCAGCACATGATCGGCGCTGGTGTAAGGAATACTTGCCTGTTTGGTGTAGGTGTTGAAATCTGAATACCGAATCTTCACACTAATATTCGAGGTAAGCCTGTCTCCGCGCCGCAGCTGGTACGCCAGACTTTCGGTCATGGCTGTGAGCGTGGCATTGAGCTGTACCATATCGATAGTATCCTTGTGAAAAGTGCGTTCGGCAGAAATGGATTTCCGCTCGTGGAACGGGATGATCGGTACCTCATCTATTCCATGCGCCCGCTTCCAGATGGTACGCCCGTTCTTGCCCAGCACGCTCTCCATCATCTCCACCGGCATCTCCTGTATGGTCTTTATCTCCCTTACCCCCAACCCCAATAGCGTCTGAAAGGTTTTGCTGCCGATCATAGGAATTTTCCTGACTGACAAAGGTGCCAAAAATGACCTTTCGGCGCCGCTTTCTATAAGGATCTGGTTATTGGGTTTGGCCTCGCCTGTGGCGATCTTGGATACTACCTTATTCCGCGAGAGTCCGAAGGAAATTGGGAGTCCGCTTTCACGAATGATCTCCTGTCGCAGCTCGCTCGCAAAGCGATAGGTGCCGAAGAACTTATCCATTCCGGTAAGGTCGGCATAGAATTCGTCGATACTGGCTTTCTCAAAAGCGGGTACTTTATTCTGAATGATCTCTGTCACCTGGTGGGAATATTTGCTGTAGGTACCGGTCTCCCCCTTGATCACTGTAGCCGCGGGACACAGCTGCCGGGCTACCTTCATCGCCATCCCCGAATGCACTCCATAGCGGCGCGTCTCATAACTGCAGGCCGCCACCACGCCGCGATCTCCCAGGCCACCCACCAGCACCGGCCTATTGTTGAGCTCGGGATGCAGCAACCGCTCTACAGATACAAAAAATGTATCGAGATCGAGGTGTAAAATAGCTTTATTCTTCTCCGTCATTTGGATATTTTCCTTTTATTTGGAAATATTCCAAAATTACAAATTTATAGGATCAAGAAAAGAGAGGAGGTGTTAAAAATGGAAAAATTCCTTTCGGAGTTCATGAAAAGAAGTCAAGACCGCTGCGATATCAGAATCAAGAGCCGGGACTTTATTAATCTTAAGTTCAGAAATATGAGGTATGCTTTGAGCTGTTGGACTTTAGTCTTTAGCTTTTTTAATTGCTTATTGGTAATTGTACAAAGCCACGAATACACGAATCTTTTTCAGTTTACCCCAACCCTAAAGGAAGCTGAAAAAGAACTGAACACTGCCCACTTCTGAATACTGACCACTGAACACTGATCACTTTTTAACCCCTAAATCCCCTAAAGGGGACCTTTTGTACTTTACAAAAAATTCCAAATCAACTTTGAAATTTGGTGCTTGTTTATTGCCTTTAATCGAACTGTCTTTGCAAGCGATAGCGAAGCAATCTCACAATCGGGGAGCAGTCTTTTTGTACTTTCTAATAACAATGAGCAGAATTCCTCTGAACACCGAGCACCGAACACTGATCACTTTTTAACCCCTAAATCCCCTGAAGGGGACTTTTCAATTTGAAATTTGGAGCTTGTTTATTGGTGATTCACATTTGTTCATTGATTATTGGTTATTGATCATTGTAAAAGCTCGTCTTAAATTATTTCCACCTTCGCATCTTTTTATTCAGTAACTTTTATCGCCCATAAGAACATGAAAAACAAAGCATTATAGCCAAATAAGAAATTTTATAACACCTTTCATGAAAAATCTCTATCCCTTCCTCTTGATCCTGCTTTTCCTGCAATCCTGTAGTGTATACCACTCCAAATCCTTGTCGGCAGAAGAAGCTGTGGCAGCCAATAATAAAGTAAAAGTAGTTACGGCCCAGGAGCAGAAATTAAAGTTCAGAAAGCTCACGATGGAAAACGAACAGTTAAGCGGACTCACAAAACCGGGTTCAGCCACTGCAAAAAAGTTAGACGGGTTGCCTTCTCAGCCTCAGGGGCGCTTTGTGAAGATCGATATTTCGGAAGTTGATATTGAAAAGATCAAACTGCGCAACAACACCCTTTCCACCATTATCAATATTGCAACCCCTCTTGTGGTGGTGTTCACCGGCTTGGTGGTCCTGGTAGCAACCTCCTTGCCGTATGGATATTAGCTATTGTGAATGGTTAATGGTAAATGGTTATTGTTGATTGTTAATTGATAATTGATAATTGTCATTCAACCAGTTCGATCTTATCTATTTCCAACCTAAAACTCTCCTCCTTCTTGTTACCAATAAGAAACCGGATCTCCTGAATAGTATCGGCAGAGAAGTTTGGAATGTCGAGCTTTCGCCCGCGGTAGACAGGTTCCATTTCCTTAAGCGGCACTTCAATGGTCTGCCAGTCACCGGTAGTGGTAAATTCGTGAATATAGGAAGCCTTATCCTGCAGGTCGGCTTTTATCCTGAATTGGTAAGCCTTACCGTCGCCTTTCACACGAATTACCGCCTTTTTATAACCCTCTATATCTTTTGGAGGAAAATGATACTGTAAAGAAGCGAAGCCGCCGTTGTTTTCCAGGGAAACTTGTCCTTTAAAAACAGCATTCCCCTCTTCACTGTGCTCCAGGTCACTGGAAGATCTCCCTCCCATCACCACATCATTCTCTATTTCCCATCCCGACCAGTCGGTCGTTTCACTAAAATCAAAGAGCAGTAGATCATTCATAAGCAGGAAGGTTAAGATCACAAGGAATCGAAGCTGAAACATTTTTTCTTTTCAAGTTAGCTAATATCCGCAACAAACTGCAGCCGGAAATGAGGATTGGCTAAAGATTAATAAATGAATTGTAGGGAGTCTTGAGTCAATAGACAGCAGAATCTCTAATAGTTGAGAGTTTGTAGATGTTCATTTTCTTAGCCTTTGGCTTTTAGCCATTAATTCCCGGACCTGCAGTTTTATAATGAGAATAATTTATTGCTGCGGAAACAAAGGGTCTCAAAAATGACATTTTTGAGAGGTGTTGCTGCGGAAGGAGATTCTGAAAGAGGTGTCAAAAATGGCTTTTTTAAATGGTGTTGCTTCGGAAGGATTGTTTAAATACAACCACAACAGTTTGACTTTATTTTCCTACATTTATTTCTTCTGAAGCTGATGCTAAAGATCTTCCCTGCATTTCTAATTATTTATCTCTTAGTAGTTAAACTATGGATATTCCCAGCAATATAACAGGTGAACACCTCGAAAAGGCCGTTGAGAAAATTAATATGGAAGGAATTCCTCCAAATGGAAACTCCCTGTATTATGATGTTCTGTATAAAGACAGACGTTATCCTCCAAAATTAATTGTTTCTTATGCAAATCTCTTTGCCAATGGTAAAATTTTAGACCGTAAATCGTTTAGAGGAGGATTAGAAACCCCTTGTTTTGATTTACTTGAAAAGAATCATTTCAATGTTGTTCCAAAAAATGGAGCTGAAGAAATATTTTATCCTGAGCTCAAGAAATTTCTGAAACAGAGTGAGACAGGAAATTTAAAAACAAAAAACCTCTATAAAAAGACTTTTAAGGGATTAAAGGTGAAGGTGAGTTTCGGCCAGGGAGTTCCGGCACGAATTCCATGGATTTCATTTCTAATGCCACCGCACACTACTAGCGAAGGTATTTATCCAGGTTTTCTGAATTATCGGGACATAAATCTTCTAATTCTTTCTTTTGGAATAAGTGAGACAAATGAGCCACCAATGATGTGGCCTCATCTTGAGAATAAAAAATCAATAAAACAGTATTTCCAAGAAAATGGCTTAGGTGAGCCTCAGAGATATGGAGACTCCTATGTTTATAAAGTTTATAATACTTCGAACCTCCCCGACGCTGAAGAAATTGAAAGAGATCTTGATGAGGTTATTAGCATCTATAAATCGATAAATAACGAAGACGAAGCAATGCAAAATGGATTTTTTCAGCAGCAGAATTCCAACCTAGATTTCCAACAACCAAAAGATCCAAAGAAGATAGAAAAATTGAATACAGCCGCTTTCTTAAGAGATTCCGCAAGTGGTGGATTACAATTCTCAAAGAAATTAATTGACCGCTTTGTCTCTTCATTATGTACCAAACCTTTTGTAATCCTTACAGGACTTTCCGGCTCGGGAAAAACAAAATTAGCTCAAGCGTTTGCCACATGGATTTGTGACAATAAGAATCAATTTTGTATAGTTCCAGTGGGCGCCGACTGGACAAATAGAGAGCCGTTGCTGGGATATTCTAATGCCATTGATCAGGAGGAATATGTAAAGCCAGAGAATGGAATTTTAGACCTTCTAATAAAAGCTAAAGAAGACAAGCAAAACCCTTATTTCATTATTCTGGATGAAATGAACCTTAGCCATGTAGAAAGATATTTTGCTGACTTCTTAAGTATTATGGAAAGTGGCCAGGATATTACGCTTTATGAGGATGATCAAGAGAAAAACGGAGCTCCTTCCAAGGTGTCTTGGCCGAAAAATGTATTCATAGTGGGGACTGTTAACATTGATGAAACCACTTATATGTTCAGCCCAAAAGTTTTGGATAGAGCCAATACTATAGAATTCCGAATTACTGCTCATGAAATGGAAGCTTTTCTCAATAACAACAGCAAGCCAGATCTTTCTGTTCTACAAGGAAAAGGAGCAAACATGGCAGCCGATTTTCTAAGAATTTCTTCTAACACTGTTTATGAAAAACCGAAGAACGCTGTCAATGATACTTTGCTAAACTTTTTTAAAGAACTAAAGAAAACCGGGGCGGAATTCGGCTATCGAAGTGCAGCAGAAATTCACCAGTTACTCTATAATCTTTCTGTTATTAATATGGACCTGCAAGAAGATGAAAAACTAGATATCGCTATAATGCAAAAGTTACTACCAAAATTACATGGCTCCCGAAGAAAACTGGTACCCATCCTTAAGACCTTAGGTCAGTTTTGTTTAGCCTCCTCCAATGAAAATATTGAAAAAGAAGTCTTTCTGAGATCCGATTTTTCATTTATTAATAATGACTCCGTAAGATACCCGTTGACACTAGAAAAAATATCCAGAATGTACAATGGAGTTGTTGAAAATGGTTTTGCCAGTTATGCAGAAGCTTAATGGCAAAAAAAGAACTTGAAATACCACTAGATACAATTGAGAAGGGTCTCTTTTTAAAGATAAGAGCCAAAGCATCACAATCTATCTTCAAAATTGAAGATGCAGAGGATTTTGGAGAAGCTACTTTTCAAATTAAAGAAGGTTATTTTTATCATTACCAATTTTCAAAACCCTCATACCATTTTGAAAACGATGAAATAATTGAAAAGGATCCCTTCATCTCTTCCCAGGGTAGAATTGCACCGAATATTTATGTGGGCACTCTTAACATTCCTGTATTTCGAAGGGAAACAGGTGAAGTAGGGACTGTTAGTTTAGAAGTACAATCCTCCAAGACTAAATACCGCAACGACTATCGCTTCATGCTAGAGAGTATCACTGAACATTGCACAGATCTCCTAATGCAAGTCAACTCTCCTGTTTCACAAAATTTTGAACCCGATTTCACCAAAGGAAGCGAAACTCTGTATCAGAGGTTTACTTTTATAAAATCTGTAATTGACACAGAGGAGTTTAATGAAGCTGTTCACAGAATAATAACCTCACCTAATACAGCCTGGTGCAGAATTTCTGAGGAAACTGATATCAGAAATATTGGCAAACTTAAAAATTATCATGTAAGACAGTTTTTGACCCGCTCTCAAAGAACACATCTTGAAGAAAGTCATAGCCTTTACAGTAAGGGTTTATCAAGTCTGCCTGCGCGAATTCATTCAGACTTAAAAACAGAGACAGTAGATACTGCTGAGAACAGATTCATTAAACATGCTTTACAGAGCTTTTTGAAGTTGTGTAATGATATTAAAACTGCAGTTAAACCAGGAACCAGAATCGACAATGAAGTTACTGCTACTACTGAAAAACTCGAACGACATTTGCATCACACTTTCTTCGCAGAGATTTCCCGTGCTCAAATGTTAAAACTTAACAGTCCTATTCTTCAAAGGAAAGAAGGCTATAGGGAAGTGCTAAAGGCATGGCTAATGTTTGATCTTGCTGCCCGCTTAGTTTGGAAAGGAGGAGAAGATGTGTACTCCCAGTGGTAAAAAAGACATAGCTACTTTATATGAATACTGGTTGTTTTTTACCTTATTAGATATACTGAAGGAACTGTTCGAAATTTCTCCTAAAGACTTAGAAGATCTTATCAAACCTACCAATGATCACCTGAGTTTACAACTGGCCATGGGAGAAAAAAGATCTATAAGGGGAATATATGATCAAGGAACAAGAAAGCTGCGGATAAATTTTTCCTTCAACAGAACCTTTTCTAATTCAGGAGATCATCCATCACCAGGGAGTTGGACAAAATCAATGCGGCCGGACTACACCTTATCGTTCTGGCCTGCCGGTATAACGGAGGAAATGGCAGAGAAGGAAGAATTAATTGTTCACATTCACTTTGATGCAAAGTACAAGATTGACAACCTTGTTCAAATCATCGATCAGGATCAGGATCTTAGTGAAGAAAAGAAAGAGCAAATTAAAGGCACCTACAAAAATGTCGATCTTCTCAAAATGCATGCCTATAAAGATGCCATTAGAAGAACGGGAGGTGCATACATCCTATATCCTGGCACAGAGACTTCAGAAAGAAAAGGATTTCATGAAATTTTACCTGGATTGGGGGCCTTTCCTGTCCGGCCCTCAAGAACAAACAGTGGCATAGAAGATCTTAAAAGTTTCATTGTTCGCGTTATTGATCACTTTCTTAACAGAGCTTCACAAAGAGAACATTTAGCCTTCCGTATTTTTGATATCCATAAAACCCATCCGGAGGAATTAAAGGAACCATTACCGGAAGCCTATGGAAATAATAGATCATTCATTCCGAATGACATAAATGTTTTGGTTGGATATTTCAAAGGAGATAACCATCTGAAATGGATAAAAAATAAAAAATATTACAACATCCGTATAGATGATCGTAAAGGAGCCATTCCTTTAACTGCCTCTGAACTTTCTGCCAAATACTTACTTCTTCACACCAAAACTGAAGAACTTTCCGGTCGGCTTTATAAAATAACCGGAAAAGGCCCCAAAGTCTTTTCTAAAGAAAAAATGATTCAAGAAGGATATCCAACCAAACAAAGCTATCTCGTGTTTGAAGTCGAAGAAGATAACTCACCAGAATTTCATGGAGTAGAATGGAATTTTAGAAATCTTGAAAGATTTGAAGGACCAAATCCATTTACTGTCACTCTAACTGAATTGATGAAAACAGTAGTCTAACTCTTTTATTAGAATTCTTTTTCATCCTTCTATGAGGTGAGTTCCTCCTCATCTAATAAAAATTTCGCTAACTTAACCATCTAATTACCAAAACATTAAAAAATGACAAAAAGCAGCGCCATTTTATTTTTATTCCTGCTACTTACCTCCTGTGCCAATTCCCAGGAGGCAAGTCCGCAGTTGGTGGGGGGACCCTGTGAAGGTTGTGAAGCGGTTTTGGAATATGGGGACAAGGAACTTGATGCAGTTGATACGCTACCCGAATTTGAGTCGGCTGCCAATAAGCTAAAGCTCACGGGCACCATCTATGAACCCGACGGGAAAACTCCGGCAGCAGGAGTGATCATCTACATCAACCACACCAATGCCAAAGGCATCTATCCCACCCGCGGCGATGAAGAAGGCTGGGCCAAACGTCATGGTTACTTAAGAGGCTGGGCAAAGACGGGAAAGGACGGGAAGTTCACTTTTTACACCCAGGTTCCGGGAGAGTATCCCAGCAGGAATTCTCCTGCACATATACATCCTTACATCCTGGAGCCCAATGGAAAATATTACTGGATGGAAACCTACTTTTTCGAAGGTGACGAGTTATTAAGCAATGAACATATTTCCTCCAATCCCCGCGGCGGAACTTCGGGCGTGGTGGAGCTCCGGGAACAGGATGGCATGAAAGTGATCGAAAGAGATTTTATCCTTGGAAAGAATGTTCCGGAACATTGAAAAGTCCAGGGATCAAGGTTCAAGGTTCAAGGTTTAAGGTTTAAGGTTTAAGGTTTAAGGTTTAAGGTTTAAGGTTTAAGGTTTAAGGAAAAAATAAAACCTGCAGGTTCCAAATGGATCTTGCAGGTTTATTTCATTTTATGCTTTCTATTGTGATTTCTGATCACTGTTCACCGATCACTGATCACTACCTCCACCATACCAAACCATGTCACCCATGCTTACCACATAATCCTTGTGTTTGGCATCATAGTACATCTTATAGGTAGTGGGATAATACCCGCTTCTCTCAAATTTTTCAGGTTGGGCGATGTCAAAGTTGGTCCCATCTGCATGGTTTATCAGGTAATCTACAGTGACCATAGGTTCCATAAAGATGAAACTGTCATCATAGCTTCCGTAGATAAAGGTATGAGTAAAGGGATAAGGTTCATCACCCCGCACCCAATGCACACCCATATTAGGCACTAGTTGTGCAAATGCGGGCACCTCTGGAGGTGGCGGAAAATAATTATCAGGCTGATAGACTTCATCGGGATAATCCACTCCTTTTTCAGGATCTGTTATTCCCATCTTGTATTCTGTACTCACCATATAGAAATGAAGATCGAAATGTTCTGCTCCATACAGCATTTCGGGCTCATGTCCATGAGGGTTCCAATTGAGGTCCACATGATCAAAGGCCAGTCCCTCCATCTTATTTGGCAGGCGCAAAGTTGCGACATACTCCTCATCCGGAAGGCCTTGCAGGGACTTTTCTGAAATGCGTACTCCAATCTCTACCGGTACTCCGCCACGGGTCATGGTCACCATCGCCTGCACGACTCCATCTCCCATTTTTTGGGCAGGCCCGTAAAACGTACTCGTTTTGGAGGTAGCGGGATTATTGGCTTTCATTTGTAGATCCACAGAGGACTCGAAGGTCTCCGGCACAGCTTCTTTTTCACAGCCGGTAATTAGCACAAGAAATAAAAGGGGGAGTAGGTAGGAAATTGATCGGGGCGACATAAGAAAGATACTCCTCTTCATGACGCTGATTTTTAGTTACTTACGCTAAAGTACTCTAAAAAAACAATACCATCAGCTATTAGAATGTTAAACCCAGGTATGTGTGCTCTTTTTTTCCGGCAGATCTGCTACTTCGGGAAATTCTCCTCCTTTCCTTCCGCACATTTTTTGAATTTTTTTCTGAAGTAAAAATATCCTGTTGAAATAAATCCATAACTTACTCACTTCCAGAACCTTTTTTGAATAAGAGATGAAATTACCCACCCAGAACCTGCTCTCCGATCTTATCGCACGCACCGCTCAAAACCTGAACCTGGCTAAGCATCTCGATTCTTTAGCTCCCGGAGTTCTCAACTACAAGAACAGCCCCGACAGCTGGAGTGCTTTGGAGTGTTTGGCACATCTCAACTTCTACGGTGACTTTTACCTGCCCGAGATCGAAAGGCGCATCAAAGACTCCCGTTATCCCGCCGAGGCTGTTTTCAAAGCGGGCCTGCTTGGAAATTACTTTGCGAAGATGATGTTACCGGGTGAAAAAATGAAGCCCATGAGGACCTTGAGATCCACCAATCCAAATGGAAGTAATCTGGAAAAAGGGACGATAGAAAAGTTCATTCAGCAACAAAAAATAATGCTTGACCTCCTCGACAGGGCCCGTAAGGTGAGCCTGAACAAGACCAGAGCTTCCATAAGTATCGCTCCCCTACTGAAGCTTAGATTAGGAGACACTTTTAGAGTGGTGATCTACCATAATGACAGGCATATTGCGCAGGCATTGAGGGCAGTGAAGGAGGCGGAGGAAGCCTGATGTAAAAACCTTATTCACATAAAGACCACTAAGACAAAAAAAGCCTACAAAGCTTTTTCCCATCAGATAACGCTTATTGAGCCGATCTTCTTCGGCTGCTTCCTTTACACACCCGGTGCACTTTTTTAGAAACAGGAGGAAGAGTAGCTGTTAATTAAAAATTGTTCACTGACAATTAAAAAACAAAAGCCCCACCTGATCGAACAAGTAAGGGCTTCTGCATATTGGCGGTTAGCCTGTAGTAATACTTTACTCTTCCATTGGCATAGGAGGTGAATTGGTTACAGGAGAGACATCAATTAATTTGATCTTCCAGTCTTCATCCATGCGCTCCCAAATAACGGTATAGGTTCCTTGCAGTTGCAGGGTATCATTCTCTCTGGTGGAGTGTGTGTAGGTTCCCGCTTCAAAAGCAAAATTCTCTCCTTTATTCTTAACCACAGGAGTAGTTGCAAGCTCGTTCATCCAGGAAGCACTATTGTTTATCCAGGCCGTTACACTGTCATTGCGCAGAGCTCTGCCCTCCATGAATAACACGGCATCATTAGCAGTAGCTGCCCTAAGGCTCGTGGAGTCGTTCGCATTCCAGTTATCACGCCATTCGGTCATGGCTTCATCTGCATCCCAGCTGTCTTCCATAACTACTTCTTCTACTTCTGCGGCCTCTCTTTCCCCGTCGTTACAGGCGCCAAAAATAAAGAGCAAGGCCAAAAAAAGTATTGTTTTTAATAGTTTCATTGGTTAATTTTTGTTGGTTACTATCTCTAATTTACTAATAAACAGAAATTTGTGTGAAAAATCTGCCGGTTTTTAGATGAACGACCTATTTTTTGGTTCAAAGGATGGATATGAGTCACTCCTGCTCCTCCTGAAACTTTTCTCCTTGCCTGTCTTCGCTGCTCTCCAAGCTAAAGCCGGAAACATTTTTCGCGGCATCAGGTAGAATTGTCACTCCAGGTTCCCAAGGCCCGTAATTCATTGAACAGGAGGAGCTATGCAATAACATCTTAGACGTTAAATAACTGTTATCCAACACCTCATCCTCACTTACAAGTCTTATCTTAAAGAGAAACAGGATATTATGGAATTACAGGACAAGGTGGCGGTAGTGACCGGGGCCAGTAGCGGAATTGGGAAAGCAATTGCACGCGCGCTCTCTGAAGCGGGTTGTAAACTGGCACTGGCCAGCCGCAGTGTAGACAAATTGCGGGACCTGCAGGAAGAATTGAACAACAAAAGCCTGGTGGTGCGAATGGATATCAAGGATTCTGAAAGTGTACAGGGAGCCTTTAAGGATATCTGGGATGAATTTGGCGAGGTACACATCCTGGTGAACTGCGCCGGAGTGATGCCGCTCACTTACCTTAAGAATCAACACCTGGAAGAATGGCTGGAAACCATTGAGGTCAATGTCAAGGGAACCTTGCGCTGTATCAACTCTGTGCTCCCTGCCATGAAGAACCAAATGGACGGGCACATCGTCAATATAGCTTCTGTTGACGGGATCGAGGTCTTCAAGGGCGGCGCTGTATACGGAGCTTCGAAAGCGGCCGTTATCGCCCTTTCCCGCGCCATGCGAATGGAGCTCTCCCCCGAATTCAACATTCGGGTCACTTCCATTGAACCGGGTACTGTGGCAACAAACCTTAGAGATGACATTACAGATAAGGAACTGCTGGAGGAAAAGGACTATTCTAAAGACGAACCTAAGCTGGACCCAAAAGATATTGCCAATGCAGTTCTTTATGCCGTAACCCAGCCCGACTCGGTCAATGTTAACGAACTCCTTATCAAGCCTACCGGCAAAGCCTAAAGGGTTAAAAAAGTGTTATTTGGAAAGGCTTTAACGCAAGAAATGGCGATCCTTCCCGATATTGGATCTGAATCTAAAAACCAACAAGATGGACTTGAAGAAAAATGCAAAAGATGCAGGTGAAAAAGTAGTAAAATTATGGGCTGCCAAAAAAGGACTCCAGTGGACAGGAAGTCTCCTTAAATGGGGAGCCATCGCCGGAGCCGGATATTACGCCTACACTCTGGTAAGAGACAATAAGGATACTATTAAAGCCAAGCTGTCTTAATAAATATTAAAGACTGTTGATAGTTGAAGCTGCGGGAAAAATTTATTTGTGATATTCATTATCAGAATTAAAATTTTTTCCTGCAGCTTTTTTTTGATCCCTGTCCTGCAGTGCATGCGGGAAATAATTTTATGAGAGCCTTAAACAGCTCCTATCCTGAAGTTCCGGAAAAAATTTGTGAATCCCTCATCCCCTTTTATTATGACAGAAGTACTGGATTACCTGGACCGGGAAAGATTAAAGATCAGCTTCTCAACCCTTATCATTAGGGTAAGCAGCATCAATGAATACTTTGGCCCGCTGGCAGATTTCGTAAAACAAGCGGATCTCTACGGGGTCACTAACGGAAAGATCTATCTCATGGCCGAAATGATGGAACCGCCTTATGGCCTCTATAGCCTGGTGGACCACCATTTCATTCCTCTTGGCCTGGAAGAAGGGCGGGATTATGTCTTCGTGACAGAACAGCTTCCTCTGGGACTTGATGGTAAGGAGAATCCGCTGCTCAATCAACCTATTCCCGAGCTTGAGAAGGTCACATGGCTCGACAGCATCATCACCCGGGAGGGAAATTATGTTTGGTACATGGAAGGTGCCGCAACAGGACCCAAAAATAAGACCTCCTTAAAAAGAGCTTTTTAAGACCCCTTATTTTTATTGATCAGCATTTACTTCGCATAGAATTGCTTCTCGATTCTCTTTATTAGCTCATCCACATCAAATGGTTTAGCAATAAAATCATCTGCTCCTCCGGTACCACTTATTTCGGCATGAGCAGACATAAGCACCACCGGAATACTGCTTGTTTCCTCACTTTCCTTTAGTTCTTTACACAGATCCAACCCGTTGCCATCGGGCAACATGATATCCAGCAGGAAAAGGTCTGGTTTTTCCTGTGGCACTACCTTATGAAAGGCCCGGGCATTGGGGAATGCCTTCACAGAATACTGGTGTGTCGTCAATAAAAATTCTACCAGTTCTCTTATCCCATCGTCATCCTCAACAACAAATATCTCTTTCATTTGAATATCTTTTTAAAGGAGAGCAAGTTGCCTTTCTCCCTACATCACCTTCGTTTTTTCTAATTCCTTTTTGTGCAGCGGCAGCGATAGTGCGAATTCAGATCCTTTTCCAAATTCACTATGTACATCTATCCGCCCGTTATGCCTGTCAATGATCTGCTTGGTGAGGTATAACCCCAGTCCCAAACCACTTATACCTTTGGTGCTCTCTGCCCTGTAGAACCTTGTAAATAGCTGCTGCCGCTGTTGTGCTGTCAATCCTATGCCTGTGTCCCTCACCTTGATTACGGTATGACCGTCTATAACTTCCATGCTCACATAGATCTCCTCGGCATTGGGGGAATACTTGATCGCATTGGTCATAAGGTTGAGGATCGCCTGTTCAATTCGCTGCCTGTCTGCCTCTATAACGGCTTTTTGTAACCCCAGCTTCGCAACTACTTTATGAGATCCCGATAAATAGGAGAAAGTTTCCACGATCTCCCCAAGCATCGCTCTGAGATCGAATACCTCAAGATTGAAATCCAGCTGACCCGATTCTATACGGGACATATTTAAAAGATCTTCTATCAGGGTGTTCAGCTTCTCAACCTGGTAAAGAGATTTACCCAGGAACAGCTGGGACATCTTGTCACTTTCCTTCTTGGTCAACACCTGCAGGTAGCCTTTGATCGTCGTGAGAGGTGTCTTTAATTCGTGGCTTGCAAGTGCAATGAATTCATCTTTTTTATCACTCAGGGATTTTACCTGCTCAAAAAGTTGTGAATTATCCAGCGAGACAGCTGCCTGTGCCGCTATATTCACAACCAGTAGTTCATGTTCTTCGGTAAAGACGCCTGCCTCGGGATGGCCATAGAGAAGTCCGCCAATCACACCTCCAGATTTCGAAACCACCGGAACAGCCAGATAGCTCACTACTGAAAAATGCCCTTTTGGCATTCCTTTAAAGGGGGCATTTTTCCCAAAGTCGGCATGCCTGGTCACATCATCTATACGCACCACTTTCTTATCAATGAAGGTAGGCTGAAAAAGATCTGTATGTCTTGGCATTGGCATCCCCTCAAAGGCTTTTCTTGGTGCACCCGAAAGGGTAAACAACCTGAAAGTATCCCCATCCAGGCCTGTATTATTGTAGAAAAAAGCGCCAAAAGCTGCACCGGTAAGCTTAGTGGTGGCATCTGTCACCCGCTGAAGGATCTCCTGCACATCGAGATTTTCTGAAATACTTTTACCTACAGAATTCAATGTTTCCAGATTCTGAATATACTTTTGCATGGCCGCCTGGGCCTCCTTTTGCTGTGTGATGTCCCGGGCGACCTTTGATGCCCCAATGATATTCCCGTGGCTGTCCCTCACAGGAGAGATTGTAATGGACACAGGAATTTCCCTGCCCGTCTTGTGTTTTCTTATGGTCTCAAAATGCTGAATTTTGATCCCGTTACTAATCTTCGCCAGGATCAGTTCTTCTTCGTGAAGACGTTCTTCAGGAATCAACAGGGTTATGGATCTTCCCAGCACTTCGGCTTCAGAATATCCAAAGATCTCTTCGGCTCCCCTGTTCCAGCTCATTATGATCCCCTTTAGGTCCTTGCTTACAATAGCATCATCTGATGACTCCACAATAGCCGAAAGTATCGCCTGCTTCTCCTCTCCTAAAAGTTTTTCTGAAATATCCCGTGCTACTTTTGAGGCTCCCACTATCCTTCCGAAGATATCTTTAACAGGTGAAACTGCCAGGGAGACCGGAATTTCCTTTCCCTCCCTGGTAACCCGCCGCGTCTCAATGATATCCATTCGCACACCATTTTTTATGTTGGTGATGATCTCCTTCTCCTGCTCCATGAGATAAGGCGGGATGAGCATGGTGATATGCTGCCCGAGAGCTTCTGCCTCGGAATAGCCAAAAAATCGTTCTGCTCCCGGATTCCAGCTGGTGATCTTTCCGGAAAGATCTTTACTGATGATGGCATTGTTGGAAGATTCTACAATCGCCGAAAGGGTTTCCTTTTTAACATGATCTGCCTTAAGATCTGTGATGTCAACCAGCGTGTTATAGGCTCCGGCAAGTTTCCCCTCCTCATCAAATAAAGGCTTGGGAAATGCTAACAGGAACTTATAAAGACCATCCGGGCGCTGAATCCTTATTTCGGATCTTCCCTCTTGCTTTCCTGTCTTTAGAACCCGGGCAATAGGGTAATCTTCCACTAGCATGGGAGAACCATCGGGATAGAAGATCTTCCACGAACCACACCACAAGTCTTTGAAAAGAACAGGTTTCCTGCCCCACAGTTCTACCGCAGCATTATTGAACCAGGTCAATTTACCTTCTGCATCACAAGTATAGCTGGCCACAGGGGAGTTTTCCAGCAAGTGCTTTGGTCCCGGGTCAAATCCTTCCGGGGAATCTGCTCCGAATTTCTCTATGCTTTGCATTAAATTCTAATTGTAGGGTACCTTTTAGGGTAAATGCCACGACAAATTATAAAACCGGTGGCAAAGGCTAAAGATAAGTTTTCAAGGCAGAAATAATACCTCAATAACAAATCTTATAATAGCTTTAACAACAATATAAATGTATTTAAAAAAGCAAAAGAAGAGTGCTTAGCCTGCTTGCTTTTCGAACCCTTTTCGGGTCATCTCACCCCAGCCTTTATTACCTCTCAATTTCTCCCAGTTACCTCTTATTGCTGCAAGCACAGTAAAAGGATGAAAGATGATAGGTTCAAGCAGAGCAACAAAAGTAAGTTTTCTGAGATCGGCAAGACTCTGGTATTTTTTGAAGGTTGCTTCTTCGGTGTATAGCGCGATCATCGAGAACATCACTGCAAAAGAGTACACAAAGAACAGGAACAGGAAAAAATATCCCCAGCTAATGACACCAAACAAGGCCATGATCATAGTAATTACAATCCCCGTCAATTCTATTATCGGTGCATAATATTCAAAGAAAAGCCAGTAAGGATAGCTCAACATGCCAAGGATCTTATACCTGGGATTAAATAGCATTTTACGATGGGTGTAAAGTGTTTCGATCGTACCTCGCATCCACCTGCTGCGTTGTTTCCGCAGAATAGAATAAGACTCAGGTGCCTCAGTCCAGCAAAGTGGATCGGGGATATATTGCACAGTATAAGGCTCTTTTTGTTCGATCATGAACCGCCGCATTCTCACGATCAATTCCATATCTTCTCCAACGGTATTTGTATCGTAACCGCCGCAGCGCATAGCGATCTCTTTATCGAACATACCAAAGGCGCCGCTAATTATAAGCAGCCCATCCAATTTACTCCAGGCCATCCTGCCCAGAGTAAAAGCCCTTAAATATTCTATTACCTGTATGCGTGCCAGGAGGTTCCCGGGCGCTCTTACCTCAACTAGTTTCCCGGATTTGATGATACAGCTGTTAGCTATTCTTACGACCCCACCGGTCGCAATGATCTTCTTACCCGAAGCCTCCATATAAGGTTTCGCAAGTTTTAACAGCACATCCTTATCCATGATACAATCCACATCTATACATACCAGGTAAGGATTCGTAGAGACATTCATCCCGGTATTTAAGGCATCTGCCTTGCCACCATTATGTTTATCCACAACGATAAGCCGGGAAAAAGCTTTATTTGAAGAACGATATATGGCTTTGACCTCCCTGGTAGGAATTTCTGGTTTATATACCCTATCTGAAGGAATAAGACTAAAAGCTTCTGTAAGCACGGCCATTGAATTATCCTTACTTCCATCATTTACAACGATCACATCATAGTTATTGTAATTAATAGCCAGCAGGGACTTTACATTTTCAACTATGGTCCTTCCTTCATTATAGGCAGGGGCAATAAGAGATACTTTTGGTGCGCTGTCCAGAGCCAGCAAAGCCTTATAATTTACGAACCGGTTCTGTCGCAAATAGCTTTTTAGAGAAAAGCCGGAGATAACAGCCAGAATGACATAAGAAAGCATTACCGTTACCGCAAACAGCAAGATGAGATAATTGAATATTAAAATTCCCGTATCTAAGATCCCTATCCCTGTCATACTAATGGACTAATTCGATTTTAGCGAGAACTTCTCCGATCTCCTTCTTTAGGATAGCATCCCCGGTTTCAGAACATAATTTTAAAAGGGCCTCACTATGCTCTGCCATTTGATAATAATTAATGAGCCGTACCGTAAGGAGCACCACGGTTCTGTTGGGGCTCTCCAACAGCCTTACAAGATTGGAAGGCGCCGGGATCTTATGCTTCTTTACTGTGAAAAGTATATTGCTCTGCACCCAGTCATTGAGCAACAAACCCGACTTTTGAAATTTTGTGATCTCTCCAATCCCACGCATTTTGATCAAGGCAAGGAGAACTTCCATTTTCACGAGCTTGTTTGGATGAGTGATACGCGAAGCAATCCGGCTATAGGATGCGTTGTGATTAAGGGTTGAAAGATCTCTAACTCCTTCCACTATATAGGGCCACCTGGTAGATTCCAGCCGTGCTATTGAATAGTCGACCAGCCCACTGGCTTCAAAGAACTGTTCCAGTTTTTTACTGTAAATCCCGCTGTAATTGTCGTGCAGGGAAATAATCGCCTTAATAGCTATTCTTTGGAAAAGCACGTCCTTCTTCATTGCCGTGAACAAAGGATCGCTCAAGACCACTTCAAGACTGTTGTTTTCAAAAAGGTAAGTAAAGAGGATATTTTCTAAAGCGGCCTGATAATCTGCCTTTTTTTGGTCCTCCCGGAGTCGTTTGGTCCTTTTTAGAAGCGTCAATGCAAAAAATAACAGCGCAGTTAAAAAGGTAGCTATCACTACGAACAGCACCAGTTTTTCCATCATGGGAGAAAGTGGGTCTCCCAACGCTGCAGCATACCGCAACACCTTACTGTCTAACCATTAATTTGTTGATCCTTTTAAGCAGTACCGGCGGACTGAAAGGTTTGGTAACAAATTCATCGGCTCCCAGTTCAAATACTTCCAGTTCTGTAGCCTCCACACCCGAAGAAGTTAGGACGATCACCGGAATTTCTACACTTTGAACTTCTTTCACTGCCTGCAGTACCTGTTTACCTCCTGCAAACGGGAGGTTAAGATCGGTGATCACAAGATCTATTGAATTTGCTGCTGTTTCGATAAAATCTATAGCGTCACTGCCATTATCGAAAGCTTCAACTTTGAACTGATTAGATTTGAGGTAAAATACGAGAGATCTTCGAAGCATCTCATCATCTTCCACAAGTAGGATATTCATTTTGGGGGTATTTATTTTTTAAGGTAATAAAAATGTCGTCAAGTTGCCTTTTTAAAGCCATGAGTTTTTGTTGGGTCTGTTCGGGGCTTAGTCCCTCTTCGAGTTGCTGCAACACTTCAGGATTTGCTCCAATTACTCCAAAGGAACCTTTTAGCTGATGGGCCGTTGCACTTATCTGTGCAAATTCCTGCTTTTCCAGTTGTACCTGCATTTGCTGAAGGGATTTCTGCGAGTTCTCCTTGAACAGTTCCACCATCTCCAGCTGAAACTCCAGGTTACCACCAGACATCTCCACCAGGTTCTCCAGAGATACTGCTGCCCGGTCCATATTCTTGTCCCCTACATTAGTCTTCCCGGTCCCGGGAGAGATCCACCGGTTGATCATCTCAAATAGTTCCTCTTTTTTAAAAGGCTTCGAGAGATAGTCATTCATACCATCCTTGAGACATCTCTCCCGTTCAATATTCAGAAAGTTCGCTGTAAGGGCAACAATTGGAACTGTTGATTGAAGTTCCTGCCGAATGATCTTTGTGGTTTCTCTCCCGTCCTGTTCCGGCATTTGAAGATCCATAAGCACAAGATCATAATCATTTTTTAAAAACAACTCAATTCCTTTTTTGCCGTTGCCCGCCACATCTACGGTATATTTGTTTTCCTTTAGGATCGCTTCGATGAGTCTTTGATTGAGTTCATTATCTTCACAAAGAAGGATTTTACCCGGTGTTAGAACTAACTGAGCTTTTTCTGCAGCGTCTGTTGTCTGTTCCTGTGGTGCTTTTCCGGCCGGATAGGGTATAGAAAAGCTGAACCTGGACCCTTTTCCCACTTTGCTCTCCACGCTTATAATCCCGTTTTGTCGTTCTACCAGCTGCCGTGATATATTAAGACCAAGACCTGTACCTCCAAATTTCCTGGAAATACTGTCATCTGCCTGTGAGAACCTCTCAAAGATCTTCTCCAGTTTGTTTTCCTGAATTCCCATTCCGCTATCTGTAACTGAAAATTTTACCATGGCGGCATCACCGTGATCACCGTCGGGTTCCACCCTAAGTTCAACACTTCCTTCGTATGTGAACTTTAACGCATTTCCCAGAAGATTAAGCAACACCTGCGATAGTCTGTTGCTATCTCCGATCAGGTACTCCGGCACCTCGGAGGCGATTGAATACGTTAGTTTTAGCTGCTTTTGTTTTGCTTTAAGATGGAGGATGGAGAATATATTCTGAACTACCTGATGCAATTTAAAAGTGATCGCATGCATTTGGATAATTCCGGCTTCAATCTTTGACAGGTCAAGAATGTCGTTGATGATGAACATGAGATTATCCCCGGCCGTTTTAACAGACTTGAGGTACCCGGTTTTTTGAGGATCGCTTTCCTGTTCCAGCAAGAGTTCGGTAAACCCTAGAACGGCATGAATTGGTGTTCTTATCTCGTGACTCACATTAGCAATAAAGCTATCCTTCTGCCGGTTTAGAGATTCCGCAGCCTCTTTGGCTTTCTGCATCGCCTTTTCGGCCTCGATCTCAATAGTTATATCCTGGGCGATCTTGATAATCTTGTCAATATTTCCATTCGGGGATTTTACAGGATTGTAGGTGGCCTGCATCCAAACCTCCTCCCCATTCTTTCTCACTCTTTTGAATCTACCGGCTTTGTATTCCCCATTTTCGAGAGCCTGCCAGAATTTGTCATTTTTGACACCTCCTTTAGGATCAACCAGTTGTGAGTGATGCATTCCACTGAGTTCTTCCCCGGTATATCCAATGAAACTTCTAAAGATAGCATTGGTAGAAAGGATATGGCCATCGGGAGTAAACTCTACCACACTGTTAGATCTTTTTATAGATTCCAGGAGATGTTGATACTCATTTTCCTTCAAAAAGAGCTTTTCTTCGGCTTCCTTTATTTTCTCATTAAGGATATGCTCCAGCTCTTCCGCCAGATTCTTATTCTTTCTCCGGGCCTCAAGCAGGGACATAACCTGTCTGGACAACAGCTTTAAAGAATTTCTTTGAGATTCAGAAAGCTTCCGGGGTTTAGTATCGGCCACACATAAGGTCCCGATATTATAACCGTTAGGAGCTTGCAGGGATATACCTGCGTAATACCGGATTCCGTTTTCTGCCTTGACAAATGGATTATCCTTCACTCTGTCATCTTCAAGAGCATTCGAGATCTCCAGGATCTCATTTTGTAGCAGCGTATACTGGCATATGGTCTCATTCCTGGGAAGCTCGCTTTGTTCCAGGCCTACTTTAGCTTTATACCATTGCCTCCTTTCATCGAGCATGGAAATAATAGCTACAGGCACATCGCAAATAGCAGCGATCAACTGCACAAGCCCCTCGAATTCTTCCTCGGGTGCAGAGTCTAATACATCGTAAGATAAAAGAGTTTGCAGCCTCTTAATCTCTTCGGAATCTGAATGTTTGTTCACAGCTCCAAAAGTATACTAATTGAGAAATATTCAAGCCCGTTTCACAGTTAAAGCCGAAAATATTCCCTGAATTCTAAATCTTCTAACCCGATAGATCCGGGAACAGACAATGAAAGATCCCTGCAAAAGCATTAGCTGCATTTGAAACAAGCCCGGTTAAAGAAGCTCTGACTAAGTCCGGAAAGACCGTTGGAGAAATCAGAAATCAGATTAAGACAAAAGAAGTTCCCATAGTATAAACAGAAATGATCATGCTTACAGACTGCAGGCCCTGGTCCTGTTCGTACTTTTTATCATCTGCTTTCTTGCCAGCACAAGAGTTTACATCAATGGAAAGGTATGAGGATGAGCCCGGTTTGTCTCCCGTCTATGTATCTGAAACCTTCCTTTTCCCAATAACCTGCTTCTTCCAGCATGATGCGGATATCCTTATTCCATTCGGGTACTGTAACGGTAGTATTGAGCTCTATAGCGTAGACCGTCTCTGGAAACAATTGGTAGTCTCCCGCACCCGGAACACCCTCCTGGGCATCCCACATCCCGATAGTAGGCCCCGCCGAATGTCCATAGAGGCCCAGAGGATGCGTATAAATTGAGGGTCTTAGACCTTCCTGCTTTGCCTCCTCAAGCGCCAATTTTAAGATCTCATTACCGGTTCTTCCCGTTTTAAAATTTTGGGTAAGGATATCCTGAAGCCGGTTTCCCTGTTCCAAAGCGTTTTGCAGAAATAAAGGAGCTGCTTTTTCCCCTTTTTTAAGCACATAAGCGTGTTGTTGACAATCGGTGTTCAGCCTCAAATAAGAGATCCCAAAGTCGCAATGCAGGAGATCCCCCGGCAAAATGACCTTATCGCTGTAACCTGCAGAAAAAGCTTCGATATGATCCTTCAAGCCTTCCTCCTTTCTCTGTATGTCCACCGTAGGATGGAACCAGGTCTCTAGTCCCAGATCTGTAACCCTCTGCCTCATCCACCAAACCACATCATCTGTAGTCGTCTGCCCCGGGACGATCACTTTCGAACTGAAGGCTTCGCCGATTATCTCTTTGGTAAGGCTCACCAGTTCTTCATAAAGCTCCATCTCCATGGCTGTGCGGGTTTCGATCCATCCTACCGCAAGTCCTTCCGCCGAAACTACTCTGTCCCGATACTTCTGCGGAAGGGTTTTCATAAATAGATCATGATCTGTTTTGACAATTCCATCGGCAATATTAAAGTCCTTTGAAAAGTTTAGCCCTATCCTTTGTGGATCCCTGTTCGTGATCACCTCTAGCAGTGCTTTCCACTGGTCCGGCTCTGCTTCAGGATCCCACACAGAGGAAATATTCTGTCCTACATTATACCTCGCGATTGCCATACGCTCAAGAGTATCCTTTTCCCGATCCCTGTGAAAAACCAGGATCGTTCTCCTGCGGGCATTGAGCCAGGTAGCCGGGAGCATAGTCTTCATGACAGGATCTTCATTGTACTCTCTGGAAATAAGGACCCACATATCTATGTTGGTCCGGTCCATTAGTTGGGGAAGCAGAGTTTCAAATCTTTCTTTAAGGATTGTGTCTACAAGAGCTGCCTGCTCTTTTTCTGAAAGCACCTGCGCTCCGGCACGTGGTATGAATAACAGGAACACCAGCAGGTATTTGTACATAGGAAAAACATTTGTTTCGAATATAAATAATTTCTTCCTGGAAATCTGCATGTTAACACAAGCACCTCCTGAAACACCAAGCTTCTATAGCTTCTTTCCCGCTAAGAACAAATGCCCCATACAAAAACTACTTCCTTAATTTTAAGCAATTTAGATAAATATTAGGATGAAATTAGTTATGGTTTTTTATTTTAAAACTGAAAAAAGTTAATACCTGAAGTTTTGAAATTATGAGACATGCCATTTGCTATGTAAGTAATGCCGACAATAGCTTAACCACCAAAGAAATTGAGGAGCTTCTTAGGTTTTGTGAAGACAATAACATCCGGAATGATATCCAGGGGGTTCTTTTATATTCTGAAGGGAACTTTTTCCAGGTGCTGGAAGGAGAAAAAGAAAAAGTGGTAGATCTATGGAAAAGAATTCAGAAAGATCAGCGGCACTACGGCATTATTGCAATCATAGATCGGGACATCCAGAAAGGTTCTTACGATAACTACACAGCAACCATAATCCCCGAGGGGCAAAAATACGAGCCGGAATTACCGCCGGAATATATAAAGCCACTACAGGGTATGAGCTCCGATATGCAGGCAGTAATAAAAAGGATGATGCGAAACTTTATTGCAACAAGAGTTTGAATTTGAGGAGGGCGATTATTCAGAAATTAGAATAAGAGTAATGAGGAGTGTGGCAATAGCTACGATGGTCAGGCTCATCGTCAAAATACTTTCCTTAGTGGCTAAGTACTCTCTTTTAAAGTCTTCGTCTTCTTTGGCTAATTCTTTATTGGACATATTCATTTACAAATGTAATTTACCGTTACTTCTCTTAAAATACCCTTTTAGTGGTATTTTACAGGAAAACGAATGGAGGGAAAAGAACTGTTTAATGAATGATATGTTATAAGAAATAAAAAGCCCTTCCTAAAAGGGGAAAAGCTCAATTGAATTAGCTGCACATCAAAGGCGTCGTCCCGTTCATTCTATCGCCACCATATTTCTCTCATTAGTTAATTCTCCCTAGGTATCAACAAAGTATCGCTTAAGATCAATACCACGATTTGTTGTCGGTTCCTTAGCCTCTGCTATTTCTTCAGAAATCTTAAAATATTTTTCGTTCCCAGTTAATGTGATGTTCAAAATTGCTGAGCTTTAACATTGCTTCTCATTTCCTGAATATCTTCTTCCATTCTTTCCAGAATAGCAACAAAATGAGGATTGCCTTCTAATGGGGTTAGGAAGGGAGATACATATTTTATCCAGTAATATTGCCTTCCTCCTATTTCATAATGTTTCTGAAGGCTGGCTATAGCCTTTTCAGGTTGCCCTAAATACATATAGTAATCAGCCATAAATTTTAGAACTTCAGCTCCCCCTTCTTTCGTAACTGCCTCCAAAGCTCCGCTTTTCTTCATCATATCCAAATTCCCATTTAGTTCAGATAAAAGCTGCTGACTTTTTTCCGATTTACCCAATTTTCCAGTTACATAAGACCCATAAAGTAAAAAGAGATTTCTCCAGACACCGGCATCTTTAACCTCCAAAAGTTTTTGGATATTTGCCCATGCCTCTTCATATTCTCCGGCTTTTGTTTGAAACATGAAGGAACAGGTTGGCGCGCCCGGAAAGATCATTTCTGGATCCATTACTTTTTCCATTTCCTCAATTGCTTCTAAAGCTTCATCATTTTTCTTCTCCAGTGTATTGATCAAAGCCAACCGGCAATTTTCACCTCCTATCATCATAGGGTTATCTGGATCTGCTCCGTACAACTCGTTTGCTCTTTTTTTAGCTGTTTCGAACATTCCAAGATAGGCATATGCCTTTACGAGGTTTTCATAAAGGGCTTTTCGTTCTGGATTTTCTTCCAGGATGATTTCGTAATTTATAATAGCCTTATCAAATTCACCTTTGGCCAGGTGGGTATTCGCTTCTTTTATCAGATTCTCCTTCTCTTCTGTGTTTTGAGCAATTTGGGCATTAGCTCCAAAGAATTGGAGGAAAAAAATCAAAGTCAGAAAAACTTTTAAAAAATGAAATTTCATGATTTAGTCGGTTTAGGTTATACATAATCACTTAAAAATGAAAACTTTAAGCTATATAAAAAAGATAGGATGCCCAAAAATGCACGGTAAACTGAAAAAAAGTTCGACGACTTGTAAATTTGTTAAAACTGAATCGGGAATTTGTGGAGTAGCTTATTAGAATTTTGAAGAAAAAGAGCTGGTCGACTTTCTAGCCAAAATGAAGCATAATGCGAAGGTTTTAAATTGCATAAGCCATCTGTCAAGAGAAAAGCTAAAACAAAAGATAGGTTACAGCCCCTTTGTGACAGTTTAAATCTTTTTGCCGGTTTTAAAAAGCTGTAGTTCAAAAGACTATCTTTAGTGAACAGCCAAAATAATGTCTAACCAGATCCAACGCAGTCTTTTTATCCTCCTGGCAGGAAGTTTATTAATTGTCGCAGGAAGGAGCAGCATTAGCATATACAATAACTCTTCTGAAGTAGCTCAGCTTAAGAAAGACTATAGTGAGCTGAACAATATAACGCACGGCATTCTCTCAGTCAATGTTTGGCGGGATCATCTCACAAATATGGTCCTTAATCGTATAGACGACTTTGAGTTTACAGAAGCACAGGAAGACACCCTGGTTCTTCAGGTATCAAATATTCTTAGTGCCGGCCTTGACAAAGGAGAAAGCCTGATAAACAAAAAACAGAGAACCTTAAAGGCGAAGCTCAGAAAGTTTGCAGTTAAGACTCTGGTACCGGAAGAGAAGATAAGGGCACTCGTCCCTGTTTTTGCCCAGACCATTGTCGATGAAATTCAACAGCCCGAAAACAAAGCAGCTTTAAAACACGTCATTAAAAGTAAGATCCAGGAGTACAGCGATATGACCCATGCAAATTCACTGGTTGCTGTTCAAAGATTAGAGGAGTTATTTCAGCAGTATGAGGTGGAAACTTTGAAGGATTTCAATGAAAGAACATCAGAAAAGATCATAATATTAGAAGAGCAGATCTATTTCCATACCTACATCCTGCTTATTGTAATTGGAGTATTTATTGTGCTCTGGCTCCTGCTTAGAAATCAGGCCTTCCTCCACACGCCTCTCTTCATCATTTCGGTCCTGGTTTCATTGGTGGTCCTGTTCGCAGGAATCACTGCTCCCATGATCGAGATTGATGCAAGATTTCAACAGGTGAATTTCCTGTTGGTAGGAGAAGAAATCACCTTTAACGATCAGGTAATTTTTTTTCAAAGTAAAAGCATACTGGAAGTGATCGGCATACTATTTAATGCAGGAAAGGTAGATTCATTTTTTGTTGGAGCCCTCATTCTGGTTTTCAGTGTAGTCTTTCCTGTTGCAAAACTTTTATCTACGCAGATCTATCTTACCGGGAATGAAAAGACCAGAAAAAATAAAATCCTTAAGTTCTTCGCATTCAAATCGGGAAAATGGAGTATGGCCGATGTCTACGTAATAGCAATTTTCATGGCCTATATCGGCTTCCAGGGCATATTAGACAACCAGCTTTCTCACCTCAACATGGAAACAGAATCCCTGGTGAGCATCTCTACCAATAGAACCTCTTTACAACCCGGATTTATCATTTTCATAGGTTTTGTTCTGTTCAGTTTGATGTTATCAACCATCCTCAAGAAAATAACCAAGCCTGAAAAGAAGATGAGGTAATAATAAAAAATGATTCACACAAGTTTAACTTATCTTTGTAGACAACTTCCTACCCTGAGAACTTTAAAACCCTTTTCCCGTTAGGTTTAAAAAAGGTTCTATATGTTCAAAAATTTTTCAATGTCGTCCCTGGCTATTCATATCTTTAGGATAGTGCTACTTATCGCTACGCTTGTATTAGCCGTTTGGCTACAGGTGAAGTTTCAAATTTTCTTTTAGAGCCCGAAATGAAAAGGGGGGACTTATAAAATTTGCAGGTGGTCCCTTTAAACGTCTTTTTTTATCTGAAAATAGAATTTAAGAGTGGCAGAGAGAGTGTCTAAGGGAACTGTCATAAAACAAAAAAGCCCTTCCCTTAAAGGGAAAAGCTTCTCATTGGTTTACTTCTAAACCCAGGTAAATCAACGATTTACCACAAACAACACAACTAACGTTTAAGCGAAAAAAAGCTCCCGATTTGAGGGACTTTTATTTTTATAATGGAATTCTAAGGCCCAGGGTGAGTTTTGAATACGAAATTTCATAATCTACAAAGTCGCCGTTAGAGGAGTAACTGCCACTAGCTAAACCGTAACCATAACCCGCAAAGAAATATTTCATCAATTTTGCATTTAGATGCCCTCCGTAAAAAGTAACATCATCTGTTATGCTATCAACATCGTCCCGGTAATACCCGCCGTCTGTATATTCGCCAGCACCTATACCAAATTCTCCTCCTATACTAAACTGAAAAGCGTAGCTCCCTCCTAGTTCCCCCCAGTTTAAAATTCCAATATCAAGCCCGGTGACATAGGTATAACTACTGCCTGTGTCATATATTATTCCTGCTCCCCCGGGTCCATACCCAATAGTAAATCCACTATTTGCATTTTCGCCCATTTGGATCCCCAGTTCATAAGTAGGTACATTTAATACCGTTGTCACTGCTCCCTCGGCAATTGATTCATCAGATCTCATATTATAGCTAAGCGTCATGCCGGTAATTAAACCTTCCGATAATCCCTGAGCAAGACCTTCCGCAGCAATAGAAGCGGCCTCTGCATAAGCTTCATTTCGAGCATTATTTATTCGTGTCTGTTCCTCAATCTGCCTGTCAACATCATCTTTCCAGCTGCTGCTTTCAGTATCATTAGACTCCGAACCCGAGCCTGGTGCTGTATTCGCACTGTTACTTCCAGATTCACTTTCTCCATTTGTATATGAATCTGCTTCTGTTGATGAGTAAGGGGCTGTGTTACCTGATTTCTCCTTATTACCGGAATTATTTGAAGCGGACTGCCGCACGGCTTTTTCAATCTTTCTGAAAATGTCAGAATTTACCTTATCCACCTGAATATTTTTTACAAATCCGTTACTTTCCCAGGATAAGCTTTTATCTTCTTTGATAAGGTTCTTATATCTGGTCTTACTATCTTCACTAAAACCCACAGAGGTATAGTCTGAAGTAGCAGAAGACAAATAGTTCATCTGAAAATTCCCGCAATGTGGCTGACTGGAATTGAGATAAATACAAGCAGACCCACTGAGATTTAAAGTAAATTTACCTACTTGAAGAGGAAAACTGAATCCGTAAATTTTCGACTGGCCTCGCTTTCCTTCAATGACCAGGCTTTTGGCATCAAGAACCACATAACTCGCTCCAAGTTCAACAGGTTTAGACTTGACAATTACATGCCCGTATATTCCCTCACTAGTTTCAAAAGATAACCGGTGGTCTATAACTTGCGAAAATACTGATTGCGAAAAAGTAAACGCTAAAAAAATTAGCAATGAAGTATGAAAGTAATTTAGAACCATTAAATTATATTTAAGATTAATAATATGCCACTTCTAAGGTTGAGATGGATGTGGAAACTCCAACATGAAAAGGGAAATGGGTACTTTTGTGGAACATTTCCAGAACGGCAAGTTAAAATTATCTTAAAATCGAAGCAATACCCACTTCTGGGTATTTTTAGATGTTTTCAGGAGGTTCAGCCTGAAAAAAATCAGGCTTGGAAAAATATTAACGGGAGGACCACAAAACAAAAAAGCCCTTCCCTTAAAGGGAAAAGCTTCTCATTGGTTTACTTCTAAACCCAGGTAAATCAATGATTTACCACAAACAACACAACTAACGTTTAAGCGAAAAAAAGCTCCCCAATTTGAGGAGCTTCTTTGCTTCCGAAACTTCGGATGCGGTCTGGACGAGACTCGAACGAATCGACCAATTCCTTTATATATAGGCCACTCCAGAGGCCTCATTTTTATACTCACCGAATTGCTCACCTTTAAGAAGAATTTAACTCTCCTTATTCACTTCAATACAGGATGAAATAGAATGGTGGCAATTAAGATTTAAATGAACTTTCCCATTTATAAAACAGTCGCTCGTAAATTGGGCTGGCAAATATAGGAGGAGTTTTCTATTTAAGCAAATTAAATGACAAAACGGATTTTTTCTTTAATTCCAGAAGGAGATATAATCTTTAAAGCCCTCAGCTTGAAACCATTCCGACAGCTCATTAAGTTTATCAATTCCATTTGATCGGACCTGCATTAGCAACTGAGAAATGGGGGCAAGAATATTTCTTTAAAAACTTTAGTCGAGTTGAACTCTTCATTCCGTAAATATTTCCGTCGTACTCCTGATAAAAAGGAATATGCCCATTTTTGGTCCAGCCTGTGAATAAATCAACAAAAACGCCAACAGCGTTTGATGCTACTACACCATTAGCCCACACCACTTGGGGCTTACTACCTGCATCTCCGTACTTCTGAGCTTCTTCAGCGAGTACATTTTCGGATAAAAAACCCATGCAGGTCATACAGAGACAACCCGGGAGGGATAGAATTACTTGGCCAAAAAGTCGAGGGGGATCTGGTTCCACGGTACGAACGTCTATTCCAACATCTATGTAGGGAATTAGATAACGCCGACACTCAGATTCCAAATCTCTTCTTCCAATAAAGCTGTCAACCGCTCCTAAAACTACGTCACATTGCTGCAAAGCCTCTACCTTATTTTGCCAAATATCTTCTATTATTTCAACTTGAGCATTAGGATGTAATCCAAGAATTACTCGACGTGCAATTACGGTTTTATCAATGCCTTCCAGGGAATCTTTTAAATTACCAGAAACGAGCCGGTTTAGATTGGTCTTTTCAATAGTGTCGTTATCGAAAAGAACAAAATTTGTTACTCCCAGATGTGAAAGCTGTTGGACGATGTGCGAACCCCCACCTCCAAGGCCTACAATGCACACCTTAACTTTACTCATGATTAATTGGAAGTCCTGACCCAAAAAAGATTGCCGACTATATCTTTCAGGGTCATATTCCGCATTAAAATAGAAAGAGTTATTAAATGTAGTCGGGAATCCTACTCTTGTAACCTTTTCCAGAATAATATTATCCTTTTCTTTCTTAGAAAACACCAGAACATCAGCTTTATCCTCGCTCAATAGAAGTACTCCGTGTGTACTTCGAGGATTAGCATTTATCATGGCTTCAGCAATTCTAGGTAATTCATCAAGATCTGTCTGGCTAAAAATTGGCGCACCCCTTCCAATATGTTCATGAACGTGAAAGATTGAACATTTTTTGCTCAAAGCTAACTGCATTGCCTTTCGAATGGCTTCACCGTTGATTCTCGCTCCTACTGTTTCATCTGCAATGTAATCTTTGTCTGCAACAGAAAAATATTCATTTATAATAATGAGTTCTTCATTCTTTCCTGTTTCTTTACTCTGCCCCGATACAAAGCCGACTCTCTCAAGAGCAAACTCATGAGGTCTTGACAGATCTTTTTGAATTTGATGACATAAAGACTCAGCGATTCTTATCGTTACCTTTTTCATCGTATGAGCTTTAGGGTTGAAAGATGATATCTAACCATTTGAATTAAATTCATTCCACCTTGAGACCTCCAAGAATAGGAATACCAATTTTTGTCACAAACCCTCAAAACACCATTCCAGTTCTTCTGAGGGATTCCTTCGATCTTTTTAGAATAGAAAAGTCTTGTATGGTAACCATCCCTTGGTACAGGGCAAAGTAAGGCATCAATGAGTTCTGGTAAGCATCCAGAAGGAAGCTCAATTTCCGGTAAAAACAAGAAATTCACACCCCCTTCTGGAATGACCATTGTTCCAGGATAGAACCTTTGTAGCTCTCTAAGTTGATCTTCAAAGATTTTCATATCACAATTAAGATGCTCCGCCACTACGCACATGACTGATGAATTCCTCACCCCCTTTTATGACCACCTTGCCATCGTCAGCTAGAGGCTTTAATTCTCCTTGTATGACTTGTTCGAGTTGGTCAGCTAATGGGATCTTCCCTTTTTGTTTAATTTCTGTAACCGTCCGGCTACCTCGGTGGATCTTAACAGGATCATCATTAATGGTGATTTGAACAAAATTTTGACCATTGTTTTCGAGTTGTTTTTTAACTTCTTCCATAATTAATTTGTTTTTGTTATACTAATAGAAAGAAGAACCGTGACAACTTTTACTCCTTCATCCAAATCACGCTAATGGTACTGTTAGTGTCCTTTAAATAATAACATTTTTCGTAGAGCTGATCGTTCGGGTCCATTGAGTGATCTGAAAACCAATCATCAGAAAAAATGGTTTCTTCCTGAATATACTTTTTTGTCAAGTAAAAAAACTCTCCAGCCACCGAAGTCTCAGGGACTTTAGAATTGTACTTAGGAGGGAATTTATATTTAAAATCTGGTGATCTGAAATACCATTTTATAATGCCATTTTTGGCAAAGACTATAAACATTGGATAAAGATCAAGATGAAAATATCTGAAAATTGTCGCCGAAAGACTAGTCCCGAAGGACTTGGAAAGATCTTCTATAAGACGTCCTGAGAGAGGTTTACGAAAACACTTGCTTCTAAATCTCCTTTCTGGCATCAAAAGACAGGACGCGAAAAAATCAGCTTCACGTTCTGCCAAATTCTCAGAAACCAGTCTATTGAAGGAAGGGTGAGAAGGCACTTTTCCTCGTTTCAAGGCATTTCTATGCTCATCGATGTAGTAGTGACCTAATTCATGAGCGAAAGTAAATCGTGATCTGGGATTTTCCTTTGTTCCGACTCTGTTGTTATTAATAAAGATGTGAAATCGTCCTGACCTATGTTGAATTAGTCCATCAAAAGAATTACGGTAGTGGCCATATGAAAAAGAAATTTTATTAGATAGAGCAATCTTTTCTGGATCTATTTGGACTTGAGCAAGAAAGGGTTCAACTACAACCTCGGCTAAATCAGACAGTTCTTCTTTTCGATGATCACTGAGTATCTTCACCATCATTTTTATCCTCGCTTCTTTGGCGATCCTTTTCCATCTGTTTCCAAACATCTTCTGGAATATCAGAACCTTCTCGAGCCGCCTGAGCCAAATTTTCTTCTATTGTACTGTCAAAAAAATCTTCAAAAACTCCCAAGGTTCTTATTTTCCCTCTGTTCAAAATATCTATTGGGTCTTCTAAGTGGTTAGGAATAACATCTTTTATTTTCAAAACAGATTCTTCAAATTTGTCAAAATCTTTCTCCGTTTCTGGAAATACATAGCCAGAATTCTTCAAGGCTTTGAAAAAAGCTCGTTCTATATTCTTTTCTTTTTCTTGATCGTTCATCATCATTTCTTTTTCACTTCGTAGTGGAGCTTTAGAAAATCAAAAACTTTCTTTTTTGATCGGCTAATAATTTGTCGAATGTTCTCTGGGGTGGTTTCATATCTGCCCGACAATTCTTTTAGTATATCAGGAGGAAGATTTTTCGCCTGACTTTTTTCTCCCTTGTCATAGTACAACCAATAAGTCATAAAAATGTGCTGATCTCTTTCCGATAATATTTTCAGAGATTGATTAACTATATTTTCATCATACGAAGGCTCTTCAGATAATATTTCTTCCTCTTCAGTAGCAAACGGTTCTCCAATTTCATTGGGATCAATAACCACCTGCTTATTTCTTAAAAGAGCTAAGAGCTCATTCTTTGCAATTCTTACAAGCCAACCGTGAATCCTCTTTTTTATTTTACCCTCATCCTTTTCTCCCTCCACAGAAAATGAATCACAATATTTATAGACATTTATGAGGGTATTTTGGAATATCGCATCTCTTAATTCCTCTGAGTTTGGAAGTTTGGAGGTTAATTTTATCGCCATTCCAAAAATAAACCTTTTGTACCGACGATGGAATTCTTCAAAAGCTTGATTGCTGGCTTTAGGATCATCCTTTATTGATATAATTATTAATAAATCCTCGTCAGATTCATCAACTAAAGGCCAGTTCTGGGATCCTTTAATGATGTCCATAAAACAAAAGATTCTTTATATTTAAAATAAAAGACCGTGACAAAATATTCATTAATGGGTTATTAGATGCGTAATCGAAAAAACTTAATATCATTAAATTAAAAGCAAATTCACCTCCTCTTTAACAACTCCTCCAGGTACTTCACCTTCTCCTTCTCCGCCTCTACCAGACGCTCATAGAGTTCCACCATTTTATCAATAGGATTGATAGTGCAGAAGTAATTATTGTTATTGGCACTGCTGTCTTTGAAGGTATTATTGATGATATTAAACACGGCCTCTTCACTGAAGTGTCTGATACCTTCTGGAGACACCTGTAAAGCCTTTGAAATTTTCAGAAGAACTTCTTCGTCAACTTCCGGACTCTTTTCGATTTGAGATACACTCTGCTGACTAATGCCCAGCTCTGCGGCAAGAGCTTCCTGCTTCATGCCTCGCAGTTCTCTTATCCGGCTAATTTTCCGGCCAATATGGTTAGATTTTGTTGCTGTCTCCATGCTTAAAGATAAAATTTCTTCTTTTAAATAAATCGCTGTTTTCCAAAGTTGGTAAAAAACAATCCTTCTTTGGTAAAGTACCAATGTTTCTGGTTCGGTACGGTACCAACTCAATATAGCTTGTAGGGAAGTTAAAGAGTCGGAATATTAACGCCAATTTAGGAAAATTATGGAACATGCTGTTGAAAAAATCTTGGGTGACAATCCTACTGCATTAAAGGAGCTTAAAAGGAGGATAAAAGAAGTAGAAGAGGTCGAACAAGTATATCTATTGGAGGATCCTATAGAGGGAAATATTGTCACCTTTTTAGTAAAGGAAGAGCACCTGGCAAATTTAATCGAACTGTCTTCCAAGATTGGAAGAACTCTGGAAAATCTACCCCACAAACGCTTTAGAATTTATTCATTTTCTTATGCCCAGGAAGAATTAAAAAAAGGAAGTCTGTATTTCATAAAGAATTGCAGCTTAGGAGATCTAATTTACAATAGTTCAACTTCTGAGATAACCCTACGGAGACAAAAAGAAGAAATTGAACTTCTTTTGAAAAAAGCAACTTCTTCCCTGGAAAGGGAAATAGACCGCATCAATTCTTTTACAGAAGGAATTAGCTTTTACAGGAAAAGAAAAGAATGGGCAGGAGCAGCTTTCCTGATTCATCAAAAAATTGAATGGTTGTACAGATGCCTGGAAACCTTTGCTATGGGGAAACCGCTAATCTGCCATAAAATTGCAAATCACATAGCTTATGCCTGCCCATTTATCTATGGTGCCGGTCCGATTTTCAACACAGCCAGGCGAGATGATCTTCAGTTACTAGAAGTTTTGGATAGAGCATACACAGAGAGCCGGTACCATTCAGCCTATGACGTCACGAAAAGGGAAATAAAATTACTTGCTGAAAGAGCAGAAATGATGGACAACCAGGTTAGGGAAATATTCAGTTTCCGCTTTGGAAGCTGTCAAAAGCTCCTGACAAAAGAAAAAGAAAATATACAGGTGCAAGCTTCTGAAGTTGATGTGCTCCCATCAAAAAATAAAGACGAGAAAAAGGTATTTATGCTCCTAAAAGAAGCTATTGCTGAAATAGTAACTCCACTCCAGATCATTTCTTTTGGGAAAAGGAAAGGTTACCAAGAGAGGAATAGTCTAGCCGGCACTTCTGAACTATTCTCATTCACTCATTATGATCTAATGATTGTTACTAAAGAGACCATGAGCACTTATCCCAGCAAGATATCCAACCTAATTTCTCAGAAGACAGACGGGAAATTGACCACTACAATAATCCTTACCTCTTCCAAAAAAGTAGAACAAGCTCTTCAAAAAGGAAATGATTTTGTACACCGAGTTCTGAATTCAGGTACAGTTATTTATTCGGATCCCGATTCTTCATTTGAGGTTTCAGCTCCCAGAAAAGTTACAACTAAAAGGTTAGACCAAATAAGAGGAGACTTCTTTATACGAAAACATAGAGCCAATTGTTTTCTTACGGCTGCAGACATCGTTTCCGGAGATGATGATGCAACCGAGATCAGTTTACAGTACAAGGCGCTTCAGCAAATTTGTCTCGGAACTATATACGTGATGTTGGGATTGCGGCCAGACAGTCTTAAGTTGGATTATCTGTTTGACTTGTGCAGCAACTTCTCTACTATACCTGATAATTGTTTTCCTCGTTGGAGTCCGCAAGACCAAGAGCTTTTTAAGAAACTGATTAATTCCCCAAACGAGGTAAGATTCAGAACGAGTGACAGGCGCAGTCCAGTGGATGTGGATATTCTCTACTCCAGGAGTGAAGATTTCCTGAAGGCAATGGAAACTATTGCAAAAAAAAGGATTGAAGAACTCGAGGCAGAACTAAGAAAAGAAAACTATGGAAACTGAGAAAAACGAACAACAAGCACTGGTGGAAAAACTAAAGGATAGGCTGGTAATGCTACAACCTCACGACACCTACAAAGGAAAATATAAGGTCGATCTGCTTTACGTAGAAGGTTATGGTGAATTACTTTTCACTATACGTTCTCTGCTGTACCTGTGCATTAATTCTTTAGAATATGGAGATTTTAAATCTTATTCTTCAGATCGGAATCCTAAAAATAATATTCAGGATGTGCTTGAACTAATATCTCGGATGATTCCTATTGAGGAGGGAGATCTTTTGGATGAGTTGATGAAATCCTCGGAGACTATAAAGTAGAATTTAATGCAGATTATTGTTATAAAAATCTTAAATTTATTTTGCGAATCAACAGGTGTTCATTATATTTGAATGTTCATTGTCACTGAACAAATAAAAAACATGAACACCACAGACTATGTATCGTAACCAAGATCATATCTACGAAGCCACCTCCAGGTTAGAAAAACTGATTGATCTTCCTATTGAAGTAGAAAGCAATAGAAACAATTATGACGCCCTACTAACTATTAGAAATATCCAATTTATTGTGGAATCCAAAACCACAGTTAGATCCTCTAATCAAGGAATAATCCTCTCCCAATTGGAGGAAATGAAGCATAACTTCAATAGACCTATCATTCTAATAGCAGAATATATTTCAAAAAAATCAACAGAAGATTTTAAGCAGCGCGGAATTAATTATATAGATGTTGCGGGAAATGCATTTATTAGACATGAAGATTTAGCCATATTTGTGGAAGGCCAAAAACCTCCAAAAAAGGATAAAACCAACCAATCACGTGCTTTTCAAGAAACTGGAATAAAGATCCTATTTCACCTTCTAAACAAACCACAACACCTTCAAGATTCATATAGAAGAATAGCAGAACAAGCTGAAGTCTCTATCGGCTCAGTAAGTAATGTAATGAATGAATTAGAGGAGTTAAACTACCTTTTAAAAACCAACCAAAAAAGAATTCTAAAAAACAAAAATGAATTATTAGAGCGTTGGGTCATAGAATACAATGCAGTGCTCAGGCCTCGAATATTCCGAAAAAAGATGCGCTTCATCGACCCAAATCAAACGAAAAACTGGAGAAATATAGATTTAAACTTTAGCCATGGAAGAATTCTTTGGGGAGGGGAGCCCGGAGGGGCTATTCTTACCGAAAATTTAAGACCTGAAAAATATACTCTGTTTACCGACCTAGAATTATCCGTAATAGCGAATAAGGTGCGCTTAATTCCGAGTGAAAACGGCACAGTGGAAATCCTACAAAAATTCTGGAAAAATGACTCGGATAACGAAGCAGTTGCTCCGGCACTACTTATATATGCAGATCTAATAAGTAGTGGTTTTGGAAGAAATATTGAAATAGCAAAAGAAATACGCCAGAATGAGCTACAGCATATCAAGTGATAAATTTACCCATCCATTATTAAAACCTATTCTACAAGAGCTCACTGAGTATTTTCAGGAATCAGGAATTTCTTTTTTTGTTATAGGTGCTACTGCACGGGATATCTTTATGGAATTACATAATGAAAGTTCCGGACGCTTGACTCATGATTTGGATATCGCAATCACTGTAAGTAACTGGGAACAGTGGTTAAAAGTGGAGCAAGAAATTTTAAAGTTAGAAAATTTCACCAAAGATAAAGCTCAAAAACAACGTTTTTTGTATAAAGATAGATTTCAAGTGGACATTGTACCATTTGGTGAAATTATGAAGCAAAACAGCAAAATATTTTGGCCTCCCGATGAGTCTTTCGCCATGTCGGTACTAGGATTTGACGCTGCGGAAGAAACTTCCCTTAGGGTTAGCGTAGATCAAGAATTAGAAATCAGAATCGCTTCTTTAAGCGGTATTTTTCTTCTAAAAATCATTGCCTGGAACGACCGTCACAATAAAAGTAACAAGGATGCAGATGACATAGGTTTCATTTTGGAAAATTATCTTGGAATTCACGAAGAACGAGCTGCTGTACAATATTATGATGAAATCTATACAGAAGATTTTACCAGAGCAAAAGGGGGCGCTACTTTATTAGGTAAAGATGTTTTGGAAATCTTACAAGCGCATCCCCCAGAATTAGAGGCTATTAAAAAGATTTTGACCGACAATATAAAGCAACAAGAAGATAGTAAACTTATTAATCAAATATTAGAAACTCATTCATCGCTTTCTTACCAGGAAGTCTTAGAAAGTTTAGAAAATATTACCAACCAATTAAATTAAAGGAACTACACAAATGTCAACAGAAGTACAAGATAAAGAAGAATTAGTTTTAGAGGATAATGAGCTTGTGTGTATCCTTAACGGTGAAGTCAAAAAAATAAAAGCTAAAGAAAGTAATTTACAATCTGTAATCTTAATGCTTAACGAAGAGTATGGCTTTGACCTTGCAGACATGGAACGAGATTTCACAATTGTATATACCGATCCCGATACCGGTAAATCCAAGAAACAGAAGGTAGAATTAGTAGTTTTTGAGAAAGAGAAACCTCATGATCAGGATTTCATTATTCGTATCTGTGTGGTTCAGGATGATAAGGTGAAGGAGACAGACAAAAAGAAAGGTGTCAAACCTACTTTGGAAAATGCCATGGGTGCGGTAGAGAGTTGCGAATTTGGCCTTTGGGCAAATGGTTCCGGTTATCATTACCTGCAAAAGGAAGATGATGCCATGGGCTTTGACTATGAGTTTGTGGATCTCTCGGATTTTCCTGGGGAAGGAGAAACACTGGATGACCTTGACAGGGCCGACCGCTCTTCCAGTAGAAAGCCAGCAAATGATTCTTTGATAAAAGTATTCAAGCGTTCGCATGACTATATATATGGCAATGAAGGCCGGAAAAAAGATGCCTTTTGGCAGTTGCTAAATCTCATCTTCTGTAAGCTCTACGATGAGAAGCGCAGATTTATGCCTTCTGAAGATAGCTTCCGCAGAAAGTTTTGGGTAGGTGTTAAAGAGCAAAATACTGAAGAAGGTCGAAAGGCAGTAGCCAAACGGATTAAAGGTTTGTTTGAAGAACTAAAGAGTGATGAAATATTCTCAGAGGTATTCGATGGAAATGAAGCCATTGGCCTTACTGATAAGGGAATCGCTTTTATTGCCGGAGAGCTTTCTAAATACTCATTTCTAGATGCCTCTGTGGATGTTAAGGGTATGGCTTACGAAACAATTGTAAGCAATACATTAAAACAAGAAGCAGGTCAATTCTTCACCCCAAGAAATATTATAAAAGCAATGGTGGAGATGCTGAACCCAACCGAGAATGATCGCGTTCTCGATCCTGCATGTGGTTCGGGAGGCTTTTTGGTTATGGTGCTTGACCATGTAAGGAAACAAATTGCCGCTGAGCTATATCCTGACTTAGAAGGTCCACTTTTGGCTGAGAAGTTCAATTCCATGGAAGTGAACGAACGAGTAAAGGAATACGCAGAACATAGCATTTTCGGTTTTGACTTTGATCCTGACCTAAAAAAAGCAGCCAGAATGAACATGGTAATGGCTGGTGATGGTCATGCTAATATTTTCCATGTCAATTCCCTTGCCTACCCCAATTGGGAGCACCCAACTGAAATAAAAAAAATAGAAAATGCCATTGACAAGAGCATGTCAGAGATGAAAGACATAGAAAGCCGCTATGGTAAGGACGCCCGTGAAAAATTCGACATCATATTTACTAACCCGCCCTTTGGGGCAAAAGTGAAAGTGGAGCCGGAAATAGCCACTCAGTATTTTCTATCCAAGTATAGTGACGCTCCTGAAGTTTTGTTTATTGAAGCGTGCTATAACTATTTGAAACCAGGAGGAAGAGTAGCTATAGTTCTCCCTGATAGTATTTTGGGTAATCCTAATAATCTTCCAGTAAGGCAATGGATTCTGGACAAGTACAAAATTCTTGCATCCTTGGATTTGGCAGTTGAAGCCTTTTTGCCTCAGGTAGGCGTACAAGCTTCCCTTCTCTTTTTACAGCGAAAAACTGAGCTTGAAAGGCAACTAGCTCACGATGGTGATGATGATTATAAAGTGTTTATGGCACTTGCTGAACGTCTTGGGAAAGATCGAAGAGGGAATCCAGTATATCAAAGAGATGTGGATGGAGCGGAAATTCTTTTTGACACAGAAACTCAATATGTAGTACGAAAAAAGGACGGGTCACTTGAGGTAAAAACCCGCAGAGAAAAAATCAAAAAATTGGATGATGACTTGCCGGCAATTGTTCAAGCATATCTAAAATCCAAAAATGGGAAAGCAGAATGAAAAACATAACCGTCAACAAAAGCTGGCTTTCTAATTCAGATCTTCGATTAGATGCTTCATTTCATCTTAGCGATGCAGTTAAGACAAAAATTATTTTTGACTCACATTGTCCTTACGACAAAGTGTATCTTAAATCAGAAGCCTTGCAATTATATAAGGGAAACATCCATAAAAGAGTTTATGTCCCCTCCCCTGAAGCTGGCTTAACCTTTTTATCCGCATCCGATTTGTTTAAGTCAGATACTAAAACTAGAACTTACGTATCAAAAAAATATTCTCCCTATTTAAAAGAACTTGAATTACATAAAAAATGGATTCTTGTAACTAGGTCTGGAACCCTGGGTAAGGTTGTATTTACAAATAAAGAACATGAAGGTAAAATTGGAACCGATGATCTTGTAAGAATAAAGCCTGCAAACCATAAACTACAAGAAGGTTTTTTATATGCATTATTAGCATCTAAATACGGCTTTGGGCTCTTAACCCAATCCGGCTACGGTGGAGTTGTTAAACACATTGAACCTCATCATATTGAAAACATAGAGATACCAGTTTTTCCTGATAAACTCCAAGTTGAAATTAATGATCTCATAACTGATTCGGCCAATCATAGAGTCGAAGCAGCAAAATCGCTAAGAAAATCTCATTCCTTCTTTCATGATCGATTAAAGGGATCGATAGAGAATGAAAAACACGATTTAATTGATTCAAAAAGGCTGCAAAGAGAATTCCGTTTTGGTGGAAATTTTTTCTTATCACAGGGTGAGAGTTTCGAAAAGGAGATACGGCAACAGGGTCATTTTTCTCTTTCTGAATTTGTGACAAATATATTTACCAGCGGAAGGGAAAAAAGAAATTATACTACTTCGGAACGTGGAATTCCATTTTTAAGTAATGGAGATTTAGCTAGCTTCAACCCTTTCAGTTCTTGCAATTACATAGTAAAAAAGAATATTAAAAGACATTCTCTTATCAAAGAGAATATGATTCTGGCAGGTCGAGTAGGCCAAGACACTGTAGGTCAGGTTTATCTACCATATCCTTCTTTAGTTAATACAGTTGCCTCTGATAACATCATTCGAATTGTAATTGAAGACAAAAAAAATCTTCCATTCATTTTTTCCTTTCTCTCTTCAAATGTTGGATATGAGATTATAAGAAAACGAAAAACAGGTGTAGGCCAACCCTTTATAACCGAGGATATGTTATTTACTATACCTATTCCAACTTTAGAAAAGAAAGAAATTGAATCCATCAACCACCATATTTCGGAATATAAATCTCATTTAGATTCAGCTCTAAAAGGTGAGCTAAAGGCAATCGAATTAGTAGAAAACGAAATTGAATCATGGCAAAAATCATAGTACCACCATATTTTGATTCGGTTGTCAATGCCGGAGAAAAGCGTTTGTTGGATTACTTGCAGGTGAACCTGCCGGACAGTTATTATCTCGTTCCCAATGTGGAACTCGCCTCCACCAACCCCCGAAACAACCGAACCCAATATTGGGAGTATGATTTATTGGTGGTTGCCCCGCATGGAATATACAATATTGAGAATAAGGATTGGAAAGGTCGGATTGAAGGGGATGATAACTATTGGTACGTCAATGATCGTCAACGTCAAAACCCTTTAAAGACTGGAAGGCAGAAAACAGCAGTTTTAGCCTCCAAACTCCGGGAACATGAACATGCCTGGGCTAGGGGATGGATTCAAAACATGGTTACCCTATCCTATCCTAATACGTATGCCCCTTTGCTATGGCAGGAATCTGCCAAGCTTACTTTTCAGCTCAATGAGCAATTGATCAATTACCTCAAAGACCCAGAGCAGATTGGAAAATCCGAAAATGACATTGTTGATATTTATAAGGATATAGTAAAATATCTTGACGGTAGCCAGAGCAAAAAAATCCCAGATGAAAAGCGTGAAGTAGAAGGCTATGAAATTATTGAAATCCTCCAGCAGGAACCTAACTTCATTGAATATTTAGTAAAACCAAAGGGAGTTACCTCCTCTATACGGAAAAGAGTTAAAGAGTATTCGTTACAGGTAGCAGGTCTTACACAACCTCAATTGCTCAAACGTGAGGAAGCTATTAAGAACCAGTATAAAGCCCTTCACAAGATCAAAGCGAAACCCTTCATTCTGAACGTAGAGTTCAAAATTGATGAAGAAAACCATCAATTCTATGAAATATCCGACTTCTTGGATGAGAATTCCCTGCGAGCAGAAGCCCGATCCAAAACCTTCACCTTTCAGGAAAAGCTGAGCATCATTCGTAATGTGATGGCCGCCTTAAAAGAGGCTCACAAAGAAAACATCTTCCACAGGGACATTAATCCTGATAACATATATATGAGCAGTGGTTATGCCTATTTGGGAAATTTCGGCAAGTCATACTTCACGGATCATAACCAGCAAGGTTATACGGTAATGGCCACAATCAACGAATCTAATGCTACGCCTTACCACCCATTGGAATTGACTGTGGGTGATGCTTCGCGTGCCTCAGACATTTATTCCTTGGGAGTACTCATTTACTGGCTGTTTACAGGAGAAGAACCTTTCAAGACTCCTTATGATCTTGATAAAATGGGCGGAAAACTGCCGAACGATAAACTACCCACAGCCCTCAATAAAGCATTGCCTAAATGGCTGGATGAGATTTGTCATAAAACCATCCTTACGGATGACTTAAAAAGGATTGATAGGATTGAACAACTGGAAAATTTCATAGAAGAAGCGCTCAAGGAAAATGACAGTGAAATTCTCTCTAAGCAATCTACAAAAACTCCGTCTGTTCAATCTGCCGACATCCACGAACTAAAGGTTGGAGACAAAATTGGAGATTTTGTAATTCATCAGATTCTTGGCAAAGGCGGGTACTCCAGAGTTTTTAAAGTAAAACATCAGCTTCAGGGGAAATACTATGCTTTAAAACTCTTCCATGAAAGTGTAAATGCCAATTCGGTAACTGATGAATACAATGCATTGGTCGGGTTAGAGCATTACAACATTGTAAAATTTGTTTGGAACGGAGAAACACCCAACGGACAATTTTATACTTTAATGGAATTTTTGGAAGGTGAAAACCTTAGTACGTATTCAAGAACAGATGCAAAGCTGCCAATATATCGAGTGTATCAGCTAGCCAAAGATATTCTCAGTGCATTGGTTTCGATGCAAAATCAGCCTAAACCGATCCTCCATCGCGATATCAAACCTCAAAACATCATCTGGGATAATGAGAAACGCTTTGTTCTCATTGACTTCAATGTAGCCTCTTTTGTAGATGAAAATCAGGACTTTGTTGGAACTAACCCTTATTTGGCTCCTGATCTCATTGCTGATGGTTATAAAGTAAATTGGAATAAATCAGCAGACACTTTTGCTTTGGGAATTACGATGTATGAACTGATCTGCAAACAATATCCATGGACACCTAAGAAAATGCCTGTCCTTAGCATTGACCCGATTAAACCCAAAGAATTTGAACCAAGAATTTCAGATGTATTTGCTGAGTTTTTAAGCCAGGCGATAAACCCCCGCTCCGAAAAACGATTTTCCAATGCTCAGGAAATGCTAGATGCCTTACTAGCCATTGGTGAGGATGAGATACTTTCTGAATCCAAATCTGAGGAAGCTTCGTTAACAAATCAGAATCAGCTATATCATTTAGAGCTTTTCATCAGCCAGCCAGGGATTCGTGTAAAGTTATTTGATAAAATGGCTACATTCCTTGAGCTTGAAACTACAGTTTTAAAGAGTTTCGAAAAATTCAAGAACAAGCTATACACATACAAAAAAAGTCTTTCGCTTTCAGAACGCATACATATAATGCTCAAAATGGATAGCGAGAAAATTATCGAAGCTCCATTTTGGGAGGGCGGAGCCAGGAATTTCAACGATGGTAATATCCAACGAGTTTATGATGGATTAATCAATGTTTTTGAAGAGCATAAAGAGAAGCTGAGTGCCTATAAATTTGAGATAGAGGGGCTGGATTTTGTTCAATATCTAAATTCCCTGTACAGCCAATCAAAAAATGGAAATTTCGGAACCCGCGCAAGTGAAAGCTTAAATGAATTTGACCAATTAACCTATACGCCATCAAAGCTCGATAGAAGACTGTTACCGGATATACTAGATGGCAAGTACAAATTGATCATAATAACAGGTAATGCTGGTGATGGGAAAACCGCCTTTATTAAACGGATAGAGCATGACAAATCGATAAAGAATTTAAGCAGGCACGATCATAAAAACGGGGCGAAATTTGAGATTAATAATATTCAGTTTGAAAGCAATTATGACGGGTCACAAGATGAAGAGCAGCGTGCAAACAACGAAGTCCTGGAGAGCTTCTTCGAACCCTTTGGAGGACTTTCCAATTATCAGGAATCTACCGAAGGCCGGATAATTGCCATTAATGAAGGCCGGCTTGTTGAGTTCTTGAAAACTACCAATACTCATAAGCCTTTACATGATACCATTGAGTCCTACTTCTACAATGAAGGACATTTAGAACTGCCTCGGGGGTTGATGATTATAAACTTGAATTTAAGATCGGTCACTGCCCACGATAATGATGAATCCAGCCTCTTTAGAAGTCAGATAAAAGCCCTTACACAGAAGAAACTTTGGAGCAAATGTGAAGGATGTTCGCTCGCAAATAAATGTTTTATCAAATACAATGTTGATTCTTTCAATGACTCTGCCTCTGGTGAAGAAGTGATCACCCGTATGGAATGGTTATTAAGAACAGCTTGCCTCAAACGGGAGCTGCATGTTACTATGCGAGATTTGCGCTCATTCATTGCCTTTACACTTACCAGAGATCAAGAATGTTCAGATATTGAACAGTTGGTGGCGACAAATGAAAATCATCCTGAAAATTATTGGCAATATTACTACTTCAATATTACTAATCCCACCATGGCTGATTCAGGAAATCAGGATCGTTTAATCAAGCTACTACGGGAAACAGATATCGGAGAAGTTGCCATACCGGAAAAAGACAGAGATCTTTTCTTCGGCCAGCATGAAGGCAATGAGTACCTGGAATTTTCTGATAGGGAATTTAACCTCTTTGATGAGTTTAACCTCAATAAAATTTGGGTACCTGCTCATGAGCAGGAAGGAGAACTTCTTAAAAAAATAAGGGTAATCCAAAAGGTTTTTATCAGGCATCAATATTTTGAAGGTAAGTCAGAATTATTGTCTATTGAAAAAGGATATGTGCCGGTTACCACAGAAGGTGAAGAGGCCAAAGTTCCTTCTTATCTCCTACGATTGCCTTACCACTCTGTATTTAAATTTGTAAAAGTGCTTACCAATGGAGATGAAGGCGCAAATACCAAAGCCAGCATATCCAGAGCTATATCATTGAATGAAGGGTGTGACAATACGGGTATAGATAAGGATTATTTGGTATTGGCTTCAACAGACGTTCGAGATCCATACAGCAAGTCATTCAGGTTATTCGACCTCAATGATTTTGAGCTTTTTGTGAATAGAACCGATCATTTAGTAAAATATCTTGAATACGAACCGGACAGTTTAACCTTCCGCCACAGAATCGAGAAACACATTAAACTTACCATTTCACTTGACTTGTATGAAATGCTGTATTTCATACAGCAAGGTTTCAGTCCTTCCCTTAACGATCTTAGAGGTAAGTTCATTGAACTGATCATATTCAAGAACCTGCTGGAAAACCTAACCTACAAAGAAGTAGTGGTAACCAGTGACAACACAGAATTTTATAGAATCGGTAAAGACGAGCAAAGTCGCCTTTACATAGAACCTATGGAGATATAATTATGGCCATTAAACTAAACAAGGATGAAAGCCTTTTCCGTAATGAGTTGATCTTTACTGCTGATGCAAAAGCAGTGAACATCGATAATACTTTGGTAAACCTGTTCATGCTGCTCAAGCACAACGGAATAAGACCAAAACAGAGAGCAAGGGCTGGAGGCAATTCATTCATCGACTTAGAAACTTTGAAGAGAGTTTTCACTAAATTGGAAGAAGAAGGTTCGATTAGAGGGTTCAATAATAATCCGGACGCTGCGGAATTATGGATGCGTAGCAATTTAGTCAACATGGTTTACAGAGGAAATTTGGACAAAGAGAAAATATCTTCTTTAAGGCCCATCCACCTTGAAAGTTATAGGGTAAGAAATGCGGCCCAAACAAGAGACTATAATACTGCCGATCAGGTTTACTTAATGCTCAGTGCCAACCCAACAGTGCGTGAAGACCTAAAAAGCTTCCTGATGGAAGGTTGGGATCAGACCACCAGTAAAATAAATTCAAATAACCACCTAGACGTAGATAGTTTAGGTCTATTACACATTATCAAAAATGTAAAACCCGGTTTCCTTGAGAGCAGCTCAAGCTTGAACCAGATTCAACCCCTTCTCCCTGAACAGGCCGAGCTTTATTGTGATGATGTACGCAGATTATTAGTCTACAAAAGACTAATTCCAAGAAATGTCTTAATAGATTATCTCAAAACAATTACGTCATTTCATCTTTCCATTTACATCCAAAAATTAATCCATACCCTTCCCCGAATGGTTGAAGAAGGCAATGATAAAGTAAGAGCGGATTGGGATATTGTAGTAGATGCCACGGATGACTTTGAAAGTAAGATTGCGCGAATTTCAGCAGAAGATGCAGAAACATTGAGTAATACTGTCTATGATTATATCAAGGCCACCTTTCAGATCAATGCCGCCTTAAGGAGGCTGAAACTCGACAAAACCCATTCAGATAATCTTCACAAGGCACTGAAGCTATTAAACCAAAAACCACAGGATTTCGAGATATACTTCGAAACTCAATGGGATAACCTTTACGGTTCACTTGATGAGGAGGATAAAGACCTAATCAGCGACATGGTCAGGTATGAAGACACCTATTTTGATCGATACATTGAATTGATTCTGAAGGCAAGAGGTCATTATCAATTTCGCTATCACATGCAGCTTATAGATAACTTGTCTCAAAAGAATAATGAAAGAGGTTTTATGGCTCAAGGAAGAAGTAAGAAGAACCCAAGACGTTTCGTAATGGGTACAAGATTATTAGAAACACTTGTTCAGATATTGGTTCTTGAATCAGATGGTTCTCATTTTGAAACCAGAACCCTCTCCATTGAAGAGCTGATTCAAAACATCCGTGATCGCTATGGATTAATTATTAATGGTTTATCAGAAGATCGGTTTAATGATGCTGATCTCAATACACACCTTGCTTTTAAAGAAAATGTAGATGCCTTCAAACTAAAGCTTAGGCAGATTGGCTTTTACAACGACTTAAGTGATGCATATATCCTGCAGAGGATTAGACCTCGTTATGAATTAAATGTACAGTAAGATGCAGATGACAACTCAAATTAATACCTATTATCAACGAATCATTGACCTGATACTGGAATTATATCATGACGACTTGAGCAAGGCTATTCCAGGCCACTGCATGAAAATAACGGGATTAGGTCTTACAGAACTGGAATTTCTTTGGGAATTGATTCGAGAGAAATACAGCAACATCAACACCTTCATAATTAATGATAGCTCCTCGACGGAAGATCGATTTATTACTGCTACCAAGCTGATAGAACTAAGGAATAAACAAGATGCTCCTCTTTTGGTCCTAATTCCTTCAAATAGCAGAACTTCAGCAGAAGACTCTTATGGCAATGCCACCTTCAAAGAAATTTCATTAGAAGGGATTGAACAGAAGTTAAAAGAGCAATTGATTGATGATATTCCCACTGAGTATTCAACAATTCTGAAAAATGAAATCATTGGATATCTAAACCTCAATCAGATCAACACAAGGAATATGATCGATTATCTTCTCTCACTAGAAGAACAGGGTTATTCAAAAGAGTCTATTGGTGATCGACTTTATCTACTAGGTTTAATACCAGATTCAGCTTTGCTTGAAAATAATGGTAAAATTAGGTCAAGGCTGAATTTCAATTTAGAAAGCATTGATTTACTTAGTTCATTTTCTAAACCATTATATGACCGCATAGCAGAACTACCGTTAGAGCCCAATACAATTCAAAAGGAATTGGTAAATTTTATTAAGGCAGAAAACAATGCGAGAAGTGCATCTGAGATATGCTATCATATACACAAAAAATACCCCAATCTGAATTTTCAGAATTGGCAAATTCCAGATCTAGACTTTTCTCATATAAAACTCTATGCTGAAGAAATCAAATCACCCGATTTCTCAGTCGAAGAAGGTAAGCAGGTTCTAAAAGCCAAAGAGAATTCTACATCTAAGGTTAGGATCAGGTTTACGATGAATCAAAATCCTAAAGATATTCCGGGGCTCGCTCATTTTAAGATCATCTTGATGACTGTTAATGGAGGGGCTGGTGAGGAAATTCAAATCCTTCGTAAAGTTAAGAACTCTGCATCGAACCGGCCATACCGCGATATTACTGTTGATCTTAATTCAAATGTAATAGAAGAAGGCTCATATTTCTTTAAAGTTTGGGCTGAGGATGAACATGGTAACATCCTGAACAATGACGATGATTTCAAAGAGCAACGGATCCAAATTGCATGGGAGGAAGCACAGGCTAAAGACAGTACCACTTTAAAAAGTTCTTTTGACTTTAAACTTACCTGTGATACCGATGATTTTGATTATGTACTTGAAGAGAATTCTGAACGTGAAGAGAACCAACGAAAAGATAAATTAAACAACGTCTTACAAGCTTTCTTCAAATTCCGCTTTGAGAACTTGAAAACAGGCATGGAGCCTGAAATCCCAGTACCTTCTGAAACATCCAATTCTTGGATTACCGAAACAACCAAACATACCTCCACATTCCATATTAATTACTCCGATAGACACAATTATCAGATTAATTTATCCTCAAAACTGAGAATTATTGAAGATACTCTACTTAAAAATGCAAACCATTTAGGATATGTAAAGACAATACTAAAAAGTAACTCATTGGCGATAGGTTTTGAAAAATGTGACTTTATCAAAAGTGAGATTACTTCCATTGTGCCCCAAGAGATTCTTTCCCTTAGAGCAAAAATCTTTACAAGAATTCAACATTCCAATCATTCTGGAAACGGAGTTCTTGAAACAGCAGATATTTTCAATTTTGCTGATTCTATTCGCACTTATATAGAAAAGATGAGCAATTGGACGGCCCAACTTCAGAAGCAAATTTTAGAAGAAGAGACTCATGAGGACGAGAAGTCCACTATTCAGGATTTGCTGGTTGAGGTTCAAATGTTGGATTTGGTAAAGGTTAGAACCAAACTTCCTGACGGTAAACCCGCTGAGGCATTTTTACTCTCTCCTATACATCCATTGCGATTAGCCTGGTGGGTTCAATTAGTCGACGTGTTTACCGGGTGGGAAAAAAGCACACATGACTATTCCGGCTACAAAGAGGCATGGTCGAAAGGACTTTCAAATCTATTTGAAGGCCATTTGACACCTGAAAACAACCCCTTAGTATTAGTTGAGCAAGGAACATATAAAGCCTTTCATTATTCCGGCGAACTTGCCTACGGTTGGGGACTTTATCTAAATGTACTTAGTGAAGAATCAAAAAATGGAATGACATCCGTTTCCCGGCAGATGAAACATTATTTCCGGCAGCTATTCAATATCACCAAAGAAAATTATGTTGAAACCGAGATTAGCCAAAAACTTGTTGTGAGACACATCAAAAACTATCTGGTTCAGCATCCATATACAGATAAGCTATTAATAAATTTATTTAATGCTGGTGATGCAGGTGTTTTTGCTGATTCCCTGGTTGAATTGGAGAAAGAAGCTAGTTTTCAAAACATCAAATATGAAGTCAGAATATTCAAAGGTGATGACAAGATCATCGAGCATGGAGAAGCACTAAGAACTTTAATTAATCCTGAATCTAATATTTCAGAAGAAGCTGAAGCATTTTCACAGCCTTCTGCGAACAGGTTATTCCCAAAAATGAGGTTCTCTATCAATAGCATATCGGATTACCTCAAATCACCAGCACAATTCTCCGCTCATTTAAGTTTCCTGATTAGTCCATTTCCTATTACTGTTGAATTGATAAAACCGTATAAGCAAGACAGAAACTTCTACTTAAATGGTTTATTGGTGTCACCCACGATTGCTGTTAATGATTCAGCCAATGAAATCAAGTGGAATAGATATATTCAAGGAAATTCTATATTACCCGATTATTCACGATCTGGGACGATAGGAGTGAATTTATTTGATCACCTCCAAACCTTTATTGCAGGTGCTTTAGCTTCTAAATTTACTGAATCGCTACCCTCTACTCAATTACGTCTGAATGACAAAGATAAGGTTCTACTCACCCATTTACACGACTTTTCAGATTGGGTCATTACATTCGACAAAAATTTGGGTCCTCAAGTTTTTGACCAGCCATCAAAAGATGGTAAAATACCTTTTCTGTTAGATTATGTACCTGGTGAAGAAGTCACAGGAATTTCATCTTATCTGACTACTAGGCCAACGTCTGAAATTCTAGGTTTATTAGGTCCACATTTTGAAGAATTCAACATTGACATCCATAATCCACAAGATGAAAAGAAGGTCAAAATTCTACTGGAAGATTTGAGAGCTGTTTCCAGCTCCCTGGTTCTTCAGCTTAATTCTTCAAAAAATAAGGCTTTTGAAGTAATTGGCTCTGCGTTTACAAAAAGAGTCCTGGAGAAAAAAGGACTGCTAGAAGAATCTTTTCTCATCCCTATTGATCTTCATCATAATCTCTTTGAAAATTTACCTACTGAAAGTAAGAGTCGGGCGGACAATCTGCTTATCTCTATTAATCCTGATAGTAGAGAGATTCAAATCACAGTTATAGAAATCAAGTGTAGAAAAAGCCTTAGAGTGGCTGAGGCCGATGAATTAAAACTAAAAATGCGGGAGCAAATTGAAAATACAATTCTGGCATTGCGCGTGCATTTTGATCCAGAATATCATTTATCATTTGACCGTTTAGATCGAGAAATAAAAAACAAGGAATTAAAGTCTCTTTTAAACTTTTATATCGAAAGAGCATATCGATATGAATACCTGACTGAAAACGCCTATGCTAGCTACAATGCATTTTTACAGACCTTAAATGCTGGTTTCAGGATTACATTCAAGCAACTAGGGTTAATTTTCAATTTGGCTGCAGAAAAGAAACATTTCAAGGAATCGATTGACCACGACCTTACCTTTTTCACCTTTGGCGGCAATCTAATTGAGCAGATTCTGGATCCTGACTCTGATTTAAACACAAAGCGACTCGAAGATCAGGAGCTAGATAGCGAACTAAGTGAAGCGGTTGGAAGGAAATCTAAACTTAGGCCATTCATACAAAAGCTTAAATCTAAAGAACCAAAGGATCAGAAGGTTGAAATACAAATTAAAACACAAGATGATAAGTCAAATGATGAAGATGGAGGAATTGAAGTGCCAGTAGTTGATTCTCCCAATAATCCTCCGGTTAAACCATCTACTTCAATTGATAACCGGGTTGATTCTGAAGATTCTGAATCTATTTCCAAGGAAGATCATTTCATTGACACACCACCCGATTATGATATTTTGATCGGTAAAACTTCGGCAAGTGACCAATACGGTATTTTGGGTGAAAGCTTTCATGGCAAAAAGATCGCCATGGATTTAAGCGAAACCAATACGATAAGTCTTTTCGGTGTGCAGGGCGGGGGTAAAAGTTATACTATCGGTACAATATCAGAAATGGTATTGAAACAATTCAATAAGATAAATAAACTCCCGTTTCCATTGGCAGGTGTGATTTTTCATTATAGTGAAAGCATGGACTATGAACCAGAATTCACCTCCATGAAGCAGCCAAATGACAAGGAAGCAGAGCTCCTAAAACTAAAAGAGAGATACGGTGCTAATCCTGATAGAATTGAAGATGTAGTTATTCTCACCCCAAGGGACAAAATAGCGGAAAGACGTGCAGAATATCCCTCAATAGAAGTAAATCCTATAGCTTTCAATTCTAAAGAATTGAACGTTCAGGATTGGATGTTTTTACTCGGTGCTATTGGAAACGATTCCACCTACATAAAGCAATTAAAAGCCATCATGAAAGAATTACGACGGAATTTAACTCTTGATGGCATTTCTCAAAGTGTAGAAGAATCTGAATTATTATCTAATACTCAAAAAGCCTTAGCAAGACAGAAACTGAGCTTTGCCCGTGAGTATATTGATGATCAATTTCAGTTACGTGAAACTCTAAAACCTGGTAGATTGATCATTGTAGACCTTCGTGATGAATTTATTGTTCAAGACGAGGCTTTAGGTTTGTTTGTAATTATGTTAAACATTTTTTCTTCAGTAAAAACATCAAAAGGAATCCATTTCAACAAGTTCATAGTCTTTGATGAAGCTCATAAGTACATGGAAAATAAAACACTTACAGGTACAATTGTAACTGCCATAAGAGAGATGCGACATAAGGGTGTGAGTATAATGATTGCAAGTCAAAATCCTCCCAGCCTCCCGAATGAAATTATTGAGTTAAGTTCAATAGTTATAATGCATAAATTCGATGGTCCAAACTGGCTAAGACATATGCAAAAATCAATTACTTTTTTGGAAGAACTTACCGCAAGAGAGATGGGATTGTTAAATCCTGGAGAGGCATTTCTATGGGCAAGAAAAGCTACTGATAAAAGCTGTACAACTCGACCTTTAAAAATATCAACAAGACCAAGAGTAACCAAACACGGCGGCGGAACCATTCAAGCAACAGGTGAACAATGATTACTTTAACGGTATCAAATAAAGGTAAGAGGGAAAATAATCAAGATTTAATTCTTGAATATACTGCTACTGATAACTCATACTTATTTGCCGTAATAGATGGCATGGGAGGTTATAAAAATGGGGAAATTGCCGCAGAAATTATCTGTGAAAACATAAAAACTTATTTGTCAACGGTTGAAACTATTAATGCCTTTCATATTCAAAAAGCTATTAATAAATCCAGTTTGGCAATTCGACAGCAAAAAGATAATTCATCTAATGGTATGGGAGCCACAATTGGTGGCGTATTCTTACAAGGAACTGTTGTAACTTATTTTTGGATCGGAGATGTCAAGATATTTCATTTCCGCAATAATAAATTACTTTTTGAATCTACTTCTCACAGTTTGGTGAATGACTTGATTGAAAATGGAACCATGACAGATTCATTCCAGCTATCGAGGTATAAACATGTCGTTACCCGCTCCATAAAAGGTGACATAAAAAGCTCTCTTGCAGACTTTCACACTAAAGACTTTCATGACGAATCTGATTTACTCCTTGTTTGTTCAGATGGTGTATCTGATCTCTTTGAAGGTCTACAAATCGAAAATCTACTCAATCAGATCAGATCGACCAGAACTTTTAAAAGAGAAATGGAACTGAGACTAATTAGAGAAGCCAGTGATAATTTTACCTTTGGTATAATAACTTCAAATACATTTGAAGGTTTTAAATAAATAAGGCCATTCTGTAACCTTAATAGTAATAACTTTTTTACACCTCCAGGAAGGTGATGACTAATTGTAAGATGCCGTTGATTTATGAATAGTAAACTGACAGCTCCTGGTCAACATTTAAAGCTTCTCTAATTCTTTCCAAGGTGAATTCCCTGTTGTGACTAGACAGATCCTTTTGTAAGTCATCAATGGTTGTTACCAGACTATCATCTTTGGAGAACTTAAACCAAAACATATTATCTGATTTTATGTCTTTTTGGTTCTGCTTATGCAGGGCTTCAATAGCGCGAAGTTTCTGAATAAGATCCTTGAGGTCCAGATGACCCTGCAGGTAATCATTAAACAGGATGCTAATTCTGTGGCTGTATTGGTTTGGATTGATCATTATCAAAAATAAAAGTGGGATATCCAAATTTACAATCTTGACTTCAATTATAGTAGACCCAAACCTTATATTAAAAAATTTTTGTGGCCAAGCTGATTTGGATTAGATTTAGGATAAAAGCAAGTGTGCAGCAAGGTGCTGCCTCCGATCTATCATCACTTACCTGTGCAGGATCCGATGTTGTTTTTATAGCATGTGGTGCTTAAGCTTAAAATAAAACAGCATCGGGCGTATTATGGAATGTTCTGGTCCGACAGCCAACTGTCATAAGCCTTTTTCTGTTCAGGATTTTCTTGAAGATAGGTGTTAAACGACCTCGCTAGCTTCTCCTCAATTTCTTTATCTTTTAATACTATTATTTCAAAGCTGAGATATCCAACCAAACTGAAGAGAAGGATTAGAAGACTTCCGAAGATCATGCCTAAATTCTTGGGCAGTATGTAGGCCTTTTTTAGTTTAATATCAATAGCAGTTAGTCTTTCCGTGGCCAACACTTCCTTTTCCTGTTGCTTTTGAAAGAAAGACCTTAACTGTTTTTCCATTACTTCGGTAGTAATAGGAATGCTCCGGGTGTTGAGTTCCTCAGTCATTTTTTTCATCTGCAGGAGACCATTTTGGAAATCCTGCATTTCATCAGACATGAGCTCCATAATTTCATCCAGCTTCTTCATCTTGTTTTGTCTTTAAAATCCTATGCCTGTATCCAGTGCCCTTTTTATGGTTTGCTTCACCAAATCCTTTACCATTTTATTTATAAAGCCGGTACTAAGTTGAATTGTATTATTGGCTAACTGCAAAGACTTTGGTGCTTCTTTTAATTTGGTAAAGCTATTGTTCTGGCTAATTCCAAGGACAATTTTACTGCCACTCATAGACCGGTGTATCTCGCTTCCCTTTAGGTTTATGCCTTTAAATTCGAACCGGAAACCCTGCAGCTGATTCGATTTGTTGAATGATGGGATCACCGTCACCCGGTGCTCCTGCATCCTTTTTATGTACTCATCCAGTGACTTTGGTCTGACCTGCAAAACCCTTTCATGAATATTCTGAACTTCCTTGCGATGTTGTTTTAGCTCCATAAGCCTATCTTGTTGCACTTCCCTTACCCTTATGAGTCCCATCTCCCTGGCCACGTTATCTGCAGCAATTTGACTTCTTTTTCCAATAAAGTTGTCCTTGTACGTCTCTCCTGTCATACTTATGCGATTCACATAAATATGAATATGGGTGTGCTCCTTATCTCTATGAACAAAGGAAATAGCCTGGTGATTTCTAAGATGCATCTCCTTTAAAAACCGTTCGGCTATTTCTCCAAGCTCTTTTCGGGTCATATTTTTTCCGTCTTCTATGGTGGGACTCACTACAAAACTTAAGGTGTTGTTGATGCATCTGTGGTTCTGTGACTGGATGATTTTAAATTCTTCAGCAATCTCCTGCGGTGTATCTCCTGCCAGAAATTCTTTAAAAACTACTTCGGCATCTTTCTCCTGATTCCAGCCATATGCTATAGATTCTCTTGTACGAGATATGGAGTGTCCCTTCCCAATCATTTTCTAAAGTTTTTTAAGTGGGTTCTTATTTCTTCAGCCAGGTTTTTTACAGTCGCAGCTAGTTGAGGATCCCTATTTTTAAACATGCTGCTGATTCTGGAAAAGTTAGTTTTGTATTGTACCAGTAACCGGTAAACCTCCAGTTGTTCAGGAGTAATTCTTTCAACAATATTTCTTTCAAAAGCGGTGGAACGCAGGTATTCTGAAAGAGAAATTCCTGCCCTGGCCGCTCTTTTTTTGAGTAGCTTCTTCTCATAAATCGAGCAGCGAATTTGAATGAATTCTCGTTTCATTTTCTGTTTTCAGTCTTTGCAACCTCCGGGCGCAAAGCCAGATTGTCATGACAATGACACATCTTGCTTTGCTACTCAAAAAATTAGAAGTAAGTCATCAATCTGATTTTGCTTTTAGTGGTTTATATTTTCTGTCATGGGTGCTATGAACAAGCTTTTCATTCAAGTCTTTATAGCCCTCATACAACCGACTTCCATCCTTGGAATGAGGTATGACTCTTAGAACATTTTCGGTTGCTTTAATTCCGGAGGAGTCCCGGTCCAGGTATAAAGTCACAGTGGAGTATTGGCTTAGAATTTCATGGACCTCAGGTAAAAAAGACAGAGAATTCAGAATCAGTAAATCTGCATTTTCGACCTCTTCTGGTACTAAGACTGCTAAGGACAGAAGATCAAACATTCCTTCCAGAACAATTATATGGTCATAACCCTGATTGATATAAGAATAACTTTTAGGTGGTGTGGAGGTTTTGAAGTAAAGATTGCGAAGCTCCCAGCCTCCTAAATGGTTCTGCAAGCCCAGGGCAAAGAATCTTTTATCATTCGAAGTATACCAGATTTCCTTGCAGTAGATTTTTGCTATTTCAACCGGGATATTGCGAGTTTGAAGATAATTCTTAAGCATTTTATGTTCTATTGGTAAGATCTTCAGAACTTTATTTGCAGGTTCTATTACACTACTTCTGATTCTGCTATTCAGAGAAGAATTAGAAACAGGTATTCCATCTGACAAATAAGCCAGTGCTTCTGCTACGGAACAATTCAAGATGAGGCATACCAGGTCGATCACGTTTCCTCCTTTCCCGATACCGAAGTCGTACCACCTGTTTAGTCTAAAGGAAATTTTGAAAGAGGCTTCTGTTTCAGATCGCAGGGGACTCAGGAACCAGGCTTCTTTTTGTGATTTTCGAGTGGGAATGTGGCCCATCTTTATCAGTGTTTCGAAGATGCTAATGCTTCGTGCTTCCTCACAGGTCATTTTTTTTGTTTTCATCAGCATTTTTTTTACGTCAGATTGTAGCACTTTATAGAAAGAACCCTGTTGAGTCCTTTTTTGTCATCATTTTATTTTTGATGACAGTTTGATGACAAAATGATGACAGCCGGAACCCTTGTTATTACAGGTCTTATCTTACTTTGTCATCAATTCATCAAAAAAAATAGATAGTTTCAAAGTTTTTCTTTCAAAAGCAGTCTTCATTTTGATGAAACGATGACAGCAGCTGAAACCTCCCGCAAACACTAGAGTTTTCCTGTCATCGTTTTGTCATCATTTCATCATTTTTCCATCAGAAGCAGGAACTCAGGTATTTTTAAGATCCTCAAAATTCTCCAGCAGGAAATTTTTATTTATAGTGAAATAGCGTCCTTTAGCTTCTCTGAAGGTAGTAGTGCCATCTCCCCAGAGCAGGAACTTTTGATAGCGGTTTGAGTTGCTTTGGTTCTCGAGTTTCCACTCCTTCTTCAGGATATTTCGAATTTGGGTAAGATCAAAGCGGAGTCTTGATTTACTTATGGCGTTATAGGCATCCATAGGGCAAAGATCAAGAGTTTCCAGATCATGGTCCTCCATGATCATAAGAAGAATACCGGCCAACTCCCTTTCCACCCGGTTTCGGTTATTCTGCACCAGCCTTTTCAAGGCAGGAGTTTCTATTTGATCAGCCGTGAACCACATCCTTGTTTGATGTTTCGAATAGAGCTTTCTGTTTTTTAGGAAATACAGAAAAGCCGGAATTTCTTTAGCCAGCGCTTCTAAAAATCCTGTTTGCTCTTTTTTTATCACCGGTACCTGTAGAACCCAGAAGCGGGTTTCGTGGTGGTCAATTTTGATAAAGTTCTCTTCATTGTTACTACAGAGAATAAACTTGCCAAAAAATTCCACTTCCCGCTTGTCTTTCCCCTTTGCCTCAAGTTTATTGATGTTGGTGGTACTGAGATATTTAATTCTTTCCGTCAGCTCCTCTTTATTGAACAGTACTTCATCTATACAGATCAAGAGTTTGTTCGCCCAATCAGAATTGAACTGACTGGTGAAGCTGTCATTAGTAAGATAGGTGAGGTTGTTTTCAAAGATGAGTTTAAGCCATTTTAGAAAAGTACTCTTACCAGTGGAGCGTTCCCGGGACACCAGGCAGAGAATAGGAAGGATTTGAGTGGGCCTGGTAAATAATAGCTGCAGGTAATCGAGACCAAGTTCATAATGAGCTCCATAGATGTGCCTAACAAACTTAAGAGATACACCACAGTTTCCCTCTTTTATAATGTGGCTGAGCGGCGCATATGTATTATAAAAACAGTGGAAGGAGGACTTAAAATTCAGATGGTCCGGGATACAGGTGAAGCCATCATATTTCGAAATGGCTGCAAGAAAAGTCTTTCCGTGGTCCTGTCGGATTGTTTCAATATTCCATGGCACCAGGGCTTCATTTTCCACGCCGGAGATACTTGGAGCATTTACAATTTTGTAGTATTGGGTTCCGACCCGGATGTATGATTTTCTTTTCTCCACCATCTCAATTGTTTGATTCTTTTGTAGTGACAATTGCTCACTTAAATATAACTACAACCTCTTGTTTTTGAGCTATTAACACAAAAAATAAGATTTGGATACGAATCATTTAAAATGAAATTGTTTCAAATTGATCCTATTTAAAAAATGGTCAAATGACGGCAGGTAAAGCTTCTGGAAAAAAGGGCCGAATTTTTATTTTTAGAGATTTCAGGAAGAAAAAAGCAGGAAGAGTAAAAATTACGATAAAATCCAATTCTTATATTTCATCTTTTTCATGATTTACTTTTTGTATCTCGAGCGTTTTCCATTTTCCCAGATACGAATTTCTGCATCTGAACAAGTTCTTCTTTCTCTTTTCATTTACTTCCCGTAGAGCCGTCGCTGTTACCATTTTCCGTTGCTCCTTCAGGGAATTTAGAATTAGGATAGGCCGTATTGATATTTTTGGTGGAAAGAGCTGAAATTCCATTCAGGCCGGCTAACTTCTAAATTCCGTTGTTTTGCATTAGTATAAGTGGTACCAGCGATGGGGGGAGGTGAAAAATTAGGTGAAGAGGCATCTACCATTTACTGATATTAATTGAAATTCATTTAAGCGAACTCGTGGTAGCAGTGGCGACCGGAATGGAACGACTGGATTTTCCCAGAAGCGAAATGCAGGGAGTCCTGCTGCCATGTGTTCAAGATCGTTTCCGAAGCTCTTTTCCCGTAGCACAGCGGAGGGGAATGTGCTGAGGAGCATGGAAACCATTTTTAAATTTAGAAAAGGACGCTGCTGTGGCTATCTTCAATCACAGGTATAAATTATTGTTTATTTTAGCCGACTAACTAAAAATATTATCATGAAAAAACTTGTTGAAAATATCCAGACAACCTATGAAACTTTTCAGAAAGAAGCTACTGCACAACTAGAAGATGGGAATAAAAGTGCAGGAACCAGGGCAAGAAAATCTTCCTTGGAATTAGAAAAGCTGTTGAAAGAGTTCCGCAAAGTTTCCGTAGCAGAATCAAAAAAATAGAAGTTTCTATAATCAGAATGTCCCCATACCTTAGTTTCTGGGGACATTCTTTTAATTCTTCTCCTCGGAAATTTTGTCAGCAGCTAATTGTTTCTTTTGCTCTAGGATATTCATATCTTTTTCCACCTTTTCATCCAAAACTTTAGCATAGATCTGGGTTGTTTTTAAGGATCTATGCCCTAACATTTTCCCTACGCTTTCAATAGGAACGCCTTTAGAAAGCGTTACAGTGGTTGCAAAAGTGTGGTTGGCTAAATGAGTTAGAAGAAACAGGTCCAGATCATCTTTCACCGCAGAGTCAATACTTACAAGTTACTGAAGCCACGAGATCTTATTTAATCTAACATTATTGATAAAGGTTTCCCGGTGGCACCATTAGGGAACTGTATACCTAACAAAGCGGATATTGTTGGAGCAATATCTACAATTTCAGACCGTTGGGTGGTTTGGCCGTGCCTAATCCCTGTGCCATAGAAAATTAAAGGCACATGGGTATCATAGTTGTACCCGCTTCCGTGAGTAGAACCGGTACGGAAGGAGGAGCCTATAACCCCAGGATCAAGAACAAATATTACATCACCACTTCTCTTGTGATGAAAACCCTGCTGAATGGCAGAGGCCAGGCCATTGGTAAACTGCGTTTGCTCCAGCTGCGTACGGGTGAAGACCTTATTGATCATATCCTGGTTCAACAGGAAATCCGCAATTCTTTGCTCCACGTGCTCCAGGGTTAAACCTGCACTTCTTATGGCCTCGTGGTTCAGGTAAATCGGTCCAAAGACCATTTCAATAAGGTCTTCCTTGTGAAACTCTTCTTTCAGGAAATCCTCCAGTTTTGTGGAAAGTATTGAAGTATCTGTATAACCGGCGGGTATTTTCAATGATTCCAGGTAGGAAGGTACATCCCCGGCTCCGTGATCTGCAGTCAGGAAGATGGTATAGTTCCCTTCCCCTACACTCTCATTAAGGGACCTCAGCAATCTGGCGATATTCCGGTCAAGTCGCAGATAGGTATCCTGAACTTCCTTGGAATTCACTCCGAAAATATGTCCCACTTTGTCGGTGCTGGAGAAACTGAGGCTGAGTACATCCGTGAAATCGTCCTTGCCTAGCTCTTCAGCTTCAATTGCTGCCAGAGCGAAATCGAGGGTCAGATCATTTCCAAACGGTGTATTGATAATGAGGTCGAAGCCTTTATTTTCCTTCCTCATCCCCCTTAAATCATAAGGGAAAGTAGCAGTGGATTTACCTTTAAATCCCCCTTCGAAGTTGTTCAGGTCATCGCCACTTTCCGTATAGGTGGAAATTTCATAAACGGTATTCCAGGTCTTTAAATAGGATCCCGCTTGATTGGAATAATTGAAATCCCGCACCCACTGTGGAAGCTCCTTGAGATAATAGGAACTGCTGATCCATTTTCCTACATCTCCTCCTTCAAACCAAAAGGCGGCATTCGCAGTATGGCCCGCGGGTAAGATAGCACCCCTGTCTTTAAGGGAAATGCCAATAGTCTTTCCCCGGAATTGTGTGTGAAGACGATTCTCGTCCGCAAAGGTAGTGACCTTCATCCGGTGAGGCGACATTTCTCCAGCAGAGGACATGGTACCTATAGACGAAACCGAGGGATCACCAGCACAGTATATAATTTCACCTCCTACTTTATCGTACCAGATGTTATCGATGATTCCGTGGTTTGCAGGTCCGGTACCAGTAAATATAGAGGCGTGTCCTGGGCCTGTCACCGTTGGCGCATAATTAAAATGGTTGTTTCGGAAGTTAAAGCCCTTATTGACCAGCTCTTTGAAACCGTCTTCTCCAAACTTGTCCCAAAAGCGCGTCAGGTAGTCATAACGCATCTGGTCAACAACGATCCCTACCACCAGTTTGGGTTTCTCATTCGGAAGGATCTGAGCCTGTAGTGGAATGGTAAAGCAGAACCAGAAGAGGAATCCTATAAATTGTCTCATGAGTATAATAGTTGTTTGTTTTAGAAAATAAAGCCGAAGGAAAACGAAAAATATTCAGGGGGATCCAACAGGATCAATTCCTCTCAGAAAATATTCCGGCCCACAGCTCCGTTCCAACCACCTCCCCCGGAAGGATTTTTAACCACTCACCTCTTGCAATAGCGCCCTCAGGATCGTCGGTCCCGGCCGAGGTCCAAGGCTCCAGGGCCACGGTGTAACAGTCACCCCACCATGGGAAATCCTGAGTGGAGTACCGCTCCTGCCACTGCCATAAACATTTGAAAAGATCTCCCTGCCACTTCAGCTCAAAGCCAAGGTGAAGTTCCCGGTTGAAGATCCGATAATAGGCTTCTTTTGGATACCCCTTTAAATAGCAGAGTTCGCTGTAAGCCTTCGCATGCGCATCGGGAATTTTACTACCATCCACAGCCTGTCCTTCCAGATCCTCTCCCTGCGGCCAGGAAAATTCCTTCCCCGGGGCAAAGCGTCGCGGATGGGGCATCCCGGGATCTGCCGTAAAGGTTTGGGCATTGGTCTCGATCTCTGCTCCCTCCTTCAAAAAAGGCAAACCAAAAGCAATGTGGTGTCCCCACATAATGTCAAGGGCAGTCCCTCCGAGATTGCTCAGGTTTTCCGAGATGATCAGGGTGGGTTCTTCCTTTTTTAGGCTAAAGATCTTCTCAAGTCGAAGGGGCATCCGCAACAGATTTATACTGACCTTTAACTGTACCTCTTCGGGGGTATCTTTAAGGATCGAATACTTCCAGGGTACCAGGGCTACTTCCCCATGCTGTCCCAGGACACTGCCCCGGTAATTGAAGGCCGGGCTGTTAGGCAGGGCTTCTTGCCAGCCACCATAGTAGTATTCTTCAAACTGTCCACGGGGATTCGGCAGCTGACTTTTTTCCAGCTGAGGGTTTCGTATACCTTTGGGCAGCCTGAGCAAAGGATCGAGATCCGCAGGCTTATACCTGAATTGAAAGATATCACTCCCGCGATCGACCAGGATGCCGATTCGGAGAAAGCGGTTCTCGAGGAAGACGACCTTCATTCCTTTATAGGTCCAGTCGTCATTGATACTGCAGGCGTTTTCCTTGGTGGTGTCCATTGTTCTCTATTAAATTATTCCTCGCGCCTGCTTCCGGCAATTTCGATTCCCAATCCTCCGTCAATCCTGATGGCTTGTCCGGTCATAAAAGCTGCTTTCCCACTGGCTACAAAGGCGATCAGCTCCGCAACCTCCTCTGGTTGGCCCACCCTCTTTAGCAGGTGCATCTCTTCACATTCTTCAAATACTTTTTGAGGATCGGGAGATTCGGAAAGGGCATTGCGTAGCAGCGGGGTATCTATGGTACCGGGACAGATGGCCACAGAACGGATCTGCGGGCTGTAATCCACAGCTATGCTTCTTGTGAGTCCGAGCAATGCGGTCTTAGCGGTAGTATACGCAGCAACGCTTTTTTGGGTAATAAAGGCCTGTACACTGGAAACATTGACGATTACTCCTTTTCCGTTTCTTTGCATGGAAGGAATGACTTCTTTGGCACAAAGGAAATAACTTTTGAGGTTGATGTTCATCAATCGGTCCCAGGCTTCCTCTGAAGTCTCCGTAATGCTGCCATAAAGCTGAATTCCAGCGTTGTTGACCAGCAGGTCGATCTCTCCGAAATGATGGATCGCCTCGGCTATTGCATTGCTAACTTCCTCAGCCTTTGAAACATCGCAGCGCAGGTACCGGGAGCTGCTCAGCTCCTGCTCCAAAGTCTTTCCGGCGGCCTGATCAATGTCGAGGAAACTGACAGCAAACCCTTCCCGGCAAAGGATCCTGCAGCAGGCGGCTCCCACCCCCTTGGCCCCTCCGGTAACTACGGCATGTTTTTTCCTTTCCATGTTATTGTTTTTGATATTTCACAAACTTCTGTTCCTGCTGTCCGAGCCCCTCTATACTCAGCCTGACCACATTCCCCGGTTTGAGATACTGGGGAGGTTTCATTCCCAGTCCCACTCCAGGAGGAGTACCGGTGGTGATGATGTCGCCGGCTTCCAGTTTCATAAACTGGGAAATGTAATGCACCAGGAAGGCGGGTTTGAAGATCATGGTTCCTGAATTCCCGTTCTGCATCTGCACCCCGTCCACCCATAGCTGCATCTTCAGGTCATTGAGATCAGCAATTTCTTCCGGGGTGACCATCCAGGGTCCCGCGGGACTGAAGTCGGGGCAGGATTTTCCTTTTACCCATTGTCCTCCGCGTTCTATCTGGAATTCCCTTTCGGAAATATCGTTCATGATAAAGTATCCTCCAATGGCCTCCGCGGCCTCGGCTTCGCTTTCGAGGTAGAGTACGTCCCTTTTCAGGACAAAAGCCAGCTCGACTTCCCAGTCGGTCTTGCTGCTCCCCCTGGGAATGGAAACCTCGTCATAAGGACCGCTGAGGGTATTTGTCGCCTTCATAAAAAGAATGGGTTCCTTGGGTGGTTCCATTCCGGACTCGGCGGCGTGGTCAGAAAAGTTGAGGCCGATACAAAGGATAATGTTTGGTCGTGCCACACAACTGCCCCATCGCTCATGGTCCGAAACCTGCGGAAGCTTATTCTTCCCGGCCTCCACTACTTCTGCAAGTTTTTCCAGACCCTTCCCAAGGAAGAATTCCCGGTTCCAGTCCTCGAAGTAAGCAGAGCAGTCGTAGCGAATCCCATCCAGGAGAACACCCGGCTTTTCTTTGCCCCGACTTCCAAATCTTATAAGTTTCATATCAGTAGTTTTTATATTCTAAATTGAAAATAACTTATTAACTAATCTCATGTATTCAGTCCAATAAATCCCCCGTCGATAGGATAAATACTGCCCGTAATAAATGCCGCTTCATCACTGCACAGGTACAACACCAGTTTCGCGATCTCTTCCGGCCTGGCCATCCGGCCAATAGGCTGGGTTTTGGCAAGTTTATCGAACATCTCCTGTTCCCTTCCCGGGTAGTTTTTCGCAAGAAAATCATCCACAAAGGGGGTGTGCACCCTGCCTGGGGCGATGCCGTTACAGCGAATATTATCATTGACATAGTCTCGCGCCACCGAGAGGGTCATGGTGGAAACGGCCCCCTTGCTCATCGAATAGGCAAAACGGTCCGGTAATCCTACGATAGCAGCCACCGAGCTCATATTGATGATACTGCCTCCGCCGGTGGATTTCATATAGGGCAATGCCACGTGCAGACAGTTATAAACGCCTTTTACGTTAATGCGGAAGATGCGGTCAAAATCTTCCTCCGAAGTCGTCTCAGCCACGCCGATATGCGAAACCCCCGCATTGTTGATCAGGATATCCAGTCGTCTTTCCTTTTCAAAGATCTCCGCAAACACCTGTTTAACATTAGCCTGATCTGCGACATCGCAGCTCAGGAAATCGGCTTTATACCCCCTGTCTTTAATTCCTTCCACAACAGCCCAGCCATTTTCCTCCTGCAGATCGAGCACGTATACACCCGCTCCCCTTTCCGAAAGGCTCTCAGCAATGGCCTTTCCTATTCCACTTCCACCACCGGTGACAAGGGCTACTTTATTATCTAAGTTGAACATGATCTTCTTATTTAGTTAAACAAAATACACACCGGAGTACCGCAATCAAATTTCGGCCCCTGCGCTCCTGTCGGCAGCCCGGTTTGGGCATCGAGGCGGAAAGGTACTATGGTGCTGGAATTCTGGTTGGCCGACAACAACCATTGTCCCGAAGGATCTATATTGAAATCCCGGGGTTCTTCCCCTTCAATGGAAAAGGTCGAATGAAGTACCGGCCGGCCTTCCCCCTCCAGGGAAAAAGCCGTCAGGCTGTGGTGATTCCTGTTGGAAACATATAGGGCTCTTCCGGATGGATGCAGCCGAATCGCTGCGCCTGCTGGCTGTCCGGTAAAATTCTCCGGCAGGGTGGACATCTGTGAGATCAACTCCAGATCTCCGGTTTCGCTGTCAGACTGATAGGTCAGTAGGCCGGCATCGAGTTCGCAGAAGACATATACTAGGGGAAACTGTGGGTGGCAGACCAGATGCCTGGGACCACTGCCGGAAGGGACGGAAATTCCTTTTATTAACTTTAGATTTCCGCTGTAACGCAGATCGTGCAACCAGACCTTGTCACTGCCGAGGTCACAGGTGTAAAGCCAGCGACCGTTCGGGGAAACCACCGCCTGATGAATATGCGCTGCCTCCTGGCGTTCCGCATTGGGGCCACTGCCCTGGTATACCAGAACTTCCGGGTCGAGGGTAAGGGAGGCTCCATTAAAAATATGCTGGCTCAGAACTCCATTGGCATAGGAGGAAACGAAGATTCGTTTCCCTTCCTTATCACAAGCAACGTGGCAGCTGGAAGTGCCAAAGGTCGTCTGGGCAGCAATGGGTATCAGCGAGGCATCCTCTTCAATGGAAAAGACGTGGACTTCCCCGAAGTTCTCGAAATTATCGCCTGCAGCAAACAGCTGCCCTTTCCCGTCCATTGACAAATATGTTGAATTCAGCGGCTTTTTGCATACATGTTCTTGCCGTATCTCCCCGGTTTCAAGATGCAGCGAGCAACTGAGCAGCCCCTTGCCTTTAGCTTCGGGAACATAGGGTCCTGACTGTTGATAAGTGCCGACGAAAAAGATCTGTTCTGTTTTCATAGTTTTCAGTGCTTATTTTTCATTCTCTATCTGCTGCATAAGGGCCTTGAGATACCCCATGGCGAAGGCCATTCCCGCATGCCAGGGTGCCTCACAGCTCATCTGCGGGGCGTGGTCGGGGATCAGTACTCCTTGGAAGTTGTATTTTTTAAGAAGGCGAAGAATCCGCGCCATATCGATCTCCCCATCGTCGACGAAAGTCTCCTTGTAGTACGGCACCTTGTCCCTGATATTGCGGCAGTGCAGGTACCCGATCTTATGATTCTTCGCAAAGTATTCCACCGCCTCATAAAGATTCCCCTCTGCCATTTCCCCCAGGGTCCCGATACAGAGCTCCATCACATGGTTGGGACTGGGCTCCATGTCCATCAGCTGCTTATAATGGTCAGGGTGGTATCCCAGCCTCGGTTGCTGCCTCACTTTCTCCAGTGGTGGATCATCCGGATGAATGGCGAGGACTACCCCAGCCTCCTCTGCCACAGGCAATACCTCCGCGAGAAAAGTCCTGTAACGGCGCAGAAGTTCCTCGTGACTGATGCTCTCAAGAAAGCCCTTTGGGGCGTTTCGATCATAGATCATGTTCCAGGCCATTCCAAGGGGAATGGGGGCTTCTATGGCCTCGGAAATGCCGTCCATCCCCACCGCTTCGGCCCCTCCGCGCGCAAAAGCATCTTTGATCCTTCCAGAGACTCCCGCGAGGGCAAAATTGTAACCCAAGATCGGGATCCCCGCCTCCCCCATATTCCGGATCAGCTGCTGCACCTTTGCAATTTGCTCGTCTCGCTTTGGACCGTCGAGCAGGACGTCGTGCCAAAAGGCGGGACTGATATTCTCCAGCGCCTCTAGGGTGAGCCCGTGTTTTGCCATATCCTCTTTAAGCCCCCGGAGCTTCTTAACGGACCACACCTCTTCTTCCCTGGCATAGCCCCAGCCGCGTTCCACGGTTCCTACAGGCTGGTCTTTGCCACCATCAGAATCTCCCTGATAAAAGTAATCAGTGAGGTGGGCAATTATATGAGTAGCGCCCGCTTGTCGCGCGAATGCGTAATTACTGTCGTTGAGCATATGCTGGTAAAGTCCGAATCCGAGATGCATAAGTTGTTTTAAGTTAGAAGGTTTTAAGGTTTATTGGTTATCTGATCGGGATGACGGGGAATTCCTGACGAGGAAGCTGTAATCGCCGGCTCCGAGACTATAGAGCACGCGGTTCTCTTCCTCAAGGAGGTAGGTGATGCCCTCTGCTTTTTCTGCCATTACACCGTTTTCCATTACCTGCTCACGACCATCAGCCGGCACATATACGGTGGCAGTGGTGTTGGCAGGGATGCTGATGTTCCAGTGAAAATCCCCGTTAAGGAGCTCCCATTCGCTTTTTATCATTCCGAAAGGGGAATTATGTGAGGCTTTCACGAACTTCAGATCCCCGGCCAGAGTTGGTTTCATAATAATTCTTTTGAAAGCGGGTGCTTCCGGATCGGGGGCTATTCCTGCCAGGTCCTCGTAATACCAGATCAACAGATCTCCAAGCAGCATCACGTGATTCCAGGAGTTCATAAAGGGATCGGCGGTGTCGCTGTTCCACAATTCCCAGACAGTCGTGGCACCTTGTTCCACCATGTAACCCCAGCTGGGGTAAGTGGTGTTGGTCGCGAGTTTATAAGCAATGTCAGGACGGCCGTGGTCGGTGAAGATCCTCATGATCGCCTGTACCCCGATAAGGCCCACGCTTATGTGCCCATTGAAATCCTCCATGGTCACCTGCACAAGGTTGTCGAAGACCTGCTGCCTGAATTCCTCCGGCACCAGGCCGAAATGCAGGGCCAGCACATTGGTGGTCGCGGTGTTGTTCCTGTAAGCTTTGGCTTCAGCATCGAAAAATCTGTCGTGGAAGGCCTGGCCTACCTGTTGTTTGAGGGTCGAAAATTCCTGAGCTTCTACGGGTTTGCCCAAATGCTCTGCGAAGCCTTCCATGATCCCGAGCAGATGGTAATAATAAGAAGTAGCCAGTACCCCGGGAGAGGTTTTCCGTGAGACATCCTCAGTATGGATCAGCCCCGGTGCCTCAGGCGGCACTCCCCAGTCGCCGTAGTTGTCCTTTTCGATAATGAAATCCTTCATATACTGCTCCCGCATATAACTCATCCATTTCTTCATGGAATGGTAGTGGAGGTGGATTCCCCGATCTTCGCCGAACTGATCGTGAAGCATATCGGCGATGATGATATAGGCAGCGGGCCAGGTGACATTGTCGGTGTGTACTTTCCAATAGGTAGGCGCAACATCGGGAAGACTCCCACTGTCAAACTGGCTATCCTCAATGTCCTGCAGCCATTTGGTGTAGAAGTTGGCGTTGTCAAAGAGATAACTCTCTCCCCTGGAACCGGTAGCCCGGTCCCCCAGCCATGCCTGGCGCTCGTCACGTTGAGGACAGTCCGTGGGAATGCTTCGGTAGTTGCCCCTGATCCCCCAGCGGGCGTTCTGATAGATCTGGTTGATCATCTCATTCGAGGTGGTAAACTGACCAGTGAGTCGTAAGGCATCGTGCACTACTCTGCCGGTGAAATTTTCAAGTTTGGGTTCTCCGGGGTAGCCCACTACCTCCACGTATTGGAAACCGTGATAGGTGAATCGGGGCTCCCATACTTCCTCCTCCTCCCCCTTGAGAATATAAATATCGTTAACCCTGGCGGTACGTATCGGATCGAGGTAAAGACTGCCATCCGGATTGAGGCGTTCAGCAAAACGCATAGATACCGTATCGCCTTTTTTGCCCTCTACCCTGAGATTCACCCAGCCCACCATATTTTGGCCCATATCTAATATGAAAGTATCCTGTTTTACTTCGGAAATGGAGACAGGCTCCACCTCCCCCGTCACTTCGATAGGCGGGATCATCTGGGCACTGAGAATTCCGGCTCCCGGGGCTACCTTTTCTGCCTGCAACCAGGCAGCATCCTTAAAACCGGTGGCGTTCCAGCCGGGCATCTCCTTATTGGCATCATATTCTTCCCCATCAAAAGCATTGTTGGCTAGAATGGGACCATCGGCAGTAATTTTCCAGCTGGTATCGGAAACAATGGTCTCCCTGCTCCCATCCGTATATTCCACCTCGAGCTGGGCGATCATTTTGGGAAAGCCGTAATGTGTCAATTTGGAAGAATCGTAGTAGAGTTCAATTTCGTCGATCCTCACTCCTACATACCTCCCATTCCCGAGGATCACTCCCAGGGCATTCCTGCCCTGAGTAAGATCTTCCGTAACGTCAAAGCTCATGTAATAGGCCCGTTTCGGATATTCAGCCAGGGCGGGGGCCAGTACGGCCTCACTGATCTTTTTTCCGTTGATGTAGAGTTCAAATAAGCCCAGCCCTGCAATATGGGCGGTTGCAGTCCTGATCTGCTTCTGAAGCTCAATCTCTTTCCGCAGGTAGCGCGCTGACATCCGGGTAAAGGTAGTATCGAGTTTGTCTGCTCCCATTTCTAGATCCAGTCCTATCCACTCTCCTTTCCAGTCAGAGGGATCCAGGAGACCCATGGACCATTGTGCCGGTTCGCTCCAGTCGGATTCTTCCCCCTGCCTATCCCAGAGCTTCACTTTCCAGAAGACAGCGTCTCCAGATCCCAGGGTTTTACCTTCATAGGGGATGTAGAGGCTCTCGTCGGAGACTATTCTGCCCGAATCCCAAAGGTCTCCCTGATCCTTTTCGAGCAGTTCTCCGGAGCTGGCGACGAGGATGCGGTAAGCCGATTGCGAGACCCCTCGTTCCTCAGAAGTGGAGATCCAGCTTAGGCGTGGTACTTTTACGTCAATTCCTATGGGATTATCCAGGTTTTCCGTAGTCAGTCGGGAAGGTTGCAGCCCCTTTTTTATCTCCCGGACAGGTGGAGCACAAGAAACCAGCAGGAAAGAAAGAAGGAACAGGAGCTGTTTCAGTGTATTGGAAAGAGAAGTGGATCGGGTCATCAGGGTCAGTCTTTACAGGTAAAAAATTTAACAGACCAGCTTTAGGAAAAGATCCCGACGGGGTCTTTTCTCATAAAACCTTTAGCGCCTGATGTCTATTTCATAAGTGAAACTATCGGCGCGGTAATATCCGATGTTGTATTCTATTGGCCGGTCACCCGGATCGCATACCAGTCGCTTCCTTAACAATAGGGGGCTTCCGATCTCAACCTTAAGATATTTAGCCAGATCTTTATTAGCCAGAATTGCATTGATCCTTTCTTTGGAGACTGTGGGAACCGTTGCATAGTCCTGCTCCAGAATATCGTAAAGATGTCTGGAAAAATCCTCATTTCCCGTAAGGCCAATTCTAGGATGGAAGTAGGAAATAAAGCGAACAAATGGACCATCGTCAAGCCCTCTTAATCGTTCTAGTTTAAGGATTTCTTTATGTTCCTCAATTTGAAGATGAGTTGCCACAGTTTTGGAAGCCTTTTCCCAGGAAACTTTGATCTCATAATTAACAAATTCAACCCCCTGGCTGTACATTTCTTCACTAAAACTGGCCCAATTATTAAGTTTAGTACTCACAGTCTCTCGTACTGCCCTTGTTCCCACGCCTTTTTTTCGGATGAGAAGGTTTTCATTTTCTAACTTATTAGTCGCTTGCCGCACTGTATTTCTGGATATTCCCAGCATTTTGGCAAGGTCGACCTCCTTGGGTAGTAATTTCCCCTCCTGATATGCCGGGTCTTTAATGACTTCCCTTAACAATTGTTCTACTTGGTAGTGTAGCGGCAGGCTACTGTTGTGGTCAAGTTTGAACTCAATAGGTTTTCGATTTTTGTGGGTAGATGTGCTCATAAGGGGCGTGTAAAAAAGTCAAAAATACGATTAATGTAAAAAGTCCGGCCTTCTCTCTTTCTTGTTGATATTCCTAAACTCACAAATCAATTAAAAACGAGGTCCATCGTTAAAAGTACTATCCTGAGTTTGAAGTCTCCATTTATCTGTTCGGAATGGAGCCAGCGGCAACCCTACTTCATTATACAGGTCCAGGAGACCAGGATTGTCACTCCATCCATAACGCACAGCTACAGGATCTTTTACATCCGACGACCATACCACTACTTCATTGCCTTCCAGCCTTGCCTGAGCCCAATAAAAATTCTGATCCGATCCGGCTATCTGGAAGCCCCTGATGTAACCATATTTATTCGTATTGACCAGTCCTTCTCCCACATTGTCAAAACGGAGTCGTGCTTTATCGTCCTCAATAACTATGCTTTTAAAAAAAGGACTATGGGCCAGTTTCTTTTGTCCATAGACCATACTCAGGGCCAGCTGGCCTAATCGTTTGCCGACATCCTCTTTATTCTTGGGATGAATATCCCCGGCCTCTCCCAGGTCGATGGCTACGGCCATTCCCACTTTCGGTAACTCCAATGCACGGGTCTGAGATTCACGAAGCTCCGCCCAAAGGGATTCCTGTGGAAGCTCGGGCTCCTGACGATAATTGGCCAACTGGACGAACAGGAAAGGAAAGATTCCCTGTCCGAACTGTTGTCTCCAATCCTCGATCATCGCCGGAAAAAGTGTTCCATATTCCTGGGCTCGCTGCTCATTAGATTCTCCCTGATACCAGATCACCCCGGTAATACCAAGGGCAGTAAGTGGAGCTATGGTTCCATTGTAAAGCGCACCCGGAGAGGAAAAAGGAGTAGTATTAGGAAGTACAGGACTGACAAATTTCTCAGGAGCCACAGAGGTTCCCTTTCGGTACTCCCAGTCTCCCCAGGTCATAGGATTACCCCAGAAAGCATTGGTTGTAAATCCACCGATACCCCCGGCATCGAAAACCCGTACCACCAGTAAATTATCCTTAGGCTTCAGGCTAGTGGCCGCAACCTTATAATTGCGATGATTGTGTTTTCCAAAGGTGGCTCCGATCTTTTGACCATTCACCCAGGTGATATCATGATCATCTATTTGTAGCAGTCTGATATCCAGTGAATCTCCTTTAAAATCTTCAGGAAGGTCGAAACTTTTTCTAAACCAGACTGCACCGTCAAAATCCTTGAGATCGGCTAAGGCTTCCCAAGTGTTTCCTGCTGCCTGCAGCGTCTTCCAATCCTCAGGATCTTCCTGATTGTTTTCATACCATTTGTTCTCCATTCCGATTCCACTGTAATACAGGGATTCGGACCAAACAGTTTTCCCCTCCTTGAAGCGCCTTTGTAGTTCATTAAAACTGGCATCAGGAACCGCTGGAAACTGAGGGAATTCAGCTAAAGCCTCATTGCTCATCCAGGTTTCTACAGAAGTTGCTCCTAAATTGGCAGAAATTACTCCGATCGGCACCCCGGTTTCCTGATGTACCCGTTTCGCAAAGTGATATCCCACTGCAGAAAAATTGTTGATGCTTTCGGGGCTAAGGGTTTGCCAACCATTGTTGGTCACCTCGGTCTGCGGCTGATAATCCATAGTGGGATGAACCTTTAACAAACGAATGTCTGCTTTCTTGATCCATAGGCTATCCTTTTCCACGAAACCGGTGCCACTTACCGGCCATTCCATATTAGACTGTCCAGAAGCTATCCACACATCTCCTATTAGAACGTCGGTCAGCTCTAGCTGGTTTTCCTTGGTACTTACTAGGATATTATGAGGTCCCGGTCCAGCGAGTGCCGGAAGCCTTACTCCCCACTTACCATCAGCTCCCGCAGTTGTAGTACTGGAATTTGATCCAATTTTCACCTGTACCTGTTCTCCAATTGTTGCATAACCCCAGATCCAAATAGGTTTATTCCGCTGGAGCACCATATGATCCTGGAAAAGCTCACCTAATTCTAGAAGATCCTGCTGCTGGGCGTGGACGGATAAGGAAGGCAGGCTAAACATCATATACAGGATCAGTAGCCAACTCCTGGAGTATTCTCGTGAAAAAAAGTGCTTACTCATAGCTTTAAATTTAGACTGCTTTATTACGATAAGGAAACCGGATGCCCTTGCCGGTAACTTATTTTTTAACAAAGGCTTTTAAAGTTGCACATCGCTTTCCTGTAGACTCCCCATACGGTCTAATGGTATAGGACCCTACTGTTGCAGGAATTATAAATGTTTCCGCATAATGAACAACAAAAGGCGCAAAGGCCGAGGAAGGGCTCTCTACAATAGCTTCTCTACCCTCCACCAGGTTGATCACATTGACCCCACCTTGAGTATCATGTGGTACTGTACCGGTAAACCAGTGTCTGCGGGTTTCGATAAAAACCGTAGGGTAAAGACCGGTCCTTTCTTCCACCCATCCGTCTCCCTGGTCCACCTGTTCTATTTTATTAATCAGCTCCTTTTGAGCAAATTCTGTTCTTCTGCTCCAGTCAATCACCTTTTCGCCGTGGTCAATGTTGATCGGACGCGGTAGATTGTCCAGTCCCAATCTTCCCCAATCCCAGAGTTTGAAGGTAAAGATATAGGGAGTGGCGCTAATCTCAAGGACCACGCTGTCCTCACCTGAACAGTGTACGGTACCATTGGGGATCAGAATGTGATCGTGTTTTTTAATAGGGTATTTCCCCACATGTTTATCCGCATCAAATTCGGTCCCTTGCTCCTGAGCTTCTTTCAGCTCCCTAATCATTTGTTCAGGTTCCACATCGTCTACCAGCCCAAGGTATACTACCGCATGGTCCTTTGCTTCCATCATATAGTAGCTCTCGTCCTGGGTATAGGTCATTCCGAACTGTTCCCTGATATAGTCTTTGCTCGGATGCACCTGAAGGCTTAAATTACCTCCGGCCATGGTGTCTAGAAAATCAAATCGGATCGGAAATTCCGAACCAAATTTTTTATAAACGTGATCTCCCAATAAAGCAGGAGCTTCTCTCAGCACCAAATTGATGGCTGGGGTTTCAAAGGTTTGGTTTCCAAAGGCCAGTAACAAACTGTTCTCTTCTGGAACACAGTCAAAGCTCCATGCATAATTAACCTCAGAACGATCCAGATCCATAACCTCTTTCATCCACTGCCCTCCCCAGGGTCCTGGATCAAAGAAAGGCACTACCCGAAACGGTTGCTTGTTCACCTGCTCCAGTGCCTGTGTTAAGACCTCTCCAGAAATTCCCTTGGGTTGCTGTTTTTTATTGGCATCGATAAATAAATCGACTTGGTCGAAAATAGCCATTTTATGGCGATCCAGCACCCGCCAATCTACGAAGTAAGACTGCTTATAGCGCCGTGCAACATCGATGTTGTAATTAGACACCCCCATATTCCCCAATTCATTGCTTCGCATGCGTTGTTGGATCTCCCAGCGAGCCATGTCAATATAAACCAAGACATCAGCGTCGGCACACAAACTGGCTCCGGGACCATAGATCACTTTTACAGGACTCGAATCCTTTTCGACCTGGGCCTTGAGCTCTCTGAGTTTTGAAGGATTAAAAAAATCTTTCATTTCAAGGTCCGTCATGTATCCGAAAATTCGATCATCTGTCACAAATGGAAATACCATTTCGGATATGCTGTTTTCGTCCTTAAAAAAAGAGTTAGACTCATAGCTGCTGTGAGCTCCAAGGTATTCCTTTATGGCTGCTTTTACCTCTGAATCATCTACCCCCTGATAGGTGTCAATAACCACGGTTGCACTAGATGGTCCGGAAATCGCCTTGAGTTTTTCAGTAATTTGTTTAAATATATTCTCCCAACCCACACGAATTTCATCTTCGCTCTCGCTGATCTTTATCTTTGGGGTTTTATCGTAATTCGATTTCATTTTAATTTTCTTTTTTCCTTGGCCATAGGGCCGAATTTTTTATATACGCTATACTTGATCAAAAACCAATACAAATGGGATTTCCTTCAATTGTTTTTTCGATATTCCTTATCTATTTTGGTGGGACTGCCCTTGGTACAGGAACAGTCCTGAAGTGCAACTTTTTAAAAGCCGTTTCATTTTTCCTTGGGTTTTATTGAAAATCATTTTAGTTAGATAAAGTATGTTCCATCTGGAATAAGTGACACATTCCCTGAAGACCCGCATATTTGGTCTGAACTGCGGCGGCTATTTCGACGCCTGTTTCAGGTAACCAGGAGCGCTCCCTAATTCGTTTTTGAATAAAAGGTATGATCTCTGCTTTACTCTCCATGATACCCCCTCCGAGGATCAGCTTATCCGGATCGTAAGCGTGCAATAGATTGACAATTGCCGCCGACCAGGCTTCCAGGCTTTTTAATTTTAGTGCTTCTGCTGTGGCATCTCCCTGAGCAGCTGCCATAAAAACTTTTTTAAAGCTTAGGGCTTTGGATTTGGACAGGCTGCTATGCTCATAGCCCGGGATCTTTTCCAAATTCTTTTGAAGCGCCCAGGTGGATCCCGCAGTTTCCACACAGCCTTTATTACCGCAATTACATTGGTCTCCTTCAAAATCAATTGACATATGCCCTCCGAGATTTCCTGCGAGATAATTACGACCTCGAAGCAGTTGTCCGTCAAGGAGCACCGCCGATCCCATACCTGTCCCTAAAGTCACCATCAACAAATTGTCATATCCTTTTCCTGCACCATGCTGCCATTCCCCTACCAAAGCTGCTCTGGCGTCATTTTCTAGAAGCAAGGGTACCTGCCAGTGTTTTTCAGCCCATCCGCTGATGTCTGCTTTGTGAGCATCGGGATACTTTACATATTTGGACAGGATCTGTTTGTTCTTAAAATCTATTATTCCAGGGAATGCAATGCCGATTCCCTTTAAGGCACAGTCCAACCCCAGCAGTTGATTGATATCCGCTACCAGCTCCTCCAGCCTGTGCTCCATGCTCATTTCAGCTTTTGCATCCAGAATGGTTGCCTGCTCTATTTCTCCCTGTTGATCCAGTAGGGCCATTTTAATACGGGTTCCCCCCATATCGACCCCTAAAAATACTTCCTTCAAATTTTTATTCTTTTTACTGGACCTGCAGCTCAGGTCCATTAAGTTTTCAGCCTTTTATCATAATACCTGTACAGCTATCTTTCCTGCGATTTAACTTCCATTTCAGCCAACTTTTGGGGGGATTTCCAGCTTTTTTCAATTTCCTCCAGGCTTCTCTGCTTGGTCTCAGGAATATAGAACCAGGTAAAGATGAGCAGGAAGATCGCGTTACCCATGAATATAAAAAACGTGGTTGCACCTCCTAGATTTTCCAGTGCGATAGGTGTGAGTTGGGTGATTAAAATAACACCCAACCATAGAATAAGCGTACAAAATGACATGGCTACACCCCTGGTCTTCGTTGGGAATATTTCTGAAATAAGCACCCAGGGAATGGGTCCTAAAGAAGTCGCAAAACTCGCAATGAATCCCAGAATAAACAGTAACAACCAGGGACCTGCGAAGATTTCATATTGAAAACAGAGTCCGGTACCCAAAAGGCAAAGGATCATTCCTGTCACGCCACCGAGAAGCAGTTTCCTTCTTCCTGCCTTGTCGATGAGCCAAATGGCGACAAACGTAAAAACAGTGTTGATGACCCCGATTAGAATAGTCTGAAAAAAGGCAGACTCCACACCCATTCCTATACTTTTGAAGATCTCAGGAGCAAAATAAATGATCGCATTGATCCCGGTGATCTGAGAAAAAAGTGCAAGCACCACACCTACAATTAGGGCCATTCTGTATTTTTTTCCGAATAGCTCCTTAAAAGTACCTCGCTCTTCCTTTAAAGTCGACTTTATTTCATTTTCAATTGCCGAAGCCTGAGGACCGTTGATCCGGTATAGTACATCTCTCGCCTTCTCATCCTGACCTTTAGCCAGAAGCCACCTGGGGCTTTCTGGGACCAAAAACAACAGAATAAAAAATATTCCGGCAGGGATAATCTCAGAACCCAACATCCATCTCCACCCGTACTCCACATTCCATTGAGTATCCCCAGAGAGAGAAATCATATAATTTACTATATAAATTACGTTTATTCCTAAAACGATAGCCAATTGATAAACACTGACCAGCGTTCCCCTGATTTTTGCAGGAGCTGATTCTGAAATATATAGTGGGGATAACATTGAGGCCGCACCCACACCTACACCTCCGATAAACCTTGCAAAAATGAAAATGCTAAGATCATTAGCCAAAGCTGACCATACGGCAGAGATGGAAAACAGAAGAGCTGTGACCAATAATATCTTTTTTCGACCCCATCTGTCACTGGCGTAACCGGCAACCATTGCTCCCAGAACGCAGCCCCAGATCGCGCTACTGGCCGCCCAACCAACCATGGCGGGGCTTAGGTCAAACTTTTCCTGTAAAAACCCGATGGCACCGGCAATTACTGCAGTATCATAACCGAAAAGCAAACCTCCAAGGGCGGCTACAACGGTTAATTTGATGATATATTTCTTAGAGAGCTGTGCTGTAGACATGGTCCAGTTTTTAGACTACTTATTAAATTGAATTCTTACGAAACGGGGTCGGTATAGATTCGGTTTGTTCTCAATGATGTCAAAGAATTTAAAACTATTGACATTATAGCTCACCAATAATTCTCCGGGTTTTGAAATGGCGGGATGTGCCTTGGCATTGTAAGTAAAGAGATCCGGATCATTGACCTCCTGAGAGGTGTTCCAGATTTCCTGCTTTTCACCAAAAGGACCGACCGGCGAGTCGGCCAGTTGCATGTAGATATTGGGATTGATCCCGCCTCCCTGATAGATCAAGGCGTATTGGCCGTTCTCCAGTTTTGACACACTGAGCTCGTTGGAAACCTGTTCAGCAAGAACCTCCATGAGGTTGTGATCCTTGGTCCAGGTATCAGGAGCTTTGAATTCCCAGGTACTAAAATCCTCAATGGTCGCAGCACTGGTTCTGGCCACAACTAATTCCTTATTTGGCCCTCGTACTCCATAAATATAAATCTGGTCTCCTTCGGTGTAGATCCCTACCCCATACGAAATAGGAGGCCCGGATAATTCTTTACGGGAATGAGGAATGTCCAGCTTTCTAGTAGGCTCCAATGGCAGTTGATTTTTGTTTTCAAAAACCAGCAGGTCATTTCCGACCTCTTTAAAAGGAAATGGACTTCCGTCGTGGGTATCCCTGATCTGGTAGGCAAAAATGTAAAGATTATCGTTGCTAGGATTTACAAAACCATCTCCCAGCCAGTAGTATTCGTCACCCTCGGTATCAGGAGTAAACATAGTTATTTTTTTTCCTGAGGCATCCTCCGATAAAAAGAATTCAGTGGTGGAAGGATCCTGTCCTTTTTTGTACAGGCCTACAGAATTGTGAACCATCAGGTAACCCGGTTCCAGATTACCCTCGCGGATCTCTCCGAACATTGTGTCACTGAAAAGAAACAAAATGCTGTCCGAAGCTGTTGTAATGTCGTTTCCAGAATAGGGAATGGCAAATATGCCATCTCCTCCGAACCAACCTGAGTCTCTTTTGAAAACAGCGCTCCATTCAGGTGCCGGTGCTACAGAAAATTCAAGTGCTGTATCCGGTTCCGCAGGAACTTCTTCCTTTTTTTCCTTTCCCGAGTTACAGGACAACAGGAAAGCAGAAAAAAGTATAAAACAGCTAAAGGTTTTGCTATAGGGTTTATGCATGATTTTTGGATTTTTATACCTGGAGTACCAATTGCTCCAGGTTTAATTTAAAATAAACAGCAGGTCTGCTTTTATGCTGCTTGTGCCCTGACCTGCTGTTATTATTGATATACTGTTTGAACTTAATCTCTGGGTTCCGGCTCAAAGGTGTAAAGGAAGGTTTCTATTCCCAAACCAAAGACAGTGAGATCAACTTCAAGTGCGAGTTGAAGCTTATCTACGCTCAGGGTCACCAGGCGATACCGTTCCTCCTGAATAATATCCGGAGTGAAGACATTGAACTTTTCCATGACAAAGAATTCCCCATCCTCCGTAATATACCAATTGGCATAAGGAGTTAATCCATCGAATCCGCAAGCTCCAGTTCCTGTAATGGCACCATAGTCAATGCTCATGGTTCCATCAGCATTAAACAAAAAGGAGTTGTCTTTTTCGCAGTCATTGATCACCTCAGCATTGCCTTCATTAACGTGTTTGATAGAGGTCCACACCCATCGCTTAGTCACCAGATTATCCATAGGGGATAAAGTAACCACTGTGGTCAGGTCGCTGGTCTGCATCTCCCCAGACCCCGTTACTGCAGTAAAAGTGAACCCTACGAGTTCGTCGACATCCGCAACAGTAGGCTCATAGGTGAACTGGTAGTCAAAACTGGTCCCTGAAGCCGGAACTTCCAGGGTGCCGCCATTGCCAAAGCTTTCATCGGCTTCGAGATTTACCGTCTTGTGGATCATCAGGCTTTCAAGGTCCTGAGCAGATTCCACGTGTACAGAGACTGTAAGGGTCTCATCTGACTGAAGCACCGTTCGGTACTGACCTTTACCTGGACTTTTCTGGGCATCAAGTTCCACAAGAAAGTCTCCCTGGTCGAAATAATCTTCTGGTCCTTGTGCATCATCCGCTTCACAGCTTAGCACCAGTGGCAGACAAAGCATCAGACCGATCTTAAATATTTTAAATTTTTTCATTGCTTCCATTATTAAATTATTTCCTGAATTAGTAACCGTCGTTCTGTGGCAGACTCGGGTTGACATCTCGTTCCCGTTGTGGTATTGGGAACAGGTAATGTGTACTTGATACCTGAACGCCTTTGGCTTCCATCACCGCTTCTTCCAATCTGCCCAGACGGACCAGATCGAACCAGCGCTTGCCTTCAGCAACAAATTCTCTACCTCTTTCTGCTACGAGAAGGTCGATGAAATCTTCCATATTAGAAGCTTCCAGCTCTCCCAGTCCAGCCCGTTCCCGTACAATATTCAGGTACTCATTGGCTTCTTCAAAATTCCCTAGCCTGGCCTGAGCTTCGGCATAGATCAATAATACATCTGAATATCTGAGCACCGGAAAATCCTGGAAGGAATCCCCTGCGGTTGGCTCAGCAACCCTATCCCAGTACTTATCGATCCATACGCGATCCAAGTTCACTGTGCTTCCGTCATTGGCTTGAAATTGAGTTAAGAAAGTAGCTTCTCTTCGCTCGTCTTCTTCTGAAAAGGTTTCATATATATCATTGGTAGCATACTGCCAACCCTGGGCATTCGTAATACCAGCTTCAGAACTCAATGCAGAAGGCAATAGCCTTACGTTGAACTGTCCCACTTCCCAGAAAGAAATGGCACCGCCTCCGTTTCCAAAACCTACTGAGAAAATAGCTTCTTGACCCCCTCTGTTAGTGATCCGGAAATTATCAGAAAATTCTTCCCATAAATCGTAAGGGTGATCAGTTATTACCTCCATGGCTTCATCTGAGGCCAGTTGATATTCTCCTATCGTCAAATACACTTTGGCCAACAAAGCTGTGGCAGCTCCACTGGTAGCTCTACCTTGTTGAATTTCTCCATCTTTTGGCAGGTCTTTGGCGTCAGTTAAATCCTGAACGATCTGTCCATAAATTTCTTCCACGGAAGAGACTTCAGGATTGAGCGGCGTTTCTTCCGAAACCAGAAGAGGCACCTCTCCAAACATTCGGACAAGATTAAAATAAAGCAACCCACGTAAAAATTTTGCTTCGTTTATTAGTCTTTCTCTCAATTCCGGATCCATGTCAATGGAAGGAATTCGATCGATGGCGATATTGGCTAAGTAGATCGCTTTATAATGCATCTGCCAGATTTCCAATACGGCAGCATTCTCAGCATTGTGACTGAAATTCGCGAGTTGGTCGAACTGAGGTGTCCCCAGCTGATTGGAAAGCATCTCGTCAGAAGCTAGACCCATGGTAACCCAGAAAGTGCTGTGATAGACCCCTGCTGTGTTCCCAGCATTATAGGAGCCTAGATAGCCGTAAATGGAATTCACGGCAGCAATGGCATCCTGCTGGGTAGTATAGTAATTGCTGGTGGCAACCTGATTTTTAGGATCCTCTTCCAGAAAGTCACTACAGGAAGTAAGGCTCCCAAGAAGAAAGATCACTAAAATGATCTTCAAAGATTTCGATTGTAAACTTTTCATATCTTCTTTTTTAATTTTTAAAATCCTAAGTTTATTCCTATAGTGTAAGTCTTGGCGAGAGGATAGGTTCCACTGTCGATACCTACAATATTGGTTGATCCCGCATAAGCATTACTTTCAGGATCATACCCACTATAATCTGTTATGGTGAACAAATTGGTTGCTCCCCCGTAAATGCGTAGTCTGTTAACTCCTATTCGAGCTATAGCTTCTGCCGGCAGTTCATAACCAAGAGTAATGTTCTTCAACCTCAAATAAGAAGCGTCTTCGACAAATCTGGATGAAAATACAGAATTGAATACATCACCAGCATTGGCACGCGGATATAAGTTACTTGGATTTTCCGGAGTCCATCTGTTCAGTCCGGCTTCAGCCAATACATTTTGCTGTCCGTTCAGATTCATCAGGTTTACATTGTTCAGGTTAACCATTTCATTGCCCTGAGAGCCTTGGAAGAAAATATTTAGATTAAAGTTCTTATAGGAAAAATCATTGCTAAAGCCCCAGGTAAAGTCAGCCTCTGCTGTACCAAGCACTGTTCTGTCAAATTCATCCACAAATCCGTCAGGTATTCCTGTAGGACCACTTATATCTTTGTATCTACGGTCTCCCGCCTGGGGAGTTTCTCCCCTTAGCTTTGGTCCAGATGAAGCCTCTGCATCGGACTGAAAAATTCCGTCAAAGACATACCCTTCAAAGGTACCAATAGGATACCCTTCTCTAAGGATACTTCCTCCAACAAGGAGATTAATATCTTCATCCCTTGACAAATTTGTGATCTCATTACGGTTTATTGAAATATTACCCGATGTATTCCAACTAAAATCTCCAGTAAATACGTCTGCACTTAGTTCCAAACCAAATCCGCGGTTATTCACATTACCTACATTTAGAAGGGTGGTTTGGAAACCGCTTGTATATGGAATTGGGGTTCCTAGTAATAGGTCGGATGTTCTCTTGTCATAAAAATCCGCTGTGGCTGAAAATCTACCGTCCCAGAAGGTAGCATCTATTCCTATGTTTGCTTGTCGTGTTGTTTCCCATTTAAGGTCTCGGTTAGGATATCCTGTGGGTTCTTGTCCAAAAAACACAGTTCCTTCAGGACCATAGTTGAACACACCTTCACCAAAGGGTGCAATTAATGCCAAGGAATTATAAGGTCCAATAGATTGGTTACCTGTTACACCGTAACTTAAACGTAGTTTCAACTGGTCGAATATGTCCTGGTCTTGCATAAAAGGTTCATTGGACATCCTCCAGGCAAATGCCCCGGATGGAAAGAAACCAAATTTGTTTCCTTCGGCAAATTTCGAAGAACCATCTGCACGCCCCGATACTGTAAAAATATATCGGTCCATCAATGCATAGTTAATCCTTCCTAAATAGGACAATAATGACCATTCAGATTCACTGTTGGCGGGATTCTGGGGATTTTCAGCAGCTCCTAGATTATGGTATCCGGTACGACCATCAGGAAATCCGAAAGCGAGGGCAAAAAGAGACTCGTTCTTAAATTCCTGCATGGTAAAACCAGCAAGAACCGTCAATCGATCGGTATCATTAAAAGAATAATTGTAAGTAAGAGTATTTTCATTAAGCCAGGTCAGCGCCTGTAAATCACTGATAGTAGCTTCTCCCATACTACTCTCCGACTGTTTAAGGAAATTAGGACCAAACGTACTAGCTTTTGAGGTGACAGCATCAATTCCAAAGCTAGATCTGAATTTTAGATCTGTAATCAACTCATATTCTGCAAAAACATTACCTAAGAGTCTTGAAGTATTAGTTACTGCTTCATATTCAAGAGCTTCTGCAACAGGATTAGCAATTCCTTCTTTTCTGTCATGCTCATATGTATAACCACCAGGAATATTTGGATTATAAACTGGAAGAATTGGATTCATCTGTAAGGCATTAGAAATAACTCCTTGGTTCAAACTTCCCGCTCCGGTCAATACACCATTAGAGTTAATTTTTGCATACGATAGATTTGTACCGATATTAAGACGATCACTAAGGTCCCTGTCGAGATTAACTCTGAATGAGTACCTCTCAAAATCAGAACCAATGACGATTCCATCTTGTGTGAAATATCCTCCTGAGATAGAGTAATTTGTCTTTTCATCACCTCCTGAGAACGAAAGCTGATAATCGGCTATGGGTGCTATACGGAATAATTCCTCTTGCCAATCAGTCCCTTCTCCTAAAGTGGTCGGATTAACATAAACAGGATTTCTTCCAAAATTTATCTGTGCATCATTCACCAGATCTGCATATTGAGTAGCATTCAACAGCTCCAATTCATTACTTACTTGCTGTACTCCATAGTAGGCATTAAAATTGACCGTTCCTGCACCTGATCTACCCTTTTTAGTTGTAATAAGGATAACTCCATTTGCTCCTCGGGAACCATAAATAGCAGTTGCCGACGCATCTTTTAAGATTTCAATTGATTCAATATCATTTGGATTGATCGTAGCCAAAGGTCCAACTCTTGGACCACGAGCTCCCAGGGCAGTTTCGTTTCCATTGCTGTTCACCAGCATACCATCAATAACATATAGAGGTTCACTGCTTGCATTCACAGAACTCGTTCCACGAATTCTAATATTGGTCTCCCCACCGGGCATACCCGTCGCTTGGGTTACTTCTACTCCAGATGCTCTTCCCTGCAATGCTTGTTCAAAAGTAGTAGCAGCAACCCCCTCCAATTCTTCTGAACTGACTGAGGAAATGGCACCGGTTAGGTCTGATCTTCTTTGTCCACCATATCCAATAAGAACCACCTCAGAAAGTTCTCCCGCATCGGGAACAAGTTGAATATTAATTTCTCTTTGATTTCCTACGATTACCTCCTGCGGTTCATATCCGACATAGGAAAAAACCAGTACAGAATTCTCATCAGGAACATTGATTTCATAGTTTCCGTCAAAATCAGTCATAGTACCTTCTGAAGTGCCCTTAAGAAGAACATTTACTCCCAGAAGGATCTCCCCATTAGTAGAAGTAACGGTCCCCGTTATGGGAATTTCTTGTTGTACTGCCGTCAGAGTGACTGGCGTAAATGCTTTGACACTTAAGCTAAAGCAGAACAGGAACACCGGAAACAGCCAAGCTTTGTGGTAACGAAGGACATCCATATTAAAAATTTTAGTTGTTAATAATTATTTGGTTATTCATTTATATTCAGATAGAAAAACGGCTCCTGGACCTAACTTTTGCCACCCAGGAGATTAACGTTGATTACTTTATTCCCCAGGACTTATTTGGTTCAGGCCCCAGATATATTTCCAATGTTCCTCCCTTGGCAAAGGTTTCATGAGGAAACCAGAATTTTTTATGATCCTTGCCATTAAGTTTAGCGCTCTGGATGTACATATTCTCCTTTGAATTGTTATATGTTTTAATTATAAAAGTCTTTCCCGGATAATACTTAGGATCCAGTTCAATGATCACTTCGTCAAAGATCGGGCTGGTGATATCATATACCGGCTGTGCATCCACGTTGCCTTTCAGGCTGAACAACCCGATAGCCATCAGCGTACTGACACCTCCCATTTGACCCTGGTCCTCATCATGGCCTCCATACCCCAATTCGGGGGTAGTACCACCGTATGCCTGTTCTTTCACCCTGCGCACCCAATATTGCGTCAACCAGGGTTTTCCAGCGTAATTAAAAACGTGTGCATTGGAACATCCAGGTTGATTAGCATAACTCAGGTAGCCTTCGCTATATCCAAATACAAAATCGTCATCCTTAGCCATTTCGAAAGCGTGATTTAGCTTGTCACACAAGGCTTCCTCACTGCCGATGAGCTCTGCCAGTTCGTCTATTGCATGTGATATCGACCAGGTAGCCTGCCAGGCATTTGCCTCCACCCATCCGGCACCTGAAAGCGGATCTGAATGAAGGAAATCTCCAGACCTGTCCCTGGGAAAGACTAGGTCGTGCTCCTTATTAAAAAGTTTTGTCCAGCCCATAGAACGCTTACCAAAAAATGCGGCATCTTCATCTCTGCCTGTCTTTTCCGCCCATTGTGCTAGTGCGTAATCCTGAAATGCTGCCTCTAATGTAATCCCGGCGTTGCCCGGCCAATAACCATTTTCAGTGTAGAAATTAATATCCTCCGCATCCCCCAACATACCCCCCGGTAAAAGATTTTGCTTTACCTTATTATATGCAAGATCCTCATCAATCTTGGTAAGTAAACCTTTTTGATAGGTTGCTGAAATTAAATTAGTAGCTGGAGAACTGGTCATGATATAGGAATATCCTCCACCTGAAGGTCCTCTGGGAAGTAGGTAACCATTCTCAGCAAACTGCACCATGGAAGACGACATTTCATCCATAACTTCCGGCCAAGCCAGACCCCATAAGATATTTAAATTCCACTGAGATAACCACCAGGCATCAGAATTGTACATATTGAATTTGACCTCACCATTCTCGTCCTTTGGTAGCGTTTTTATCTTGAACTCAGCATCGGTGAAATTTCCATCCCTTACTCCGGTGGTTCTATCGGGATAATCTCCTGAAATGTCGTTGATCTTATGTCTTCCCAAAAGCACGTGCCAAAGGTCAGTATACAGTTTAACTTTTTGATCATACGTACCTCCTTTTACTTTGATCTTACCGAGCCAGTCATTCCATACGGTACGGGACTCCTCCTTTACCTGCTCAAAATCCCAATGCGGAAGTTCCTGCTCCATATTGTTGCGGGCATTTTCAATACTGGTATAAGAAACAGCGATTTTCATCTTAAGTTCTTCACCTGCCTTCACATCAAAAAGGTTCGAGACTCCTGCGCTGTCTCCCACGATCTCATTAACATCCTGGAAGAGTTGCTCATCCTCCCATGCATCCATCTGCTTGAAAGGCTTATCAAATGTGGCTACGAAGAAAATCTTTACGTCCTTAGGTCCTCCCCAAAAACGATCAACTGTACTAAAGGATCCCTCTATTTCAGTAGGGCTCACCTTGTTGACCTTGGCATTGGTCATAGTGTTATTATTGACCACTCCCCCCAGGTTCGTAATGATTTGGGCTTCCATGTCTTCTGTGAAATTATATTTGTAGAAGCTAACTCTGTCGGTGGTGGTGTTTTCTACCCATATATTATGGTCCCGAAGGAATACTCTGTGAAATCCAGGGGCAACGATCTCATCCTCATGACTGAAACGAGATTTCCAGCTCTCATGGCCTCCTGTGGGATCTATGCTGCTTGGTGCCGGCATGACCTCAAGACCGCCGATCATCCAGCTATGAATCTGGTGAAAACCTAAAATATATTCCGAGTTATAATTGTATCCTCCCCCATATTGATTCTTGTTGCGAGTCATTGGAGCAGCTGAGGCCATTCCAAAGGGCCGGGAGCCAGTAATAAAGAAGATATAGCGGCCCCTGCTGGATTCAATATAGGGATCAACCCAGGCAATAGGATCATCCGTATGCTGCGGAGCCGCTAAAACTTCTATTTCAGAAAGTCCGACATCTTTTCCTTCGGCATCTGTCACTTGTACTTTAACCCACTCAATCGTTTTCGTGTCAAATTTTATTTCATGACCATTTCCGTTCCCTGGAATTCTCCTCATATTTAGTACCGACCCATCACTGAAGCTCAGTTTCAAACTGGCTACATCCTCCTTTTCTGTAGGGCGATCATATACAATGATCCTATTTACTTTCTGAGGTGTCTCCCAGTTCATTTGAATCCAGGGAAGTTCAATATATCCCCAGCTGGTTCGGACTCCCTCGCACACCCATTCTCCTAATCCATCCACTCCTATTATACCGTCTGCCACAAGATCAGCAGCGGTATTATTATTAAGAATACTTGATGCCGTTATTTTTGCATCTTTAGCAAGATTAAAATCCTGAGCGGATAGCGAAAACGTTATAGGGATAAAAGCTAAAAGAAGTAATTTTTTAATACTGAGATACATATGATTTCTAATTGTTGGTATGTCCAAACATATGAACATTTAATTATAAATCCTAATTTTTTATTAAAACAGTATGATCTAGTTTTATAAAAATTATTCAGTGATGATAAAATACCCTATTCGTTTTGAACCTATATTAAAAGAAAAAATTTGGGGAGGAAATAAATTGACAGAAATCCTGAAAAAGAAATCAGACGAAAGTAGTCTTGGAGAAAGTTGGGAAATTTCTGGTGTCAAAAATGATATTTCTGTTGCCGCTAATGGACCACTGAAAGGAAAAACCTTAAAAACTATTATAGAGCTGTACAAGGAGCAGTTTTTAGGAAAGAATAATTATGAAAGATTCGGCCCGGAATTCCCCCTTTTGATTAAGTTCATTGATGCAAACACGGCGTTATCTGTACAACTGCATCCTCATGACAGCATCGCCCGAAAACGTCACAATTCCTTTGGAAAAACTGAAATGTGGTATATCCTGCAGGCCGATGAAGGTGCAGAAATCAATGTAGGTTTCAAAAAGTCCATTTCTAAAGCAGAATATCTTGACCACCTCAATTCTGGAAAGCTTATCGATTTGTTAAACTTCGAAAAAGTGCAAAAGGGTGACTCCTTTTTCATCAACACAGGGAAGGTTCATGCAATTGGAGCCGGGGTTCTTTTGGCCGAAATTCAGCAAACTTCAGACATCACTTACCGAATTTATGATTGGGACCGATTGGATTCAGAAGGAAAAACAAGAGAACTTCATACAGATCTTGCTTTAGATGCGATTGATTTTGATGAAAAGAATGATTTCAAAAGAGAATTTTCTAAAGCAGAGAATCTTTCAAGCAATATTGTCAGCTGCGAATATTTCATTACTAATTTTCTTCCTGTCAGGGGAAAACTTTTAAAAGATTATTCAGAATTGGATTCCTTTGTTATATACATGTGCGTAAGTGGTAAGGCGAATTTTACAGTGGCAGGCAATTCAGAGGAATTAGTAATGGGCCAAACAATTTTAATTCCTGCAGAAATTAATGAAGTGCAGATAAACTCAGAAGCGGTAGAATTGCTTGAGATTTTTATACAATAAAATTTTGTGTTAATTGGAAAATTGCAATGTGCTGTAGACAACAGTGAATTTTTTATTTATTCAGTCCGTTAGGTAATTCCTTTACTACTAATGATGCTTTTATAGCAGAATTCTTTACTTCGAGAAGTTGCATATCTCGCTCAACTTTTTCATCTAAAACTTTAGCATAAATTTGAGTAGTTTTTAAAGATCTGTGCCCGAGCATTTTTCCTACGGACTCTATTGGCACACCTTTAGAAAGCGTTACAGTGGTTGCAAAGGTATGGCGAGCTAAATGAGTAGTTAAATTCTTTTTTATTCCGCAGAGGTCAGCTATCTCTTTTAAGTATGCATTTGATTTTTGATTTGTCAACACCGGCAAAACCACCTTTCCAGTTTTCACATGGGGATGTTCCGCATACTTGTCCAGAATAGCTTTCGGAATATCTAGTAGAGGAATACTACTCAATGATTTTGTTTTTTGCCTTTTGGTTTTAATCCATTTTTGGCCCCTAATGTTAATCACTATATCATCTGAAGAAAGCTTTTTTACGTCTGCAAAGGCCAAGCCGGTATAACAGCAAAAAAGAAATATATCCCTTACCAGTTCTAAACGAGGAATATCAAATTCTTTATCAGCCATGTTCTGGAGCTCGGAATCAGTTAGATATTCCCGGTCGGAGGTTTTCCAACTCCCTTTCCAGTGAAAGAATGGATCTTTATCTATCCACTGATTTGCATAGGCGATGCGAATGATCTTCTTAAAGTTAACAATGTACTTTTGAGCAGTATTATGAGCACAATCTTTCTCTGATCTTAAAAAGTGGTCAAATCCGGTTATAAATTTATGATCCACATCTTCCACGGGAATATCTCTTCTTTTTCCTCTGAAGGCCAAATAATCTTCAATGTGTTTTTTGCAAGCATTGTATCGCTGCAGTGTGCCCTTTGTGAATCCTTTTCCGATCAATTTTTCCATCTGATCGTTATGGTCCTGGAAAATCACCAGCAGCATATATTGTTTTTCCTTTTTGCCTGAATAAATATCTTTAATAATTGCAGCAGAAATTGGCCTATTCTCTCTCAAGAGACGATCATGAATATCATATAAGGCTGCTCGGATAGAATCAATAAATCTGGAAATAGATTGTGATTCCGCAGAGTTGCCTTTTGTCTTTCCACTTTTACTGTTCCAGTTTTTTAAATGAACTTTTCGGCCCGTACTGAACTCAACCCGATGACCATCATAGGTAATCCTGGCGTACAACACGGCGTAATCACTAGTTGAAGATCTCCCTTTTTTAGGAAAGAATAGGATGCTTAGTAACTTTGACATAGGTGCGTCTTTTAAAATGCTCACCTGAAAGGTACTAAAATAGGGGCTTAAAAAATGTTAAAAGAACCTTGCAAAGCCTTTGTTAACAATACTTTACAAATAATTCGGTGCGTCTTTTTTAAGAGCAAAAAGACGCACCGAATTGAGCACCAATTAATTGCATTTATTTGCCATTAAATGAAATGATTTAAAAAGAAAAAACCTCTAAATCATTGATTTAGAGGTTTTTAGGGTGCTTTTGGATTTCTCCTAGCGGTCTGGACGAGACTCGAACTCGCGACCCCCTGCGTGACAGGCAGGTATTCTAACCAACTGAACTACCAGACCAATATTTTAAGAACTTCTCAATTCGGCTTTACAACAGGTGCATTGCTGAATTGCGAGGGCAAATATACAGCACATTTTAAATTCCACAAACCTTTTTTAAAATTATTTGGAAGTATTTTTCATATACTACACAAACTTCTGACGCTCAACTAAATATGTGGATAGAATTTTATTAAAGCTCTCATTGATATCGGCCTGCACGTACTTTATTCCATACTGCGCACACTTTAGTTTTAACCGGCTAAAGTAATCATCAACTTCCTGCTTGTAACTAATCCTCACATTATCAGCGTAAAGATCGATCTTTTCTCCTGTTTCTACATCTGTAAACCGCCGCGGCTCTTCTCCAAAGTCAAAGCTTAACTCTTTCCTTTTATCCAGGACATGGAATAACACCAGCTCATGTTTGTTATATTTCAAATGTCTCAGCGCTTCAAAAAGTTTTTCTTCTTCCACCTCATCCTGGAACATGTCTGAAAAAAAGAAAATAAGGGACCGCCTCTTTATCTTTTCAGCAATCAGGTGAAGATACGTATAGGTGGCAGTTTCTTCCTTTTGCTTTGGCTGCTCAAGGATTTGCTCCAATTCGTGCAGCAGCATTTGGCGGTGGCGCTCACTTCCTTTTTCGGGAGCATAATATTCATACTTATCACTGTAAATACTCAATCCTACTGCATCCCTTTGTTTCTTGAGGATCTGCATCAAACAGGCTGAAGCTAGCACCGAGAAGCCTATCTTGTTCAAATTTTTGAGATCCTGATCCCGCCTTTTGGGGTAATGCATGGATGGGGAATTGTCCAGGATCAAATGGCAACGCAGGTTTGTCTCCTCCTCATAACGCTTTGTATAGAGCTTATCTGTCTTTGCATAGAGCTTCCAGTCTATGTGCCGGGTGCTCTCTCCCTGGTTATATACTTTATGCTCGGCAAACTCTGCCGAAAAGCCGTGAAACGGACTCTTGTGCAAACCCGAGATAAAGCCCTCCACCACCTGTCTTGCCAACAGGTCAAGATTTAGAAATCCTCCAGTTTTATGTATCTCTTGCTCTAGCTGCATTTAGTAATGTTTGTATGACAAGTTACAGAATTATGGGCATAAAAAAATCCGGAGAATTACCTCCGGATCTTTATTATCTATCTGCACAAAAAACTATAACAGTTGATCAAGTGCCTCGGCATAAGTGTTCTTGGGAGCAACTCCTACCTGTCTTCCTACTACTTCTCCATTCTGGAAGATCAAAACAGTAGGAATGTTACGTACCCCATATTTTGCGGCGTATTCTTGATTAGCATCCACATCTAGTTTGCCAACCACTGCCTTTCCTTCATATTCCTTGCTAATATCATCAATGATAGGTCCTACCATTCTACATGGTCCACACCACGCTGCCCAAAAGTCAACCATAACAGGTTTATCACTTTTCAATACTTTTTCTTCAAAAGTCGCATCAGTTATCTCTAAAGCCATATTCTTTTTTTTAGTTCATTTTTATGTAATACACGAAATTAGTCAAAATAATGGGAACTCCTTACAAGCTCCATATCACATTTGGCTATTTGCATATCACCACCACCTATAAAAAACAAGACATGCAACTCTTTAATGTAGGAAATTTCTTTCTTTTTCCAAAGCTTTACTGTCACTCATCGACCCTATTTGCGACTTCAGCGTTTTGTTAACGAAAAGCCAAAATAGCTCGGGTTATATGCTTAACTTTATTAGCGTAAGTAATTCAAAATCACTAAAGTTTCAAACAATTTTACCCCTAAAAAAATTACGATGACAGCACTAGCTCAACTCTGGAAAGATCAAACTTCAGGTTTCTCATTAGTACAAAAGGCTGTGATAGGAATTATCCTCTCTTTTATTCTTTTTACAGCAGTTTTTGCTTTATTCCTGGTTTACATGGAACTCACAAAGTAGCCTGAAGCACAAGATGACATATTCGGTTCTTTAGCCGGATATTTAAAGACCCCTCAAAAATAGCATTTTTGAGGGGTCTTTATTTTTTTAATTCAGCTTGTAAAGTACCTGCTGTTCCTCAAGGGCATTGAGCAACTCCTGTGATATCCTCACTTTTTGCTTCCTGCTGGGCATATGAAGCTTTATTCTGTCCTTCATTTCATACACCACGAAATTTAATTTATTGTCGCCCTTATGGCTGCTGAAAATGTCCTGAAGCACATTTATCTTTTCCTCCTGAAGTTCATCAATATTTAGCTGGATGGTAAGTTTCTTAGCATAGGCTTCCATTACATCATGTAATAGCTGAATGTTGTTGAACTGCAACCGCGGATCTCCTTTTTTACCTGTCTCCCTGTTTGGATAACCTTCTCTGACAAAAACCTTGGCATGAATAAAAGAATTTGGAACTAAGAAGTGCCTGTATTTAAGATACTCTTCCTTAAACATTCTAAATTCATAAGAATCTGAGTAATCCTCCACAATAAAGCTTGCCCAGCCTTGTCCCTGTTTGTTCACCCTGTGCTGTACGTCACTAATCACACCTCCAAACGTGAGCTCTTTATTCACGACTTCCTCCAGGTTCTGGAAATCGGCGAGGATCGCATTACAGAAACACTTCAATTCAGTTTTAAAATCATCAAGGGGGTGGCCGGATATATAGATCCCTACAACCTCACGTTCCCGCTTCAATTTCTCCATCGTCCCCCACTCCTCGCAGGGTGGCACAACCGGCTCTGGTATCTGCACTTCACTGGCATCCCCAAAAAGACTCACCTGCGCCGAATTCTCATTCTCCTGGAATTTGGCTGCGTATTTCACCACCTTCTCCAAAAAGGTAATTCCATCACCTTCATCATGGAAATACTGGGCACGGTGTGTTTCCCCAAAACTGTCGAAACCACCTGCTAAAGCGAGGTTTTCAAACGCTTTTTTATTGGCAGCCCTAAGGTCTATCCTTTTAGCCATGTCAAAAATGGACCTGTAAGGACCTTTCTCTTTTCTGTTCTCGACAATAGTCGCCACAGCTCCTGCTCCAACTCCTTTTATCGCACCCATTCCAAAGCGAACAGCATTCTCCTTGTTAACAGAGAATTTATAATAAGATTCGTTGACATCCGGACCAAGTACATTGAGCTTCATGCGCTTACATTCTTCCATAAAGAAGGTAACCTGCTTGATGTCATTCATATTGTTGGAAAGTACCGCGGCCATGTATTCGGCAGGATAATGCGCTTTTAAATAGGCCGTTTGATAAGCTATCCAGGCATAACAGGTGGAGTGCGATTTGTTGAAAGCATAAGAAGCGAAAGCTTCCCAGTCTTTCCAGATCTTTTCCAGAACGTCTCTTGGGTGCCCGTTTGCTTCCCCACCATCCAGGAATTTAGGTTTTAATTCTTCAAGTAGCGAGAAGATCTTTTTACCCATAGCCTTCCGCAATACATCGGCTTCACCTTTTGTAAAGCTGGCAAGTTTCTGGGAAAGGAGCATCACCTGCTCCTGGTATACTGTAATTCCGTAGGTCTCTTTAAGATACTCCTCCATTGCCGGCAGGTCATACACGATCTCCTCATCCCCGTGTTTACGTGCAATAAAGCTCGGGATGTATTCCATTGGTCCCGGCCTGTAAAGAGCATTCATGGCAATAAGGTCATCAAACACAGTAGGCTTCAGATCCTTCATATGCTTTTGCATCCCCGGCGATTCATACTGGAAGATCCCTACTGTCTCTCCTCTCTGGAAAAGCTCATATGTCTTTTCATCGTCGAGCGGAAAATTATCTGGATCGAGGTCGATATCATGTCGCCCCTTAACGATCTTAACGGTATCTTTTATTAAGGTAAGAGTCTTAAGACCCAAAAAATCCATTTTCAGAAGTCCGGCACTTTCTACAACGGAGTTGTCGAACTGGGTCACATAAAGATCGGAGTCCTTGGCTACCGCCACCGGAACAAAATTGGTGATATCGCTTGGAGTAATGATCACCCCACAGGCATGTATACCTGTATTTCTTACCGAACCCTCAAGGATGCGTGCCTGGTTCACAGTTTGTGCCTCCAGGTCATCTCCTTCAGAAATATTCAGCAGTTCATTGATCTTATCTACTTCCTCACTTCTAAAGCTGCTCCTAATGGTTTTATCATCCATTCCGAAGATCTTTGCCAGCTTGGTGTTTGGAATCAGCTTTGCGATCCTGTCGGCTTCATTCAAAGGGAGATCCAGTACCCTGGCAGTATCTCTAATAGAAGACTTTGCTGCCATGGTGCCATAGGTGATGATCTGTGCCACCTGGTTAGCTCCATATTTATTGATCACGTAGTCCATTACCCGGCTACGACCTTCATCATCAAAGTCGATATCAATATCGGGCATGCTCACCCTGTCCGGATTCAGGAATCTCTCAAAAAGCAGATCGTACTTGATTGGGTCTATATTCGTGATCCCAAGGCAATAGGCAACCGCACTTCCCGCCGCCGATCCTCTTCCGGGGCCGACTGAAACGTCCATATTTCGCGCTTCCCTTATGAAATCCTCCACAATGAGGAAATATCCGGGATATCCAGTATTCTCAATAACCGAAAGTTCGAAATCAAGACGCTCCTTAATAGCAGAAGTGATCTCGCCATAGCGTTTTTCGGCACCTACGTAGGTAATGTGTTTCAGGTATGCATTTTCTCCTCTTTTCCCTCCATCTTCGGCATCTTCTGGAACTATGAATTCCTCAGGAATGGTAAATGCTGGCAGCAGTACATCACGTGCTAATTCATAAGGCTCGACTTTATCTACTACTTCCTGAACATTCGAAATAGCTTCGGGCAGATCTTTGAACAGCGCCTTCATTTCATCTCCGCTCTTGAAGTAATATTCATTATTCGGCAGGCCATACCTGTAGCCACGACCCCGCCCAATAGGTGTCGCCTGCTTCTCCCCGTCCTTTACACATAATAGAATATCATGCGCATTCGCATCTTCCTGCTCACAGTAATAGGTATTGTTGGTAGCAACCAGCTTCACCTCATGTTTTTTTGCCAGTTCGACCAGCACAGGATTTACCCTGTTCTCGTCCTCCTGATTATGGCGCATAATCTCCACGTAGAGATCATCCCCAAATTGCTCTTTCCACCACAAAAGTGCTTCTTCGGCTTGATTTTCCCCTACGTTCAATATTTTCCCCGGCACTTCCCCATACAGGTTTCCGGTAAGCACAATAATATCTTCTTTGTACTGCTGTATCACCTCCCGGTCTATCCTCGGGACATAATAAAATCCTTCGGTATACGCGATGGAAGACATTTTAGCGAGGTTATGGTAGCCTTTTTTATTTTTTGCCAGCAATACTACCTGGTAACCATTGTCTTTCCTGCTTTTATCCTTGCGGTTTTCACACACAAAGAACTCACATCCCACAATTGCTTTAAGCTCACGTGCAGTGGCAGGTTCATCATTTTCAACTGAAGCCGCATTTTTCGCCTTTACTCCCTTATTATAGGTACCCACCTCTTTCACGAAATGGAAAGCGCCCATCATGTTTGCATGATCTGTAAGGGCAACTGCAGGCATATTCTGGCTTGCAGCAGCATTCACAAGGTCCTTAATACTTATTGTTGATTGTAAAATGGAAAATTGGCTGTGGTTGTGAAGGTGAGAAAATGCAACTTCATCCAGTTTTTCCAGATTTTCCTTTATTTCTGCGGAAGAGATCCCTTTATCTTCTTTCTTCTGAAGCCTTTTCCTTATTTCTTCGGAAGCCTTTTTCAGGTTGATATGCTTCAAGCCAATAAGCCGAATTGGCTGCGGATTGGCTTCAGAAAAGTTCTCGAAATAATCAGGCTTCACATCCAGTTCTTCCGGGGTGAATACCCTCTTCCTTATAAGTTCCAGGAAACAGCGCGTAGTGGCCTCTACATCGGCAGTTGCATTGTGAGCTTCAGCAAAAGGTTCGTGAAAAAGGAATTCATGCAATTCAGTAAGAGTAGGCAGCTTGAACTTCCCTCCCCTTCCGCCGGGAATACAACATAGCTGGGCAGTAACTTCGGTACAGGTATCCAACACAGGGAGCTCCTGCAATTTATTTTCCATTTGGAGCCGGTGAAATTCTGCTCCCATGATATTCACATCGAAACCAACATTTTGGCCCACCACGAATTTCGAGCGGGAAAGGGCGATGTTGAATTTCTCCAGCACCTCCTTAAGAGTCACTCCGTCTTCCTGCGCAAGTTCTGTAGAGATCCCGTGCACCTTCTCGGCATCATAAGGAATATTGAAACCTTCGGGCTGCACCAAATAATCCTGATGCTCAACTACCCGGCCCATTTCATCGTGCAACTGCCATGCTATCTGTATACATCGTGGCCAGTTGTCACTATCTGTAAGAGGGGCGTCCCAACGCTTGGGAAGACCGGTAGTTTCTGTATCAAAAATAAGGTACATAAAATGCGATTTTTAGAGGCTTTTTAGCTGATAACTAGCATCAACCAAAAATTTTGAAGCAAAATTGAAAGGGTAAAAATAAGTATAATTTGACGTACCCGCAGGGAAAGTTTTCAGGAATTATTAACGAAAAACAAGGATCAAAAAAGTCATTTTTGGGTATAAAAAAACCCGGGATTTTTCCCGGGCTTAGATCTCCATTTTAGTATCTCCTAATCAAAAGCATCTTCCAGGTCTTTTACCTGTTTGAAGGTGCGCTCAATAGCATTTCGCTGCTTAATAAGCAGGTTTGCAGTAGAAGGAGCAAATCCATTTTCATCGATGATCTTGTTGTAATCTTCCACAGCAGTCTTTTCTCCTCTCACAGCTTCTTCAAGAATAGCCTCTTCGTTTTCTGTTGAGAAAGCACTCTTTAAATCCATCCACGCCCTGTGGGCATCCCCGGCCACACTGGTTCCCTTATCGGGGGATTCCCCGAGATTCTTGATTTCGGTCTTTAATTCATGTCCAAACTCATAGCGTTCTTTGGCTTTGGCTTCAAAGAATTCCTTTAACCTCGGATTCTTCACATCCTCGGCCGCTTTTTGAAATCCTTTTTCTGAGTCATAGTTCTTTTCCAGAAGCTCATTCAGCTTTGCAGCCAGATCTTTTGTTGTGTTCATCTCTTTTTCTTTTATGATTAGCAATTTTTTTCAGATTAAAGATAAGGCACAAGAAAGGAGCTAACCCAATGTTTAACAGGGTTTAGCACTCCTTAACTTTGTGTAAAAACAGATAATATTAAAAGACCCGGGAGCGGTGAAGATTTTTCACTAACTCTCTAATACACAATCAAAAATAATAGTATCTTTGCCCCCTCATTAATAACCGGGGTCGGGAACCCCACAAATTAATTTTTATGCCTGTAAAGATTAGATTACAAAGACACGGTAAAAAAGGAAAGCCTTTTTTCTGGATCGTTGCTGCGGATTCACGCGCAAAAAGAGATGGTAAATTTCTTGAGAAATTAGGAATTTACAATCCAACCACTAACCCTGCAACTATTGAGATTGATGTTGATAGTTCTGTAAAATGGTTACAGAATGGTGCACAGCCAACAGATACTGCAAGGGCTATCCTTTCTTACAAAGGAATTCTTCTTAAAAATCACCTTGTAGGTGGTGTAAGAAAAGGCGCTTTGACCGAAGAGCAAGCAGAGGAGAAATTCAACGCATGGGTATCGGAAAAAGAAGGTAAAGTAGAAGCTAAAAAAGAGAACTTGAGCAAAGAGCAGGAAGCTGCTAAAGCTAAGGCTCTTGAAGCTGAAAAAGAAGTCAACGCAAAACGCGAAGCTGAAGCTGCTGCCGCTGCACAACCTGAAGTTGAGGAAACTACCGAAGACCAGGAAGCTGCTGCTGCAAACGAAGTGGATGACGCAACTGCGGCTGAAGCAAACGCTGAAGAAAAACAAGACCAAAGCGGATCTTAAATTTTCATTCTAACGAGCAATGACAAAGGAAGAGTGTTTCTATCTTGGCAGGATCGTTAGTAAATTCAGTTTTAAGGGAGAGGTATTGATCAAACTCGATACCGATGAACCCGAAAGTTATTTAGAAATGGAATCAGTTTTTGTCGAGTACGACAATAATCTGGTTCCATTTTTTATTGAAAGAAGTTCACTTCAAAAAAGCAATCTGCTACGCGTAAAATTTGAAGAGGTAGATTCTGAAGAAGACGCCGAAGACCTTATGAAATGCGATCTTTACCTGCCGCTCAATCTACTGCCCGAGCTAAGTGAAGACCAATTCTACTTCCATGAGATCATAGGATTTACCGTTGAAGATGCAAATTACGGCACAGTTGGCACCCTCACCGGGATCAACGACACTACCTCACAAGCCCTTTTCGAGATTGAAAAAGAAGGCAAACAGGTGCTTATCCCCATGAACGACCAGTTCCTCGAAAAAGTGGATAAAAAGAACAAGACCATTTTTGTGAAGACGCCGGAGGGACTTATCGACCTTTATCTATAGATCGAAAGCAAATTTCTGATTAGAGTCTGGATTCTAGACTCTAGATCCTAGAATCGTTTTAATATGAACCAGCCCTTTAGATTCAAGCAGTTCAATATCCAACAAGACCGCACCGCCATGAAAGTCGGAACCGACGGAGTCCTCCTCGGTGCATGGGTTTCCCTGGAGCACCAACCATTTTCTATTTTGGACGTTGGCACCGGGACGGGACTTATTGCTTTGATGCTCGCTCAGAGAAGCAATGCAGAACTCATTGATGCCCTGGAAATCGACGAAGATGCTTATGAGCAGGCTGTGGAGAATTTTGAGAACAGCGACTGGGGCGACAGGCTGTTCTGCTATCATGCGGCCTTTGACGAGTTTGTAGAAGAGATGCAGGATGAAGGTATGGAGGAAGAGGAAAAGTATGACCTCATTATTTCGAATCCTCCCTTCTACTCAGCCGATTATTCTTCAGGAGACGCAAAGAGGGATCAGGCAAGATTCGCAGAGGCACTCCCCTTTGAGGAATTATTAGAAGGTGTTTCCCTACTCCTCTCAAAAAAGGGAAAATTCGCAGTTGTTATTCCGGCTTCTGAAGAGAAACATTTCCTAAAGATCGGAAAACATTTCGGTCTTCATCCACAACACATCACCCGGGTAAAGGGCACTCCACATTCTCCCGTAAAAAGATGTCTGCTGGAAATGTCATTTTTGGAACCTCAGTTCAGCAAAGATGAGCTGGTCATTGAGACCGCCCGCCATCAATATACTCAAGAATATATTGACCTGGTGAAGGATTTCTATTTGAAGATGTAAGAGGAGCACGCTTTTTTTCTTATAATCCCTGCACTTATTAGTATCTTAAAAGGAAAAAATGGACTTACCTGCTGAAAAATATCAACTAATTAAATGGATAATGTCCCTTAAGGATGAATCCATAGTGAAGCGAGTCAAAAAAATAAAAAGTGAGACGCTGAATTCTGAAGAGTCATATCAATTATCAGACACCGAAAGACTATTTATTAAAGCGGGTTTAAAAGATATTGAAGAGGGGAACACCCATTCTCATAAAGATGTGATGAGAGAGGTTAAACAAAAATATGGAATTTAAGTTCGAAATAGTCTGGACCAGAATGGCCAGAATTACCTATTTCGAAATTCTGGCCAACCTTGAGAAGCACTGGACAAAAAAAGAAATTGCCACTTTTCACAATCTTACCAATGAAAATCTTCTGGAAAGGTTTCACACCCATTCATTGACACCAATTCCAAAATTCAGAGGGTGATAATACATCCAAATACTACTCTTTTTTATAGAATAAATGAATCTAAAAATAAAGTCCAGCTGATCACTTTTTTCAACAACAGAATGGACCCCGAACTACTCAAGAAATTACTCGATCAGAAGATGTGATTTTTCTCCGAAACTCTTCATGAAATCCTTTGTAGATCCTGAACAGAATTAATTAAATATTTAGACTGATGACTGTCTTATGCCTTAAGTATAAGTTATTCCTCCTGGTTCTTGTTTCTTGGAGCTAAGCAATCTTTTAATCTTCTTTTCACACTTGCCCCTAACTTCTGTTTGCTTAAATTTACTCTTCCAGACAAACAAATAACACCAACAATGAAAGCAGACCAGTTTACGGCTCCAGATTATTACAATCTCGACGAATTACTTTCCGACGAACATAAAATGGTACGTGACGCTTCCCGGGAATGGGTGAAGCGAGAAGTATCTCCTATTATAGAAGAAGCAGCGCAAAAAGCTGAGTTTCCGAAGCAATTAATAAACGGTCTCGCCGAGATCGGCGCTTTTGGCCCGTACATTCCTGAAGAATATGGCGGCGCCGGATTGGATCAAATCTCCTACGGACTCATCATGCAGGAAATTGAGCGTGGTGATAGTGGTGTTCGTTCTACAGCTTCGGTACAGTCGTCCTTAGTAATGTACCCTATCTTTAAATATGGAACTGAAGAGCAGAAGAAAAAATACCTTCCGAAGCTTGCCTCAGGTGAAATGATTGGTTGTTTCGGATTGACAGAGCCGGATCACGGTTCCAATCCCGGGGGAATGACCACCAATTTCAAAGACAAAGGAGATCATTACCTCCTGAACGGAGCAAAAATGTGGATCTCTAATGCCCCTTTTGCCGACATTGCCATTGTTTGGGCAAAGAATGAAGATGGACGAATTCACGGCCTCATCGTCGAGCGTGGAATGGAAGGCTTTACCACTCCTGAAACTCACAACAAATGGTCTCTGCGCGCTAGTGCAACAGGCGAACTGGTCTTTAACGATGTAAAAGTACCTAAGGAAAACCTGATGCCCGAAAAGAGCGGATTAGGAGCTCCTCTTGGTTGCCTTGATTCAGCCCGATACGGGATTGCATGGGGGGCAATTGGTGCAGCGATGGATTGCTATGACACTGCACTGCGGTATGCAAAGGAACGGGAGCAATTTGGGAAACCAATTGCAAGTTTTCAATTGCAACAAAAGAAATTAGCCGAAATGATCACCGAAATAACCAAGGCTCAACTATTGGCCTGGAGATTAGGAGTGATGAGGAATGAAGGTACTGCGACCTCTGCACAGATCTCAATGGCAAAAAGGAACAACGTAGCCATGGCAATAAACATAGCCCGGGAAGCGAGACAAATATTGGGAGGCATGGGAATAACCGGCGAATACAGCATTATGCGTCATTCCATGAATCTGGAAAGCGTGATCACCTACGAAGGGACTCACGATATTCACCTGTTGATCACAGGATTGGATATTACCGGGATCCCGGCTTTTCAGTAGTGAAATTAAATATCTAAATCAAAACAAGGGCAGCGTTTACAGCGTTTGCCCTTTTTATATTTTTCACAGCAAACAGTCTTAAGCTCTGCAGGTTTCTTAGAAATGACCCCATCCAGCTTTAGATAGTCTTTCGACTTATTCGAATAAAAGACGATTACATTGAGGATCATGCTGCTTGATTTTTTACTTGACCTTCAAAAAAGGCAAAAACCGAACCCTTTTTTAAAGCTAGTCGGCGTTGTAGGGAGCGATCTTTACTTCCAGTCCTTCCAGTTCTTTCTCCATAGGAATCTGGCAGCTTAACCGGCTGTTATCCTGCACAAAAAAGGCCTGGTCCAGCATATCTTCCTCCTCATAACCCTTTTCGGGCATAAGGTGTTCCTTATTGAGGATATAACATTGGCAGGAGGCACACATGGCCATACCGCCGCAGATACCAATAGTTCCTTCAGGAGCCAGTTCGTGAGAACGGATCACCTCCATGAGGTTCATATTCATATCTGTAGGCGCATCTACAAGGTGTGCTTCTCCTTCCCGGTCAATTATGGTGATCTTGATATCTGACATATCGAAACAGAAAGACCTCACAGATTTCAACCTGTGAGGCGTGGTTTTCAATTAATACTTTTTACTACTTCTCTTTTCGCTTCCTTCTTACTGCCGTCAAATCCATTCACACCGCTTACGGTAGTATATTTCATGACGTATCTTTTATCGGGAAAGATGCGTTGGTAAGCACTTTGACACATGATGGCCGCTTCGTGGAAACCACAAAGTATCAACTTGAGTTTACCGGGATAGGTATTTACGTCTCCAATAGCATAAATTCCCGGTACATTGGTTTGGTAATCATAGCTGTTATCCACCTTGATCGCATTCTTCTCTATCTCCAGTCCCCAGTTTGCTATGGGTCCAAGTTTAGGAGAAAGTCCGAAGAGCGGAATGAAGAAATCTGTCTCCTTGATCTCTTCTTCTGAAGCCTCTCCTTTATGACGTATCACTACTGATTCTAGTGCTCCTTCACCTTTAAGGCCTACTACTTCAGCTTCTGTGATGAGATTTATTTTTCCGATTTTTGAAAGTTCGGAGACCTTCTCTACAGAATCCAGGGCGCCCCGAAATTCATTTCTCCTGTGGACCAATGAAACTTCCGAAGCAACTTCAGAAAGATAAATAGCCCAGTCAAGAGCAGAATCTCCGCCCCCGGCGATCACAACGCGCTTGTCGCGGTAATCTTCAGGCTCCTTGATCATATAAGCCACTCCTTTATTCTCGTACCTGGAGATATTGGGAATAGGCGGTTTACGCGGTTCAAAACTACCAAGTCCGCCGGCGATAACTACCACCGGTGCGTGATGTTGCGTTCCTTCGCTTGTAGTCACTATAAAAGAACCGTCATCCAGCTTATCTATGGTCTCGGCTCTTTCCCCCAGGGTAAACCCCGGTTCGAACGGCCGAATTTGCTCCATGAGATTGTCGACCAGGTCGCCTGCAAGAATTTCGGGAAAGGCAGGGATATCATAGATGGGTTTCTTAGGATATATTTCTGAACACTGGCCTCCCGGCTGTGGCAGCGCATCTATAAGGTGACATTTTAATTTTAATAATCCTGCTTCAAATACGGCAAAAAGGCCCGTGGGCCCAGCGCCGATAATCAACATATCTGTTTTAATCATTACGTATCATTTTGTAAAGTGCCAAAAATGCTACTTTTCGATGTTGAGCACTTTTTCAATTTGAGGCACATATCTTTTAATGGTCATTTCAACACCCGATTTTAAGGTCATGGTGTTAACGCTACAACCTACGCAGGCTCCCTGCAACTGAACCTTTACCAGCCTATCGTCATCTTCAATGCTAATAAGAGAGATATCTCCCCCATCATTTCTTAAGAAAGGCCTTATTTCTTCAAGAGCTCTCTCTACGTTCAATCTAACTTCTTCGCTTGTCATGACTATTTATTAACTGCACTACAGCCAGCCATAGTGGTGATTTTAATTGCCTCGGTTGGAGGTAAACTGCTGTTGCGGTTTACGGTCTCCTGAACTACATTCTGCGTAAGGACTTCAAAAGCCTTAGAAAGCGGAGTGTTTTCCTGCAATGCTGCCGGATGCCCAATATCTCCCGCTTCCCTGATACTCTGTACCAGCGGAATTTGTCCTAAAAATGGCACCTGTAGATCTTCGGCCAGCATTTTGGCGCCTTCCCTTCCAAAAATGTAATATTTATTATCGGGTAATTCTTCCGGAGTAAAATATGCCATGTTCTCTATGATCCCCAGTACAGGCACATTGATACTCTCCTGCTGGAACATTGCCACTCCTTTGCGGGCATCGGCAAGAGCTACATTTTGAGGTGTACTAACAACCACAGCTCCTGTCAATGGCAGGGACTGCATTATTGAAAGGTGAATATCCCCGGTTCCGGGAGGAAGATCTACCAAAAGGAAATCAAGTTCTCCCCAGGCAGCATCAAAGATCATTTGATTTAAGGCCTTTGCAGCCATTGGTCCTCTCCAGATCACGGCCTGGTTTGGCTGTGTAAAGAAACCAATGGATAGCAGTTTCACGCCGTGATTTTCAATAGGTTTCATTTTGGATTTTCCGTCTACATTGACAGAAAGAGGCTTTTCTGCCTGTACATCAAACATCATTGGCATGGAAGGGCCATAGATATCTGAATCCAAAAGACCTACTTTAAATCCCATTTTTGCGAGGCTAACAGCAAGATTGGCCGTCACAGTAGACTTCCCTACCCCACCTTTTCCAGAGGCTACGGCTACGATATTCTTAATGCCCGGAATTGCTTTTCCTTTGATCTCGGTTTTCTCGGGTGCCTGGACCTTAATGTTCACCTTCACTTTTATTTTTTGATGAACGTGCTCATGTATCGCCTTCATCACGTCGACCTCTGCGCGTTTTTTAATATGTAGCGCAGGAGTGGTGAGCAAAAGATCGACCACCACCTCGTCTCCAAAGGTCATGATGTTCTGAACTGCACCGCTCTCTACCATGTTCTTACCCTCTCCTGAAACCGAAATGGTCTCAAGAGCATTTAATATATCTTTTCTGTTGAATTTCATGCGGTTATCATCGATAATTTTGAACCTTATGTAGATTCATTCTAAACGCAAATATAAAGCGAAAACCTAAGATAACGAAGTTATTACCCAATTTTGATGATTGATAAAAACAATGCCGAAATAAGCTAGAGTTCTTTATTTGGATCCCAGAATATTTCCTGGAAATGCACCACCTTGTCGTCCTTTACCTCAACTCCTTCGGCTTCGAGCATTTGCTCCATGACCCGAGTACCGGGAAAATGGTGTTTTCCGGTTAGCAAGCCATTCCTGTTGACCACTCTCTGTGCCGGAATATCTTCCATTTTGGAAGCATTATTCATCGCCCACCCCACCATTCTCGAACTCCCGGCTGCACCGAGAAAACGTGCTATAGCTCCGTAACTTGTAACCCTTCCCGGCGGTATCTGCCTCACCACCTCATACACCCGTAAAAAGAATGAATTTTCAGCCATTACTGGGAAAAGATCCTTATGAAGGTGATGACGACCAGGATCAACATCAGGGCAGCCATGAAGTAGTTGGAATATTTCGCGAAATAGGTGCCATCTGCCTCAATTTTTGCGAAGAAAAGCGCGTAAAGGTAAAGTGTGGTAAAAGTGCCAAGGGAAGCCGCGAGTACGAAAGCTGTATTGTTCAGGAGGTGGTATTCTATATCGCCATGTACATTTAGTGCAGCAGCAAGGGCGACAAAGAAAGGAATGGGAAAAATGTTCAACGCTCCTATCATCATACCTTTTAGAATACTTCTAAACCCTGAAGTGGGCGTGACTTCCACCTCTTTTCTCTTGCGCTGCGCCATTAGCAGAAAATAGAACATCATGATCAAAAAGATCACCAGTCCGGCCCGCAGGAGCACATTATTGATATAGGTGTTGTCAAAGATATACCTGGCAAGCATGATCGCAATAGCTGCCTGCAGCAGGACAATAAAAGAGGCCCCAAAGGCCATATAGATCCCGTTCTTTTTACCTCTTTTTACGCAGGTCTTGGCCACGCTCATGTTCACAAGCCCCGGAGGAACTACGCCCAGTAAAGCCGCAAAATAGGTAATAAGGAAAATTTTGGTTTCCTCCAAAGGCGATTATTTTATCCTAAACTGTACGTAAGTTATAGGTTTTCCCTGTTCAAGATACTGTTTTTCGTAAAAAGTCTGTATACCTGTCACTTCTTTTGGGGAGTACTCATTTTTGTACACATTATGGTTTGCCTGTATAACTTCGTGACCTTCCCCATGCAGGAGCCCCAGAGTATAGCCGTGCATGAACTCACTGTCGGTTTTAAGGTTCACAACTCCCGCCGGCTTCAGGATCTTTTTATATTTCTGAAGGAATTCGGAATTGGTCATGCGGTGTTTCGTGCGCTTATACTTGATCTGAGGATCGGGAAAGGTGATCCAGATCTCATCCACCTCATTTTCTGAAAACAAAAGATCAATGAGTTCTATCTGACTCCTCAAAAATGCGACATTTTCGAGCCCTTCTTCCAAAGCGGTTTTGGCTCCCCTCCAAAAACGAGCACCTTTTATATCTATCCCAATAAAGTTCTTTTCGGGATAAGCTTGAGCAAGACCAACGCTGTATTCTCCTTTTCCGCAGCCCAGCTCTAAAACAAGGGGTTTATCATTTTTAAAAAAATCACTACTCCATTTCCCTCTGTATCTAAAACTCCCTTCCAGGACTTCTTCCCTTTGAGGCTGAATCACATTTGAAAAAGACTCATTCTCTCTAAACCTCTTTAACTTATTCTTACTTCCCACCTGAAAATTAATATTTTGGTAAAAATAAATAAAATACCGCACAGCCCTTTCTATTATATTTGTTTTATGCAAAGTAGAAGGATACTGGTTGCCCCAATCAACTGGGGGTTAGGACATGCCACGCGCTGCATTCCGCTTATCAAAAAGCTGGAAGAAAAAGACTTTACTCCCATAATAGCTTCAGATGGAGCAGCACTTCAACTTTTAAAAAAGGAATTTCCACATCTAAAAGCTTTTGAGCTTCCGGCTTATAATATTACCTATACCAGCCGGGGGAGTTTACTCAAGTGGAAGTTCCTCATGGACAGTCCTCATATCCTGAAGAACATCAAAAAAGAAAAGAAAGCCACAAAGCTGCTGGTCGAAAAACTGAATCTCCACGGAATCATTTCCGATAGCCGGTTTGGGGTGAGATATAAGCACCTTCCCAACGTCTTTATCACTCATCAACTCAATGTGCTCTCCGGGAACACCACTTTCCTAAGTAGCAGGATACACCAGCAGTACATTGGGAAGTATGACCAATGTTGGATACCTGATGCTCCTAAAAAACCAAACCTCAGTGGTTTTCTGGGACACCTAAAGAAGGCTCAGGACAATGTTCACTATCTGGGAATTTTGAGTCGCTTTGAAAAAAAGGATCTGCAGATCAAATATGATTATATGGTTCTACTTTCCGGCCCTGAACCCCAACGGAGTCTCCTGGAAAAGATCCTTCTTTCTCATCTCAAGGGCTCAACCAAAAAGATCCTGTTCGTTAGAGGAGTAATTGACGACGATAGCATTCAGAACTTTGCCCCAAATATGGAAGTAAAAAACTACCTTTTTGGAAAGGAACTGGAGCAGGCTCTAAATAGCAGTAAAATTGTCATTGCACGATCCGGTTATACTACTCTGATGGATCTCGCTAAACTCGGAAAAAAAGCTTTTTTTATTCCCACTCCGGGCCAGTTTGAGCAGGAATATCTCGCAGAAAGGATGATGAAATTAGGGTTTGCACCTTACTGTGAACAAAAAAATTTCAATTTGAAAAATCTGGAAACGGCAGAGAATTTTTCCGGATTAAGAGACCCGGGTTTCATTTGTGACTACTCCCGACTTTTTAGCCTTTTTCAGAGTAAATGAGAACTCACTACCAACCCCAAAAGTACTTTCAACGAAAATTTTCTCTTTGTGTGCTTCGAGTAAATGCTTTACTATAGCCAACCCAAGACCTGACCCCCCTTCTTTTCGTGATCCACTTTTGTCGACCCTGTAGAACCTTTCGAACAGCCTCGGAATATGCTGTTTTTGAATACCTTCTCCATTGTCACTTACCCTTATAATGATCTTCCTTTTCGAGTGTTCTTCAATAGATACCTCTGTCGTACCATCATTCTTCCCGTACTTAATGGAATTTACAAGAAGGTTGGTCACTACCTGCTGAATTCTTTCCTTATCGGCTTTTACCCAGACTGGAGCATATGAGGTTTCAAAGAGCAGGCTTATATTCTTTTTAGCTGCTTTCATCTCCAGCAGGTCAAAAACATTCTGGATCAACTCAACAATATCAAAAACTTCCGGTTTAAGCCGTAAATCCCCGGTTTCTAATTTGGTGATCATATCCAGGTCCTGCACTATATACACCAGTCTCTCTACTCCTTTTGCAGCACGGGTGAGATACTGTTTTCGCACTGCCTTATCCTTCATGGCCCCATCCAGGAGGGTCTCAATATAACCCTGCACGGTAAAAAGAGGGGTTTTTAATTCATGGGAAATATTCCCCATGAATTCCTTGCGATAAGAATCCCGCACCTTAAGAGCTTCAATTTCCAGCTTCTTGCCTTCAGCAAATTTTTGCACTTCCTGGGATAAGGTTGCCATGTCTGTTGTGACCTGCTCGGGATTAAGTGGAGTAGCACTCAACATACTTACATTCTCATAGATCTTCTTTATCTTTTTGTAGATGAAGAACTCCACCCTGTATTGAATGATCAAAAAAGCAAAAACAAAACAGCAAAGGGCATAGATCAACAGCGCCCACTCAGAATAAGCATCATGAATTACCAGAAACACAGTTGAAACTGCGGTAAGAAAGAGACTGATATAGATTGAGGTCTTTATCGCAAACTTATATGAGCGTCTAAAAGTTTTTGCCATTATTCTACAAACTTATAGCCCACCCCTTTTATTGTTTGAATCCTTTCGTCTCCTATTTTTTCTCTTAATTTTCTAATGTGAACATCGATTGTACGACCTCCCACCACAACTTCATTCCCCCAAACCCTTTCAAGGATCTCATCCCGCTGAAAAACCCTGCCAGGTTGGGATGCCAGAAGATATAATAGCTCAAATTCCTTTCGGGGCAAGGAGATGGATTCGCCTCCTCTGGTAACTTTGTACTCCTCCCGATTTATCTCGAGATCACCTGCAGTAATAACTTCAGACCTTCTACTGCTATCGTCATTAAGACGCCTTAGTAGAGCCTTTACTTTACTAATAAGTACCTTCGGCTTTATAGGTTTGGTAATATAATCGTCTGCACCTGCATCAAATCCTGCCATCTGAGAGTAATCTTCACCTCTGGCAGTCAAAAACGTAATAAGAGTATTCGCCAGATCGGGATCTTTTCGCATTTGGATACAGGTTTCTATCCCGTCCATCTCGGGCATCATGACATCCAGGATAATTAGTTGCGGGTTGTGCTTTTTGGCAGCTTTTATGGCTTCAAGACCATTTTCGGCGGTGGCCACCTTATAACCTTCGGCTGTTAGGTTGTATCTAATGATCTCAATAATATCCGGTTCATCATCGACTAATAGTATGCAGATGTCATTTTTTTTCATGCTACGATAGCTATTTCAGTAAATTTAGTGTAAAAATATAGATTATAATGAAGTACCAATCGCTCTACACTTTTAGTAACCTTAAGCTAACATTAAGATTACATGGTCGTAATGCAATGGAAAAGAAAAAGATTTGAATGGTCCATTTACTAAAGGTGCCGCTAGAAGAAAAAAACATTTCTGAAAAAATAAAAAAAGGTTGCCTGGCCAAGGCAACCCTTCATACATCTAAATCGACAAAAACTAAGATAATATGAATCTGTCTCAATGCACATTAAGAGGTTCAAAAATGATGTTTTTAAATGTCTTTGATGTAAAGCTAAGTTTACCAAATTTTTAAATTGGCATCAATGCTGATCCGCCGGTTCAAAAAGTCACTTCTTAAGAAAAGGATGTATTATTTTAAAATTCCACCGCTTTTTTCATTTAAAAGATCACAACTCGGATTTTAATTTATTCCAAAACAACTACAGTCATACAAAAGCTTCTGTCATTTCTTCCAGCGACAATTTAGAAGGCCCTCTTCCCGCATAGCTAAAGCAGTTTCTGGATAGTTCTACATTAGTCGACCATCCCTCCCTCTTAATATTAGGATAACCTAGTAGTGATAGTTGTTTAATCTCCAGTTAACCCTGCATTTACATTCCACCTCTTTCTTTGCGCCAGACAATAACCGATAATATGAAGCGATTATTTATTCTATTAATCGCAGTACTAATGACAAATGATGTACTGCACGCCCAAAGCGATACCGCAGGTTCTATTGTGGGTCGTTTGTCCGATTCAGAAATGAATGGCGAACCCTTGCCTTTCGCAAATGTTCTTATTCAAGGCACATCAAAAGGTGCTACTACAGACATGGAAGGCCTTTACTCGATTTCAAATCTTAAACCAGGTATTTATACGGTGGTTTTTAGCTTCGTAGGCTATGAGCCAAGAGAAATTTCAAATGTTGAGGTGATTGCCGGCAAAATCACTGAAATCAATGCTGAACTAGGCGCAAGCGCAGCCAGTCTTGATGAGGTGGTAATATCCACTGTATCCAGAAAAGACTCTGAAGTAGCCCTGCTTCTGGAACAAAAAAGAGCTATTGAAATAAAGGGAAGTATCGGGGCGATAGAATTAGCTAAGCTGGGAGTTTCTGATGCTGCTAAAGCTACCACCCGTATTTCTGGTGTGACCAGCAGTGAAGCATCGGGTGATATCTTTGTTCGGGGCCTGGGAGACCGGTATCTATACACTACCCTTAACGGTCTTCCTATTCCATCAGACGATGTTGAAAGAAAGAACATTGATCTCGGGCTTTTTTCTACAGGAATTATTCAGAGTGTAGCCATAAATAAAACATACTCTTCCAATATTTCGGCAGACCAGGCTTCAGGAAATATAGATATTTCAACAAGGGAATTAGTTGGAGCCAATGAACTGAGTTTTGGAGCAGGTGCGGGAATTAATACAAATGTAGCTCAGAAGGGAGTGTTGGACAATTTTAAGGTCTCTCCTAATATGCAAAATGTTGATTTTGGCTTTTACACCGGAGGGAAGGCTTCAGAATACAAATTGATATACCAGGACTGGAATCCGGCCACCGTAGATTTACCAATAAATTACAAGTACAACTTTACCGCGGGAAAAAGATTTGGTGATAAACTTGAAGTATTGATAACCGGATCTCAGGACGTAGATCATCAGTATACCCAAGGTGTTTTTCGTGAATTCCGCGCCAATTTCGTTACAGATACAATTACAGATGCTTCAGTTTATTCCAAAACCATAAATACTACCGGTTTGGCAACTGTTGCTTATAAATTTGACAAAGGCAACAATCTTAGGGCAAATAGTCTTTTTATTAATAAACTTTCAGACAATGTTTATGAGGGTGGAAGGAATCAGGAGGGTTTTATTTTTGAAGAAACAGATCCCAGTGAAGGCCTCTCTCAGTTCGTAAGGGACCAAAATACAAGGCAAACACGTATTTGGGTAAATCAACTTTTGGGTGAACACAGGCTTGGTGACAAAAACACCCTCGACTGGGCGGCCGGGTTGAATCTGGTGAATGCCGATGAGCCTAATCGTATAAGAAACGAAGTCAATTTTAATGATGATGTGGTTTACCTGGGAGACACAGGTGGGTACCAGCAGAGAAAGAGTTATCAGGAGATCGATGACTATGAATTCAACGGTAGAATTGAGGATCAAATGGAGATTTTTTCAGCCAAAGAAAAGAAGCTTGAAATTAACTTTGGAGGTACATACAGGTACAAAGAAAGAGATTTCATATCCCGTTTCCTCGGATTAGAAGAATTTTCAAACCGCTCCCTGACTCCATCTTCAATAGACAATATTACTGAAGTCTTTACTGAAGAAAACCTTAACAATGGCTCCCTCGAAATCAATAACACACTTCAGCCAGACAGGTACAAGGGAAATTTAGAATCGGCTGCAGGATTTGCAAGTGTGAATTTTGCCTTGAACAACTTGAACATTAATGCCGGAGTACGCTACCAAATGGATGAACTGGACTTGGTGTACAATGTGGGAAATATCCCCGGAAGAACAGGTACATCAAACTTGTCCAATGATAATTTTTATCCTGCTGTCAATCTACGCTATGCCTTAAACAACAGGTCAAACTTAAGATTAGCTGCCAGCAAGACCCTCACCTTACCCGAATTTAAAGAAGTAGCTCCGTTTGAGTATGTTTCCCAAACAGGACAAGTCACAAGAGGTAACCCAGATCTATTGGCATCTACCAATTTCAATCTTGACATTAAATATGAATTCTTCCCGACTTCCGGAGAGCTTTTATCACTCACCGGTTTCTACAAAATGATCGAAGATCCAATCAACAAAGTACAGGACAGAGGTTCTGCAGGTGTTTTCTCTTACTTCAATGCAGGCGAACAGGCCGAGATATATGGCCTGGAACTGGAAACCAGATTAGAAATAATGAGAATGGAAGAAGACGCTGCTTTCGATTTCAACCTTGGATTTAATGCTTCCCGAATGTGGCATTCACAGGACCTGAAGGAATTAAGAAATGAGAACGGACAATTATTACGAACCTTCAGATATAAAGGTTTAACAGAAACCGGTCTGCAAGGTGCATCGGACTGGATCTTTAATGGTTCTTTAAATTTTGTAGTAGGAACAGACTACCCCTTTATGGCCAGTCTTATAGCAAATTATGCATCTGATAAGATCTATGCTCTTGGTGCTCCTGAAAGACAATCGGACAGTGAAAATTTTTACAATGATGCCATTATTGAAAAAGGTTTTGTAACCCTTGATGCAGTGCTAAGCAAAGATTTGGGAGACAATTGGGGAATCAAATTCACAGGAAAAAATCTTTTAAACCCAGTTGTTGAAAGAGTGCAGGATGTAAGGCCTTCTACCACAGGTATAGAAACTACAGAGACTGTTAGGTCCTATACCGGGGGAGCCGTTTTATCACTGGGAATCAACTATAGCTTTTAATCCTAGAACCACCTTTAAAACTTAATTAATTAAAACAGACACAATGAAAAAAATGACCAAAAACTTTGCTGTTCTTTTCTTACTATTCAGCGGCTTGATATTTACAGGTTGTAGTGAGAATGATGATCCAATAATTGATAATCCGCAAGTTGAGAACAATGAACTTAATGGAGAATTGGACGGAAATATGACTCTTAATCCATCTGTAGAATACAAACTTACAGGATCTTTTGAGGTACTGGCCGGTGGCAAGTTAACAATACCCGCAGGAACTAAAATTGTAGCTGATGAGGGTACAGATGTTTATATTGCTGTTCACCAGGATGCCGACATAATTATTACCGGCACTCAGAGCAATCCGGTTGTAATGACATCAGCTAATGGACGGTCCGGCGACTGGGGTGGCCTAGTTATCCTTGGAAATGGTGTCACTACAGAAGGGGTTGATGTAACTGCGGAAGTAGGCGGATTTAAATATGGTGGAACAGACAACGCAGATAATTCAGGAAGCATTGAATATCTTGTTATTGAAGGTGCAGGTGCCCAGATCAATGCCGACTCTCAATACAACGGGTTAAGCCTTTATGCAGTGGGAAGCGGTACTACCATTCGTAATATTGCCATCCTTAACGGCGCCGATGACGGAGTAGAATTTTTTGGAGGAGCTGTATCTGCAACCGAATTGTATCTTGAGAACAATGAAGATGACTCTGTTGACTGGACAGAAGGTTGGAGTGGCACCATCACCAATGTCTATGTACTCCACACCATCGAAGAATTCTCCACAGCGATCGAAGCCGACGGAGTAAATAATGATCCGAAAATAATAAACTTTACTGCTGTTTCCACAACAGGAGGAACTGCGTTACAGTTTAAAAAAGAATCGGGAGCGACTTTTAACGGTCTTTCCTTAAGCGGTTATGATACTTCTGTAGAAATGAGAGATAATGGACCTGTAGCCAATGTTGTTATTGAAAATAACGTAGCTAATCCTGAAACAAATTACACCGTTCCTGCAACAGTTTCTGCAAATTCCTTCACCTGGATCAATAACAGAGGTAGCGTAGCTTCCAACATTCTTCAGGGAACAGTTGAAGGAACAGTGACTTTAGACCCTGCTGTTACTTACAATCTTACCTCGTCTTATATAGTTCAGGATGGAGGGAAACTTGTTATTCCGGCCGGAACGAAGATCGTTGCCAGAGACGGTGGTACAGATGTCTACATCGCTGTTCTTAAAGGTGGAATGATCGACATCCAGGGAACTGAAACAGATCCTGTAGTGATCTCTTCTGCTGAAGGGAATCCCGGAGACTGGGGTGGACTCACTATTGTTGGAGATGCCACTACTACAGAAGGTGTTGATGCAGTAGCTGAAGTTGGCGGATTTGTTTATGGAGGTAATAACGACGCAGATAATTCCGGAAGCATCAAATATCTTGTGATTTCAGGAACCGGAGCTCAAATCAATTCTGAATCCCAGTACAACGGAATTTCCTTTTACGCTGTTGGGTCTGGCACTACTGTAGAAAATGTTGCTGTACTTAGCGGAGCTGATGACGGAGTGGAGTTCTTTGGGGGAACTGTTTCCGCTACAAATCTTTACCTGGAAAATCTTGAAGATGATGCTGTAGACTGGACAGAAGGTTGGAGTGGAACCGTGACCAATGTTTATGTTAACCACACAATCGAGAACTTTTCAACAGCAGTTGAAGCCGACGGTGCTAACAACAATCCAAAGTTGATCAATTTTACTGCAGTATCAACTACAGGTGGTACGGCATTACAATTTAAAAAAGAATCGGGTGCAACTATCACCAACCTATACCTTGAAGGTTATGACACTAATGTTGATATGAGAGATGGAGGTGCACTAACTAACGTACAGATAGACGGAGCCGGTGCAACAGTAGATGCTGCATATAATTTGGGTAGCAAAGTAGAAGTTTCTACCTGGACCTGGTTGGACGCAGAACTGTAATCTTAAAGGATTTGTATTAAATAGCTGATTATCAAAGATGAGGCTACCGGCAACGGTAGCCTTTTCTATTTTATTGCATGAAAATTAACTTTAACTTTTATAAAAGAAAAATTTGGTGCGGTTTTTGAATTTTTATTGTAATTTTGAAATGATACCGTATTGATAATGAAACAACTCTACTTGTACCCCCTTATGATCATTGGCCTGTTGCTCTTTGCAAATCCGGCCTCTGCGCAGGTATCCCCTTCCGAAACTTCTGTAGCTGCTAAAGAAGTTCCAATTGAGGGTCTATCAATATTTCCTAATCCTGCTTCAGGACAAAAGGTGTATATCAATACTAAAGCCGGGAAAGCTAAAAAAGTAGAGATCTATAACGTCCTTGGCAACAACGTACTTTCCGCCCAGTTAACAGGAAATGAGCTTAATATTTCTAATCTTGATCCCGGTGTCTATATTATGAGGATCCAGGAAGGCAAGAGTACTGCCACCCGCAAGCTCGTGGTGAGATAAACATCCCTCTTTTTACGATTATTTTATTCTGTACCTTTGTGCCCTTACAATAATATGCACGAGCCAAAGGATATATTTTCTATTTCCACACCCCGGGACTTTGAACAAAAGGCTCTGCAGGTCTTTAATCACCAGTATCTCAACAATAAAGTCTATAGAAAATTCTGTGAACTACTTCGTTGTGATCCGGCTAAAATAGACCGGGTGGAAAAAATCCCCTTTTTGCCAATCGAATTCTTTAAAACTCAGAAGATTTTGTCTTCTGAGGCTCCTTTCGACACTGTTTTTACTAGCAGTGGTACAACAAGTGCCCAAACGAGCAAACATTTTGTTACAGATCTGGCAATTTATGAGGAAAGTTTCCGCAGAGGCTTCACACATTTCTACGGAAATGTGGAAAATTATGCTGTATTAGCATTGCTCCCATCATATCTTGAGCGGGAAGGATCTTCCCTGATTTATATGGTGCAAGACCTGATAACAAACAGTAACAATCCTGAAAGTGGATTTTACCTCCACGATCTTGATTCTCTTGTGGAGAACTTACTGAGCCTGGAGAAAAGAGGCAAGAAAATACTTCTCATCGGAGTTTCCTTTGCGCTACTGGACCTGGCAGAAAATTTTAAATTAAACCTGAAGCACACCACAGTAATGGAAACCGGGGGCATGAAAGGCCGCCGCAAGGAAATGATACGAACAGAACTTCATGAGGTGCTTAAGAAAGGTTTGGGCGTGGATCACATTCACAGTGAATATGGAATGACAGAATTGTTATCTCAGGCATATGCTCTCAAAAATGGCATTTTTGAATGCCCTCCCTGGATGAAGATCCTAATTCGTGATCCCGAAGATGCTTTGACACTTTTACCTGAAGGGAAATCGGGCGGATTAAACGTCATTGATCTTGCCAATATCAACTCCTGTTCGTTCATTGCCACCCAGGATTTGGGGAAAAATATTGGTGCCGGAAAAACTGAAATTCTGGGCCGTTTCGACCATAGCGACATCAGGGGATGCAACCTGATGGTTTTTTAACAAAAAATATTTTTTGCTCCTGTAAGGAATTGATAATCTGCCGACTTACTTTACGGTTAGATTATGTTTTCATAATTGGTTGGTTAGTTAGATGCCCCCTTCGCCCTCTAAGGCAAGGGGGTTTCTTATTTAATCAACCCTTATAATATAGGTGTTTCTCTTTCCTTTGTTGATGATGACATATTTGTTGTTCAAAAGATCATCATTTGTGATCCTATAATCCTCAGAAACTTTCTCCTTGTTAACAGATATTGAATTTTCTTTTAAAGCTCTTCTTGCCTCGCCATTTGATTTTAGAAAGTCAGTTTTTGCTGAAAGTGCTGCGATCATATCCAGCCCGGCTTCAACCTCTTCACGAGCAACTGTCGCCTGAGGAACCCCTTCAAAGACATCTAGAAATGTTGCTTCGTTAAGATTCTTAAGGTCTTGAGCAGTACTCTTTCCGAAGAGGACTTCTGAAGCTTTCACAGCATTATCAAATTCTTCCTGCGAATGAACCATTACAGTTAATTCCTCGGCAAGCTTACGCTGCAGCTGCCTAAGGTGTGGCGCATCTCTATGTTCTCCAACCAGGCCTTCTATTTCCTCTTTTGAGAGGAAGGTAAAGATCTTGATGAATCTCTCGGCATCTTCGTCGCTTGTATTGAGCCAGTACTGGTAAAACTTGTAAGGTGAAGTACGTTCGGGATCCAACCAGATGTTGCCCGATTCCGTTTTCCCAAACTTAGTACCATCTGCTTTGGTGACCAGGGGACAGGTAAGCGCATAGCCTTTCCCATCTCCTATTCTGCGGATAAGCTCGGTTCCTGTGGTGATATTTCCCCACTGGTCACTTCCGCCCATTTGAAGGGTACAATCGAGTTCCCTGTACAAATGCAGAAAATCGTATCCCTGCACAAGTTGATAGGTAAATTCGGTAAAAGACATACCTTCGGAAGCATCTGAAGACAATCGCTTCTTTACGCTGTCTTTTGACATCATATAATTAACTGTGATGTGCTTTCCAACATCCCTGATGAATTCAAGAAAGGAGAAATTCTTCATCCAGTCATAATTGTTCACCAGGATAGCAGCATTATCTTCATCGCTCTCAAAATCCAAAAACTTCGAAAGTTGAGCCTTAAGCGCGTTCTGGTTATGTAAAAGAGTAGCTTCAGTAAGTAAATTGCGTTCATTGGATTTCCCTGAAGGATCTCCGATCATTCCGGTGGCACCTCCAACCAACGCAACAGGACGATGACCTGCCTGTTGAAAATGCTTCAGCATCATAACTCCTACCAGGTGACCTATATGCAAAGAATCGGCGGTGGGATCGATCCCAACGTAAGCAGATCGCAGACCTTCAAGCAGGTGCTCCTCTGTGCCGGGCATAACATCATGTATCATCCCTCTCCAGCTCAATTCTTCTACAAAATTCTTGTTCATGATAATTTTTTTGACGTAAAACAGCCGTAAAGATACCATTTACCTTCATTTTTCCTAAGTGCTTTTGGTTATATTTACCCCATGATATTAGTAACGGGAGGCACCGGTTTAGTGGGTTCACATTTGTTACTTGACCTTGCAAAAACAGGTAAAAAGGTCAAGGCTATTTACCGGACTGAAGAAAGTCTTAAGGGTGTCAAAAAGGTGTTTTCCTACACAAATTCTCAGGAAAAAGTACAGCGGCTTTTAAACCACATAGAATGGATAAAGGCAGATATCACCGACATTCCTTCTCTGGTCAATCCTTTTGAGGGGGTGCGACAGGTTTACCATTGTGCAGCAATGGTAAACTTTGATAACTCCCAAGATTCTCAATTGCGAAAGGTAAATATAGAAGGAACTGCAAATATCGTGAACTATTGTATAAAGCACAGAGTTGAAAAACTTGTACATGTAAGTTCAATAGCAACCTTTGACGAAAAGCCCGGTGAGAAAGAAATCACGGAATCGTCTTTCTGGAACAAGGAGCTGGATCATAATATGTATGCCATCACAAAGTATGGAGCAGAAATGGAAGTGTGGCGCGCAAGTCAGGAAGGGATTCCTGTTGTCATTGTTAACCCCGGAGTTATTCTGGGCCCCGGATTTTGGAATGACGGCAGCGGCAAGATCTTTAAAAGAGTGAATTCTGGCCTTGATTATTACTTCCCAAAAACGACCGGATTTGTTGGAGTGTGGGATGTGGTCAAAGCTATGATGGAGCTAATGAACTCCCCAGTCAAAAATGAGGAATATATCCTGGTTTCTGAAAATCTCTCATTCCGGGGAATTTTTAATCTGACTGCTCAAAACCTCAACAAACAGGCCCCTTCCAAAAGGTTAAAAAAGTGGATGATCTTTACAGGCTGGATGTGGCAGGAAATTTCCGCCCTGTTCACCCGAAAAGAAAGACATCTGGACAGCAGGTCCCAAAAAAGCCTTTATGATCACTCTTTTTATTCTTCCGAAAAATTCGAAAGGGAAATGAATTACCGATTTGAACCGATCTCAGAAGCTATTGAAAAGACAGCTGAAGCTTTTAAGAAAGATCTACAGCAATAATAGAATAACTACTGCATTGAAACAGGAGTAGGCAAACTCTTTTCCATACGTAGAGGCACCAGGGAATCCTTTCTTATTCTTTTGGGCGGAATTGAATCTCCACGTGGTTTTTCCCGCAGTGAATCCCGTTTTAATTGCTCCATTTCCCTTATGGAGTCGTATTCTTCAACCAGGGTTTCCAATCTTGCTTTTACACTGTCATAGATCCGCCTGTACTGTTTGTAGTTCTGTGCGTAGTAATCGTTACTTTGAACAAGTTGTAGACTATCGATCCCGTATTTCTCAGTAAGGTAAGGATAGGGATCAATACCTTTTTCCTCCATTTGAGCTTTATTATAACTCCTTGCCCCGTGCAACAGGGAAATTTCGGTGAGCACATCGATCATCTTTTCTTCGGGGATAAGATCATCAGGTTTAGGGGTACGGTTAATATCCTGACAGGAGATCAGCAAATAAAGTGCAGAAATAAGCATCAGGAACTTGTACATCTTAGCGATCGAATTTTAATCTTTCAGCTTTGACAAAAGGAGTAAAACTGAAATTTTTATACACCAAATTACCATTTACGAAGGTGTGGGTGACACGGGATTTAAAAGTGGTTCCTTCAAAAGGAGACCAGCCACATTTATAGAGAGTGTTCCCGGGTTGTACCGCCCAGGGTGCATTAAGATCTACCAACACGATATCTGCCTTATAACCTTCTCTAATAAATCCTCGCTTCTCGATATCAAAAAGGATAGCCGGGTTGTGACACATCTTTTCGACGATCTTTTCAAGAGAGATCTTGCCCTGGTGATGCATTTGCAGCATAGCCGGCAAAGCATGCTGTACTAAAGGTCCTCCACTCGGAGCTTTAGTGTAAACATTCTTTTTCTCCTCTTTTGTATGCGGTGCATGATCTGTAGCGATCACATCAATTTTATCTTCAATAAGTGCTTTTAACAGCGCCTCCTGATCTTTTTCTGTTTTGACGGCAGGATTCCATTTGATGAAAGTTCCCTTTTTCTGGTAATCGCTGTCATTAAACCAAAGGTGGTGGATACAAACCTCTGCAGTGATCTTTTTGTCTTTAAGAGCTTTTTTGTTGTCAAACAATTTTAACTCCTTGGCAGTAGATAAATGAAATACATGAAGCCGTGCCCCAGTCTTTTTTGCCAAAGCCACAGCTTTGGAAGAGGAAAGGTAACAAGCCTCCTCACTTCTGATCTTTGGATGTAGTTCAATTGGAATATCATCTCCATATCTTTCCACACACTCCTGAAGATTCTTTTTAATAGTAGTTTCATCTTCGCAATGAGCAGCAATAATGACCGGAGATTCTTTAAATATCTTCTCAAGGACCTTCTCATCATCCACCAGCATATTTCCTGTTGAGGAGCCTAGGAAAAGTTTAAGAGCAGGTACAGTCTTAGGGTCGATCTTTTTTATCTCCTCAAGGTTATCGTTGGTACCTCCAAACATAAAAGCGTAATTGGCATACGAAGAATCTTCTGCCATTTTATACTTCTCCTCCAGAAGATCTATAGTAGTAGTTTGAGGCTGCGTATTAGGCATTTCGATAAATGAAGTAATACCTCCTGCAACTGCCGCTCTAGATCCCGCCTCTATAGTTTCCTTATGCGTAAGACCCGGCTCCCTGAAATGTACCTGATCATCAATAATACCCGGGAAAAGGTAATTCCCCTCTGCATCAACAATGGTGAGATTAGGGGATTTAGCACTTATACTAGATGCAATTTCAGAAATTAAGCCATCCTCAATAAATACATCTCCTTCAAAAATAGCACCTTCATTAACAATCTTTGCATTCTTTATTAGTACCTTCTTCATTATATCGTCATCTTATTAAACAGGCTGTTTACCTTCATTTTTATTACACCAAAAACTGCCTCCCAAATTATTGAACCACTCATTTTAGAGGTTCCCCTTGTTCTGTCGGTAAAAATTACCGGTACTTCAACAATCTGGAATTTTGCCAGATAAGCTTTGAATTTCATTTCAATCTGAAAAGCATATCCTACGAACTTTATTTTATCCAGATGTATCCTCTCCAGCACTTCTCTCTTATAACAAACAAATCCTGCAGTGGTATCTTCAACAGGCATTGCGGTGATAAGCCTTACATATTTTGAAGCCATCCAGGATAAGAGAACTCTGCTCATGGGCCAGTTCACTACATTAACACCTGTTTTGTACCGGGAGCCTATTGCCACATCTGCCCCTCCACGTTTACAGGCATTGTAAAGGCGAATAAGATCATTGGGATTATGGGAAAAATCGGCATCCATTTGAAAAATGTATTTATAGCCTCTTTCCAGAACCCATTCAAAGCCTTTTATATAGGCTGTCCCCAAGCCCGATTTGCCTTCCCTCTCAATTAAGAACAGTTGATCCTCAAAGATCGACTGCAAAGACTTTACTATACCTGCAGTCTTGTCGGGAGAGTTATCATCTACCACCAAAACGTGAAAATTGCGCTGGAGAGAAAATACATTTCTTATGATCCGCTCAATATTCTCTTTTTCATTATAGGTGGGTATTATAACAATCCCATCTGGCATAAAATTCTTTTGGACAAATGTAACTATTTTTAAAGTTTAGGATTGGGATTTAAGGCTTCTTTTAATCGTATATATTCTACCTTTGTAGAAAATTTATTTATTGGAAGCAATAGAAAGACATGCTGTTTCACAGGACTGGATAACCTTGTTACTCGTCCTTGCTTTTGTCTTGCTGGTGATCGCCAAATATGCTTTTAGTCAGCGCTTTGCTCACTTCAGCATGCTGTTTGCGACAGATAAATACCTGTTGCTTAAGGGTAAGGATCCTAACCTTTTCCACCCCTTTAACATTCTGCTTTTTGTGGTTAATGCTATATCTGTTGCTCTTTTTATCTATATCTTCTTTCTCACTTTCATGAAAGATGCACCCGAAAGGCCCAAGATTTTTTTCCTAAGGATCATAACGGCATATACTGCATTTGTACTTCTTAAATTTTCACTGGAAAAGATACTGGCCGATATAGTTTCGGTCTACGATAAAATGAACTACTATCTTTTTCATAAACTTAGTTATCGCAATTTCATAGCTCTTCTCCTCCTTCCGGTGAGCATGATCTTTATATATGTGTGGGAGCCAAGCCCCTTGGTGCTGTACATTGTCCTGGGACTGATTTTATTAATGAATTTGATCACGTTGTTAAGCGCCTTTGTCAAAAACCAGCAGTACATTTTGAACAATTGGTTTTATTTTATTTTGTATCTTTGCGCTCTTGAAATTGGCCCCTATTATATTTTATATAAGCTGGTTACCAACTTCCAGGGTGAATAAAAAAAATGTATATGAAAGTGAAAACAATTTTGGTTTCTCAACCAGAGCCGAAGGTTGAAAATTCTCCTTATTTTGATCTTGAAGAAAAGCAAAAAGTAAAAATTGACTTTATTCCATTTATTCATGTGGAAGGGGTTTCTTCAAAGGATGTAAGACAACAAAAAGTTGACCTTTCAAAATACACTGCCATTATCCTTACTAGCCGAAATTCGGTTGACCATTTTTTCAGAATCGCAGAAGAAATGCGATTTAAGGTGCCGGATACTTTGAAATATTTCTGCCAAAGTGAAGCCGTAGCTTATTACCTACAGAAGTATGTGGTCTACAGAAAAAGAAAGATCTATGTAGGCAAGAGGACTTTTGCTGAATTATCCCCACTGATCAAAAAGTACAAAAACGAAAAATTCCTTCTTCCATCATCAGATATGCTGAAGCCTGATGTCCCAAAGACTTTAAATAAGCTTGGTGTGGACTGGAAAAAAGCGATTTTTTACAAGACAGTGGTGAGCGACCTTTCCCATCTTAGAGAGGTATTTTATGATATTCTGGTGTTCTTTAGTCCCAGCGGGATCAAATCCTTATTTGAGAACTTTCCTGATTTTAAACAAAACGACACCAAAATTGCTGTTTTTGGAAATACTACTGTTAAAGCAGCTAAAGAACATGGATTGGTTGTCAATATTCAGGCTCCGACTCCAGAGACTCCTTCTATGACAATGGCCCTTGAAAAGTACATCAAGGAACAGAATAAAAAGGCTCAATAAAAACCTTTAAGACATAAAAAAAACCGGCGTTTGCCGGTTTTTTTTATGTCTTCTACTGAATAGAATTACAGAACTTTTGGAGCACCAGACATTATTTCCTCATTCGCCTGTTTCTCAAATTTGGCAAAATTCTGCTGGAATGAATTTGCAAGGGTCATGGCTTTCTTATCGTAAGCTTCCTTATTATTCCAGGTGTTGCGTGGATTAAGGACCTCAGAAGGCACATTTTCGCACTCTACCGGCATTTGTAGACCAAATACAGGATGTTCAGTGAATTCAACATTTTCAAGTTTTCCTTCAAGAGCCGAAGAGATCATTTCACGGGTATAACGTAATTTCATTCTGGATCCCACTCCATATGGGCCTCCCGTCCATCCGGTATTGACCAACCAGACATTCACCTTGTTCTCCTTCATCTTTGCGCTCAACATCTCAGCATATTTAGTAGGATGTAACGGCATAAAGGGTGCTCCAAAACAAGCTGAAAAACTTGGAACTGGCTCATCAACACCAGCCTCGGTACCCGCAACCTTAGCAGTATAACCGCTAATGAAGTGATATGCTGCCTGTCCCGGCGTTAGTTTACTAATAGGAGGCAGTACTCCAAAAGCATCTGCCGTAAGAAAGAAAATATTCTTTGGGTTCTTACCGGTTGAAGGCTCCTGAATATTATCTATGTGATGGATTGGATAACTAACCCTGGTGTTTTGGGTGATATCTGTATTTTCAAAATCAACATCGCCGTTCTCATCAAGTATCACATTTTCGAGTATAGCTCCGGGTTTAATGGCGCGGAAAATATCCGGCTCATTCTCCTCTGTTAAATTGATAACCTTAGCATAGCAGCCTCCTTCAAAATTGAACACCCGGTTCTCTTTTGTCCAACCGTGTTCGTCATCTCCAATTAGTTTTCTTTCAGGGTCTGCAGAAAGAGTAGTTTTTCCTGTCCCCGACAAACCAAAGAATATTGCTGTATCTCCATCTTCTCCAACGTTAGCAGAACAATGCATTGGCAATGTATTTTTATCTACCGGAAGAATAAAATTAAGAGCAGAGAAGATTCCCTTTTTGATTTCCCCTGTATACCCCGTTCCTCCAATAAGAGCAACTTTTTTGGTAAAATTGAGGATAGCAAAGTTATGTTGTCTAGTGCCGTCAACCTCAGGATCAGCCATAAAGCCGGGGGCATTGATCACCAGCCAGTCTTCTTTAAAGTTCTCCAGCTCACTCTCATCTGGCCGCAGGAACATATTATATGCAAAAAGGTTAGACCATGGATATTCGTTGACCACTCTGATATTGAGACGATAATCTTCATCTGCACAGGCGTAGCAATCTCTTGCAAATACTTCTTTACCCGAAAGATAAGCTGTAACCTTTTCATAAAGAGCATCAAATTTATCGGGATCAAAAGGAATATTTATATCCCCCCACCACACTTTATCCCTGGTGATGTCATCTTTTACAATAAAACGGTCTTTAGGAGAGCGACCGGTAAATTCTCCTGTGTTTACTGCCAAAGCTCCGTTTGAAGCTTCCACTCCCTGTCCCTTTTCAATGGTGATCTCATGAAGTTCTTTGGGAGAAAGCTGATAGTTTACTTCGGCATTATCAATACCATACTTTTCCAGCGCAATCGTTTTCGTAAGTCGTTTTTTAGCCAACATAAAAGTTTAAGTTGTGTGTTTCTTTAGGGGAACAAAAGTAGAAAACTTTGGAAAGAATCAGCAGGAGCTATTTTCTTTTATTTCTTTTTTAACTTAAAAAAGCTGATTAGTAACACTATCCATGCGAATATCATTAAACTTCCCCCCACAGGGGTAAAAGGCCCCAAAACCTTAAAATCATAGGAAGTAAGACTATTAGTCGCGAGAAGGTAGATTGAACCTGAGAAAAAGAGAACCCCAAAAAGTGTTAAGTAGAAGCAAATTCTTTTAACTTTTTCCGAAGCAACGGGTGAACTACCTAAAAATAAGAGAAATAATGCATGATACATTTGATACTTCACTCCTGTCTCAAATGTCTGAACATTTTCTAAGCTCAAATGAGGCTTGAGACCATGGGCAGCAAACGCGCCTAAAATTATTGCAGTTATTCCTAAAACTGCCCCCCAGATCAATACGTTTCTATTCATACATTATTTTTAAAGCCGCCACCAATTAAGTACATTCGTTGTCCAAACAAACAACAATCAAAGCCAAAGTTAAGCCATATGCGCAAAATTCTCATAATTGGTGCGGGTAAATCTACCTCTGTTCTCATTGAATACCTCCTCAACAAATCACAAGCTGAAAACCTGGAAATCACGGTTGGTGATCTCGATATCATAAATGCCGAAAAAATGACCGGCGGCCATCCCAGAGCAAAGGCTGTTTCGCTGGACATCTTCAAAAAAAACGAGAGAGAAAAGGCCGTTGAAGAAGCAGACATTGTCATTTCCATGTTACCAGCGCGTTTTCACATAGAAGTAGCTAAAGATTGCGTGAAGTTCGGGAAGAATATGGTCACTGCCTCCTATATAAGTGAAGAAATGCAGGAGCTGGATGAAGCTGTAAAGGAAAAAGGGCTGGTCTTCATGAATGAAATTGGTGTCGATCCCGGTATTGACCATATGAGCGCCATGCAGGTCATAGATCGTATTAGGGAAGAAGGTGGAAAAATGATACTTTTTGAATCCTTTACCGGCGGACTCGTCGCACCCGAAAGTGATACAAATTTATGGAACTATAAATTTACCTGGAATCCCAGAAATGTCGTGGTCGCGGGGCAGGGTGGGGTTGCTAAGTTCATACAGGAAGGAAAATTCAAGTACATTCCCTATAACAGGCTATTTAGAAGGACCGAATTCATTGAAGTCAAAGGATATGGCAAATTCGAGGTCTATGCTAACCGCAATTCCCTGAAGTATCAGAGCATATATGGCCTTGATAATGCCCTCACCCTATATAGGGGAACGATTCGAAGGGTAGGTTTCAGCCGTGCCTGGAACATGTTTGTACAGCTAGGAATGACCGATGACAGTTATGTCATGGAAAATTCCGAAGCAATGACATACCGCGACTTTGTTAATTCCTTCTTACCCTACTCCCCCACAGATTCTGTGGAACTTAAATTCCGTCATAATCTAAAGATAGATCAGGATGATATTATGTGGGACAAGCTACTGGAATTGGATCTATTTAATCCAGAAAAGAAGGTAGGATTAAAAAATGCTACCCCGGCACAGATCCTCCAAAAGATCCTGATGGATAAATGGACCCTTTCTCAAGAGGACAAGGACATGATCGTCATGTATCATAAGTTTGGTTATGAGCTCAATGGGGAAAAGAAACAAATAGATGCGACTATGGTCAATATTGGACAGGACCAGAGCAAGACGGCCATGGCACGCACCGTGGGGCTTCCCGTAGCCATTGCAGCACTAAAGATCCTAAACGGGACAATATCCACCCCGGGAGTTCAACTCCCCATTACTAAGGAAGTTTACGCTCCTATCTTAGAGGAATTGGCAGAAAACGGTATTGTCTTTACCGAAGAAGAAAAAGATTATATGGGTTACAATCCTTTTGGAGAAGTAGGAAGTTAGGATTTAAGCTTGTGAGATGATCCTAATTGGCTTCCGCTCAAATAGGTTATTTTTATTTGGAACAATTCTCAATAAGACGTAGATTTGTGCCCACAATGAACCTACTTTACAAGTCATATTATTTCGCTTCATACCAGTGTGATCAAAGCCGCAGCTTTTATATCGACTTTGGTCATAAACAGGTGAAATTGAGCTTTTGTCAATTGCTTTCTATCAGGCAAAAGGTACAGGCAATAGATATTTCCTCTCATTTTGACAAGGATCTCAACTATAGCGGGATCGAGATTCTTACGCTCTGCAACAGGGAACATCTTTTTGTATTTGACACCTTACAGGTCATTGATCTTAAGCAGCTCATTAAGGCCACTTTTGGAGTTTTAGAACTCAATTCCCTGGTGGCTCACTAAACCTACTGAATTTAGATTAAGTATAAATTCATCTTCTCTCCAAGAAGACTACATTCTTTTACGTAATTTTAGAAAAAGATTAAAATTATGAAAGATATAGTTAGACAGAAGATAGGAATTAATGTAGATGTTATGGATATGCTTAACGAGCAGATAGCAAAGGAAGCACATTCCTCTGCAGTATATCTTGCCATGGCTTCCTGGTGTGATCATAACGGCCTCGTGTACAGCGCCGAGTTCCTGTATAAGCAATCTACTGAAGAAAGAGAGCACATGCTCAAGATCTTTAAATTTATTAACGAGAACGGGGGTACTGCTTATTCTCCGGAAGTAAGCAATGTCAACCACGAATATAATTCCCTACAGGAGATCTTTGAAACTGCACTCGATCAGGAGATCCAGATTTCAAAATCCATAAATAATATTGTAGCCAAATGCCGAAAGGTGCAGGATTTCGGTTCAGAAAACTTTTTGCAATGGTTTGTTCAGGAGCAAATGGAGGAGGAAAACCAGTTCCGAAGAATACTTGAAATGTTCGACCTTATGGGCACAGACGGAATAGCCCTGAAGCTCATTGACGAACGCATAAAACACGGAGATTAAAACTAAAAAAGGACGCCGCCGGCGTCCTTTTTTATTATCTGTAACTGCTATATTAATCTCTTCCAAGATAAATACTGAGGAAGTAAAGTAAGGTGGCAAGCGAACCAATGGCAGCTACCACGTAGGTACGTGCAGCCCACTTAAGGGAATCCTCGGCAGCCTTGTGCTCCTGTGCATTCAGCATATTTCCGGTCTCCAGCCAAACCAAAGCTCTTTTACTTGCGTCATATTCTACTGGTAAGGTTATAAAGCTAAAAAGCGTACCCATAGCGTAAAGAATAATACCGCCCAACAATACTGTTTGACCCACTCCTACAGATACCATAGTCATTAAGATCAATCCACCAAATATCGCCCACTGTGAAAATTGCGAGGCCACCTGTACAACCGGCACCAGTTTACTTCTCATTTGTAACCAGCTATATGCGCTCGCGTGTTGAATAGCGTGTCCACATTCATGGGCCGCAACAGCAGCCGCAGCCGCATTTCGTTGCGTATAAACGGCTTCACTAAGGTTAACAGTCTTTTTTGCGGGATTATAGTGATCTGTCAATTGTCCCGGGGTGGAGATTACTTTTACATCTGTGATCCCGTTATCTCTAAGCATCTTTTCCGCGATCTCCCGGCCACTCATGCCGTTTTGGAGATGCACCTTTGAGTAATGCTTGAATTTGCTCTTCAATTTATTACTAACGTAAAGACTCACTACAAAAATGAGCCCGGCGATGATATAATATCCTATCATAGTTTTAAAGTTGTTTTGTTGAAACTTCACTAACAAAAATTCGGCCAATTTAAATTCTTCTGAAGAACCTGAACTTTTGTCGTATTCCGCTGCTGCTGCCGGCTTACAAAGGGGCCTAGCCTACAATATTTACAATTTTTCCCGGCACCACAATTACTTTTTTAGGCTGTCGCCCTTCCAGTTGCTGCTGAGTCCTCTCATGATCCAATACCGTCTTCTCAATTTCTTCTTTGCTCATATCCAGAGGCAGTTCCAGAGTAAAACGCATCTTTCCATTAAACGATATGGGGTACTGTTTTGTGCTTTCTACGAGGTACTTTTCTTCATAGACAGGATATGTTGCAGTTGTAACAGAGGTGTCATGACCCAGTTTCTGCCAAAGCTCTTCGGCTATATGCGGTGCATAAGGCGCAATTAGTACAGCAAGTGGTTCCAGGACCTCTCTAAAATGGCATTTTTGAGAGGATAGTTCATTGACACATATCATGAAAGTACTCACCGAAGTATTAAAGCTGAAACTCTCAATATCCTCTGTCACTTTCTTGATGGTCTTATGAAGTGTCTTTAAAGAATCTGCTGAAGCTTTTTCGTCACTAACGGCAAAATTGTTCTCCTGGTCGTGGTAAAGGTTCCAGAGTTTTTTCAGGAAGTTGTGTACTCCTGTGATCCCTGCTGTATTCCATGGTTTAGCCTGTTCCAGCGGACCGAGAAACATTTCATACATCCTCAAAGTGTCGGACCCATAATCCTCACAAATATCATCGGGATTTACCACATTATATTTGGATTTTGACATTTTCTCGACTTCGCGGCCAACAATGTACTTACCATCTTCGGTAATGAATTCGGCATCTGCAAATTCCGGTCGCCACTTTTTAAAACCTTCAATATCCAGTTCATCTGATGCATTTACAAGTGAGACATCTGCATGTATTGGCTGCACATTATGAGCTTCAGATAAATTTTTAGAAACAAATTTATTCTCTCCTTCCAACCTGTAAACAAAAGCACTCGTTCCCAGGATCATTCCCTGGTTGATCAACTTCTTGAAAGGTTCTTCTACAGTTAAAAAGCCTCTGTCCTTTAAAAACTTGGTCCAGAACCTGGAGTAAAGCAGGTGCCCTGTGGCATGTTCGCTTCCTCCAATATATAGGTCCACATTATCCCAGTATTGTTGTGCTTCTTTAGATACAAAGCGCTCCTCGTTGTGGGGATCCATATACCTGAACAAATACCAGGAACTTCCCGCCCAGCCCGGCATAGTATTAAGCTCCAGTGGGAAAACCGTCTTGTGATCGATCTTTGAATTTTCTACCACCTCATTATTTTCTGTATCCCAAGCCCAGGTGGTTGCATTTCCTAATGGCGGTTCGCCGGTTTCTGTTGGCAAATATTTCTCTACTTCCGGAAGCCGCAGCGGCAAATGTCTCTCTTCGATCATCTGCGGAAGACCCTCCACATAATAAACCGGGAAAGGTTCTCCCCAATATCTTTGGCGGCTAAAGACGGCGTCTCTAAGTCTGTAATTTGTTTTTCCCTTGCCCTGTCTGATTTTTTCCAGTTCTAAAATGGCTTTTTGAAGGGCTGCTTTATATTCGAGTCCGTCGAGGAAATCTGAATTTGCGATCACCGTTCCCTCCTTTCCGGAATAGGCTTCTTCAGAAATATCCACATCTTTGAAGATGTTCCTTATCGGCAGGTCAAAATGTTTAGCAAAGTCATAATCCCTTTGATCTCCGCAAGGTACTGCCATCACAGCTCCCGTACCATATCCTGCCAATACATAATCCCCGATCCAAATCGGCACCGGTTCTTTTGTAAAAGGATGTTCTGCATAAGCTCCGGTAAAGACGCCGCTTATACTTTTAACATCGGCCATTCGATCCCTTTCACTTCTTTTTGCGGTAGCTTCTATATACGCATCGACCTCTTCTCTATGCTCCGTAGTCGTGATCTTTTCAACAAGTTCATGCTCGGGTGCCAGGGTCATGAAAGTAACTCCGTAGATCGTGTCAGGTCTGGTGGTGAATACCGGAATTTTGTAATACTCATCCTCTCCCCCGCCCTCTCCAGAGGAGAGGGAGTCTATTGTAGATGCAATTTTATTAATTACTCCTTTTAAGTCATTCAGAACCTCCTTGTTGGAAAATCTTAAAATTTTGTAGCCGAGCTTTTCTCTTAACAGCAATTCTCTTTCCTCGTCCTTTTCCTTCTGAAAATCGTGAATATTACCATCAACTTCAACGATCAATTTTTTTGTAAGGCAAACGAAATCTACTATAAATTTATCTATAGGATGCTGTCGCCTAAATTTATAATCAAGCTTTTTTGTTTTTAGTGCGCTCCATAGCTCTGCCTCAGCTTGAGTAGGATTTGAACGCATTTCCTTTGCTCTCCTCAACAGCTCTCCAGAAATTTCTCTATTTCCTGTTAAGTAGCCTTTCTCCCTTCCCTCTGGGAAGGGTTGGGGATGGGATGACTTCAAAACCTTGAACTCAACAAGTGCTCCCACCGACTTTCCTATCCAATTCCGCTGACTCTCCTTTAAACTTTCGGTCCAGTCAATATCATTTAATCCCTGAAGCAGTCGCTCGGCATAAGCCGAAATACGCATGCTCCACTGGGTCATTTTCTTCCGGATTACCGGGTATCCTCCCCGTTCAGAAACCCCATTGACGATCTCGTCATTTGCGAGAACAGTTCCCAGTTGTGGACACCAGTTCACTTCAGTTTCAGCTAAATAAGTTAACCTGTATTTCAGAAGTTGTTTTTGCTTTTCTTCCGAAGAAAAGCTGTTCCATTCTGAAACTGTAAATGGCTCTACATCGTCATCACAGGCAGCATTTACGCTGCTATTTCCTTCCGCAGCAAAGATCTCCTCCAGTTCGCTTACAGGCCTTGCTTTTTCAGCATCATGATCATACCAGGAATCGTACAGCTGAATGAAGATCCACTGCGTCCACCTGTAATAATCGGGGTCACTGGTGCGAACTTCCCTGCTCCAGTCAAAAGAAAAACCTATCTGGTCCAGCTGCTCCCGGTACCGGTTGATATTGGCTTCTGTGGTGATTGCAGGGTGCTGACCGGTCTGAATTGCATACTGTTCTGCCGGAAGACCAAAGCTATCGTACCCCTGTGGATGCAGTACATTAAAGCCTTTATGCCTTTTAAAGCGGGCATATATATCACTCGCGATGTAGCCCAGGGGGTGGCCTACATGCAATCCTGCCCCCGATGGATAAGGGAACATGTCGAGCACGTAATATTTTGGTTTATTGGAATTATTCTTAGCTTGGAAAGTCTGGTTTTTAGCCCAGTACTCCTGCCACTTTTTTTCAATTTGATTGAAGTTGTACCTCATTTTAATGATTCAGCGTCACGTTATTACAGCTCCCCGAAGCCTTCGGAGAAGGGCAAAAATACGGTTAATGTACGAAAGTGAAAAGTTTGGTCGTTTTAAAGAAAGGGATTGATTTACTTTCTTATTTTTACACAAATTTACGCAGCCGCCCATGAGCTCATCTTTTGAAAAGTATCAAAAAAGACGTCTTATTTCCTCTTATTTTTCGGTCGTTATCAGTATCGCTCTGGTCTTGTTCTTGCTGGGGCTTCTTGGTCTTTTGGTGCTCAACACCAAAAAGATAGCCGATCACTTTAAAGAACAGATCGCCCTCACAATCTACCTGAAGGATACAGCCAAGGAGGTAGAGATCACACAACTGAACAAAACCCTTGCTCTAGCCGAATATACCAAATCCACCACCTATGTGACGAAAGAGGAAGCTGCCGAGGCTCACAGCAAAGAGATCGGGGAGGATTTTATGGAATTTTTAGGCTATAACCCGCTACAGAATTCAATTGACGTATACTTTAAAGCCGATTATATAAGCTCGGGCGAGGTTGATGAGATCGCCGAAGAGCTAACGGCTAAAAGTTTTGTAGATGAAGTGGTCTATGACAAGCCACTTATATCCCTGCTCAACGAGAATGTCACGAAGATCAGTTTTTGGATCCTTGCCATAAGCGCCATCTTTACCTTTATTGCTGTTCTGCTTATCAACAGTTCAATAAGACTTTCTGTCTATTCCAAAAGATTTATTATCAAAACCATGCAAATGGTGGGGGCTACAAAAAGGTTTATCCGGAAACCATTTATCTGGAAGAGCGTTAAATTAGGAATGTTTGGAGCTGTACTGGCACTTATAGGAATGGGTATTGTGCTTTATTACATGAACAGGAGCTTCCCTGAACTTGAACTGCTGAATGATGTCTCCCTATTGGCTGCACTTTTCATTGGAGTCTTCCTTATGGGCATAGTTATTACATGGTTAAGCACCTTTTTTGCAACTCAGCGTTTTCTAAACCTGAAGACTGACGAGCTGTACTACTAGGCTCTTTAGCCACAGATGCACAGGATAATCCTTTAAAAGGAAGAAGTCTGAGCAAAATATTACACTTTATAGTCACTAATTTACCCCGAAGAAAAAGAAACATCGGTGCATCCGTGGCTCTTAATTTTGATGGAACAGTCTTATTAGAAAGACCATTAAAAATGCTATTTTTGACACCTTAGATAATTTGTGCATTCGTGGCCAAAAGCAGACACTTCGAGACATGGGTAGAAAACATAAAGACATGAACAAGAATAAAAAGCCTTTACACCAACAAGATCTCAACTTTGTCTTTGAAAAGAAGAATTTCATGGTGATGGGCATTGGTCTTGCTGTAATTGCTTTAGGGTTCATTTTAATGGCCGGTGGCGGTAGTGATGATCCTAATGTATTTAATCCCGAGATCTACAGTCCCAGGAGAATTAGACTTGCACCTGCACTGGTGCTCCTGGGCTTTGCCATTGAAGTATATGCTATCCTGCTTAACCCCCGAAAATAATTAATGGAAGTTATTGATGCTATTTTCCTTGGAATCATCCAGGGACTTACTGAGTTCTTACCTGTTTCCTCCAGTGGACACCTCGAAATTGGTAAAGCCATGTTGGGAGATCAAAGTATTCCTGAAGAATCTTTAATGGTGACTGTGGTGCTTCATTTTGCCACCGCATTGAGTACAATCGTGGTTTTTAGAAAAGATGTAGCCGAAATTTTTCGCGGCTTATTTTCGTTTCAATGGAATGAAGAAACCCGCTTCTCACTTAAGATCATACTTTCCATGATCCCTGCAGTATTTGTAGGGCTTATGTTCGAAGAAGAACTGGAAGCCCTTTTTGGTGGCAATCTCACTTTTGTAGGTTTTATGTTGATCATAACTTCCCTGCTGCTTTGGCTGGCCGATAAAGCTAAACATACAGGAAAACCTGTAAGTTATAAAGACAGTATAGTCATTGGAATAGCACAGGCCATTGCGATCCTGCCGGGAATTTCTCGTAGTGGAGCAACCATTTCAACCTCTGTACTTTTAGGGAATGATAAAGGAAGAGCTGCCCGCTTCTCTTTTTTAATGGTAGTTCCGTTGATCCTTGGTAAAATTGCTAAAGACCTTTTAAGTGGAGATCTTACCAGCACCACTATTGAACCCATGCCTCTTCTCGCCGGATTTATAGCTGCATTCATTGCAGGTTTCGCGGCTTGCACCTGGATGATATCTTTAGTGCGAAAGAGCAAACTTTCCTATTTCGCTATCTATTGCTTTGTAGTGGGAGTTATAGCAATTATTTATGAATATTATTTTGCTGCCTAAATAATGACTGAAGAAGAATTTAAAACCGGCCAGATCCTGTTATTCGACAAACCGCTGGAATGGACTTCATTTCAGTTGGTGAATAAGGTGAGATGGCTCATCAAAAGGAACTTCAGGATTAAAAAAATTAAAGTAGGCCATGCAGGAACCTTAGATCCGTTAGCTTCAGGTTTACTTATCCTTTGTACCGGGAAAGCCACTAAAAATATTGAAGAGCTGCAGGGGCAGGAAAAAGAGTATACCGGCAGCTTCACGCTTGGCGCAACCACTCCTTCTTACGACATGGAAACTGAAGTGGTTGAAACTTTTCCTACGGAACACCTGACTTCAGAAAAAATAGAAGAAGCCACAAAAGCTTTTTTAGGAGATATTCAGCAGCAGCCACCTGTTTTTTCAGCCTTGAAGAAAGACGGCAAAAGACTGTACGAATACGCCCGAAGTGGAGAAGAAGTAGAGATCCCCACCCGTAAGGTAAATATTTCAGAATTTGAGATCACTAAAATAGATCTTCCAGAAGTTCATTTTAGAGTAGTGTGCAGCAAAGGAACCTATATTCGCAGCCTTGCGCACGACTTTGGCAAGGAACTTAAAAGCGGAGCCTATCTCTCATCCCTGCGCCGCACCCGAATTGGGAATTACAAAGTTGAAAATGCCTTAACAGTGGATTCTTTTGTAAATGAGTATCTTTCCCCTGAGGAAGACACTTAACAAATGGATTTTTTTGATCGACATAAGGCATTAATCATCACCACCCTTATCTTTTCGATATTGATCCTTCTTATGTACAATATCACGATCTCAAATGAATCAAAAAAGATTAGAGAAACGCTTATTGAGCTAAATGATATAAGGCCCAGACCTCTTCCGGAAGAACAACCCGAACCCGAAGAGCAGGAGCCAGAGGAACCTCAACCTCCCCGTCCAACTGTACAAACCCATCAGGCCTTCAATCAAAACAGGGAAGAAAGTCAGAGAAATCTTGAATCCAGGTTGGATGAGATCTTTCAAAAAAATGCCGCACAACAGGAAGCAGCCGAAGAAGAAGCTACACAGCCTTCACGTGGAGACATTGCACTAAATCCAAACCGGCGAGAAGAAAAGAAGAAGGCGTCGCAGGGAAATAACAGCAGCGAGAAAACCTCTGTCGAAGAAGACAGCCTTAGGAACAGTTCGATTTCTTTTTCCCTAAGAGGACGTACGGCTGTCTTCATTCCAAATCCCATCTACACCTGCGACACCTCGGGAAAAGTAGTTGTGAATATCACTGTCAATGCTAACGGGGATGTGGTGAGAACCTCCGTGAATAAAGCAGCTTCCACAACCTCCAATGAATGTCTAATAGATCAGGCGTTAGAATATGCTGAAGAGGCAAAATTCTCCCGACTTACAGGCCGGGATTCACAACCGGGAACCATAACATATAATTTTCAGAATTAATGGAAGAGAAGATCCGTTGCGGTTGGTGCGTCGGTGATCCGTTGTACGAGGCCTATCACGACCTGGAATGGGGCGTGCCGTTAAAAGATGATGACGCCATCTTTGAATTCCTTATCCTGGAAACTTTTCAGGCGGGCTTGAGCTGGATCACTATACTCCGGAAAAGGGAAAATTTTAGAAAGGCTTTTGACAATTTCGAATACAGGAAGATCGCAGATTATTCTGATAACAAAATTGAAACATTGATGCAGGACAGCGGGATCGTGAGAAACCGCCTAAAGATCAAAGCGACTGTCTCCAATGCACAGGCTTTCATGAAGCTGCAGGAAGAATTTGGCTCTTTTTCGAAATATATTTGGGGTTTTGTAAATAACTGCCCGGTTCAAAATAACTGGAAGGATCTTAAACAAGTACCTGCCACTACTTCCATAAGCGACGCCTTGAGCAAAGATCTTAAGAAGCGGGGATTTAAATTTGTAGGCTCCACGGTTATCTATGCACACATGCAAGCCACTGGAATGGTCAATGATCACATCACCAGCTGCTTTAGACATTCGGAAGTAGAACAAATGAGCAAAGCGGAATAGATATGTTCCAAAAATGGCATTTTTCGACCCTCTTCTTGCTGGCATTTCTTACAGGTATTTCAGCCAATGCCCAAACGCCGAAGTCATATCTCTGGGAAACAGAATTGGATTTGGAATTGCCATCCAAAGGCAAGTGGGGATTTACTTTTGGCGCCGGAAGCCGCTATCTTATTGCAGCAGAGGTGGCAGGGGAAACAGTGAAAGAAAATATTCAACAACATCTTGAACTAAACCACTTTACCACCTATAACAACAGTGAAAACCTGGCAATAAGCTTGGGGTTGCGCTACCGGTTGAGGGAAGTCTTTGAGGAGACATTGCAGGATGAGATAAGGATCATAGAGCAATTTGAATATACCCACCAAAGCACATTTTTGACACCTGAGCACAGAATTCGTTTTGAACAAAGATTTCGGGAAGCAACGATCTTTAGGTTGAGGTATCAATTTGAAATTTCACAGCCCTTAAATTCTCATTTTTCACTTGGCCTGTCCACCGAATTCCTGTACAGCATGGCTAAGAATTACAGGCCCGAGATTGAGCAGCGATTCGGCCTGGAGTTAGAAAACAGTTCGGTGAGGAACCTGGAATTAAGCCTGGGCTTAGAATTTCGAAGGGATGATCTTACCGGCTTTCCCGGTACCGAGTTTTTCCTGATAACAGGAGCAGTTCTCCAATTGTAATTATTGAAGATATTCCAAGAAAGTGCTACGCGGTATCTCTGCGGCACCAAGCGTGGCAAGGTGTGGAGTAAAGATCTGGCAATCCACCAGTACCAGCCCTTCCTTCTGCAGTGCCTGCACCAAATGTATTAATGCATATTTGGAGGCATTGCTCGCTTTGGAAAACATGCTCTCCCCGCAAAAGATCTTTTTCTCCCGGAGGTAGATCCCATAAAGTCCGCCAACCAGCTCCCCTTCTTTCCAAGCCTCTACAGAAGTGGCAATTTGTTGTTCGTGAAGGGAAAGATAAGCCTGCTTCATCTCAGCCGTGATCCAGGTTCCCTCCTGTCCCGGTCTTTCCATATTTGCACAATTCTCCATTACTTCCGAAAATGCTTTGTTGAAACTAACCTCAAAAGCCTGCTTTTTTAGAAGTTGTTTCATGCTTTTTGAAACCTTCAGGTTTTCCGGAAATAACACCATTCTTGGATCAGGACTCCACCATAGAATGGGGTGTTCATTGTCATACCAGGGAAATATTCCACGGGAATAGGCATCTACGAGACGTTTAGGAGAAAGATCACCTCCAAAAGCCAGCAAACCTTCTTCTGTGGCTTCTTCAACTGGTGGAAATTCATCTTGTGGTCCCAGATATTTCACGAGATATTGATTTTAAGCGGTAAAAATTAAATAAAAAGCCCCAATTCTCCAGAATCGGGGCTTTTGTCAGAATTTATGATCTCCTTAAAAAGGCAAATCATCATAATCTTCATCGTTGAGATTGTTAGCAGGCTCAAATTGATCTGCCGGAGGCACGGGAGCCCCGCCTTGCTGACTTTGCGCTGCAAGATTTTCAATTCTCCATCCCTGGATGGAATTGAAGTATTTGGTCTCTCCCTGCGGATTCACCCATTCGCGTCCGCGCAGGTTCACGCCAATTTTTACAGGTTGTCCTACAGCATAGTTATTCAAAAGATCACATTTATCCTGCACAAATTCAACAAGTATATGTTGTGGATATTGTTCCTCTGTTGTTACCACTACTTCTCTCTTTCTAAACCCATTGCTCCCGAAGGTTTGGGTATCACCAATCATTTTGATTTTTCCTTGTACTTCCATATCACACGTTTTTTGCTAATAATATTTTCCAGGCCGTCGCCGGATCGTTTTTTTCTAAATATTCTTTTGCCTTTAAATGAACCTGCTCCTCACTTCCTTCCTTTATCAATGCCGTAAGCCGGGAATTTCCATTCAACAACTCCTTTATTTCTTCAGTTGCGGGCAGTTTTTCTACATTCCCAAGTTTGCCAAGATCGTTCCCGGAAAGGTACTTGCTGTTGCGAACCTCTTCAGCTATCTCATCAACTCCAATTCCCAGGGTCTGCAATGGCTTCGGAACTTCAAACATCCCAAGCGTGGCGCGGGTATACCAGTTGCCACCCATCCTCGCTACCAAGTCGATTTTGTGCTGGTCAATATAACCTTTTTCATCTAAAATATCTTCCCGAATATGCATTTTTAGCACCTCACAAATGACAAGATTTCCGGCACCGCCTTCACTTCCGGTTTCGACAATTTCATTAATCCTGCACTCGAATTGTACGGGGGATTCTTTAACTCTGAATGGCTTAACTATTTCAGATTCCATCATTGTTAGCCCCGCCTTTAGAAATTCGTTTACACCTTCAGCATACTCTGTACTGGAAAGCGAAACCTGCTGCACAAGATCATAGTTCACCACGTTAATCACCACCTCTCCCGTAGCTTTGGAGTTGTTGTAGGTATGCTTCACCGTGTTGTCCCTACCCCGACGCGCAGGAGAAAAAATAAGGATTGGCGGATTCGCCCCAAAAACATTAAAAAAACTGAAAGGCGACAAATTGGGTCTGCCCTCTTCATCTATAGTGCTGGCAAAGGCAATTGGGCGTGGACCTACAGCTCCTAGCAGGTACTGGTGAAGTTTTGGAACAGGAATTTCTTTGGGATCTATGCTTAGCATGCTCAAGATTTTGGCAAAGGTAACGAAACAGCCCAAGAGATGAAAAACCACCTGCACAATATTAATTTGCTTAAAACGCTTATATTTAATCGCAATTAAAGCCCTGCCTTCATGAGGTTTTCAGACAAACGAAACTTTCGCCGCTGGTTCATCATAATTACTTCCCTCATCATTGTTAGCCTCATTGTTTGGAATGCTGTTGCTTTTTTTCAGCGTATCAAGGAAGAAGAGCGTATCAAAATGAATATCTGGACATCGGCACAGGTATATCTCGACCAGGTGGATACAGACACAGGTCTGGACCTTTACCTGGAGATCATTAACAGCAATTCCAGCATCCCCACAATTCTCGTTGATGAGAATGGAAAAATCGTCGATGCCATGAATATCAGGGACGAGATCATATCCAGCGAAGAAAAGCTACAGGAGTACCTAAGGTCTCTAAAAAGTACTAACGATCCCATTCAAATGGACCTCGGCGAAGGAAGGGTCAATCAGGTTTACTACGGAAACTCTCCCATGTTAACCAAGCTGAAATATTATCCTCTGGCGCTCATTCTTATAATCATCCTTTTCATTGCGGTGGTCTATTTTTTCTACAGGACTACCAAGAGCAGCGAACAAAACAAGTTGTGGGCCGGGATGGCAAAAGAGACCGCACACCAAATTGGCACCCCACTTTCATCATTGATTGGCTGGACCGAAATCCTGAAGGAAGAGAAGGTGAATTCCACCTATATAGTCGAGATCGAGAAGGATGTGGACCGCCTGAAAACAATTACCGAAAGATTTTCAAAAATAGGATCTGCTCCAACTCTAGAACTGGAGGACATAGTTGAAAAAACCCGCGATTCCTTTGAATACCTGAAGGCGCGGAGTTCAAAGCTCATCAAATTTCACCTCGAGCTTCCCAGGGAAAAGATCCTGGTGAACATGAATGCCCAGCTCTACAGCTGGACCATTGAAAACCTGGTGCGAAATGCAATTGATGCCATGAAGGGCAAAGGAGATCTGGAAATAAGGCTAAAACAGGACTCCAGGAAAGTCCATATCCTGGTTACCGATACCGGAAAAGGCATTCCCAAAAGCAAATTCAAAAGGATCTTTGAACCCGGATACACCACAAAACAAAGAGGTTGGGGACTGGGACTGTCACTCTCCAAAAGGATCATTGAGAGATATCACCGGGGAAGAATAAAAGTATTGCGAAGCGAGATCAATAAAGGAACTACCATTGAGATCCTGCTCGACAAAGCTAGAACTGCTGCATAACCTCCTTCAGATCTGGCGGAATGGGTAAAGCCTTATCTTCACTAAAGTCGAAGAACACAGCAATATCCCGTCCCTCGGCACACACCTCTCCTTTTTCATTAAGAATCAATTGATCCAGACCAAAACTACTGTTCCTGATGTAAGCCAGTTTTGTCTTCACTGTTGCTGTTCCCGGATAAAAGAGCGATTTTTTAAAATCACAATGCGTGGAAACAAGAATAGCTCCTTTATTGGATTCTGAAAACAGAGTGGCCAATCCTGTCGCCTCCCAGAAATTTACTCTCCCCGATTGTAAAAACCTGATGAAGGTGAGATTATTCACATGCCGGTACATGTCGAGATCGCTGAAGTCTATGCGAAGCTCCAGGGATAGTTTATATTCTGAAAGATCCACTAGATATTTGCTCTAATTTCATCTGCAACTTGCCGGAACTCATCTTCAGTTAGAGAGACACTGTTTGCAAAGTTCATGTCTCCCATGCTGTTGAGCGGAATAAGGTGTACATGCACATGAGGTACTTCCAATCCTACCACAGCCATGCCAACCCTTTTGCAGGAAATAGCTCTTTCCAGGCCTTTTGCCACTTTTCGGGAAAAAGCCATGAGCTCCATATATGTCTCCTCATCCAGGTCAAATAATTTATTCACCTCTTCCTTCGGAATACAGAGCGTGTGCCCCTTCGTATTTGGTCTTATATCCAAAAAAGCTAAAAATTTATCGGTTTCTGCGACTTTGTATGCGGGAAGTTCCCCATTGACGATCTTTGTAAAAATAGTTGGCATAGCTTTTAATTTTTTGGAACAACAAGTTAATATTTTCAGCACAAAACACAGGCATAAAAAAATCCTTTCCGAAGAAAGGATCCTTAAAATGTCATTTTTAGAAGGTCTTAATCCCGGGTGATCTCCAGGATCTCAAATTTCATGATGCCCGATGGCACCTGTACTTCGGCTACCTCACCTACTTTCTTTCCAAGTAAGCCTTTCCCGATTGGGCTATCTACAGAGATCTTACCGGACTTGAGATCGGCCTCACTTTGTGCAACGAGTTTATATTTCACTTCTGCACCATTAGTAAGATTCTTTATCTTAACTGTGGAATGCACCAATGCTTTAGAAGTGTCCAGCTGAGACTCGTCAATTAATCTCGCATTGGCATAGATCTCTTCCAGCTTTGCAATTTTCATTTCAAGCAGGCCCTGGGCCTCCTTGGCTGCATCATACTCGGCGTTCTCACTAAGATCACCTTTGTCACGTGCTTCGGCAATGGCCTGAGAAGCTCTTGGCCGCTCAACATCCTTTAATTGATTGAGTTCATCTCTTAATTTTTTAAGGCCATCTGCTGTATAATATGATACTTTACTCATAACTTCGTCGTTTATATAAATAGAAAAAATCCCATTCGCCGACGGGATTTTACACAAATATACTAAATTAAAATATCCAGCACAATTATAAGTCTGCGGCTTTAAAAAAACCCTTTATGAAGAGATTTTCCCTGCTTTTACCCTTCTTTTTCATTTTTTTAGGTTGCTCATCTGATGATGAGATACGCCGCAACCCTTACCTGCCTCACCTCAATTTCTCTGTTCAATTTGATCTTAACCTTCCCGAGTATAATCAGCTAAATTTTCCGGGGAATAAATTCGTTACCCGTAATTATGGCATCAACGGTATAGTGATCTACAACCTCAACAACGATCAATATCTTGCCTATGAGCTTACAGATCCCAATCATGTACCCCAGGCTTGTTCTGCTCTCACTGTAAACGGCACAGAAGCCACCTGTGGCTGTGATGATGGAAATAAATATACGATTATCACCGGAGAACAAATTGCCGGAACCGGTGAATATACATTAAAACCTTACCGGGCGGTAAGGACAGGAAGCGTATTGCAGATCTCGAACTAAAGTGAATAATAAAAAGGCATTTTTGAGAGGTCTCAAAAATGCCTTTTTTGGAAAGTATTCCTGATTAGAATCTTAGGGTCATTCCTACCAGGAAATTTCTGGTAGCTTGTGGATAGTATCCGGCGCCATCATAGGTCACCCCATCCCAGTCATAGGTATAGTAATAACCATTGGAGACGTATTCTTCGCTGAAGATATTATTAACCAATCCCGTAAACACCACCTCTTCAAATAGAGGAGCTTTCCTCCAGGTGTATTGGACATTGAGGTCATTTACGAAGTAGCTCTCCAGTAAGGAAGCCTCATTTTCAAGGTTGCTCATGTATTGCTCTCCCACATATTTGGTGAGGAATTTTATCTCGAGTCCGTCTACAGGTCTATATTCAAAGATGTTTCCCGCGATAATTCCGGGGGAATAGGAGATGTCAGTTTTTCCGAAGCTGCGCAGCTCCCCATCCCAGGTAGCAAACCATTCATCATTCTTGTTACGGCTTATAGCCACATTAGGTCTCCAGCTGAACTTTTGATGGAACCTTACAACAGCATCAAGCTCAAGCCCCAGGCGGTAAGAGTTTCCGCTATTCCGTCTTATTGGCGCACCAACATCATTTAATTCTCCTGTCAACACCAATTGATTGTGGTAGTCCATGTAGTAGAGGTTTGAGTTGAGCTGAAGAATTCCTGACCTCAATCTCCATCCTAATTCAAAGTCATTCAATTCTTCAGGTTCAGGATTCCCTGCTTCGTAGTCGCTACGGTTAGGCTCCCTGTGAGCTCGGGCAAATGAAAAGTAAAGACGGCTGGTTTCAGAAAATGAATAAGTAAGTCCTGCTTTAGGATTGAAGAAGGTATGAGTGTCATCAACAATAAAAGGAACATTCTCTTCTTCAAACCCGTTGACTTCATAATTAATTGTCCTTAATTGAAGGTCTCCATACAGGCTAAGATCATTGCTCACAGCATAAGTGGCTTTCCCAAACACACTAAAATCGCTTTTAGTAGCCTGGTTATCGTAGTACCTGTGCATGGGCAGACTTGGTGCAAATCTTGTGAAAATTACCTCTCCAAAATGATCCCCTTCGTAGTTATTCCAGGCACCTCCCGTTATGATCTCCAGCCTCTCATTCTGGTATTCCAGGTTAAAAGTTGTACCATAAAAATCATTTACCAGCCATTTTTGGGTGACTAGATCACTTTTTGTAACCTCTTCCCCATTGGCAGTAAAAGGCTGCAGGTTATATTCTGAGAGGTCTTCTCCTGCACGGTAGGATTCATAAAAACCTCTTCCATAGGTATAGTGCAAAGCTATGTTAGAGGACCAGCCATTGCCGTAACGCTCATTCCATAATAATTGAAAATGATCCTGCTTATAGTCATCTACATGATTATCGTAAAATTGAAGATTCCCTTCATCATCTTCATAAGCGCCCGCAGGATTAAACCTGCGATCCTCCTCCAGCTGGGCTGCATCGATCCCATCCCAGGCCTGGTAAGTAACTTCACTACCTCCAAAGGTGAGCGCCTTGATCAGTGTAGTTTCTCCTACATAAGATCCCTGGAAAAAGTAAGATTTCAGGTCTGTTGATGCACGGTCTATATACCCGTCACTTTTTATAACTGAAGCTCTTCCATTGAATTCCCAATGATCATCAAATAATCCAGTGCTAAATTTAACTGTGTGCTTTCGGGTGTTATAGGATCCAAAACTATTCGCTATCTCGGCAGAAGGTTCATAGTTGTACCTGTCTGTAAGTATATTCAAGCTTGCACCAAAGGCACCTGCTCCGTTGGTTGAAGTACCAACCCCTCTTTGAAGCTGAAGATCTTCTACAGAAGAAGCAAAGTCACCAAGGTTCACCCAAAATGTGCCCTGGCTCTCGGAATCGTTATAGGGAATTCCATTGATAGTGACATTGATACCCCGGGCTTCTGTACCTCTTACCCGAATGCTGCTATAGCCAATACCTGCACCGGCATCACTGGTGGTCACCACACTGGGCATGTATTGCATAAGACTTGGAATATCCTGACCTAAATTACGGTCCTCTATCTCCTCGTTAGATAAGTTGCTGTAGGTAATAGGGGAGCTGGCAGTAACCCTTACTGCAGAAAGGAAGACCTCATCGAGGATTTCTTCGGCGTCATCCATATCCACATGGAGTACCATATCTTCTGAAAGATCAATGCGAAGGCGCTTTTTGTTTCCAAAGGAGAAGATAAGATTATAAGTCCCTGCTTCAAGGCTAAGGGAGTACCTTCCTTCTGCTGAAGTTTGAGTGTAGCGGGAAAGCCCCTCAACCTGAACAAGGGCTCCCTCAATAGGCTCGTCTCCTCTTGTCACTGTACCCGACACCTGAAATTCCTGTGAAAATCCGCTTGTGGCGGCAAGAAAAAAACTAAATAAGAAAATGAAATTTTTCATTCGTAATAGATGGTTACGAATAAAAGGGGCGATTATTCCTGTTGTTATAAAATAAAAAATCCTGAAAACCACAATATGGTTAACAGGAGTGCTATACTTGCGCAGTGCTTCTTTGAGCACTTATCCCTTGGCAGCATTACCTGCCCAGGTTCCTTGGGTATGATCTCAGCTTCCTCCTGCTTTCACAGGATTTAGCACCCCTTTGAGACGGCGCAAAGGTAATTGCTTTTTTTTGATTTAACCTAATTTTTCACCGTTTGGATGAGAAAGCCGTTAACTTTATAACTTCAAATGCGATATGGCTAAGAAAAAGGCTTCCATAACATTCACGGTCTTTGCCGGTTACATAATTCTCGCCGCCCTTATGGGCATGGCAGTGTGGTTTATCTATAATCAAATCACCAGCTATACCAGCATGACCAATAGAAGCTATACAGGTAACCAAAAGCTCCTGTTGGTAAGCGAAGCAGCTGCAAAATTATACGAGGCAGAAAGTTTGAGCCGTAAACTCATCCAAACCGGGAATCTCGAAGGGCTGGAAACCTACAACGCGAAAATTGATTCCATTAAATTTACCCTGGCTTCTCTTCAAAACTATAGGACCGACAGTTCCCTTGACCAGGAAATTGACAGTATCAACACTCTCCTTAGCCGCAAAAGCCAAAACCTGGAAGAACTATTGTTATTACGTGCACGTGGGGAAACAGATAGCTACTATTCCCGCGTCCTTTCTGAATTACAACGGGTAGATGAGAATTTTGAAACCCGAAATTACGACCAGCGATTTAAAGATCTTCAACCTCATCAAAGGCAACTGCTCATAAAGCTACTGGAGTATGCCAACGAGCAAAACCCCAATCCTCCCGCAATAACTATTGATTCCCTGGTCAACTCAGTTAAAACCGTTTTAAGCCAGTTAGAAACACAGGAAAGGCGCTACCGGCAGGAATTAAAAGAGCAGGAAGATCAACTATTGGCCAATGAAATTCAGCTGAACAACAGGCTGCGAACCTTATTGACAACCCTGGAAACCGAAGAAAGAATGGCATCAATGGACCAGGTCGAGGCCTGGCAGGAAACCGTGGAAGAAACTTCGCAGATCATCATGTTCCTCGGGATTGCGAGTCTGCTTGTGATCCTGACATTTGTTTTTTTAGTAGTTAAAGATGTTTCAAGAAGTCAGCAGTACAGGCAGGAACTTGAAGCAGCGAAAACTTATGCTGAATCCCTCCTTTCCAGTCGGGAGCAATTTATGAATACTGTAACCCATGATTTGCGTTCACCTCTCAACACCATGATAGGCTATACAGGATTGCTGGAAAAAAGCCCTCTCAATAAATCCCAGAACAGGTATTTGACGCAGCTCAAAAGATCATCAGATTACCTCCTGCGCCTGGTAAATGACCTGCTGGACCTCTCAAGGCTGGAGGCCGGTAAGATGTCTATAGAGGAATTGGCTTTCAACCCAAAGAACCTAATAGAAGAAACAGTAGAAAATGCAGTTCCTCCCGAGAAGCCACGTGATGTGGAGGTACGGGTGAATATAGCTCCTGAACTGGACCGCCCTGTGATCACAGATCCCTTCAGGATCAAACAGATCCTCACCAACCTCGTAAATAATGCCTGTAAATTTACGCCTGAAGGAAGCGTAGAAGTCAAGGCATGGCTGCGACAGGCAAGAAACAACCCCGTACTGTGTATTGAAGTAAAAGATACCGGGATTGGTATTTCCAAAGAACAAAAAGAGAAAGTTTTTGAAGAATTTTCACAGGAGGATAGCAGCATTGAAAAGCGCTACGGTGGAACCGGCCTGGGCCTGTCCATAAGTAAAAAGCTCACAGATCTTCTCGAAGGGAAAATTAGTCTTGAAAGTGAAGCGGGAAAAGGCAGCACTTTTCTAATTGAGATCCCTGTAGAGTACGCTGCTACCAATGAGCAGCCAAGCATTAGCAAAACCGCTGTAGTTAAGGACCCTGAAAGAATTTCTGTACTCATAGTTGACGATGAGCCGGCACAACTGGGGCTACTTAAAGAGTTGATCCGAAATGCGGGCATGTCATATCGCACAGCACAAAATGGTAAAGAAGCTTTGAAAAAGATACAGACATCTCGGCCAGACCTTGTACTTACCGATATTCAAATGCCAAAAATGAATGGGTTTGAGTTGCTTAAGAAGATAAGGAAAGATCCAGCCATGAAGGAGCTTCCGGTTATAGCATTATCGGGGCAGCCCAAAGTAAGTGCGGCAGACTATCTTAAAAAAGGATTTAATGGCAGCCTTCTTAAACCCTATTCCTCCCAAAATTTACTGGAGATCATAGGCGACCTGTTAAACCTGCAACTGGAGACAGATTCGACCCCCGCCCCTGTCTCCCCCGATTCGGAAAAGAATTATACACTTACCGAAATCAGGAATTTTGCAGGAGAGGATCCCGAAGCCATGGATGCAATATTAACTGCGTTTATTGAAAGTACCCAGTCTAATTTACTGGCTCTGCAACTAGCCTCTCAAAAAGGGCAAAAAAAGAAGGTCTCTGCCGTAGCTCATAAGATGCTTCCTATGTTCAGGCAGCTGCAGGTACCCCATCTCATTGAGAAATTAGCTATTCTTGAAGATCCTGAAGGTAAGGAACGACGGGTTGTCGATATCCCGGTGTTAGTAAAAGATGTGAACGAACTACTGGAAAGTCTTAGGGAAGAGATCACAAATTGATCCCGTACTGCTTCAGCTTATTATAGAGCGTCTTGCGATCTATAGACAGAAGTTTCGCTGCCTTACTCTTGTTTCCGTGGGTTTTTTCAAGGGCATCGAGGATCATTTCCTGTTCATTGCGGTTCTTAAAAAGGCTGTAATCCTGTTCCTCTTTAGGTTTATCCTTTGCCAAAAGTACTTCGGAAGGCAAACAGGAAGACGAGATGTATTCTCCTTCAGACAACAGAACTGCTCTTTTTATCACATTCTTAAGTTCCCTGAGGTTTCCCGGCCAATTGTAATTTTTAAATGCTGTAACAGTTTTTTCCGAAAAACCTGAAATATCCTTTTCCAATTCTTCATTGGCGCTGTCAAGGAAATAATTCGCAAAGACCATTAAATCTTCCTTTCGCTCTTTTAGCGCAGGAACTTTTATGGAAAATTCATTGAGCCTATGATAGAGATCTTCTCTAAAATCGCCTTTTTTGACAGCTTCAAAAAGGTCTTCGTTTGTAGCTGCGATTACCCTTATATCCACCCGTATCTCCTCATTACTGCCCACAGGCTTGATCTTTCGTTCCTGTAACGCGCGAAGCAATTGCACCTGTAGTTCATAGTTGAGATTCCCTATTTCATCCAGGAAGAGAGTTCCTCCATTTGCAGCCTCAAAGTGACCGGTTTTATTATTTACGGCACCCGTAAAGGATCCTTTCACATGCCCGAAGAATTCACTGGAGGCCAGCTCCCGCGGGATTGCTCCGCAATCTACAGCCACAAATGCTGCTGCGCTGCGTTTGCTTTTTTGATGAATGCTTTTTGCTATTTGTTCTTTTCCTGTACCACTTTCGCCCATGATCAGGACAGACATATTAGTGGGAGCAACAAGTTCAATATAGTTATTAAGTTTTGACGAAGCTTCACTTCCCCCTTTAATGTACGTGTCTTTGGAAGGAGATGATTCTTTTTTCTTAGGCGAAGGAGCACTTCGCTCCACAGGGTTCTCCAAAGCGTCATTAATAGCCTTTAGTATCACCTCGGGATGAAATGGTTTGGCTATATAATCGAGGGCCCCCTCTTTAATGGCATTTACAGCCATGCTTATTTCGGCATAGCTGGTCATCATGATCACCCCGGTTTTTTCACCTTTTTGATTGACCGCCTGCAGGATCTCCAGGCCTTCTTTATCGGGAAGACGCACGTCTGAGATCACAACATCATATTTATTCTTCGCAACAAGATTAAGAGCTTCGGTAGCTGTATACACAGCATCTACCTCACATTCCTTTTTTACCAGGAAGGTCTTGAGCATAGTGCAAAAGGCTACGTCATCTTCAACTAAAAGAATTTTGGTCATGGGCACTTTTGAATATTAACAAAATTAGAGTTTTTAAGCCCCTAAAAACCAAAAATAAGCATAAAAAAGGGAGCTATTTTTATAGCTCCCTCTCTGAATTTTCCCCCTAAGGGTAAAAACTCCGTTTCTTCAGATTCTCCCTATTGCCTTCCTTAACTACCACTATAGGGGATAATAATCAAGGAAGAATAATTAATCTACACATATATGTCCTGTGAGAGATCTGCCATCAGGAGTCGGTTTCTCCTTTTGCGATGGTCGCGATTAGATTATTTTTCCCAATCGTCTTTATCTTCCTCTTTCTTGTCTTTATCTATCCAATTTCCTTTGGCATCGGCATAAAGCTCCTTATCCTCCCCGTCGGCTGTGCTTAGCTTCAGTTTGAATTTTTGTTCTCCTTCATGTTCTTTTACATAAGCTTCAGCAATTGTAGCTCCGGCGAAATCACGTTCTACGGCTTGCTGTACTTCAGCAGGCAATTCCTGGATCTCAATTTGTCTAAAATCATCCTGAGCTCTCTGTACAACAGTTTCTTCTACTTCAACCTGTGCAACTTCCTGAGCTGTTAAATTTTGAGCCGAAAATAATAATGCCGATGCGGCTACCACTGTAAGACATAACTTTTTCATAGTTCTAAGTTTTTAGTTTCAAGTTTTATGTTTTGATCTTGTTTTAATAGTTGGTTTGATTATAAGTTGTATTGGCAAAATCGCGCCAATTTGATCTATCAATAACAAAGCCCCTGTAAAACAAGGGCTTTAGCTAAAATTTAAGATTGTGTGGAATTACGGGAGTTTCAGTTTTTTCCCCAGATTGTTGTGGAAATATTCCCCAAATTTATTCTTTTAGAGGATCTTTTCTCGCCGCCTTTTTTTCCGAATGTTTCTTTTTCTCCCTAAGCCGTTTGAGCTTGGCAGCCTTTGGAGTTTTGGTTTTTTTCCGTTTTTTCGGCTTTACCAGAGCTTGTCTCAGGAGCTCGAGAAATCTCTGAGTAACGATCTCCTTATTCTTGTGCTGACTGCGGGATTCATCACACTGCAGGATCAACTCTCCCGAATTAGTGAGCCGAGATGACAACTTTTTTAATGCCCGCTGCTTCTCTTCTTCGGTTAGCGCCCGGGTATCTTCCAACAGGAAATGGAGTTCTACTTTAGAGGAGACCTTGTTCACATTTTGACCACCGGCACCCGAGCTTCTTACCGCTTTATACTCGGCTTCTCTTATGAGTTGTTGTTCATCCACCTATTATACCTGGTGTGAGGGTTTGAGAAGATCGGCAACAGTTTTGACAGGATTGAAGGTCTCCACAGGTACCTCAACAAAAATAGTATTCCAGCGGGCCATTCCGCCGTTCCACAATCCGGGGAGTTCTAGAGCCTTAAGCTCTTTTCCGTCCTTGGTCTTATTGGCAATAAAACTGGTTTCCTCATCTACGAATTTGTTGAGATCAAACCTATCACCGCGGTAGTCTTTCGTGGAGCAAACCACATCTACCGGATTGAAATGTGTAGCCTCTTGTGCTATTTTACTTTGCTGAAAATTATCGTGGTCTATTTGAGCACTTTCTACAATCTGAAGCGAGATCTCTCCATTTTTGTGAGTAACCCAGAACGGACCGCCGCCGGGTTCGCCTTCATTTTTAACCATTCCGCAGATACGAAGGGGCCTGTTGAGTAGCTTCTTGATTACTTCGGGTTTTTCCTGTTCATTAAGATCATGGAAATTCACGCTTAGACCGGCATTAAGTTCCTTCTGAAGGAAATTACCCATTTCCTCCAGTTGTTCTTCTTCTGCACCATTCTCCAAACGCCGTAGATAATCAAAGATCTTTTCCTGGAGCTGCAGCAGTTTTCCTCCAAGCATCTTTTTGTATGAGGCGAGTAATTCCCGGTTTTTTGATGTTACGACATTATCTATGTTCTTAATGAAGATCAAATCGGCATCCTGCTCATGGAGGTTCTGGATCAAAGCTCCGTGGCCACCCGGCCTAAAGAAAATATCTCCATTTTCATCTCTAAATAGCTCGTTATCCGGTGTCACCGCCACAGTGTCCGTCTTCGGGTCCTGATAAGAATAACTTACGTCAAAATCATAACCTGTTTCCTGCTCAAGTCTTGGCACCACCTCCCTTGCTTCTTCCTCAAATTTCTCCCGGTGCTCCTCGGCTACAGTGAAATGGATACACACCTTCTTTCCTGAAGCAGCATAATCTATAGCTTCCACGAGATGTTCCTCAAAAGCAGTGGCTAAATGGTCGTCATATTTATGGAATGGCACCAAACCCTTGGGTTGATCGCCAAGATCAAGACCATCTTCTTGCAGCATGTACTTTACGAACAGGTAATGCTGGCGATCCTCGGGCATTTCTTCATAACCGGGTTCGGCTTCAGCTGCCTTTTTTCGCACCTTATTGTAGAAAGGAAGATCCTTTATTCGGCTGAAGAAAGTTTCTAAACTCCTTTCATTCTTACGATCTATATACTCGTCCAGATCCCCCTTTTCAGGATCAAATTCTTTAAGCAGGTTGTAAAAAGCTTTGAACATCCTGGTGGCTGCACCCGATGCAGGAACGAATTTTAGCAGATCAAGATCATCCTTTCTCGATTCATAGAAACGGATTAGTTCATCTTGTTTTTCTTCAGAAAGTGCGAGGATTCCATTTCTTACTGTAGCTGCTTCGCGAACATTTACTACAATGTTCCCTCTTTTAAAAATATCTATTTGCTGTTCTACTTTTTGAGGAGAGATCCCTTTTTCTTTAAACTGGGAGATGTCCTTTTCACTAAAGTTCAATTTGTTATGTTTTTAGTTGGTCAATTATTTTTACTGCCGTTTCAAAACGCTCCTGCAGGTCCCCCCGCAAAATGTGATACGGCAGATCGTTCTCTTCCAGAGCTCTTTGAAACCTGGCGAACATTTCCTCCCGGTCTTGGGGCCGGTCGCGCAGATCATCCTGAACCCATGGAACATCAATATACGTTAAAAAATAGAGATCGTATTGCGCCTTTAACGCATGTTTAAGAAGGCGTGGATCTACTGTTTCATCATAGTAGGCCCGGGAGTAGACAACCAGTTCAAGTAGGTTTGTATCACAAAAGAGCAGGTCATTGGCCTTAGCTGCAGCTTCATTTTCAAGGAGCATTTGCCCCTTCGCAATAGGCAGAAGATCTTGTGGTTCACAGGTCATTTGCTGCTCATCCCACTTTCTTTGAAGATATTCCCTCATATATTCCGGCACCCAGAGGGTGTCATAATGAGTGGCCAGCTGCTGCGCCAGGGTCGTCTTCCCTGTAGATTCGGGTCCAAAAAGTACGATCTTTATGACAGCACGTGTCCGCCGCTGCTCAAGCTCTTCTTCCATGTTCTGTATCCGTAAAAAGCAATTATGGTAAATAAAAGATATTGAAAACTGGTAAAAGTAAGACCCTTGTAAAAATACAGAGGCACAGATATTATGTCTCCAAGGATCCAATAGATCCAGTTCTCCAGTTTTTTACGTGCCATTAACCACATTCCCACAAAGAAAATCGCGGTAGTAAAGGTGTCCACATAAGCTGTCCAGTTATTCCATTTGTCGAAATATTCGTAGACCCAAAAGGTAAAGGCGAGAGTGCCCAGGAAAATCATCAGGCTCCAAAAATGCTCTTTTTGACTGGCCTTTGTGATAGGGACAAAATGCACGGCATCTACTTTTCTGGTCCAAACGTACCAACCGTAAATACTCATGATAAAATAATAACCATTGATCATCATGTCTCCCAGCAGCTCCCACTGCCAAAGAAGATATACAAAGATCGCGGTACTAATTATTCCGGTAGGATAAACCAGAATATTCTCCTGCTTGGAATACCAAACAGAGAGGAAGCCGAAGATCACAGCAATGATCTCAAGGACAATATAAAGTGTTGGATAATCTGAATACTGCTGAAAGAGGAAATCAAAAATCGGCTGCATAGTCGCTTCTGTTTCCCTTCACAATTTTCATGGTTAGCAGCACATGCTCTGAAGCCTGGAATGTCTCTTTGACTTCTTCGGTTAGAAAGTCCATCACCTTATCGTATTCCCCATAGATCTGCGTGCTCAAAGGATTTTCAATTACTGTCAATCCCGAACTGCGGAGTTTTTTTATAAAAGCTTTGATAGGAGCTTCAAAGTCGTCCTGCAGGGGAGTAAGGGCAAGTTCTACTGAAATTTGCATGTTTCTTGTTTTTGTCTCTTCAAAATTAGGAAGATTAGGACGTAAAACATGCTTTTTTAAGAACTTTTGCTCCGCCTGAAGCTAAACCAACAGAAGAAATACCTTTTTTGGAAGGTGATTAATTATCACCTATCGCTTTGCAGTTTGTCTACTTCATGGAATGAACACCAATGATATTACCCTCTGTGTCTTTAACAAGGCTTATAAAACCGTATTCTCCAATTGACATTTTAGACCTGAAGACTTCGCCACCGGCTTCTGCAGCCCGTCCTTCTTCAACACTACAATCTTCACTTCCAAAATAAACAATAGTGCTGTTACCTCCGGCTTCCATACCTTTGAAGTAGACAAGTGCTCCTGAAGCTTTGCCTTTGGATTCCATATCTGAAGGGAAAGCCAGCATTTTAAAATTTTCTTCGGTAGGATCACCCAGTTCTGAAAGTTGGATCTGGAAAGTTTCTTCATAAAACTTCTGAGCGCGCTTAAGATCATTCACATAGATCTCAAACCATACTATAGGGTTTTCGGTTCTCATAATGAAAAGGTTTTAATTAGTCTCTTCTAAATTAAAACAGTTTTGGCGAATATTTGTCATTACTCGCTGATTTTCAGTAAAGAACAACGAGTTTATTTAATTGGAAAACGAGCAACATCTCCGTTAAGTTCGAAGGAATTATTCTCGAATGCGGTACCAATCACCACAAGATCGGCTCCTGCTGCGTAGGCATGGGAAAGTTGTTTGGAGGAGCGAATTCCGCCGCCCACGATAACGGGCACGTCGACAGCTTCTTTTACTGCTGAAATTATTTCGGAAGAAACAGGATTGAGTGCCCCGCTTCCGGCTTCCAGGTAGATGAGTTTTTTTCCAGCATAAAAACCTGCCAGAGCGGTGTCCACTATTTCTGAAATTTTATCCTGAGATAGTGGCCGAGTTTCACTAACTCTTTCCACGGCACACTCCTTCCCGCCGTCAATAAGTAGATAAGCAGTGGGGATCACCTCCAGCTGCGTCTTCCTGATCAAAGGAACAGATCGAACCTGCTGGCCTATAAGATAATCGGGGTTTCTTCCTGAAAGCAGACTCAGAAAAAGCAGCGCATCAGCTTTATCTGAAACTTGCCGGTGATCTCCGGGAAAGAGCACGACCGATAACTCTGTTTCGGCTTTTATAGCTTTAGTACAGTTTTCCAGATCTTCAGGAGTTACCGTGCTGCCTCCAATGAAAATATGAGTAGTCAAAAATGGGATCTTCCGAAGGAATTCTTTTGTGCTTGCCGGATCGAACTTTTCGGGATCAATAAGAACTGCCAGCAATTTTTTTCCGGCTTTTTCCGCAGCAATGATCCCCTCCAGCACTTGCGGCATCAGGAAACTTTTCTAAGAGTATAGACACAGGTGAAGCCTTCAAACTCCAGGAATTCAAATTCATACCAGCTGGTCTCTCCATTAAAGGTGATCTTTCCGGTGGTCCTTAGGTCATCAAAATCAAAATCGGTGATATTGATATGCTGCAAAAAACTCACTTTTGGCGTGGCATAAAGTTTATAAACAGCTTCTTTTGCTCCCCAAACAATAGTAAGTTTTCTAATAAGAGCGTCTGTATTTGCAAGAGTCCGATATTCCTCCAGCGGAGTGAATTTTTGGGCGATCAACAGGATCTTATCCCGCTGCTTTTCAATATCTATCCCAACTTCCCGGTCACTGACGATGATGCCTGAAAAATTGAAGGAATGGGTAATAGAGATAAACTTGCCATCGCGCAGGTGAGGCTTGCCTTCATCATCGTAATAAAGGTCAAAATCTGTATAGCCCGCAGCCGCCAAAAGGTGCCTTACACTCATAAAACCACGTTGGTGAAGTTCACTCTTCATCCCCTCCACCCTTTCTCTGCAATGAGGGGTAAGATCAATACCTTTCCTCAATTCTTCAAGAGGCTCTTCGATCTTCCAAATGAGCACCTTAGTGGCAGGATTTATTGTTATTCTTTTGTAAAGGGGCATATATAACTCTTAGATATTCTGTACTTTTGCCTTTCTGAAAATGCTAAATCAAATATAATAATATGTCAACGAAAACAGTGCCTTATACCAAGTATAAAGTAAAAGATATTTCCCTGGCAGAATGGGGAAGAAAAGAGATAGAACTGGCCGAAGCAGAAATGCCGGGGCTTATGTCTCTTCGTGAGGAGTATGGAAAAGAGCAGCCTTTAAAAGGTGCGCGTATCGCCGGTTGTCTTCACATGACCATTCAAACCGCTGTTCTAATTGAAACTCTTGTAGCCCTTGGTGCCGAGGTGACCTGGAGCTCTTGTAATATATTCTCTACACAGGATCAGGCTGCCGCTGCCATTGCTGCTGCAGGGATCCCGGTCTATGCCTGGAAAGGGATGACTGCTGAAGAATTTGACTGGTGTATCGAGCAAACGCTTTTCTTTGGGGAAGATCGCAAGCCTCTAAACATGATCCTTGATGATGGGGGAGATTTAACGAACATGGTCCTTGATAACTATCCTGAACTTGCTGAAGGCATCAAAGGACTTTCTGAAGAGACCACCACAGGTGTTCACAGGCTTTACGAACGCATGAAGAACGGAACTCTTCCTATGCCTGCGATCAACGTAAATGATTCGGTTACCAAGTCAAAATTTGACAATAAATACGGGTGTAGAGAAAGTGCGGTAGACGCAATACGTCGTGCTACAGATGTGATGCTTGCAGGTAAAAGAGTTGTGGTTTGTGGATATGGGGATGTAGGTAAAGGTACCGCTGCTTCTTTTAGAGGCGCAGGCTCAATTGTTACCGTTACCGAGATCGATCCAATTTGTGCACTACAAGCTGCTATGGATGGATTTGAAGTGAAGAAACTGGAAACAGTACTTCCAAAAGCCGACATCGTGATCACCACTACCGGAAACAAAGACATCGTGCGTGGAGAACACTTCCAGGCCATGAAAGACAAAACTATTGTTGCCAACATCGGCCACTTCGACAACGAGATCCAGGTGGCGTGGTTAAATGAGAACTACGGCAACACAAAATCTGAGATCAAGCCACAGGTTGATAAATACACAATTGATGGGAAGGATATCATCCTTCTTGCTGAAGGTCGTTTGGTGAACCTAGGTTGCGCAACAGGACATCCAAGTTTCGTTATGAGTAACTCCTTCACGAACCAAACTCTCGCTCAAATGGAGCTTTGGAACAACAACGGAGAGTACGAGAACAAGGTTTACATGCTTCCAAAACATCTTGATGAAAAAGTAGCTGCTTTACACCTTGAGAAAATAGGCGTTGAGCTTACTGAACTTACTGAAGAGCAGGCAAATTACATTGGAGTGACTGTTGAAGGTCCTTTCAAGCCTGAATACTACAGATATTAATATAGTCGATAGTCTCTAGACGGGAGCCTGTAGATTATAAGCTATAAATAGAATTCCCTTCAAAAGTGTCATTTTTGAAGGGAATTATTTTTTTGTTCTTACCTGAAATATTGTATTGTCAGGTCGAGCGGAGTCGAGACCTCGTTTTTCTTTAACTTTACCCTTGTCCTCATTTGAGACTTCGACAGAGCCGGTGCCGAGCGAACCCGAGGTGCTCGGGGAGACAATGTTGTCCTTTCCTAAGAAATCACCGTACCCTCTTTAAGTCCTTTATAACTCTTCTCCATAATACTCCTCGGCCTATTCACTGATGGGCGAGGCCGAAATGCTCTAGACGACAAGCGTGAAGATCGCGCCTTTCGACTACCGTTCAGAATAGACTTCTTACTTAATCCTTCCTTTCCTTATTTTTGGAATGACTTTCGTTCCTGCACTCGCCTATTAGCTTAAGAAGTATTTCATCACCATTAGCTAAAGCCCTCTTTTTTTGGGCGCTCCACTTCTTAATTTTTTTCTCAAACCAGATAGCCTGATTAACATCATTAAACTCCTGATGAAAAATAACTTCTACCGGTCTTCTCTTAAAAGTAAAGCTGTTTTTATCAGCACCTATATTATGCTCATCTAATCGTCTGGAAATATTATTTGTTATGCCCGTGTAAAGTAATTTATCTGAACATTCCAGGATGTAGACGTAATACAGTTTCATCGTTTCAAATTAAACTTAGTCCTCGCAAGAGACCCCTCGACTCCGCTCGGGGAGACAATTAAGTTCCATTAATATTATTCCTGCATTAATAAGTTGATCAGAAAAGCGGCGAAAATGAGGCATACCAGTGCAATCACCAACCATAGCCAGAATTTTGCCATTGACACAGAACTCTGCCCTGGAGCAGGATCCTCTAAAAAGCCATTTTCCCGCAGCAAAGCTTCAGCTCTCTTTATGTCATTATTGTGCACCTGCACTCTTACTCCCAAAGCGAAATTAGTGTTTCCGGTCTCATCAAACATTTTGTATCTCACATTGTTCTGCTCAAAGATGTTCTTAAGCAGGATGATCTGGTTTTGTGCTGAAGTCTCGTAAACGGTGGTATAGCTCATAATTTCCCGATTAATTAAAGTTCCTAAGTCTTTACTCTACATTCATGAACATAAGGACCACCGCTGCCACTATGATAAGAATGAATGCAGCCAAAAAAATAAGGATCCATCTCTTGCCGGTCATTCGCCGACGCACCGGAACGTGCGCCTGACTTGCAGTCAGGAATCCGGTCTGGTCAAGTAGTTCCCTTGCCTTAGATTTGTCTTTTTCCGCTACTTGCAGCCTTTTCACCTCTCCTGTCTGGTCTGCGTCCTCGATCTTGTAATCAATTCCTTCTTCAGTGTAGACCCTTTTTAAAACGACGATCTCGTTATTGTCTTTTGTAGAATAAATAGTGAGATAATCCATGACCTTTGAGGTTTTGGTTCTTATAAAGATAAAAAAAACCCTTCTGAATTACTTCAGAAGGGTTTCAATATCTAATAAAGAAATAAATTAAGCCTGGAACGGTTCGATAGAAACGTAAGACTTATTGTCTTTCTTTTTAGTAAATTTTACAATACCGTCAATCTTGGCATGTAAAGTATGATCTTTTCCTGCGTACACATTCTCTCCTGGATTGTGAGCAGTACCTCTTTGTCTAACGATGATATTTCCGGCAATGGCAGCTTGTCCACCAAAGATCTTCACACCTAAGCGTTTCGATTCTGATTCTCTACCGTTCTTGGAACTACCAACTCCTTTTTTGTGAGCCATTTTGTTTCGTTTTTACTGTTAAACTTTTAGCTTAAAGCAGCTATTAATTCGGCTTTTTTCATTGAAGAATATCCTTCAACTCCTTTTTCCTTAGCCATTTCTCTAAGTTCGGCAACTGTATTTGAACTAAGATCGTTCTTTGGAGCCTCTTCTTTAGTAGAAGATTTTTCCTCTTTCTTAGCCGAAGTTGCTTTTTTAGCACCGTTCACAGAAATTCCTTCAATGGTGATCTCGGTTAGTGCCTGGCGGTGACCGTTCTTAACACGGTAACCTTTTCTTCTTTTCTTTTTGAAAACAATTACTTTGTCTCCTTTTAGGTGCCTGGTGATCTTTGCGTCAACAGATGCTCCTTCTATAGCTGGGGCGCCAAGGTTGATATTGTCACCATCACCTGTAAGAAGAACTCTATCGAAAGAAACACTGTCTCCTTCTTCTCCTGCAAGTCTGTGAACAAATACCTTTTGGTCTTTTGCAACTTTGAATTGCTGCCCTGCTATCTCTACAATTGCGTACATAGCGTCTTTAATTAAGGTTTTACGTTCTCGCCCCGAGATTTTTCAAGGCGGGTGCAAATATACTCCTAATTAATTAATTTGCAAAGGCTTTAATTAATATGTATGTTTCTTTCCCTCAGCGGTGTTCCAGCTTGGTTTATAGAGCTGCATAACCGCTAGCGCAACTACAAAAGAGGTTGCAAAACCCATGAGGGCAACTGTGAAGACAAGCATCCCTATATTGACAAACCATTCGGTTTCCCACATGGTGATCAATTCTTCAGAAAAATCGGGGTTTAATTCGCTGGCATAGATTGCAAAGAAACCGGTAAAAATGACGGTTGCAAAAAACCCGGCAGTGAGACCGGCCAAGAATCCTTTTTGATATTTGAATTTTCCCGCTTTTTTGTCCCTGTACTTTTTAATAGCAAAGAAGATCCCCACTGCAGTAATCACCATATTAAATACACTATAAGCCGGATTTTTGTGAAGTTCAAAAATGGCTAACAATAAAAAATAGGCTATTAGCGCAATGGCTATATATATTCCATATACTAATGGAACAGATGATCTTTTCATGGTTTTGTATTTGTGATTCCTGATAAATTTCCAAAAAATAAGAGGAAATATGCCTTAACAGCATGTTAATTTAGAACTTCACTCCTTTTTCTAGTTGTGCAACTTTTAAGATTTTTTGTAACAAAACTGTTTCAACCCCTACTTATTAGTTGTATTTAATTTAAACCGTAATATAATGATCAACAAACTTAAGTTAGCTGCCTTTGGCCTGTTCCTGGGAGTAACGGGAACAGCTCAGGAAGTTGAATTTATCGAGTACACGCTCGATAACGGTCTTGATGTAATCCTTCACAAGGATAATTCGGCACCGGTAGTTACCACCTCAGTAATGTATCACGTGGGTGCAAAAGATGAAAACCCTGAAAGAACAGGTTTTGCTCACTTTTTTGAACATTTGCTATTTGAAGGCACCAAAAATATTCCAAAAGGGGAATGGTTCAAGATTGTAAGCTCAAATGGAGGGTCGAACAACGCCAACACTTCCGATGATCGTACGTACTACTATGAGATCTTTCCTTCTAACCAATTAGAGCTAGGTCTTTGGATGGAGTCTGAAAGAATGATGCACCCGGTTATCGACCAGCAGGGAGTCGATACACAAAACGAAGTTGTAAAAGAAGAGAAGAGACTTCGGGTAGATAATGCTCCTTATGGTAATATTCTTGCCGCTGTAAAAGAAAACCTTTTCAAAAACCACCCATACAGATGGGCGACTATTGGTTCTATGGATCACCTTGATGCCGCTACTCTTGAAGAGTTTCGTGCATTTAATGATAAATTCTATGTTCCTAACAATGCCACTCTTGTAGTTGCAGGAGACATAGAAATTGAAAAGACAAAAAAAATGATCCAGGATTATTTTGGTCCTATTGAAAAAGGAGCCCCTGTAATCAAGGAGGAATTTGTGGAGGAACCAATCACCGAACAAATTGAAGCTACTTATCACGATCCAAACATTCAGATCCCGGCGATCGTTCTTGCATGGAGAACTCCTTCAATGAAAGAACGCGATGCTTATGTGCTGGATATGATCTCTTCTGTACTTTCCGATGGAAAATCCTCACGTCTTTACAAAAAACTGGTTGATGATCAAAAACAAGCTCTTCAAATTGGAGCCTTTAACATCGCTCAGGAAGATTATGGACAATATGTAGTTTTTGGACTTCCTCTTGGAGAAACTCAACTGGATACTCTTGTTGCTGAAGTTGACGAAGAAATTGAGAAACTTCAGACAGAACTTATAAGCCAGAGAGAGTACGAGAAACTTCAGAATAAATTTGAGAACAGGTATGTGAACTCGAATAGCAGTGTTGCAGGAATTGCAAGCTCATTGGCTACATACCAGCAACTCTATGGCAACACCGACCTTATCAACGAGGAGATCGATATCTACAGATCTATTACCCGCGAGGAAATTAGAGAGGTGGCAAAAAAATACCTCAACGAAAACCAGAGATTGGTATTGGAATACCTTCCGAAGGAATCTGAACAATAAAATTATATCATAAGATGAAGAACAAAATATTAGCCTTAGCAGTTTTATTTCTTGCTACTACAGGAATACAGGCTCAACAAATTGACAGAAGTCAACAGCCAAAGGCAGGTCCCGCTCCAGAAATCAATCTGGGCAAACCTGAAACCTTTACCTTAAAGAACGGACTCAAAGTTTTGGTTGTTGAAAATCACAAACTTCCCCGCGTCTCTATGACCCTTACCATGGACAATCCTCCTCACGCCGAAGGCAAAAAAGCGGGTGTTGCAGGTATTATGGGAGCAGTACTGGGAGAAGGCACTAAGGATATCCCAAAAGACAAGTTCAACGAAGAGATCGACTATCTTGGAGCTAATGTGAATTTCTTTTCACGTGGAGCTTCGGCAAACACGCTATCCAAGTATTTCCCACGGGTATTGGAATTGATGTCTAAGGGAGCTTTAAATCCCAATTTTACTCAGGAGCAATTTGAAACTGAGAAAGAGAGAGCTCTTGAAAACCTGAAAGCTTCAGAAAAAGATGTTGCTTCGAATGCCCGCAGAATCAGCTCTGCACTTAGCTATGGGAAAAATCACCCTTACGGGGAATTCTCAACTAAAGAAACTATTGAAGGGATCACTCTTGAAGACGTAAAGAAGTATTACAGCAATTTCTATGTACCACAGAATGCTTACCTGGTGGTGATTGGAGACGTAAAAACTTCAGAAGTAAAGAAGCTTGTAGAAAAGAACTTTAGTTCATGGAAGAAAAGTGAGCTGCCAAAAAGTACAATACCGGAAGTTAAGAACGTACCTCAAACTCAGGTGAACTTTGTTGACTTCCCTAATGCTGTACAAAGTGAAGTGCAGGTTACCAATACGATCCAGCTTCAAAAAGGAGATCCAGACTACTTCCCGGTTTTAATTGCCAACAAGATCCTTGGTGGTGGTGGCGAAGCAAGGCTATTCCTTAATCTTAGAGAAGACAAGGGTTACACTTATGGGGCCTACTCCAGTACAGGTGACGACAAATATGTTGCACGTTTTGTAGCCAGCGCCAGCGTTCGTAACGCCGTAACAGATTCGGCTGTTGTTGCTTTCCTTGATGAGTTACACAGAATAAGAAATGAAAAAGTATCGGCTGAAGAGTTGGCAAATGCAAAGGCCAAATATACAGGAGACTTCGTTCTTGCTCTCGAGCGCCCTTCAACTATAGCACAATATGCACTGAACATTGAGACAGATAACCTTCCAAAGGATTTCTACCAGACTTACCTTAAGAAGATCAATGCAGTAACTGCTGAAGATATTCAAAGAGTTGCTAAAAAGTACTATTTGGCAGATAATGCGAGAATAGTGGTTGTTGGAAAGGGAAGCGAAGTAGCTGAAGACCTGGAAAATCTTACCTACAATGGTAAAGATATCCCGGTGAAGTATTTTGACAAATACGCCAACGCGATTGAGAAACCAAACTACAACAAGGCAGTTGATCCTTCGGTAAATGTTTCTAAAGTTTTCAATGACTACATTGAGGCAATTGGCGGAGAAGAGGCAGTTAAGGATGTGGAATCTGTATATATGATCGCACAGGCAGAACTACAGGGACAGAAAATGGACCTGGAGACAAAAGTTACCTCTTCAGGTAAATCTTCCACCATAGTTTCAATGGCCGGAAATGTGATGCAGAAGCAGATCTTCAATGGAGCTACAGGATTTGTTGCTGCACAAGGGCAAAAGATACCTTTTACAGAGGAGCAGGTAATGGCAGCTAAAGCAGAAGCGCATCCATTCCCTGAATTGATCGCACAAAATGCCACGTTAGAAGGTATTGAAGATGTAGATGGCAAGGAAGCTTACGCTGTGAAAATGGATGAAAATACCACCAACTATTACAGCAAAGAAACCGGGCTTAAGATCAAACAGGTGAAGACCATGAAGCAGGGTCCACAAACTATGACCATCCCTATCACATATAGTGACTATCGTGAAGTGGAAGGTGTGAAGTTCCCGTTTGGCCTTTCACAAAGTATGGGGCCAATGACCCTTAACTTCCAGGTGAGTGATGTAATTGTAAACGACCAGGTTACTGATACAGATTTCGAATAGAAGTAGAAGTATTTTGAAAAAGAAAACCGGCACTTAAAAGTGCCGGTTTTTTTAATATGTCAAGAATAGAATAGAACCTTGCTAAAAAGGCAATTTAGTTAAAGCTACTCTAAAATTTTTACGGAATGTTCTTAGACAAAAAACAGGGATTGCAGTTGAGAGGAAACAACTTCTGTATTCCTCTTATCAATAGCCGAATCTCTTTCCTTTTGAAGATCAGCCAGTTCGGCGGCCGCAACCTGCCAGGCAATTAAAAGAGTGAAACCAACAAAACACGCAAAACCAAAAAACAATCTCTTTTTCATAGTACTAGGGATTTCTAATTCAAAAGCAATGTAAAGTTAATAAAAAGTTAAATACGCTACAAAGGCATATCATCTCTTTTTTGCTTTCGTGTTCACAATTAACACTCCAACGATAATAATCACCCCTGAAAAAAGCTGGATTAAAGTGAAGTTTTCACCATCAAGAATCCCCCAACCCAGCGCCACTATTGGTACGAGGTAAGTAACTGAGGTTGAGAACACAGGATCTGAGATTTGGATCAATTTGTTGAAAACTATTAATGCCGCACCTGTTCCAACCACTCCTAAAATTCCAATGTAAAAAAGACTCAAAGGTGCATTGGGAGCCGAAAGTGTCTCGACAGAAAAGAAGCCTGTTGATGCTAAAACTACTAGCGCAGGCACTGCGATGACCATAAAGTTCCCTGTGGTTATGGCAAGGGCCGGTAAAGTTTGAAGGTGCTTTTTGATGACATTGGCATTGAATCCGTAGAAAAGGGAAGCCAGTATCACCAGGAGGGAATACCAGTAATTCTGGTCGGGATTCACACTTGCCCCACTCCATATTAAAGCCGTAGTACCGGCCAACCCCACCATAACTCCCACAAATTTCTTCCTGTTAAATGCAGCTTCAAAAAGGGCAATTCCTACCAGCATTGAAAGTAATGGTGTGGTGGAATTAAGTATAGAAACAACAGCACTGTCGATCTCTGTTTCAGCAAAAGAAAAAAGGTAAGCCGGGAAGAAAGTACCAAAAAATCCGGAAAAGGTGATCCACATCCATTGCTTTCCTTTGATGTGCCTTAACGACCTCACTCCTATGAACAGAAGAAAGATCGCAGCAAATACAGTACGAAGAGAGCCTACCTGCAGTGCGCTGAGCCCTACAAGTCCTTTTTTAATAAGTATGAACGAACTACCCCACACCAGGGCAAGCACTAATAAGTAGATCCACTTTAGGGTAGAATTGGGCATGATAGGAAATTAAGCCCCCAAAAGTAACAAACTGACTCTAATTACCCGCCCCTTCTTTCCATTCTACCGTTTCCATAAGATGCCGTATATCCTCCTTCAGGTATGCCGCGGCCGGTAAAATTGAATCAAAGTTAGGCTGGGCTTCAAAATAAACTGAACCTGTTAGAAAATGATCGAGACTATCGGTCAGGTAAAATTGCGCCTGAGAAGCTGCATCCCCCGAAACCTGATAAAACATTCCGTAGGTCCGCTGAAAATCGTTGGTATAGACAGATCCCTCAATTGCATCGGCCTTAATAGTGTGCTGCAACGGTAACTTTTGAGCATCTGTAAGCAGGGAGTCCAGATTACCCTGGACCGGCTGATAGGTTATAAAGATGGTACCCTTGAGATCCCGGTATTCCAGATTGATCCAGCAATCCCTCCCAATCCTTGAAGGGGTAACAACAGCTATTGTATTCTTTTCAAAACTGTAAGGACAGTCCTCGTTATTATATTCTGAATATTCTGCTTGAGGAAACTCCAGCGCCAGGTAAGCATCGGGCTTAGGTTGCACTTCCTCCCCACAGGAGATAAGGCTTCCAAAAAGGGCTATAAAAATCAACTTTTTCATACCTTATTAATACTCACCTTTATTTGTTTAATCCTTTTCTTGTCAACAGCCTCAATAGTAAAACTGTACCTGTCAAACAGGATAACATCATTCTTACGGGGAAAGCTTCCGGAGATCTCTAGAAGAAACCCTGCAAGGGTTTCAGCTTCTCCTTTGTTCTCCTCAAACATCGTTGGTTCTTCAAGTTTTATTACGCGGTAGAAATCTTTTAAAGGAGTTTTACCTTCAAAAACATAATTATTTTCGTCTAATTTCGAAAATATAAGATCCTCATCATCAAACTCATCACTAATATCGCCCACGATCTCTTCAATGATATCTTCCAGAGAGATTAATCCGCTGGTGCCGCCGTACTCATCAACTACTATTGCAAGGTGGTTCTTCTTATTTTTAAAATCATTTAGAAGGTCATCCAGCTTTTTATTTTCAGGAACGAAATATGGTTCTCTTAAAAGAGAGTTCCATTCGTAATCCTCTTCCTCCAGGAATGGTAGTAGATCCTTTATGTACAGGATTCCTGTGACATTGTCAATATTTTCTTTGTACACAGGAATTCGGGAATATCCATTGTCAATTACTTCTGGAATGATCTCGCTATAAGGTTGATTCTCATTAAGCGCAAATATATCCATCCTGGGGCGCATCACCTGTTTGGTATCTGTATTCCCAAAAGAAACTATTCCTTTTAAAATTTTGTGTTCTTCCTTAGTGGTATCATGCTGACTTGTTAATTCAAGTGCCTGCGAGAGTTGATCTACACTTAGACCCGCTTTTTGATTTCCCAGCCGCTCATGGATCTTAAGGGTCATAGCCCGCATTGGTATACTTAAAGGCGAAAAAAGCCGGTCCAGAACATTTAAGGGATATGCCATAAAATGTGAGAATACCACTTTGTTACGGCTGGCATAGACTTTAGGAAGTATTTCCCCAAAAAGCAGAATAAGGAAAGTCACCACCACCACCTCCAGGACAAACTGAAGGTCAACTCCCATTACTACAGTATCTATATTTTCAAAAGCCTTGTCGGTAAGATTATCGAACAGGAGAATAATGGCAATATTGATCATATTATTGGCCACAAGTATGGTAGCCAATAATTTTTTAGGCTTATCGAGGAGATTAATGACTATCTGCTCCTTTACTGTTCTTTTAGACTCTTCGGGCTCAAAATCGGCAGGAGTAAGAGAAAACAAGGCTACCTCGGCACCTGAGATAAGGGCAGAAGAAACCAGCAAAAGCAGCGCTGCAACTACTCCTATGAGTTGCGGAAGGTTATCGACAAAAAGAGGTATAAAACTGGCAGGATCGGGATCCAAATGTGTAGTTTTTAATTAAACTTAGAACGGAAGGTCATCATCTTCCTCCTGGGAAAAACTCTGAGGCTGACCCGAGGTCGTATTGGTACGGGTTTGACTTTGCTGCTGCTGTCCCTGGCTTTGGGATTGACCATAACCAACACCCGAATTGTCTCCTGAACCGGTTGTTTCTTTAGGTGTCAAAAAGGTGAAATCTGTGCATTGTATTTCTGTGGAATATCTCTCCACCCCCTTATCGTCCTGCCACTTCCTGGTCTTGATCCTTCCTTCAATGTAGACTTTGTCTCCTTTTTTGAGGTACTTTTCACAAATTTCGGCAGCTTTGTTACGCACCACAACATTATGCCATTCGGTATTTTCTACTCTTTGACCAGTAGTTTTGTTGGTGTACACTTCGTTTGTCGCCAAGGGAAAGCGCCCTATAGAACCACCTCCTTCAAAATAGTGCATTTTCACATCATCACCCGTGTGGCCAATTAGCATTACTTTATTTAAGGTTCCGGTCATCTTGTGTTTCTTTTGTTAGATTTTAAAAATAAGGAAAATTGCTCTTGAAATGACGCCCAAAAAATTCATTTTTGAACAGGCATTTTTCAAAAGCTTAAAAATCAAAGGTATCAATAAAATTTTCTATTAAAACCGGGACGGGTAATTTATTTACTTCAGCCATGGGAAGCGCCTCTTTTGACAGTTCATCACATTCAAGGATCCAGAATTTGGTGTAGATGTGCTGGTGCGTCAATTTATGCACTATAGGCAGATCATTATATAGTACCGGTTCTTCCTTTAGGCGGGCATATTCCACAGGGATCTCCTTCACCAGGTTTTGAAGATTTGCTTCGGAAGCAGTCTCCACCAAAGGAAATTCATAGAGACCTTCCCAGATTCCCTTTCCGCGACGCTGATTCATTATAGTCTTACCTTCTTCAGAAACATATACCAGGTAATTAAAATGCCTTTTTTTAACCTTTAGCTTCTTTAGTTTTACCGGTAGTTCAGCAATGCGGTTTTGATTAAAGGCTATACATTTGGCGGCAAAAGGACAAGTGCCGCAAAGAGGATTTCGTGGCTTACATTGTTCTGATCCAAACTCTATCAAGGCCTGATTGAAATTTGCAGGATCGTTCTTACTAATGAGATCTTGTGCCAAGTTCCTGAACTGTTTCATTCCCAGGCTGGAGTTCGTGGGGGTATCTATTCCATAGATACGGGCAAGCACACGGTAAACATTGCCATCTACAGCTGCCTCTGACTCCTCATAACAAATAGAAGAGATCGCTGCTGCAGTGTAATCCCCCACTCCTTTTAATTTTATAAGCTCTTTATAGGAAGAAGGAAATTTCCCCCCGAGTTCAAAGGCAATATATCGGGCAGTAAAAAGCAGGTTCCGCGCCCTTGAATAATAACCCAATCCCTGCCAAAGTTTTAGCACCTCTTCTTCGGAAGCATTTGCTAAAGAAAAAACATCGGGGAACACCTTGAGAAACTTAAAATAGTACGGTTTTCCCTGTTCGACCCGGGTTTGCTGAAGAATTATTTCACTTAACCATATCTTATAAGGGTCTTTTGTTGCCCTCCAGGGTAATTCCCTTTTATTTTCTAAGTACCAGTTTATCAGTTCTTTATCAAAAGGCATTAATCAAAAATCTTTAGTGCAATGATAATTCTTTATTCTCTTACTATTTAATGGGTTAGGATTAAATAATTGCAGATTTAATTCATATATTTGCCCCTCGAAAATTTACAAACCCCATTTAATAAATCATACGAAAATGACGAAAGCAGATATCGTGGCAAAAATCTCCGAGAAACTAGGAATGGAAAAAGGAGATGTTCAGGCTACTGTGGAAACCTTTATGGAAGAGGTAAAAACTTCTCTAGAGGCTGGTGACAACGTTTACCTAAGAGGATTTGGAAGCTTTATCATCAAGACAAGAGCAGAAAAAACCGGAAGAAATATTTCCAAGAATACCACTATAAAGATTCCTGCACACAATATACCGGCTTTCAAACCAGCCAAAGTATTTGTAGAAGGCGTTAAATCTAACGTTGAGGTAAAATAGAACTTTCTGCCCCACCGGGGCAGGACTAAAATAAATCATTAATTAAAAAGTCACACTATGCCAAGTGGTAAAAAGAGAAAAAGACATAAGGTAGCTACGCACAAGCGTAAGAAAAGAAGAAGAGCTAACCGTCATAAGAAAAAGTAGTTTTCACACTACTTTTTTTGTTTAAAACGTTCTTTGAAATCGAAATTTAACTTCAGCAGGATCTGAGCTTAGATTTCTTCAGGATTTTTAAAAACCCTGTGAATTTTATTGTTTAATCCATCCCGATTCAACGGGATAAAAATCATTTTAGAGTGAACAAAGAGTTAATTATTAGAACCGGTTCCTCTGCTGTAGATTTTGCCTTATTAAAAGATGGAAAACTAGTAGAACTCAACAAGGAAGAAGACGACAGTAATTTTGCTGTGGGGGATATATTCCTCGCAAAAGTGAGAAAAACTGTCCCTGGCTTAAATGCCGGCTTTGTAAATGTAGGCTATACCAAAGATGCATTCTTGCATTATCACGACCTTGGCCCGCAGGTACTTTCCTTGCTAAAGTTCATAAAACGTGTAAGCACAGGTAAATTGAAGGATTATTCCCTAAAGGATTTTCCTTTTGAAAAAGATATTGATAAGGACGGGAGCATTGCCGATGTCTTAAAATCAAATCAATCGCTACTGGTACAGGTAGTAAAAGAGCCCATATCCACCAAAGGCCCCCGAATAAGTTCAGAACTTTCCCTCCCGGGCCGTTACATCGTTTTGGTTCCTTTCTCTAACCGGGTTTCTGTTTCTCAAAAAATAGAAAGCAAGGAAGAAAAAGACCGGCTTAAACGACTGGTAAAAAGTATTAAACCTAAGGGCTTTGGAATTATTGTACGTACCGTAGCAGAAGGCAGAAAAGTAGCAGAACTGGACAACGACCTTCAGAATTTAATGAATCGTTGGACAGGAATGTGTAAAAAGCTGTATAAAGCACCTCATCCCTCAAAAGTATTGGGAGAATTGAATAGGGCATCCTCAATTTTGAGAGATGTTTTCAACGATTCATTTAGTTCCATATGTGTTGATGATGAAACTTTGTACACACAAATTAAAGATTATGTGAGCGAGATCGCTCCAAAGAAAGAATCCATTGTAAAATTGTACGACTCAAACATTCCCATCTTTGAAAAATTTGGGATCGAACGACAGATCAAAACTACTTTTGGCCGCACAGTATCTATGAGTAAAGGGGCATACCTGGTCATTGAGCACACAGAAGCCATGCACGTCATTGATGTGAACAGCGGAAACCGCTCCAACAAATCCAAGAACCAGGAAGATACTGCACTCGAGGTTAACCTCATTAGTGCTACCGAGATTGCCCGACAGCTGCGCCTCCGTGATATGGGAGGGATCATCGTAGTAGACTTCATAGACATGAACAAAGCCGACAATAGAAAAGCTTTGTACGACCATCTAAAAGAAGAGATGAGTGACGACCGGGCAAAACACAAGATCTTGCCGCCGAGTAAATTTGGACTCGTTCAAATTACAAGACAAAGGGTTCGGCCAGAAATGAATATCAAAACAAGGGAAGAGAACCCCAATAAAAATGGGGAAGAAATCGAAGCTCCTATTGTTTTGGTGAACAAGATCACTACCGACCTGGAAAAATTGATCAAAAAAGACTATAAGAAGATCACGCTTAGCGCACATCCTTTTATAGCAGCCTTTTTAACTAAAGGTTTTCCATCTCCCCGCTCTAAGTGGTTCTTTGACCACAAGCGCTGGGTAAAAATAGTACCTAGAGATGCTTACACGTATCTTGAATACCACTTCCACGACATTGACGGGGAAATGATTCAATAAAATTAAGAGACGCCTTTCATTTATTTGGGAGGCGTTTTTTTTTGGACAACAAAACCGCTTCGCTGCAAGAACCAAGAACCAGGACTACTTCACCTTAAAAAAACCTATTTTTGGATCTTGAATTTTACATCCTGAATTTTGAACAAAGAATCCGGTAAATCCTATACAGTTAAAGAAGCTACCTTAAAGCTAATGCAGTATTGCGCCTACCGTGACCGTTCACAGAAGGAGGTGGAAGATAAGCTTTTGGAAATGCGAATGATCCCTGCTGCCCGTGAGGAGATCATCATCAAACTAATGCAGGAGAATTTTCTTAATGAAGAGCGCTTCGCCCGAAGCTTCGTTAGAGGAAAATTCCGCATAAAAAAATGGGGGCGTCTTAAGATCAAACAAGAGTTGAAGTTAAGGGACATCTCCTCACCCATCGTCAAACTCGCAATGACCGAGATCAAAGAAAATGACTACCGCAGCACGCTCTACTCGCTTGCAGAAAAAAAGCTGGGTTTACTTACTGAAAAGGACAAGTACAAACTGAGAAAGAAACTAACAGATCACCTTTTAAGAAAGGGCTATGAAGCAACCCTGGTCTATGAGGTTTCTGAGGACCTGATCTCCTAATGTTTTTCTATTTTAAGGTCTGTTCCAATTTGTTTTAAGATCCCCAGTTCATCACTACTACCCCATCTTTCTACCATTTTTCCGTCTCTAAACCGGCTAATCTGCATTCCGCGCACCTCTATTTCTTTACCTGTGCCTGCCACTCCCATAAAGTCTCCCCGGTGGGTTCCCGATAAGGTATAGGCGAAGGCCACATTATTTTCATCTGCCACCAGCTTTTCCACCTCTACCTGCATATCTGGAAAGGCATTACGCATCATGGTAAAAAAGTCGATGTAACCCTGTGGGCCGGGTCCCTGATTTGGGGCAGGATCATGGTCCTTTACATCCTGTGCCACGAGATCTCTTATCTTCTCGAGATTACCACTGTTAATTGCTTCTCCAAATTGCTCCTGTGCTTTCTTATTCTGTTCTTTAGACATCATTGATCTTTTTAAGTTATTCTATTTAATATCAATAAATTAAATAAGAATAAAAACTAAAGAATTCTCAATTGGCTGAGATTAACAGAGTTAACAGAATATTTGAACTTTACTTTTCTAGGAAATATCAACCTTTTTATCTGTCCTCTTAACGGCCTGTTGATTCTTGTAATCGATCCATTCTTGACCTTTCCATTTCCTCATGGCATTGTCGAAATGCCTCATGAAGAAAAGGTTGTATAGCGCCTTCCCAAGGTGTGGCAAATTTCGTGGTGCTGCACGTAAGCTCATTGAAAAACCGGGCGTGAGATAGGTCATTTGGTGCCAATAGCCTTCGGGCATGTACAGTGTTTCACCATGCCTGAGTTCTGTCACCATACCACTGGCACTTTTTAAAGCCGGAAATTTCTCAAAATCTGGATTTGCAAAGTCGATGTCTTCTCGCGCAATTAGTGCATGAGGAACCTTATAGAGGTATTTTGTTTCGGAAGGTGGAAAGAGTATGCAGCGTTTCTTTCCGTGAAAATGGAAATGCAGAATATTCGCGAGGTCTATATCGTAGTGCATAAAGACCTTAGAGTTCTCTCCTCCAAAGAACAGCATTGGGATCTGCTTAAGAATTCGAAGTCCGATTTTTGGAAACTCAAAATCCCTCTGAAGGGCAGGTACTTCCCGCAACAAATGATAAAGAAATATCCTGTAGCTGGTAGGACCTTTTTCCAACAGATCCAAATATTCCGACATCTTCATATGAAGATGGGGTTCATTGAACTTATATTCGGAAGAAATGGTTTTTTTACCATCAAAAAGAGGCACGGTCTTATCACCGGCGACCTCTCTTATATAGTTCAGATTCCATTTGTGGTAAGCCGGCCAGTCCTCGATCAGTTGTTCAATGACTACCGGCTTCTGAGGTTTTACATACCTCTCCAAAAAGTCTTTTTTGGAGATCTTTTTTTCTCTCGGGATTTCAGCTAATTCAAGTCTCTCTTTCATTTTTCCCTTTCCATATTTTCTGAAAATGCCTAGATCTTAGGCGCTTTCTTTTGCTGGGCGGCAAGATTCCGTTCAATAACATGTCCGGGTCTTGTCCATCTCGGCTTCTCACCCATCGCCTGGTATTGCGAATTCTCTGCGTCAACGGTTTCCGGCTGTTCCTTCTTCACAAAAGGTTTCTGAGGATTGAGGCCAAGCATTTTGAACATTTCCATATCCTCATTCACATCTGGATTTGGCGTGGTCAAAAGTTTATCCCCTGCAAAGATAGAGTTGGCACCGGCAAAGAAACACATAGCCTGTCCTTCCCTGCTCATTTGTGTTCTTCCTGCTGAAAGCCTAACCTGGGTTTCCGGCATCACAATTCTCGTTGTGGCGATCATTCTCACCATTTCCCAAATCGAAACCGGCTCCTGCTCCTCCATTGGAGTTCCTTCTACTGCCACTAAAGCATTGATGGGCACAGATTCAGGCTGTGGATTTAGTGTAGACAACGCCACCAGCATTCCCGCACGGTCTTCTGCGCTTTCCCCCATTCCAATAATTCCGCCGCTACAAACAGTTACTGCTGTTTTTCTAACGTTCTCTATAGTATCTAGTCTATCCTGGTAACCACGGGTGGAAATCACCTCTTTATAATATTCTTCCGAAGAATCGAGGTTGTGGTTATATGCGTATAGTCCGGCTTCAGCCAGTCTTTTTGCCTGATTTTCGGTGATCATTCCAAGGGTACAACAAACTTCCAGGTCCAACCTGTTAATGGTTCTCACCATTTCCAGCACCTCATCAAACTCTTTACCGTCCTTGACATTACGCCAGGCAGCACCCATACAAACACGGGAACTCCCTGCTTCCTTAGCTCTTAAAGCCTGCGCTTTCACCTGGCTTACGCTCATAAGGTCATTACCCTCAATACTGGTGTGATAACGGGCAGCCTGCGGACAGTAGCCGCAATCTTCAGAGCAACCTCCTGTTTTTATCGATAAAAGTGTGGAAACCTGGACGGTGTTCGGGTCGTGATTTTGACGATGAACAGTAGCTGCTTTGTAAAGCAGGTCCATAAAAGGTTGGTTATATATTTCAAGAATTTCTTCTTTGGTCCAGTTATGTCTAGTCGTTGCCATGAAAGTTTATTTATCTCAAAAATAATCAAAAGCCTCTGTTTTAAAGGGCTTAATTAAAAAACTTTATTTCTATTGCTTCGGAAGGCTTACCAATACTGAAACTGCGTTACCACCAAAACCTACAGCATTGACCAATATATTCTTCAATCCTGAAGGCTCTTTTACTTCAGGAACAAACGGCACCGGAATAAATTTTTGGTGCTGCAACATCATTATCGCCAGTTCGAAACTCAGTACTCCTGAAGCTCCGTAAGTGTGACCCAGCTTCCATTTATTCGTGGTCAATGCGGGAACTTGCTTTCCAAAAATGGCATTTATTGCATTCACTTCTGAAAGATCTCCCTTTATTGTTCCGGGCGCATGCATGACTATGGCATCTACTTCCTTAACAGGTAGTTCTCCCAGTGCCATTTTCATCGACTTTTGAAAAGCAGTACCATTAGCCGAAATTGAAACGGGATGTTTTAAAGTTTCTGTTGCGTATCCAACTCCGCTTATTATTGCCAGCGCATTTTCTTTCTCTCCCGTTTCTAGACAGACCGCAGCGGCACCTTCTCCAAGTACCATCGAATTTTGCGCTTTTTGAAGGTTCAGCGCCTGGCAGGGATAACTAAGATCCTCCCGCGCATTTATCTTCATTGCCTGTACCTGTCCTATTGTAAAAGGAGTAAGAGAAGCCTCACTACCACCGGCGAGAAATTTATCGGCCATACCAGAAGTTAACCAGGCAATTCCATTCAAAATTGCATGAAGCCCTGTAGAGCAGGTGACCGAATGCGAGATCTCAGGGCCCGAACTTTTAAGGTCCTGTGCGACCCACGAAGAAATATTTCCCAGGGTCGTGGCAGGAGAAGCTAAGGTCTCAGCATTTCCAGATCTTAAAAATTTCTCGTGATACTTTTCAAATAATGTAGTTGCACCTCTCGAGCTGCCAATGTTGATCCCAATATCCTCTCCTTTTTTCCATCCGGCACTTTTAACCGCCTGCCGTGAAGCATGGATGGCATAAAGGACAGAATCATCAACATTACTGAAGTTTGACTTTTCAGCACGTAACTTCTCCATTTCTCCTTTGGAAGATTCAGGAAGAAAAGCCGCAAAGGCTTCATTCCCGTTGAAATCGTGTTTTCTAATAAAGTGGCCAGGAGAAAGATATTGCTCCCAAACCTCTTCCGGCTTTGCTCCAAGTGCCGAAACAGAAGCTATAGAAGTAATGGAAATAGAATGCTTCAAAGCAAATTTTTGCACAAAACTAATAGGTAAAAACTACATTTTTGTCTCTCAGGTCTACTATTTTTCCCGGTAGTATAAATTTAGAATGGAATCCAAAGGCTCGTTCCTGTTAAGATTGATTTTTATTTTTTTCAAAACAGGTGCTGGAACTAGTTGTAGCAATGGCTGGTCTACCTGCTCAAAATCTCCAAAAGCATTGCGGAGTTGATTATCCCATTCCTCATGGTACTTCAAAAGGTCATCGGGATATACGGTGTCGCGGTCTGTACCTTCATCGGCAGCCTTAAAAGGCTCCGAGATATTCAGATAGCCGTAATCATCTGTAAGTTGTTCTCCTGGCTGAATATCCCTAACCGCCACCTCAAAATCATAAGCTGAAGAAAGACAATTAGCATTGAAACTGTGATTCACATATTTTGCGAGATCCCAGCACAACACGAGTTCTCCCTTATTGTTACGAAAAGAATACTTCTCTACCTGCTCCTGCACACTGGGATGCATTTTCTCAACTTCAGCTACAGTAAGGACCCTGTCAAGCGGATCCTGCACCCAGGTGATCGTACCCCGCGGAATGAACTTTTTCGCCACCACTCCATAACCTATCTCTTCACTAATAAAATGGACTTCTGTATCCGGGTGCATCATAGCTGCCTGATTTTCTTTCTAAAATACGAAAAAGCAGATGCGGAAATTAAAAATAATTCAGGTGCTAAAATTTTTCCAGAGCAGCCTCTATACTTGCATAGATTTTCTCCAGTTGTTCATTCGTGGTGACATAAGGAGCCGCAATATATATGGTGCTTCCAAGTGGCCGGAGAAAAACTCCTTCCTGCATGAAGTGCTCAAAAAGCCGGTTTCTAAGGCTACCATAACGCTCCATTTCAACATTGAGTTCAAAAGCCAGGATCACTCCAAGCTGCCTCAAATTTGTCACTTTTGGATGATTTTTTATTCGCTCTCTAAAAGCCGAATGAGCTTCCATGACTCTTTTAATATCCTCCTGAATTTCATCCGATGTCAGGAGTTCGATCCCGGCAAATGCAGCTGTACAAGCTAATGGATTTGCAGTATAGGTATGGCCGTGAAAAAGACCTTTTGCAAGTTCATCAGAATAAAATGCATTGTAGACTTCCAAGGTACAGGAGGTCACCGCCATAGGAAGCAGCCCGGCAGTTAAAGCTTTAGACATACATATAATGTCGGGTTCTGTCACCAAATATTCTGAAGCGAAATTCTTTCCGGTTTTACCAAAGCCCGTCATTACCTCATCGGCGATCGTTAGGATCTTATTCTGTTTGCATACCTTCAGGATCTCGTCCAAACCTTCAGGATCTACTAATTTCATTCCGGCGGCACCCTGGATGAGAGGTTCATAGATGAAGCCGGCAATTTTCTCTTCAGAAATGTGCTTTTTCAGCAGGTTGAGCACTTCAGTATTATTATTCCCCACAGGAACAGGCAGTCGCAACACTTTCAAAAAATGATCTTCAAAAGCCCCATTGTACACAGAAAGCCCGGAAACTGACATGGCTCCAAAGGTGTCGCCATGAAAACCTTCTTCAAAAGCCAAAAGTACCTTACGGTCATTTCCCATGTTATGGTGATACTGCAGTGCCATTTTGATCCCCACTTCGGTCGCAGTAGAACCGTTATCACTGAAGAAAAGCTTCTCCTGGTTGGCAGGCAAAATATCTATAAGAGCTTCGGACAGAGCGACAGCTGGTTCGTGGGTGAAACCGCTGAAGACTACCTGGTCGAGCTCCTGCATCTGCGCGGCAACTTTAGCTGTGATCTTGTCATTACAATGTCCATACACTGCAGTATACCAGCTCGAGATCCCGTCAATGTATTCCTTTCCCTGCTCGTCATACAACAAAGCTCCTTTGGCCTTTACAATCGCCAGCATATCGCCGCTAAGCTTGTGCTGCGTCAATGGATGCCAAAGGTGTTTTTTATCCCGGTTTGAAAGAGAATTAATTTTCATTCTGCGTCAATTTACTTCGGAATTTATCGGCGTATTCCAGGATGACATTCTGGTCAAAATATGGCTCCTGCTCGATCCTGCCAATCACAGGCAGACCAGTCATCTTTTCGATTATGCTTTCTGTAGAAGGATTCTCCTCACCGCTAAAGATAATTCCGGCGCAAGTGAGATTGCGGCTTTTGAGAGCCTCTACAGATAAAAGGGTATGATTTATACTTCCCAGGTAATGGCGGGACACCAGAATTACCTTGTGCTCCGGTCTTATTAGATCGGCAATGGTTTCTTCATTATTAATAGGAACCAACAATCCTCCTGCACCTTCTATCACCAAAGAGTTTTTTGTCTTTGGCTGCTTCATTTCTTTAGCCGAAATTTCCACCCCATCGATCTCTGCCGCAGCATGCGGGCTCATTGGTGTCTTCAGGGAAAAAGCATTTTCATGAAATACCGTTATCTTATTGGAGATAAGCCTTTTGACCTTATGAGTATCTGAATTCTCAAGATCACCGGCTTGTATTGGTTTCCAATAGTCGGCTTCAAGGGCTTCGGTAACTATTGCCGCAGCAACTGTTTTTCCTACTTCGGTACCAGTCCCTGTAATAAAATATGTTTGATTCATTTTAGTTCAAATTTGTTGTTACTCCTAAAAAGTTACTTCTATAATACCTTTTTTAGAACCTCAAGTAATTCTTCTATTTCATTTCTTGTATTAAAACTGTGCAGGCAAATTCGAAGACGCTCTGTTCCTGCCGGAACTGTAGGTGATAGAATTGGCCTCACATCAAATCCATTTTTTTCCAATACTTCTGAAGCCTTTTTCACCTGTTCATTTCCCGGAAGTATGCAGCAATGAACCGCCGACTCACTCTCTAAAAAGTGCTCCTGAAATCCCCTTTTTGACACCTCAGCTTTAAAGAAGCTTATGTTTTCCTGAAGTTTTTCGACTTCTGTTACCCCACCAGTTTCCAGCTCCTTATAAGCTGCAATGATCGTCGCCAAAGAATGCGGCGGCAGGGCCGTGCTGTAAATTAAACTGCGGGCGAAATTCACCAGGTAATCTTTCAGCTCTTTCGGGCCAATAATTGCTGCACCATGTGCTCCCAGAGCTTTTCCAAACGTGATTAGTCGGGCAAATACCTTGTCTTGAAGTTCTGCTTCAGCTATTAATCCTGCACCTTTTACACCAACTGCATGGGCTTCGTCTACTATAAGGAAATAGCCTTTTTCTTCAGCAAAAGAAGTAAGCGCATGTAGATCGGGAGCATCTCCATCCATGGAAAAGATACTTTCGGTTACCAGATATACCTCCCCAAAAATGTCATTTTTGAGCCTGCTTATTTTTTTCTTCAGATCATTGAGGTCATTGTGACAAAATTTTAAAGCTTTAGCCGAACTCAGTTGAATGCCGTCACGGATGGAAGCATGGATGAGCTCATCATAAAGTATCAGGTCCCCTTTACCGGGAACAGCCGAGAAAAATCCAAGGTTGGCATCATACCCCGAATTGAAGATTAAGGCTGCTTCAGCTTTATGAAACCGGGCCACGATCTCTTCGGCCGGTGCATAGAGTTCATGATTCCCGGTTAATAAACGGGATCCTCCGGAGCCATTTTTGAGAGGGGAATATTCCTGCAATATTTCCTTTGTACGATCGCCTATGCCGGAGTTCCGCGCAAAGCCGAGATAGTCATTAGAGGAAAAATCGGTAAGACCCTTAGAGAACTTTAACGCTCTAAGGGAGCCCTGGCTTTTTCTCTTCTCAAGGCTTTTCTCTACTTTTAATGGTAATTTGGACATTATAGAACAAAATTAAGAATATAAATGGAGCTACTGGAATTCGGCTTTAGAATTGGTGCGGCTCTCCTTGCCGGACTTTTCATTGGGATGGAACGCGAGATCCATAATAAAAATGCAGGTTTAAAGACTAATGCACTGGTTTCTATTGGTGCAGCCGTTTTCGTGCTCACTTCCCTCACTTTTGCAGGAGATGATTATGTCGATACCACCCGGGTTATTGGACAGGTGGTTACGGGAATAGGCTTTATTGGCGCGGGGGTAATTCTTCACAAAGGAACAATTGTACGAGGACTAACAACGGCCGCCACTGTGTGGTGTAGTGCCGGTGCAGGCTGTCTTGCAGCAATAGGTCAATACGCAGAGCTCTCGGTCCTGGTGGCTGTAATTGTCTTTGTAAATGTAGTCTTCAATCCTGTGGATAAACTCATAGCAAAGCTGTTTGATCACAAAGGAGATGATAAAGTGGACGATTAGGAGTTATCCTTATGCTTATCCATGTTTCTTGGAAGGCTGATATTCTTGCCTGTTTTCCTGTATTTCCCGGCCAGGTCATCCATAGTAGTTTTCTCCCACAATTTATTTCCTTTAATGTAAGATGCTTTCCCAATAAGATGAGCGCCAACAGGTGCAGTAAGTAAGATAAAAATGATCACCGCCAGGACCCGGGTGGTAGTGGAGAGGTCATTGAAATAGATCGCAGCGGAGACAAGGATGAGGCCAATTCCCAAAGTTGCAGCCTTGGTGGTCACCGCCATTCTTAAATAAGTATCGGGCATACGCAAGATGCCTACTCCTGCAAGCAGCACAAATAAAGTTCCTAAAGTCGCTATAAATCCTATAATCGTATCTACTATCATTCGTCCCTGTTCTTTCGTTTCTGAATGTAAAAAGAGTACGCCACAGTCGCCAAAAAACCAATTAAAGCCAGAATCAAAGCTATATCCAGAAATGTAGGCTGATGTGACAGAATGCTGTAAACGGCAATAACCCCTATCCCTATGGTCACCAGAAGATCTACCGCCACTACCCTATCGGAAATAGTTGGACCTTTAAAGAACCTGTAGAACACTAACAATATTGCGATCGAAAGCGCCGGCAGAATTACATAATATAGATAATTGTCTAATGTCATGGAGAGATCTCTAAAATACGTTTTTCGAATCCGTTCTTTATATCATGGATAAATTCCTCCCGGTTAGTGATATACATTGAGTAAACATAAAGCACTTTCTTATCTTCGGAAACATCCAGGCTGAGAGTTCCGGGAGTAAGTGTGATCATGTTTGCCAAAAGTGTGATTTGTCCGTCTGATTTTACATCGAGAGGAACTCCTACAATCCCCGGAGTCATATGGAAGCTTGGTGTTCCCACCTCCCAGGCCACTTGTATATTTGCTTTTATCAACTGGTACAGGAAGTAAAAAAAGAAGCTGATAAGCTTGGGAACCAGCCTAAAATACCTGGCACGGCCACTTCCCCTCATAATTATGAAAAGAAGAAAATAACTCAGCACAAAACCGAAGAGAATATTGGGAAAAGTGAAGCTTCCGGTAAGAGCCACCCAGATAAAAGTGAGAAGTAAGTTTGCTAAAAACCGGTTTTTCATGGTCTTCTATTTTCTTAACACGGTATTGATATATTCCTGATTATCCAATAATTCAAAAGCTATTCTTTCGGCCAGACTTTGAATGTTCCCGGCCCCAAATCCGAGGTAAAGACTAACGATGGAAAGCATTACGATTGGAGCCAGCATTTGGGTCTTCTTTATTTTTGACAACTTCTTAAAGTACGGAAAATTCCTTACTTCAGGTAACTTTTCACCTGTCTTCCAGAACACTTCTCCCCAAAGTTTAACGATCACGAAAAGGGTGATGAAACTGGCAAAAAGAATGGCTGCGATCACTGCATAATTCTGTGTTGTCCAACCTTCAGAAATAAGAGAAAGTTTTGGCCAGAATCCCGAAAGTGGTGGTATTCCCACTAATGAAAAGAGAGGAATAGCAAATAATAAACTAAGCTTAGGATAATCTGCATAGAAATCTCCAAGCTTTCTTATGTTGTGATTAGCTTTGATCTTGTAAATAACTCCACTCACCATGAAGAGATTTGTCTTGACCATAATATCGTGAATGAGATAGAAAATAGCTCCTGTAATGGCTAATTCTGTCATCATTCCAAGCCCTGCGATCATATAACCAATATGACAGATAACCAGATAAGAAAATATTTTTCTTATGTTATTCTGAACTATAGCACCTACCGCTCCGCTAAACAAGGTAAGTACTGCAACTGCGATCAATACGTTCTCAAGAAAGGGATCTACTTCAAAGATGAGGGTGAAAACCCTGAGGAGAGCATATACCCCTACTTTTGTCAACAGCCCCCCAAAGATCGCCGATACGGCCGAAGGCGGGGTGTGATAAGATGCAGGCAGCCAGAAATAAAGTGGGAACAAGGCAGATTTAATTCCGAAGCCAACAAGAAAAAGCAATGCATTTACCTGCACTAAAGTACGGTTCTCTACTGCAGCCACCTTTCCGGCAAGATCGGCCATATTAAGACTTCCTGTAAGTCCATATAAAACGGCTATTGCGGTAAGAAAGACAATGGATGCGAGAATGTTAAGGGTAAAATATTTTACTGCGCCTTCCAGCTGTGCTTTTTCTCCTCCTATGGTGAGCAGAACGAAAGATGTTATGATGATTATTTCAAACCACACATAGAGGTTGAAAATATCGCCTGTTAAAAAAGCTCCATTAAGCCCCAGTAAAAGGAAATGGAAAATGGGAAAGAAACCGAATTTTAGGCGGGCAGTAATTACTGAACCTGCAGAAAAGCTAGAAACAGCCAAACCTGCAATTGCAGTCAAAAACACCAGGGTAGCGGCGAAAGTATCGGCTACAAAGGTAATTCCGAAAGGTGCTTCCCAATTTCCGGCCTGTACAGACAGGGTCCCATTCTGCCACACCGTAATGAATAGCCAGACAGCTACTGCAAGGTTAATGACACTACCTACAATACTAATTACTCTCTGCCAGCCAATTCTGCTCCAGACAGACATCAACACAATGGCGAGGAGCATTTGAACAACAAGGGGATATATAACTAACTGTTGGATCATGAATATTCGTCTGTTGCGTTCATTTCGTCAAGATCGTCTGTCTTGACCACTTTATGAGCTCTTTTCACAAGCACAATTGCAAAGGATTGCAGGCCAAAGCTAATTACAATAGCCGTTAAAATAAGAGCCTGCGGAAGCGGATCTGAATATGCTTCCAGAAATGTTTTGGAGTCTGCAGGAATAATTGGAGGCGAACCTTTGGCTATACGACCAAGCAGGAATATAAGCAGATTAGCTCCATTCCCCAGCAGAATGATCCCAATAATAAGCTTTACAAGGCTACGCCTTAGGATCATATAAATTCCCGCCGCATAAAGAGTTCCAATAATTATTGCTAATAGAACTTCCATGGATTAAGAAGATTCAGAGATTGTGAATATAATTGTGAGGGTCACTCCCTGCACTACCAGATAAACCCCAATATCGAAAAATAATGCCGATCCAAGATTTCCAACTATAGGCAGGTGATGTGGATACCACAAGCCGGTCATCAAAGGTTTGCCAGCGAAAAGGATGGGAGAAATTCCACTTAAGAACGAAACTGCCAGCCCCGCAGGCATGAGAAATCCCGGATGGAACCTCAAAAGTTGGCGGGTATCACTAAGACCATTCGCAAAAGCGTGAAGAACAAAAGCAATCGAGGCAATAAGGCCTCCCACAAAACCTCCTCCCGGGAGGTAATGTCCCCTCAACAATATGAATACCGAAAACACCAATAGTAGCGGCAACATATAGTTTGAAGCAGTACGTAAGATTATTGTCTTCATAAATTAATCTTTTAATTCTCTGTCATCCCTCCTTAACCTCAACTTAAGCAGGCTAAATACACCAATGGCAGCTATTGTTAGTACAGAAATTTCCATAAGAGTATCAACTCCCCTAAAGTCTACCAGGATAACATTCACTACATTTTTTCCTTTTGCCAGGATGTAAGCGTTGTCTGCATAATAATTACTGATCTCCTTGTTAACCGGTTGGCTCAGCACTTCAAGCGCAATAAGGGTAATCAAAACCCCAAAGGAAATGGAAAGCACCCCATCTATAGCCTTCATCTTAAAATCGGAAATAGAAAGATATTTTGGTAAACTTGACAGCACAAGAACAAATAATATCACCGTAAGTGTGTCTATGGAAAACTGGGTCATGGCCAGGTCTGGAGCACTATAGATAACGAACAAAAGACAAATAGCATAACCAACTACCCCCATGGCTACTACGGCCGTTAATCTTGATCTAGCTCCCACAACAAATAAGATCGCAAGGAACATGATCCCCATGATGATCATCTCATAGTAGGTCATTCTTGAGAAGGAGGAGAAGTCTATTGGTATTCCATTATGATCACTAAAGAGCGAATATCCTACAAGCACCACCAGGAAAAGAATGATAGTGGAAACATAGTTCCGCAGGAATCCATTCTGGAAGATCCTGGTCCACCAGTTTGAAAACATCTTAAACCCATTTCCAAAACCAATAGTAAGGTTTAGCGGTGCAATAGAATCTAGCTTGGCAATGCTCCTTTCCTTTTTCTTTGATGGCTTTAGAAGGAAATATAATAGAAAACCTATAGCAAGAGTAAGTGCACTCAATCCTAATACAAGATTGAATCCATGCCATAGTTTAAGGTGAACTTCGCTGCCATTCATTCCCACAGCATCAACAACAGGCTTGATAAGCGGTCCATCAATTATGGCAGGGAATATTCCAACAATTAATCCCAGCACTGCAAGAATCACCGGCGGAAGCCACATTAGGAAACTAGGCAGGTGTACCTTCGAGAAGCCTTCAGGCAGTTTTCCGGTAAAGGGTTTGATTCCGGCCACAAATCCTGCATATAGCACAAGAATATTGGTAGCAATGGCAATAACAGTCAGCACAGTGGACCAGGAGCCCATGTGCAAAGTAGATTCGTAAACAAGGTCTTTCCCAACAAAACCAACAAAAGGCGGCATCCCAGCGCTGGAAAGCGCTGCCAAAAATCCGGCGATTGCTACCGGCCACATCACCTTTCGCAATCCCGCAAGGCGGGTGACATCACGGCTGCCTGTTTCATGGTCAATGATTCCCGTTACAAGAAATAACGTTGCTTTATAAAGGGCATGGACAATAATATATACTCCTGCCGCGGTTAGGGCATACTGAGTTCCCAGCCCAATCAAAAAAACGAGAATACCTAATACCGAAATCGTAGAATAAGCCAGTACGCCTTTAAGATCTGTTCTGAAGAGCGTGTGGACTGCAGCGTAGAACATAGTAATTCCACCTACAGTGATCAAAGTGGTGTTCCAAACCTCTTCACCTCCCAAAACAGGTGTAAATCTTAGCAGCAGGTAGATTCCTGCTTTTACCATAGTGGCAGAATGCAGGTAGGTGGATACGGGTGTTGGCGCTTTCATTGCCCCCGGAAGCCAAAAATGGAAAGGGAATTGTGCCGATTTTGTAAATGCCGCTCCAAAGATAAAGATGACGATCCACAGGTAATATTCGCTTTGAATGATGCTGTCGCTTAGCCCCACCATTTCACTAATGCTGTAGGTCCCTGCAACCCCGCCTAACAACAATGCTCCTGCCAGCAAAAGAAATCCTCCCGATCCTGTTATCGCCAGCGCAAGAACCGCCGATTTTCGGGAAGCTTCACTCGTGTTATTAAAGCCAATGAGAAAAAAAGAACTTATACTCGTAAGTTCCCAGAATATGAACATGGACAACAGGTTATCACTCAGCACCAATCCCAGCATGGCACCCATGAACATCCCGAGGTAGCCATAAAAGCGGTCAAGGTAATCATGGCCTTTGAGATAGGCAGCAGTATAAGCAAAGACAAGGAATCCTATTCCGGTTATTAGAAGAGAGAAAAGAAGGGAAAGCCCATCCAGCGCAAAATCGAGATTAAGCCCAAGGGACGGCACCCATTCATGACTCTCTGTGAGCACCTCTCCCGCAGAGACCTGTGGAAGAAATGACAGAAAATATATGAACAAGCCCAATGGAACGAGCGAAGAAAGTACAGCAAATTTTCCTTTAAAGAATTTCCCGGCAAAGACCAGGAAAACAGAAAAGATAAAACCTGAAAGTATAGCTATAAGCATAGGGAACGTTCAAATAAACCAGAATTACAAATATAGCAGGAAAAACTGAGGATATAAACCTGTAGCCGCTTTTTACGCATGGCGATTATTGATCCTAACATAAATTTTGAAATTGTTAAAAATATATTATCCCTGCATTTTGAACTCCGGCAAAAACGCGTAGTTAAGGTAGAGCAACTAGATTCTGAGAGTCAGTTACTTCAGAAAAAAGAACCTCCTGCTGCTATCGCCGGGAGTATGTACAGCCGGAGCAGCAGTCTCAGCAAAATTTTCTATTTTACCGGCAAAAATTCAGATCTATGCGACTTCTTTTTGTTTTCCTTCTTTTTAGCGGGATGTGTTTTGCCCAAACAAATACTTATCACATCTCCTTTGAAAATGCCGAACATCATGAGGCCGTAGTAAAGGTTTCCTTTCCAGACCTTCTACAGGATAGTTTGACGGTTAGAATGAGCCGCACATCGCCCGGGCGTTATGCCCTGCATGAATTTGCCAAGAACGTCTACGGAGTAAAAGCTACAGATTCCAAAGGAAAGGAACTTGAAATCATGAGACCAGACCCTTATTCCTGGATAATCACCGGGCACGACGGTACCGTGAACCTGGAGTATCTACTCTTCGGAAATCGTGCCGATGGCACCTATACCCAAATTGATCTTACCCATGCACATCTTAATATTCCTGCTACCTTCATGTATTCTGAATCTCTGAAAACGCGGCCAGTAGAAGTCACTTTTGACACCCAACATCACCCCAATTGGAAGATCGCAACACAGCTGAAGGAGCTTGGAAACAATAGTTATTCCGCCCCCGATCTTTATTATTTTATGGATAGTCCAACAGAGATCAGCAATTTTGACAGCAGGGAGTTCGAACTTCAGGGAGAAACCATAAAATTCATTTTACATCACCCCGGAACTCAGCAGGAATTTGATGAATACTGGGAAAAAACGAAAGAAATAGTTAGGCAGCAAAAAGCCATTTTTGGAGAATTACCAAAATTCGACTTTGGAGAATACACCTTTCTTGCCTGTTATATGCCCAACGTTTCCGGGGACGGCATGGAGCACAGGAACAGCACGGTGCTAACCAGCGGCGCCAGCCTTGCCGAAGGCGGAATGGAAGGCAACATTGGTACCGTAGCACATGAATTCTTCCACGCCTGGAATGTGGAAAGGATCCGCCCAAAATCCCTTGAACCTTTTGATTTTACTGAAGCCAATATGAGCGGACTCCTCTGGTTCGCCGAAGGCTTCACCAGTTACTACACCGGTCTCACTCTCGCAAGAGCAGGGATAATCACTCCTGAAGAGTATGCAGATGGCCTTAACGGCACTTTCAACTACGTGTGGAACTCCCCGGCTCGCGATTATTTTAATCCGGTGGAGATGAGTTATCAGGCGCCTTTTGTTGATGCTGCTGCTTCGATAGATCCGGTGAACCGGGAAAATACCTTTATCTCGTACTATTCCTACGGAAGTATGCTCGGTTTAGCACTCGATTTACAGCTGCGTCAAAAAGGGCAAAATCTCGATGATTTTATGAAACTGGTTTGGGAAACCTACGGAAAGTCTGAAATACCATATGATCTTGAGGACCTGGAAAACTCTCTTGCCGATTACGCCGGAAAAGATTTCGCCAGAAGCTTTTTTGAGAACTACATCTACGACAGCAAAATGCCCGATTTTGAAAACCTCCTTTCGCGCGTTGGATTAAAAATAACAAGAGACTCCAAAAATGCCTTTTTTGGAGCCTCAATAAAGAATGACGGGGAGGGTCTCTTTATAAGCAGCAACCCTAAGAGGAAAACTCCGGCGTACAAAGCAGGACTTGATATAGGTGACAGGATCATTTCGATCAATGGCAAGCCTTTAGACGGTGAAACGAGCTGGAAAGATGAATTTGGACAATATAAACCCGGCAATGTGCTGGACCTGGAAATAGATCGTTACGGACAAAAGATGTCCAGGAAAGTCACTTTAGAAGCCGACCCCAATTATTCCATTTCTGTTGATAAAGATGCAGGACCCGAGGCTGTGGCTGCAAGGGAAGAATGGTTGTCGGCGAAATAGAAAAAGCTGTTGGCTATTAGCTATTAGCCTTTGGCTTTCATTAAGGTGAAAAAGCTTGGGCTAAAGCCCATTTTTGGATCCTATTGTTTCCCACGGGCTGAAGCCCGTGGCAATGCAAGGAAAGGAATAAAATATGTCGCTCCTCTGGAGCTTGACTTCAAGGATTGGTCGGTTTTCTTTAGATATGTCGCCTCTCTGAGGCTCAACCATTATTTGCAATGAATTGCCTCCGGCTTCAGCCGGAGGTTATAAAATTCTTTTCATGAGCTTTAGCTCAAAGTTCACTCCTCAACAGAGCTCCGGAGGAGCGGCATAAATTCATAATAATCAAACAAAGACCATCAAAAATTATTGTTTTTCAATAATTAAATTATATTTGTTATCGACAAACAATAACTATTTACTCAATGAGGCCACCTATAATTCTAAAAACTATTCTGGACATTTTGTTCCTTTTTGTGATCTTCGGAACTGTCATTTTTATAATTCTCGTAGGAATCTTTATGATGAATTCCGAGGGATCTATTCCGTTTCGGGTAAATGACAACTTAATAGCTTCATTAAACGCAGAAGCCTACACAGTGCTGGCTTTTGTCCTGGTGAGCCGGATTATTTTCATTTATACTGTTTATAAGTTCAAATATTTAGTTCGTTTATTTTTTAAAGGAAAATTTCTTAATGTGGAGCAGGTGAAATTAACCAAAATTATTGGTCAGCTAATAATCGTAGTAGCCCTTCTAGATACTGTTCCAGGAGTTATATATCAAACATTTTTTGAGCAAAGCCCGCGACAAGTAAATTATGGTCTTGCAAGCGTGGATTCCTTTTGGTTCATAATAGCAATAGGCCTCTTCTTCATGTTCCTGAGCAAAATTTTTGAGAATGCAAGAATAATGAAGGAGGAAAACGAATTAACAATATAGAAGCTATGTCCATTGTTATAAATCTCGATCTCATGCTTGAAAAACGGAATATGAAAAGCAATGAGTTGGCCGAAAAGATAGGAATAACGACTGCGAATCTCTCAATTCTAAAGACAGGGAAGGCCAAGGCGGTGCGATTTTCAACCCTTGAGGCAATCTGCAGGGAACTGGATTGCCAACCCGGCGATATTTTAGAATTTAAAAAGGATTAGCTTAAAGCAAGATTGTCGCTCTTATGGGCTTTAGCCCTACCTTCTATGCTCAAGCTCATCCCATCGATCAGAGAGCTTCCGAGGAACGACATATATTTTCCTAGCACCCAAAAGCAAAAAACCTGTTGCTCTCGCAACAGGTTTTAGTTTTATCTATTTCCTTCAGCTTAGTCGGCCAGAACGATAACTTTATTGTCTTTCATTTCGACTACTCCCCCATCAACAGGCAGAATAAGGATCTTACTGTCGGCTGCATCTCTTTTGAAACTCTTGGCAAGATCTTCTGAACTCACGGGATGAGAGTGTGTAAAGACCTTGATCTCTCCTTTGGTAAGCACCGAAACTATGGGAGCGTGATTGTTCAACATCTGGAACTGCCCCTCAACACCCGGGACACTGACAGAATCAACTTCTGCGCTTAGCAAAACGGCTTCAGGAGTAACTATTTCTAAATACATATTTTCTCAGTTTGCAGTAGGCAGTCAAGAGTTGGCAGTAACTGCGCACTGCCAACTAATTACTGTTTTACTTTTTTATGCTTCAGCTAACATTTTCTCACCGGCCTCGATAGCTTCTTCAATGGTTCCTTTAAGGTTAAAGGCAGCTTCCGGAAGGTGATCAAGTTCACCATCCATGATCATGTTAAATCCTTTGATGGTGTCTTTAATGTCTACAAGTACTCCTTTAAGACCTGTAAACTGCTCGGCTACGTGGAACGGCTGAGAAAGGAAACGCTGTACCCTTCTGGCGCGTGACACAGCCAGTTTATCTTCTTCAGAAAGTTCTTCCATACCAAGGATGGCGATGATATCCTGAAGTTCTTTATATCTCTGTAGTAACTCTTTTACTCTTTGTGCACAGTTGTAGTGATCTGCACCAAGAATATCAGCAGTAAGAATACGCGAAGTAGAATCTAGTGGATCTACCGCAGGATAAATACCAAGCTCAGCGATCTTACGTGAAAGTACTGTTGTTGCATCAAGGTGGGCAAAAGTCGTAGCAGGCGCAGGGTCTGTCAAGTCATCTGCAGGTACGTAAACCGCCTGTACAGATGTAATAGATCCATTCTTGGTAGAAGTAATACGCTCCTGCATCGCACCCATCTCTGTTGCAAGTGTAGGCTGGTAACCTACCGCAGACGGCATACGTCCAAGAAGTGCAGATACCTCAGAACCTGCCTGCGTGAATCGGAAAATGTTATCGATAAAGAAAAGTACATCTTTCCCCTGTCCTTCTCCGGCTCCATCACGGAAGTACTCAGCAATAGTAAGTCCCGAAAGGGCAACACGCGCACGTGCTCCGGGAGGTTCGTTCATCTGTCCAAAAACGAAAGTTGCTTTGGAATCAAGAAGTGCATTTTTATCCACTTTTTGAAGATCCCATCCGCCTTCTTCCATAGAATGCATGAAGTCTTCTCCATAACGGATAATTCCAGACTCAAGCATCTCTCTTAAAAGGTCATTTCCTTCTCTCGTTCTTTCACCAACACCGGCGAATACAGAAAGACCACCGTGACCTTTTGCAATGTTGTTGATCAATTCCTGGATCAATACGGTTTTACCAACTCCGGCACCACCAAAAAGACCAATTTTACCCCCTTTTGCATAAGGTTCAATAAGGTCAATTACTTTGATCCCTGTAAAAAGTACTTCGGTAGAAACAGATAAATCCTCAAATTTAGGAGCTTCTCTGTGGATTGGAAGACCATTTTCAAGAGCCTTTGGAAGATTTCCAAGACCATCGATTGAATCTCCTACCACGTTGAACAAACGACCAAAAACCTCTTTTCCAATAGGCATCTGGATAGGAGCTCCAGTTGCAAGCACCTCAACTCCGCGGCTCAACCCATCGGTAGAATCCATGGAAACTGTTCTTACTGTGTCTTCTCCAATGTGAGATTGAACCTCAAGAACTAATATTGATCCATCTTTCCTGGTAATCTCAAGTGAATCGTAAATTCTTGGCAATTCAGCATTCTCTGAGTCGAACTTTACGTCAACAACAGGACCGATAACCTGTGCAACTTTACCTGTAACTTTAGACATTATCTATTCCTTTAATATTGTGATTTTATAAATACCTAAAAAAGAACCAGTAACAACTTTTATAAAATGATAAAAAGCTACCGCCTTTTTCAGGCTGCAAAGATAGTTTTTTTGTATAAAAGTCTATAGGAGAAATAATAACTTTTTCAGCAAAGCTTCTTCGAAAAAAGCTGAGTACTAAATTACCTCTCAAAAATGTCATTTTTAAGACTTGTTTAAAAAGAAAAAGTCCGCAACAAAGGCGGACTTTTCTCAAATATCTGAATAATATTTATTCTACTGTAACCGATTTGGCCAGGTTCCTTGGCTGGTCAACATTCTTGCCAAGCATTACTGCTATGTGGTAAGAAAGTAACTGTAAAGGAATAGTGGTCAAAAGCGGAGTAAGGGATTCGATAGTATCGGGTACCTCGATCACATAATCTGCAAGATCTCTTACACTGGTATCGCCTTCGGTAACAATTCCTATGATCTTCCCTTGCCTGGACTTGATCTCCTGAATATTGCTCACTACTTTTTCGTAGTGTCCTTTTCTGGTAGCAATTACCACAACAGGCATCTCTTCATCGATAAGTGCAATTGGCCCGTGCTTCATTTCGGCAGCAGGATATCCTTCTGCATGGATATAAGAGATCTCCTTGAGTTTAAGAGCTCCTTCCAAAGCAACAGGGAAGTTGAATCCGCGGCCAAGGTACAAGCAGTTACGTGCATCCTTATACTTAAATGCAACTTCTTTGATATGTTCGTTTGCTTCCAATGCAACTTCAATCTTCTGCGGAATTGTCTCCAGTTCCTGCAGGTGCATATGAAAATCTGTGTTGGAGATACTTCCTTTTGCCTTAGCGAGTTTCAAGGCAATTAAGGTAAGCACCGTGATCTGGGTAGTAAATGCTTTTGTCGATGCCACACCAATTTCTGGTCCGGCGTGAGTATAGGCTCCTGCATTGGTCTCTCTTGAGATAGAAGATCCAACCACATTACAAACTCCAAATACGAATGCTCCTTTTTCTTTGGCAAGCTTAATAGCCGCCATGGTATCGGCTGTTTCTCCACTTTGGGAAATAGCGATCACAATATCATCTGAATTAATAATAGGATTCCTGTAGCGGAATTCTGAAGCATATTCAACCTCAACAGGGATACGCGCCAGGTCCTCAAAAATGTATTCGGCAACAAGTCCTGCATGCCATGAAGTTCCGCAGGCTACGATAACGATCCTCTTTGCATTTAGAAAACGCTCCAGGTTATCGTCAATTCCAGCCATCCTGATGATACCTTCTTCAGCATTTAACCTTCCGCGGTAAGTATCCTTTATAGCGCTGGGTTGCTCATAGATCTCCTTCAGCATAAAGTGATCGAAGCTATTCTTCTCGATCTGCTCAAGGTTGAGTTGTAATTCCTGGATATAGGGATCAACAAGACTATCATCTTTGATCTTTCTAACCTTCACTCCTTTATCTCTTCGCACCACTGCCATTTCACCATCTTCCAGGTAAATTGCATTGTTAGTAAATTCAATAAAAGGTGAAGCATCTGAAGCGATAAAATATTCTTCCTCACCAACTCCAATAGCAAGAGGACTACCTAAGCGGGCAACCACTATTTCGTTTGGCTTGGTCTTATCAAAAACAGCAATAGCGTAAGCCCCTACAGTTTGATTAAGGGCTATCTGTACTGCTTTTCCAAGCTTTACATCTTCCTTTTTAATTACATCTTCAATAAGATTTACCAGTACTTCGGTATCGGTGTCAGATTCAAACTTGTATCCACGTTTGGTCAATTCCTTTTTAAGGCTTTCATAGTTTTCGATGATCCCGTTGTGGATGATCACTAAATTGCCTGAATTGGAAATATGAGGGTGTGAATTCACATCATTTGGCACCCCATGGGTAGCCCATCTGGTATGACCCATGCCCAAAGTCCCGGAAGTATCTTCTTCACTCTCTATCTTCGCCTTTAGATCGGCGACCTTGCCCTTAGTCTTACTAACTTTGAGCTCCTTATCATCATACAGTGCTATACCTGCACTGTCATATCCTCTGTATTCCAGTCTCTGAAGACCCTTCAATACAATTGGGTAGGCCTCTCTATGGCCAATATACCCTACAATTCCACACATACTCTAATTCTTTGGTTCTGTATAATAAATCTTAAGCTTAAGGCGCTTATCCTCATCTTCTGCATTTGGGCCGTAAAGCACGGTAGCTTCCGGAGTGAGCAAAGCCCCACCCGGCACTCTCTGCACCTCTGGGTCAGCCGAAGGAAGCACCCGGTAAGTCGAGATCAGGTTGACATTTTGAGTAACTACCAATCCTAATTTTACATTGGTAGAATCCCTGTTTAGAAGTTCATCAATATGGTTTGTTACTCTAATTTTATATTTAACTCCATTCCCGTTCTCATCCCTTGTCAATGGCTGCAAGTGCAGACGGTTGGAGGCCGAATTAGTAGAGTTTGGCTGCCCCACGACATCAAGAATATAATCGGCTAAAATGGAATTGTTGTTAAGGTCGTACAGGTAAAGTCTTTCAGCTTCATTGAGGTTTGTACCAGTGGTATAATCCCTGTTGACAAAGAATTCCAGATTTGCCTCATTGATTAGCCAATCATTATCCCGTAGAAATTCAAGTTCATCTGAGATCCCATCATTATCTGCATCGGGACCCGAAAACAGCTCAATAACTGCCATGGAGCCTTCGCCACCTTTAAGAAAAAGATTCTCTCCATCGAACTGCGGCACTTCCTGTTCAAAAGTATTAACTCTTACCCCTCCAAATTTTAATGTATAAGATCTTCTCACTTCAATTAGCTCCTCGAAGTCGTCGTCATCGTCAATATCTGTCGCATCTACAACTCTTGTTTTATAATATATGGTGATCCCGGCATCGGAGTGTAGAAGGTTAAGCAACATCATTGTGCCTCCCGAGTTCACCTCATCTGCTTTTAAATAAAGTCCTCTAAAGTAATTCTTAAAATTCGTTTGATTCAACAAGGAGGATGTCCCCGCTTTATCGAGAATTTTATTCTGGAAAAAGCTGTTGCTAAGCTTCAATCTTAAAGCAGGTGCCATGGTAACCGTATCGGTCACTCCTGAACCATCTACCACATATTCTGTTCTTTCATTAGCTGAAGGCTCAAAACTTTCGTTTTCATAAAGCACATCAGGATTGATGTTGCTCATGATCTGAGGTTCCAGATTTGAGTAGTAACGCTGTGCCTGCTCAAAATTCGTTTCTGGGTCGAGACTATTGAGAAAATAATTCGATTCATAAACAGACAACTTAATGGGAGAGTTTCCATAGATAGAATCAAGTGCATAAACCACCTCATCATCCTCAAGTACCTCATGAGAAAAATAAGGTATGGCAAGTACAACACTGTCCACCACCGGCTCAGTCCCGAAAGAAGGATTTTCTGAGGTAAGGAGAAGATTTGACAAAACACTAGCCTCCTGTGTCCCGAACACCTCATCCCTGTATACCCCAAGTAAATTAAGAGGCAGATTATTGGTTTGCACTGCCGGTAAATCATAGGAATGTGCAGAAATCATAGCGTCATCATAGAGATCGGCATTAAATCCCGGCTCACCAATTACACTACTTCCCACTGTTGCAAAGTCGTCTTCACAAGCTATAAAAGAAATAACAACAGCTACAACTGTTGTTATTTTCAACATCGTATTCTTTAAATTCATTCGAATTTTTTCTAATTATGACAGTACCTGCGTGGTATAGAATTCCTGATAAGCCTGGGCAAATTCTTCCCGGGTCTTATAGTCTAAAACAGGCTTGGCAAGTTTACTCAAATATTTTTTAAGTTCATCAGGAATATTATCTCCTGCTATTACAACAGCATCAGAATTATCTACAGCTGTTTTCATAAGATTTACGTAAGAAGGCTTTTTCAAATGCTTCACCTGTTCATTCTCAAGGCCGTCGAATAAAACCTTTTTATGCATGTCATTATCTAACGTGCCTTCAAAGTCCTGATTGTATACAGAGGTCACAATTTTGGCCTCGCTAAACAATGGCTCATTTCCATAATAATTACGCAGATACAATGGAAGTAAAGAAGACAACCATCCATTCACATGAATAATATCAGGGGACCAATTAAGTTTTTTCACAGTTTCTATAACGCCTTTGGCAAAGAATATTGCTCTTTCGTCATTATCGGGAAAAAGATTCCCTTCTTCATCGGTTAGAGTTGCTTTTCTCTTGAAGTAATCTTCGTTGTCGATAAAATAGACCTGCATTCTCTCCTTTGGAATAGATGCCACTTTAATAATAAGAGGCATATCCAGGTCATTGATGACCAGGTTCATACCAGAGAGTCTTATCACCTCATGAAGCTGATGTCTTCTCTCATTGATATTTCCAAAACGCGGCATGAAAATGCGTATTTGACCTCCCTGGTTGTTAACCATTCTAGGAGCTTCAAAAGACATAGATGAAATTTCGGTTTCGGGCAAGTAGGGAATAACTTCAGATGATACGTACAATATCCTCTTATCTTTCATAGGATCACTTTAATGCTGTTGTGAAATAAAAACACGCAAAAATACAAAATTTTATGCAGATTGCCAGTATTATATTAAGTTTGCAAGCCGTAAATTTCGGAATAAGATGCAGATTTTTAAGGAGAAGGAAGCTCTAAAAAAGCAGGTCAAGGCTTTAAAAAATGACCGAAAAAGCATAGGTTTCGTTCCCACCATGGGAGCATTGCATGAAGGACACCTCTCTCTTATAGACCAGGCCCTCAAAACCTGTGATAGAGTAGTGGTGAGCATCTTTGTTAACCCAACACAGTTCGACAATCCTGAAGATCTGGACAAGTACCCCCGCACCCTGGAGAAGGATGTAGAGCACATTAAAAAGCTCAGTGAGGAGGTCATTATATTTTCTCCTCCGGCTTCTGAAATGTATGGCAATAGCGTAACTTCAGAAGAATTCTCATTCGACGGACTGGAACACCAAATGGAAGGTAAATTCCGGAAAGGCCATTTTAACGGAGTAGGAACCATTGTCAAGAAACTGTTTGAAATGGTAGAGCCCGATAAAGCCTTTTTTGGAGAGAAAGATTACCAGCAACTACAGATAATCAAGAAGCTTGTTGAAAAGCAGAACCTTAATGTAGAGGTAATTGGCTGTCCAATCCACAGGGAAGACAACGGCCTTGCCCGCAGTTCCCGAAATGAAAGGTTAACTCCTATAGAGCGACAAACTGCCGCGTTCATCTACCAGGTCCTTAGACAGGTAAAAGAAGATTTTGGCACAAAAAGTGCAAAAGAGATAAGCAACTGGGTTTCAGCTCAATTTGATTCCCAGCCTGCACTAGACCTGGAGTATTTTGAGATCGCAAATGCAGATAGTTTAGTAAGTATAGAAGAAGAGGATAAAATTCAGAAGTACCGCGCCTTCATAGCCGCTTATTCCGGCGACATAAGGTTAATTGACAATATAGCTTTAAATTAGCAGCATGCAAATTCACGTTGTAAAATCCAAGATCCACCGCGTAAAAGTAACAGGAGCAGACCTTAATTATATTGGCAGTATTACCATAGATGAAGATCTCATGGATGCAGCCAACATCATTGAAGGTGAAAAAGTGCAGATCGTGAACAACAATAATGGCGAAAGACTTGAGACTTACGCTATCCCAGGGCCTCGTAACAGCGGTGAGATCACTCTTAATGGTGCAGCTGCCCGTAAGGTGGCAAAAGGAGATATTTTGATCCTCATTACCTATGCGATCATGGATATAGAAGAGGCTAAAGAATTTAAGCCCTCCCTGGTATTTCCAAACGAAGAAACCAATCTCCTCAGTTAGGCCTTGAAGAAAAAGCTCATAAAATTTTCCAGGACATTCCTCCCACTTTTGCTTGGAATATTTTTGATCTGGTATTCACTCAGCAGTGCTACTCCTGCCGAGCGTGAGGAATTGTGGAACAATATTAAACTCGCCGATCTAAAATGGGTTTATTTAAGTGTCTTTTTAGGGATACTTTCCCATCTTTCACGTGCATATCGCTGGAAATATTTACTTGAACCTTTAGGTTACAAACCACATCTTGCTAACAGTTTTATGGCTGTAATGGGAGGTTATCTCGCTAATCTTGGAGTACCTCGATCTGGTGAAGTTCTTCGGGGAGCGACTATTTCTACCTACGAAAAGATCCCTTTTGATAAAGCTTTTGGAACCATTGTTTCTGAAAGAATTGCAGACCTCGCTATGGTACTCATAATCACCACCTTTGGATTTCTTATCCAAACCGAAGGGCTTGTCAACTACTTCGAAGAGAATAATATCAACCCGTTCATTTCTATTGGAATATTTCTGGTCTTTATAATCTTTGGGGTATTTGTTCTCAACCTGGTGAGGAGATCCAATCACCCGTTTATGGTCAAAATTAAGGAGTTTGCCCGTGGTCTGCTCGAGGGGATGCGTAGCATTGTGAGGATGAAAAAGAAAAAAGAGTTCATCTTTCATACTCTTTTCATCTGGACCATGTATCTCTTGATGTTCTATGTGATCAAATTCGCAATTCCCGAAACAAACACTCTTTCCATAGCAGGATTTATGGCTGCCTTCATAGTCGGCACCTTTGCCATTACCACTACGAATGGCGGGATTGGAGTATATCCAATTGCTATGGGGGCAGTACTGTTACTTTTTGGGGTGAACCAACAGGCAGGAGAAGCCTTCGGCTGGATCATGTGGGGTTCCCAAACGCTTATGGTACTTATCCTTGGCGGACTTTCCTTCTTATTTCTTCCCATTTACAATCAAAAGAAATAAAATTTTATATTGCTTTAGGAAATAAACCTACTGCATATGAAGAAATTGTACTTTTTTGTCTTCCTTTTTTTAGGTGTCCAACTGAGTTTTGCACAAATCATTTACAAGACCATAAATTCTTCCAGACTGGGAAAAGAGCGGGAACTGAAAATTCAGCTGCCACGTAATTATGAAAAGAACTCAAAGAAGAAGTACCCGGTGATCATCGTGCTTGACGGGGACTATCTATTTGAACCAATGGCCGGAAATGTTGACTACTATTCATATTGGGACGAAATACCTGAAGCGATAGTCGTAGGCGTAAACCAGGTACAAACCAGGAATGATGACAGCACCTATGATCCACAACGCTTTTTGCCGGAAAAAAAAGGAGCCCAGTTTTTTGAATTTTTGGGTATTGAACTTTTGCCTTTTTTAGACAACACCTATCGCACTTCAAAATTTGTTGCAATTGCCGGGCATGATATTACCGCAAATTTTATCAACTACTATCTTTTTAAACCCAATCCTCTGTTCCACGCCTACATAAACCTAAGTCCCGATCTTGCTCCCGAAATGGGTAACAGGCTTGTGGAAACTCTTTCGATGTGTGAAACTCCCAAATGGTTTTATCTTGCTACAGGCTCGAATGATGTGCCGCAGCTTAAAAAGACCATCAGGGAATTAGACAAGCAACTCGCTCCTATAGAAAACAGCAACCTGCACTATAAGTTTGATGATATGGAGTCTGCCACGCATTATACGCTTATTGGAAATGCTTTACCCAGGGCATTAGAACACATTTTCGCATCCTACAAACCTATAGGTCTTAAAGAATATGATGAACTGGTGGTTATGGACGGTTCTTCTTTTGAATATCTCACGAAAAAATACGAGATCATCAATAATAACTTTGGTGTGGAAAAACTGGTTCGTATTAATGATTTTCTTGCGGTTGGAAAAGCCATTGAATATCGCGAAAAGTGGGATGACCTGGAAAGATTAGGAGAACTGGCACAGAAACAATACCCACACCTCACGCTTGGCAACTATTACCTGGCCCGTGCTTATGAGGCTAACGGACAACCTAAGAAAGCCATGAAAACTTACCAAAGTGCCTACGGAAAAGAAGAAGTAGCCTTCGTTACTATTGATTTTATGCTTGAAAAGGCAGACCTAATTAAACAAGATTTCGGTTATTAGCAGCTCAATTTGTAGCTTCTGAAAAATGGCAAAACCCAAGACCTTTTATTTTTGTCAAAATTGCGGTGCGCAGCACAGCAAATGGCAGGGACAGTGCAACTCCTGCCGTGAATGGAATACCCTTGTAGAGGAAGTAGTAGAAAAAACTGATAAAAAGTCCTGGAAGAGTGAAGCCTCTCCTGCTGCCCGAAAAGTAGCAAAACCTCTTCGTATTTCTGAAATTGAAGTTTCCAAAGAGGAAAGGCTAAAGACCAACAATCAGGAACTGGATCGGGTTTTGGGTGGCGGAATTGTTCCCGGATCCCTAATTCTACTGGGTGGCGAACCCGGAATTGGAAAAAGCACCCTGCTGCTTCAAATCTCCCTGAATTTTAACTTACGCACTTTGTATGTTTCAGGGGAAGAGAGTCAGCAACAGATAAAGATGCGCGCCCAGCGTATTAATCCTGATTCGGATAAATGTTACATTTTAACTGAAACAAAGACCCAGAATATTTTTCAGCAAATAGAGAAGCTGGAGCCCGAGATCGTCATCATCGACTCGATTCAAACCCTGCACAGTGATTACATTGAAAGCGGCCCCGGTAGTATCTCCCAGATAAGGGAATGTACAGCCGAGCTTATTAAATATGCAAAAGAAACAGCTATTCCCGTGATCCTAATAGGGCACATCACAAAAGAGGGAAGTATCGCGGGTCCAAAAATTATGGAACACATGGTAGATACTGTGCTTCAGTTCGAAGGTGATCGCAACCATGTCTACCGGATCCTAAGAGCTCATAAAAACCGTTTCGGTTCAACGAATGAACTGGGGATCTACGAAATGCAGGGCAACGGACTGCGGGAAGTGAGTAATCCATCAGAAATTTTGATCTCAAAGAACGAAGAAGATCTAAGCGGAACTGCAATTGCAGCCACCCTTGAAGGTATGCGCCCCTTAATGATCGAGATTCAGGCTTTGGTGAGTTCGGCGGTTTATGGCACTCCGCAGCGCTCGGCGACGGGATATAACGCCAAACGCCTTAATATGCTACTGGCTGTTCTGGAAAAGAGAGCCGGCTTTAGGCTGGGAGCAAAAGACGTCTTTCTAAACATCACAGGAGGAATTTCTGTAGATGATCCCGCACTGGACCTTGCTGTTGTAGCAGCTATTCTATCATCCAACGAAGATATCGCCATTCCAAAAGACATTTGTTTTGCTGCTGAAGTCGGATTGGCCGGTGAAGTTCGTCCAGTTACACGGGTGGAACAGCGAATTCTGGAGGCAGAAAAGCTTGGCTTTAGCAGTATTGTGGTATCTACACAAAACAAGTTTCCAAAGAACAACTTCGCTATCAAAGTCCAGAAAGTCTCGAAGATAGAAGATGTTGTTAGTTTCTTATTTGGATAATTCTTTAAAAATCTAAAAAAATGTCTTCTCAAAATGTCACTTTTGAAAAGCTTTCTTCCGAAGATCTTCAGGAGCTCAAGGAGATAAGCAGGAGCACCTTTACAGATGCCTTTGGAGCCGACAATAATCCCGAAGATCTGCAGCTTTACCTCCATACTGCTTTTGGGGAAGAGAACCTTCGGCGGGAACTTCTAAATCCTTTATCGGAATTTTACTTTGCAAAACTCGATAGAGAAACAGTAGGATATTTCAAGATTAATCTGGGAGATGCTCAGACCGATTTTCAGGAAGAAGACGCAATGGAACTGGAGAGGATCTATGTGACGAAAGATTTTCAGAACAAAAAGATCGGACAAAAGATGCTGGATGAGGTTATAGAAATGGCGATTCAGCGGAAGATGCGATATCTGTGGTTAGGTGTTTGGGAGAAGAATGCCCGGGCAATAGAATTTTATCTGAGAAATGGTTTTCAGCTCTCCGGATCGCACCCATACATGGTGGGGAAGGACCGACAGACCGATAAGATCATGAAGTTATTTTTTCGCTAGGATCATGATCCTAAAATGGCATTTTTGAGACTTCTTGATTCATAAGAAAAGGGAGAATTTTCACTCTCCCTTTTTTAAGCTTTTATCAAGCCTAAAATAATTTATTCCTGGTGGTTCTATCTGTGTTGCGCAGCAACCTCATCGGTATCCTTCCGGTATTTAAGCATGGAAATACCCGCAATAAAGAAGATGAACCCAAGAATGGCCAAAGCCCAGGGATTCAACATTAAGGCAAGGCTGCCAAAAACGCCTAACACACCCATTACTAATGCAATTGCTCCACCAACTAACATTATAATTGCTAAGATCTTGATCATAACTTTAGATTTTAGTTTGGTTATTAAAATTAGAGAATTAGGCTACACCGGCTTTTAAATTAACACTTTTTAAAGTGAAAATTTAGTGAAAACATCCATATTTTATCATTTGAGTATTGATGAACAAAATCTCTTGCTTCCCAGCAATATCTATTGTACATTTTTATGAGCCATTAGAAGACTACCGTGGAGTGCAAAATCCTCTACGTTTGTAAAGCTCCTATTTCTAAGCATCGGGTCTCAGAAAAAATATCTTATTATCTTTTGAATACAGGAACTACAGGAAGAGACTAAGGATGGTATTATGCGAGGCTGAGGGATGAGAATTTCTTCACCCACAAAAGCCTCGCCGATCCCATAAAGTTTTCTTATTCGAATTCCGGTTCTTCCAGAAGTCGGCTTATCTCATCCAGTTTTGGAGTGAGAATAACTTCGATCCTGCGGTTCTTTGCACGACCTTCGGTAGTTTCATTGGAAGCAACAGGAGCGAATTCTCCCCTGCCGGCAGCCGTTAGGTTCTGCGGATCGATCCCCGGATTTTCCTTTAGTAAATGAACAATTGCAGTAGCTCTTTTGGTAGAGAGATCCCAGTTATCGGTAAGTTGACCGCTTCCGTTGTAAGGAACATTATCTGTATGTCCTTCAATGAGTACGGCGATGTCGGGATTCTCTGCCAGGACAGATGCCAGTTGCTGCACTGCTCTTTTCCCTTCTGCCCCTACTGCCCAACTTCCGGAGTTAAAAAGAAGTTTGTTCTCCATAGAAACATAGACTTTTCCTTCACGCTGCTCTACTGTTAAACCTTTACCTTCAAAATTCACAAGGGCCTTGGAAATGGCATTTTTAAGAGCATTCATTTTTGCATCTTTTGCGGCGATCATGCTCTCGAGTTCATCTACCCTTTTTGACCGGGCAGCGAGATCCTGCTGAAGTTTTTCAAGACGTTCCTTTTCGATCAACAAGGCTTTTTCTTTGGCGTCAAGTTCAGCCAACAGTTCCCTATTCCTCTTCGAATTTTCGGCCAAAGCAGAAGAGCTGTTTGCTTCGAGAGCATCATATGAAGTTTTTAACTTATCATAGCTCGCTTTGGTCGTAGCATATTCTTCCTGAAGACGGTCCCTTTCGCCCCTGGTTCTTTCATATTCGGCTTTTAGAGCTGAAAGTTCAGCTTCATTTTGACGATTCCGGGTTTCCAGGCTTTCAAACTCCCGGGAGAGCTCCCGATTATCTTCCTGCAGTTGAGCATGCCGGCTTTCGAGATCTTTATAAACTTTTGAAGAAACACATGAAGTAAGCAGGATAGAGCTGCTCAAAAAAGCTAAAAAAAGGTGACGTTTCATAAATGTGGTTAAAATTGAGTTAGGATATTTCGAGGAGAACGGGACAATGGTCACTATGTTGTGCTTCGGGCAAAATAAGTGCTCTTTCTATCCTGTCACGCAATGGCTCACTCACCATGTGGTAATCGATCCTCCAGCCTTTATTGTTTCCACGGGCTCCTGCACGGTAGCTCCACCAGGAATAATTATGAGGCTCAGAGTTAAGATGGCGAAAGGAATCTATAAACCCGCTTTTGAGGAAGTTTCCGATCCATTCCCTTTCCACAGGTAGAAATCCGGAGGTGTTTTTAAGTCTCACAGGATCATGAATATCTATCTCTTCATGGCAAATGTTGTAATCCCCGCAAATAATCAGGTGGGGGATATCCTGCTTTAGTTCATCTACATATTTCTGAAAATCGGCCATGTATTGAAGTTTGTGATCCAGCCGGGCGATATTGGTTCCTGAAGGCAGATACATGCTCATTACCGAAAAATCGTCAAAATCTGCCCTGATGTTCCGTCCTTCAAAATCCATGTAGTCTATTCCGGTTCCAAAAACCACATTTTTAGGCTCTACTTTGCTTAAGATGGCTACACCACTATAGCCTTTCTTGACAGCCGGAAACCAGGAATTGTATTTATACCCAAGATCTTCAAAAGGTTCCTGATCAAATTGTTCGGGGGTTGCTTTTATTTCCTGAAGGCAAACAACATCGGCATTTGTATTTTCCAGCCACTCGATAAAGCCTTTTCTAATTGCTGCTCTTATTCCGTTAACATTATAGGAGATGATCTTCATGCTTCTGATTTTATTACTGCTCAAAAATAGCATTTTTGGCAGGCCTTTCAGAAGGATTGAAGTGAGACTTTTCCTGAACTAATGAACAATGATGCGCTTTACCTTACCCTCTTCCCGTGTTCCCATTCGAACCAGATAAACACCTGGAGCGGCATAAGACATGTCGAGCAGATAGGAATAGCTTATATCACTTTTCCTAACCATATTCTCCACCAGTTTTTGCCCCAGCATATCGTGAACAGTAAGCCACACAGGCCCCTGATAGGTAGTTTTGAACTGAAGGTCGAAAATATTCTGATCTGTAGAACCAATAAGGAGCTCGCCTTGCTGGATCTCAGATTCCTCTATGCCGTCAACAAGCACCACTGTATAATCGTCTGTAGTTCCAAATTCCATGATACTACAAGGATCATTGAGATCTCCTGAAAATTGAGAGCCTACATCTCCTGCTCTTGCCCTTAGCATGTGTTCTCCCAGAGGAGCATTCTCGGGCAGCTGAAATTCAAAAACAGTTGGTCCAGAAGACGATTGAATATCACCAGATCTTATGAGCTGTTCTTCGGGTTCAAACAAAGCATTATCATTAAAGTCTATCCACATAGAAAATTCATTGCTGCCATTGGAGCTAACCCCCACATAGAAAAACTCCCTGTTCACATCGAGCCTTGTAGATACCTGCAGGAAATTGTTATAACCATCGTCGCAATAGATATTTTCATTGATTATTTCTTCCAGGTAAAAGCTGTTGATCCCATCACCAAATACACAGGAAGATCCCTCGGGAATACAGTTGAGGTGTGCTATTGTAGCATCAACTCCATCATTTTCTATGTCACTATCGTTTTGCAGATAAGTGGCAGCTTCAATATAATATTTCCCATTTGCAGAAAAATCAAACGGACTTTCAAATGTGTATGTGATCTGTTCTCCAACTTCCAATGTTTCATCTACTGTTTCTTCGATAAGATTTCCGCCATTCACCCTGTAACCCACTATGAAACCCGACTGAGGCTCCCCTCCAAAATTCTGGATGGTCACTGCAACATTCTCCACTCCAAGATCTGACCCCGTGATAGGACCTACAATCTGGGTTACCCCAATGTCATTGGGAGGCAGGTGAGTGATCTCAACAGAAATAGAATCGTTTTCAGTGTTCATATCTCCTTCGAGTTCTGTGGTAGCCATTAGACTGTATACCTCGTTAAGATTCGAGAGATCAACTGTTGAAGAAAAGGTGAATTCCACTTGCTCAGTGGAAGGGATGGTGCCCGTGAAAGTTTCAGTAATAACCGCACCATTGTTCAGTTGAAAAGAAACAGGAAAATTACTTTGAGGCACACTGCCAAAATTTCTTACAAGAACAGTCACTTCTTCATTTGCAGAGAGCGTGGAAGAAAAAGGCGTGACAATTTTTGTAACTCCCACATCTGTAGTAAATCGTGGGGCAAGTTTAAAAGTGGCGACTCTGTTCACCCTCGTATCATTCACCTCAAAATATTCCCCAATATACCAGAAGGTTTCATCATCTGCAGGATCTATACTGGTATGCGCATAGTCTCCATACCTGTTACTATCATTTGGAGATGAGCTCTCAATGATCGTTGTTTCCTGCAGGGTCATAGTATTCAAGGGATCATTGAAAAACCGGCCTGTAAATTTGAGAGTTGGTAAAATAGGTGATTCAGGATTGTCGTTCATTAAAGTAAAACCCAGACCTATATTCCCATGTCTGTCCATATTGATGCTTCCGCACCAGCGGTCGCTTTGATCTGGCGCATAGGTACCTTCCTGATAAATATACCAGGGTTGACCTTCTCCATTTTGTCTTAATTCATACCACCTGATCCCGGCATGTTCTGCAGTTGTAGGATCAATATCTACAACGAAATTAAATACTACGGAATTGTGGGTGCCAAATCTCCTGTAGGACGTAGGATACATTAGCGCCCCTTGTAAAGCATCAAGTTCGACATCCTCAAATGGTTGTGGTAGATTTGAAAAACCTCCACCGTCAAAAGTGCTGTTAAAAGGGGTTAATCCTTCTGAAGGAGTGATCTCCTGTGATTCTCTTATAGTAGAATTCTGAATATTATTCCAGTCCACATTCACCTCCCAAATTTTCAAATGGTCAATATTTACTCCTAACCATGAATCATCCTGAAAATAAATGATTGGCATTTTACCGGGAGGAGGCATTTGGTCCCCGGTCGCATTCAATGCTGCCGGACTGTAAAAACCATTTTTCCTTATTCCTGGTAGTGGAAAACCAACATGCTGTGCTGCTTGCCCCTGCAACATTTGATCTCTCTCCAGTACAAATACAACCTCATTAACTTCAGGGTTACTCGGGTCTTGATTGGTTGTGACGTAATAACCATCACTCCAGATGAAATACTTTGGGTAATCGGGAAAAGTGCCGGTTGGAAATCTATAGGTATACCACCCGTCGTTTACAGGGTCGGGACCCCGGGAAACTGCAACTAATAGAGCGTTTGAAGGATCTCTTCTGTTAGAACATGACCTTGGGGGCAGTGCAGGGCACCCCGCATATTGAGTAATAAGAAAACGATCGGCAAATTGATCGTAGAGCACAACAGGATCACCCAGCATTTCATTTGTAAATTCTCCTCCAAGGGCAGATAAATTTGTGGGGGGAACAAGTAAATTCCCCTGTTTATCATAAATAGAAAAACCCGAGTTAAAAGCATTTACATAATGATTTGGACCTGCGGCCCCTGTGGGATCTGTAGGGTTCACTTTGCGCTCAACAGCATCAAAAGAGACTATGGCTTGTTTGAAAGGAATATTTCCTGTCTTCTCTTGTAGGGCTGCGTCTATACCTTTAGGGAAACCTTTGCCGGGGACGACCCGGTTAGCTGTCCTGTTCTTAGGATTAACTTCTTTAGCTTCATTCTGTGCCGGTACTATTTCCCTGCTAGATAAAGGTTCAGAAACTCCCGGTTTTGTTACACCCTGGGAAACAGGACCCATGATTTCTTTTGTCTGAGCGCCAGAGCTTAGACACATAAATAGAAAAAATAGAAGAAATAAGTAATTCCGCAACATGTAGGGAGCTTTAACCTATAAAATTAAGAGAATTAGAACGAGCAGAAACAAAAAAAAGAACAATTCGGCAGGAATTGTTCTTTTTTAACTCAATTTAAACAGAAAAAAGCTACTTCTTCAACCAATGCTTAAAGTCGGTTTCTTCTGCTATTACTTTTGAAATTTCACTGATGTGGATTCTCTTCTGTTCCATTGTATCCCTGTATCTTATGGTTACGGTTCGATCCTCAAGGGAATCATGATCTACAGTAATACATAATGGTGTGCCAGCTGCGTCCTGGCGACGGTATCTTCGTCCAATCGCATCCTTTTCATCATACTGGATATTGAAATCCCACTTTAGATCTTCAATGATCTCCTGGGCCAACTCCGGCAGTCCATCTTTCTTCACCAGCGGCAGCACTGCTGCTTTGTAAGGTGCAAGGATTGCAGGTAGCTTCAAGACGGTTCGGCTACTGCCATCCTGGAGCTCTTCTTCCTTAAGGGAAGCCGAAAGGACAGCAAGGAACATCCTGTCAAGACCTATAGAGGTTTCTATAACATAAGGCACATAATTCTCCTGAAGCTCCGGGTCATAGAACCTCAATTTTCTTCCTGAAAATTCTTCATGTGCTTTTAGATCAAAGTCTGTACGCGAGTGAATACCTTCCAGTTCTTTGAACCCAAACGGGAAATTAAATTCGATATCTGTTGCTGCGTTGGCATAGTGAGCAAGTTTCTCGTGATCATGGAAGCGATAATTTTCTTCCCCAAGACCCAATGAAAAATGCCATTTTTGACGCACCTCTTTCCAGTGCTCATACCATTTAAGTTCCTCACCCGGACGCACAAAATACTGCATCTCCATTTGCTCAAATTCGCGCATCCTGAAAATAAATTGTCGGGCAACGATCTCATTTCTGAAGGCTTTCCCTGTTTGCGCGATTCCGAACGGGATCTTCATCCTTCCGGTTTTTTGAACATTGGAGAAGTTCACAAATATTCCCTGGGCAGTTTCAGGCCTTAAATAAAGGTTGGAAGCTGTTTCTGATGAAGCTCCCAGTTTGGTGCCAAACATCAGGTTGAATTGCCTTACATCTGTCCAGTTCCTTGAGCCGGTCTCTGGATCGGCAATGCCCAGCTCTTCAATAAGAGCTTTTACATCCTTTAGGTCTTCATTGGTCAAGGAGCGACCAAGGCGCTCCAGGATCTCTTTTCTTTCAGTTAGATATCGCTGAACACGGTCGTTGGTATTGACAAACTGCTCCTCGTCAAACTTATCTCCAAAGCGTTTTCTTGCTTTTTCGATCTCCTTTTGCGCTTTTTGCAGGATCTTTTCAGCATGATCTTCCACCAGAACATCGGCCCTATATCTCTTTTTTGAATCCTTATTGTCGATTAGCGGATCGTTAAAAGCATCCACGTGTCCAGATGCTTTCCAGGTGGTGGGGTGCATAAGGATAGCGGCGTCTATACCTACTATTTCCTGGTGCAACTGCACCATGCTTTTCCACCAGTAATCCCTGATATTTTTCTTGAGCTCTGCTCCATTTTGCCCGTAATCATAAACGGCACTTAGTCCATCGTAGATTTCAGATGAAGCAAAAATATACCCATACTCTTTAGCATGGGAAATAACATTTTTAAAAAGATCTTCTTGTTTTGCCATAGCGCAAAAATAAAAAAACCGCCCCGATTCAAGCGAGGGCGGTTCAATTAATTATTTATTTGTTCCTATCTAAGGCTAAAGCTGGTAGCACCTATCAAGTTAGCACCTTCATACACCAGGACTTTATATGTACCTTCAATAAGTCTGTCTTCATTGGTGTTTGCAAGGATACAGACATCAAGCTCGTCATTCTCGTAGTACACCTGGGTCGAAGCGCTGTATACCATTACCCCGCCTTCATGCTGTACTGCAATTTGGTCTCCCACCAGTTCATTGTTCGGGTTATACACCTGAACGTAAAGATCCTTATCTCCGGCTTCAGCTAATGTATTTGGTGTGATGGTAAAACAGGTCCTTATCTTGTCAACTCTTCTGGTACGGTCATTTTCAACAAGTCTTCCGCTGTTTCTTTCAATAACCCCTTCCCCTCTTAAATTACTTACCTTTAGCTGGGCAGCACGGTCGATCTTGGATGCCATAGACTGAGTTTGAACCTGTAAGGAATCAGAGATCCTGGTTCTTTCCAACAGCATATTGTTCGTACTATCAATTTCGGTGATTAGTCGCATGTTTTGATTACTCAAGCTGTCTACGACCTTAAACAATTGCTCCTTCTCTGCTTTGAGATTACTTACTTCACGTCGGTATCGGGCAATAAGAGCCAAATTCGCCTCCATGTCCTGAACAGAATCCCTTAAGGCAACGATCCTGTTCCTGGCAGCGCTTAATTCACTGTCAAGACCTTCATTTTCGGCGATTGCCTCATCGTACTTCACTATGAGATCATTTAATTCACCTTCTATTACAGCCTTTTCCTGCTGCAGTAATTCTTTATTTTCTTTTTCTTCATTATAGAATTTGATGGTGTATATTCCTAATGCAACCAAAGCGACTGCCAAGACTCCGGTAAGGATTTTTAAGGCATTATTACTCTTGTTGTCTGTCATAACAAATGATTTTTAACGGTTTACTTTGTAAATTTAGGAGTTTTATTCAGCCTACGGCTAATTTGTTAACAAATGTTTCACGATTTCATTAACCTGCTTTATCCAAAGCTGTGCCATGGCTGCGACTCCTCTCTCAAGAGCAATGAGCATATTCTTTGCACTTCCTGTCTTCATTCCTTACCCGTGGCCGATCATCACCTCGAAAAAGATAATCCCGTGGAGAAAATTTTCTACGGAAGGATCCCGGTGGAAAATGCCACTGCCCTGCTCCTATTCGAGAAAAAAGGAATGGTTCAAAAATTAATTCACAGTCTTAAATATCGGGGACATGAGGAAATAGGATCATTTTTGGGACTCTGGCTGGGAAGTGAGCTGAAACAGATACCTGATTGGAAGAAGGTGACAATGGTCATTCCGGTGCCTTTACACAAGAAAAAGCTGAAAATAAGAGGATATAATCAAGTCACAGGATTTGGCCGGGAAATAGCAAAAGCTCTGGAAGTTCCTTATCGGGATGATATTCTTTTAAAAGTTAATGCCACAAAGACACAGACGCTGAAAAAGCGACTTGCAAGATGGGGCAGTATTGATGAAACCTTCATAGTAAAGGAAACTTTTTTACTGGAAAATGCGCATATCCTTTTGATAGACGACCTGGTAACCACAGGTGCCACTCTGGAGGCCTGCGCACAAAAATTGCTTAAAATTCCGCAGCTAAAAATAAGCATCGCTACCATGGCCGTAACGCATTAGGAACTTCAGGATTAAAGGAATAAATTGTTTCTTTGTACCAAATTTCAATTCATGCACCGTACCGGCATTTATTTTCTGCTGCTCCTAACTCTAACCCTCGCCTTTTCAAGCTGTGCAAAGAGAGGAACCCCAGATGGCGGACCTATCGATATGGAGCCGCCCGCATATGTTAGAGCAAGACCTGAGAATTTTACCACAAACTTTGATGCCAACGAAATAAGGATCTATTTCAATGAATACATAAAACTTTCAGATCCACAGCGACAGATCATTATTTCTCCTCCCATGGATCCAAGGCCGGAGATAACTCCCCTGGGAACAGCTAGCAAATCTATCCGCATCAGGATTAACGATACCCTGGAACCGCGAACTACCTATACGATCAACTTCGGAAGAAGTATTACAGATAACAACGAAGCCAATCCGCTTAGCTTTTTTACCTATGCCTTTTCTACAGGACCTTATATTGATTCTCTCTCCTTAAGAGGAAGTGTCAAAGATGCCATTTTACGCTCCCCAGATCCCTTTATCTCTGTAATGCTCTATGAAGTAGACTCCACATATAATGATTCAGTGATCTATACCCGCGTTCCACGCTACGTTACAAATACTCTGGATAGTGTCACAACCTTTCAGCTCAACAACCTGAAACAAGGCACCTATCAGCTCGTGGCGATGAGAGATGTTAACAACAACTACACCTTTGAACCTCGTACAGATAAAGTAGCATTTTCAGACGAATACATTACTATTCCCACAGATGAGGAATTTGATCTCACTCTCTTCAGCGAAATTCTGGAAGGAAAATTTGAGAGGCCACAGGTAAAGGCACAGCAACATCTAATCTTTGGATACACCGGATTGATTAAAGCCGATAGCATCTCAATTACCCCCTTAGACGTTCCTGCAGACTTTCAGGACCGCATCACTAAAGATGCCAAGACAGATACCTTGCACTATTGGTACAAACCTTTCGAACAGCGGGATACCCTCAAATTTGTCGCACAAACTCCAGGGACGAGAGATACCTTGATAGCCAGGTTGAGAAAGTCAAAAAGAGATACGCTTCAATTTAGTATTCAGCCTACTTCGGGCTTAGGCTTCCGGGAAGACCTAAAGGTAATACCTACAGTACCTCTTGAAGAAATAAATGACTCCCTGATTACCCTTATGCGCAGTGACACTATTCCAATGCCTTTTACGGGCCTCTATGACGAGTGGAACAACACTTACAATATTTCCTTTGAAAAGTCGGAAAAACAGACCTACAGACTAACGGCTTTACCCGGTGCATTCACCGATTTCTTTGGCCGGCAAAATGATACTTTAACCTCCCAGGTTCGAACCCCTGCCCTCGCAGATAGAGGTAATCTAATAGTTAACCTCACCGGGGTCAGAGAATTTCCCGTCATTGTGCAGGTAGCTACTGAAAAAGGGGAAGTTGTAACCGAAAAATTTTCTGATGGCAGCAATACTATCACCTTCAACAGTCTCAAACCGGGGAACTATCTCCTTAGATTGATCTACGACACGAATAACAATCAGGTCTGGGATACCGGAAGTTTTCTTACAAGAAAACAACCGGAATTAGTAGTGTACTATCCCGAACCTATTAGCGTAAGGGCAAACTGGGATGACACTTATCAATTCAATGCCAGTCCTGCTGCTACCCTTCCTCCTCCAGATGCACCGTAAACCTGTCACGATCCTGGAGAAACTTCAGTTGAGAACGTGTGTCGGTCAGGTGCTGCTTGTCGAGCTCCACGAGCTCTACAAATTCAGCTTCCTTCAGGTTGCCTGAGATTTGTTTTCCGAGGGAATCGTATACAGCGGAATGTCCTACATAGTTGAGGTCGCTTCCATCCCGGCCCACGCGGTTAAGTCCAATGCAATAGCTCATATTTTCTATAGCACGGGCCTTTAAAAGGGTATCCCAGGCAGCAACTCTGGCAGCCGGCCAATTAGCCACGTAGATTAGCAAGTCATAATCTTCAGTATTTCGCGCCCACACCGGAAATCGCAGGTCATAACAGACCAGGGGACAAATTTTCCAACCTTTGTAATTCACAATGAGCCTTTCCGTCCCGGCCGTGTAGGTCTCATCCTCTTTGGCCAGCGTAAAGGTGTGGCGCTTATCATATTTTTGCGAGGAACCATCAGGGTAGACAAAATAGAGACGGTTGTAGAAGTTTCCATTATCAGAAATTATCAAGCTTCCGGTGACAGCTGCATCTTTTTCTGAAGCCATTCTCTGCATCCATTTAAAGGTGGGTCCTTTATCGGGTTCAGCCAGATTTTCAGCATTCATGGAAAAGCCTGTTGAAAACATTTCCGGCAGAATGATGAGGTCGGTTTCCTGCGGAAGTTCTTTGATCTTCTGCTCAAAAAGGTCCTTATTTTGCTGAATGTTCTCCCATTCCAGGTTCGCCTGTAGCAGTGCGGTGTTTAAAATTTGTGCCATACGTAAAGGTATTAAAATTCATTTTTTCGCTGCTAAATGCGTGTTAAATGGTTGCATTAGCAGGAGAAGTTGAATAGTTTTAAAAGAGAAAAAACAAAGCTATGAGTTTACAATCCTTTTTTGAAAAAGATTCTTTTCCTTCTAATACTTCGCGCGGAATAATCTCCGGGTTCATTGGCGGTCTTGCGGGCAGTGCAATGAAATCTGTGGTAGAACAATTCCTGCACGTGAGAAAGATCGATCAACGTTCGGCACAGATCAAGATCATGGATAGCTTCTCCAAGAAGCTGGTTGGAAGCCCCATAAAGTTAGAAAATGAAGCCATTGTTGAGCAACTTGTGAATGTACCTCTGGGAGGCACTGTGGGTGCCATCTATGGATATGGAAAACGCGACAAGGAAGATGTCAATATGTTTGATGGTGCCATGCTTGGCGTCACCACCTGGGCTACTACGCACGAAACCAGCCTGCCTCTTCTCGGATTGGAAAAATCTCCTGAAAAGATCCCGCTAAAAACACAGGCCTCAGAACTTTTAGCCCATGTGGTTTTTGGCCTGACTACCGAAGTCGTTCGCGGATATGTGAATAGTCGCCTTCGAGGTGGTGACAATAACGACTAGATCTATTTCACCTTTTTGAGGATCTCTGCTGCCTTTTCGAGAGTTTCATCTGTCTTGGCAAAACAGAACCTAAGTTGCCGGTAGTCCTTTTTATCTTTATTAAAGGCTGAAACAGGAATACTCGCTATACCATATTCTTTGATGAGCCTGCGGGAGAAATCCAGGTCGGGCTCATTTGTTATTTCAGAATAGTTTAGAAGCTGGAAATAGGTTCCTTTTGAAGGTTCTGCCTTGAACGCTGTATCTTTTATTAGGTGCAGAAATTTATCTCTCTTTTCCTGGTAAAATTTCCCCAGTTCCAGGTAGTGGTCAGGGGTTTTTAAATATTCAGCAAAAGCACGCTGTGTAGGGTGATGTACACAGAAGACATTTACTTCCATTACTTTCCAAATTTCGGCCATAAGCTCTTCTGGAGCCACACAGTAGCCCATTTTCCAACCGGTGTTGTGAAATGTCTTTCCAAAAGAAGCACAAACAATTGCCCTTTTTGAAAGGTTGGGAAAAGCCGAGGCACTGTAGTGTTTGGCTTCATCAAAGATGATGTGCTCGTAAACCTCATCACTAAGCAGTATGATATCTGTCCCCTCTAAAAGGTCTTCCAGCTGTTGCATTTCTTCTTTGCTGAAAACATTTCCGCTGGGATTGTGCGGGGTATTGATGATAAGCATCCTGGTTTTGGGTGTTATCTTTTCTTTTAGTGCTTCAAAATCCAGTTTGTAATCCTTGCCTTTCAGCTGAAGAAGAACAGGCTCACCCCCGGCCAGTTCAATTGCCGGCTCATAAGAATCGTAGGCCGGTTTGAGAACGATCACCTCATCTCCCGGTTTGACAAAAGCAGTTATAGCCAGATATAATGCCTGGGTCGCACCATTTGTAACCGTCACTTCAGTATTCTTGTCATACTTCTTTCCATGCAGGGACTCGATCTTGTCTACGATCTGTTCCCTTAGCGGGGAAATCCCGGCCAGAGGTGCATATTGGTTATAGCCGTCAAGCATGGCCTGGTAAACCAGCTCTTTCAGATGTTTATCCGTTTCAAAATTAGGATAGCCCTGGGACATATTTACAGCTTTATGCTCATATGCCATTTTTGACATCACTGAAAAAATGCTGGTCTCGTGCTTCGGAAGTTTGGAGATTATATTATTGACTGCTGACATTCGTTTTTTCTTTAAGGTCCAAAAAAAATCCCGAACAGCAAAGTTCGGGATCTTCAGAAATATTAGGTGTCAAAAATGCTATTTTACACTGGCTCTTAAGTACTCCCTGTTCATACGGGCGATGTTCTCAAGAGAAATTCCTTTAGGACATTCGATCTCGCAGGCACCTGTATTTGTACAGTTCCCAAAACCTTCCTTATCCATTTGCTCCACCATCGCAAGCACACGACGATCGGCCTCCACCTCTCCCTGGGGTAGTAACGCCATCTGGCTTACCTTAGCTGAAGTGAAAAGCATTGCACTTGCATTTTTACAAGCTGCAACACAAGCTCCACAGCCAATACAGGTCGCTGCATAAAATGCTGCATCTGCCTTGTCTTTAGAGATGGGAATAGAATTCGCATCCTGAGTATTTCCCGAAGTATTTACAGAAATATATCCCCCCGCCTGCTGAATTCTCTCAAATGAAGAACGGTCTACAACAAGATCCTTTATTACCGGAAATGCCTTGGCACGGAAAGGTTCAATGGTAATCGTATCTCCATCCTTGAACATTCTCATGTGCAACTGGCAGGTAGTGACCCCCCTGTCTGGACCATGAGGCTCTCCGTTGATCTGTAAGCTACAGGTTCCGCAGATCCCTTCGCGACAGTCATGATCGAAAACCACAGGCTCTTCTCCCTTGTCGATCAGGTCCTGATTAAGGACATCAAGCATCTCCAGAAAAGACATATCGGGTTCCACGCCTCCCAATTGGTAGGTTTGGATTCCTCCTTTTGAAGCGGCATCTTTTTGACGCCATATTTTTAGTGTAAGATTCATATTTTTAATTTGAAGATTTGAAGATTTGATGATGAGTTAATTTTCAAATTCCCTCATTTTCAAATTTTCAAATTATTTATAGCTTCTCGTTTTTACTTCGATATTCTCGTAAACCAGGTCTTCTTTATGTAGGACTGCATCTGCAGGCTCTCCTGTGTATTCCCAGGCAGCTACGTACATAAAGTTCTCATCGTCCCGAAGGGCTTCCCCCTCTTCAGTTTGAAATTCCTCTCTAAAATGACCTCCACAAGACTCTTCCCTGTGAAGTGCATCTTTGGCAAAAAGTTCTCCAAGTTCAAGGAAATCGGCTACTCTTCCTGCTTTTTCAAGTTCAGGATTCATGCCGTCTATAGTTCCCGGAACACGCACATCTCTCCAGAATTCTTCTCTCAAAGCTTTAATTTCTGAAATAGCTTCCTTCAATCCGGTTGCGTTTCTTGACATCCCTACTTTGTCCCACATGATCTTTCCAAGACGCTTGTGGAAGTAGTCTACAGACTTAGTTCCGTTTGTATTTACAAAACGTTCTAATTGCTCACGAATGTTTCTCTCGGCTTCCTCAAATTCGGGAGAATCTGTTGGGATCTTTCCGGTTCTAATGTCGTTTGCCAAATAATCACCCATGGTGTACGGCAAGACGAAATACCCGTCGGCCAGTCCCTGCATCAAAGCTGAAGCTCCAAGTCGGTTTGCACCGTGATCGGAGAAGTTAGCCTCCCCTGCAGCATAAAGTCCCGGTATCGTAGTTTGTAAATTGTAATCAACCCAAAGGCCACCCATGGTATAGTGCACGGCCGGATAGATCTTCATCGGAGTTTCATACGGATTCTCGTCTACGATCTTCTCGTACATCTGGAAGAGGTTTCCGTACTTGGCTTCCACAACAGCCTTTCCAAGTTCACGGATCTGCTCTTCGGAAGCATTTTCTATTTTTTGAGTAGAAACAGCCTCTCTTCCGTAACGCATAAATGCAGCGCTAAAATCAAGATAAACAGCCTCTCCTGTCTTATTTACTCCAAAACCTGCATCGCAACGCTCCTTGGCAGCTCTTGAAGCCACGTCACGCGGCACAAGGTTACCAAACGCAGGATAACGTCTTTCCAGGTAGTAATCTCTGTCTTCTTCAGCCAGTTCTGTCGGCTTCAGGCGACCTTCCCTAATTGCTTTCGCATCTTCCAGTTTTTTTGGAACCCAGATACGTCCGTCATTCCGAAGAGATTCAGACATAAGTGTAAGCTTAGACTGATGTTCTCCAGAAACCGGGATACAGGTAGGGTGAATTTGTGTAAAACATGGATTTGCGAAAAAAGCGCCTTTTTTATGCACCTTCCAGGCTGCAGTCACGTTACTTCCCATTGCATTTGTCGATAGGAAGAAGACGTTTCCATATCCTCCTGAAGCTATCACTACAGCATGGGCGCTGTGTCTTTCAATTTCTCCTGTTACAAGGTTACGCGCTATAATTCCGCGAGCCTTGCCACCAACAAGCACCACGTCAAGCATCTCATGACGGGTATAGGATTTTATCTTTCCGCGGTTGATCTGCCTGTTCATGGCAGAATAACAACCTAACAGTAACTGCTGACCGGTTTGCCCTTTAGCGTAGAAAGTTCGGGAAACCAAAACTCCACCAAAAGAACGGTTATCGAGTAATCCACCGTACTCCCGGGCAAAAGGAACTCCCTGTGCTACACACTGATCGATGATATTTCCTGAAACTTCTGCAAGGCGATAAACGTTTGCTTCGCGCGCACGGTAATCCCCTCCTTTTACGGTATCGTAGAAAAGACGATAATCTGAATCCCCGTCTCCCTGATAATTTTTCGCTGCATTGATCCCTCCCTGTGCTGCAATTGAGTGAGCACGACGTGGAGAATCCTGGTAGCAAAAAGTCTTTACGTTATATCCAAGCTCTGCCAATGTAGCGGCAGCACTACCTCCTGCAAGACCTGTTCCAACAACAATAACATCAATATTCCGCTTGTTGGCGGGATTGACGAGATTGATATCATTTTTATGATTAACCCACTTCTCGGCCAACGGCCCCTGTGGTACTTTTGAATCTAATACTCCCATAGCTTAAATTTTTTCGAGTACGAAATAGATGTAAAACGGAATAATGGCGAATAACAGAGGTACTATAATTGAAAATGCCACTCCGGTCTTCCTTACAAAGTTATTGTACTTGGGGTGGTTGATACCCAGTGACTGGAATCCGCTTCCAAAGCCGTGATACAGGTGAAAACCTATAGCGATCATTGCTATGAGGTAAATAATTGCCCAGATAAGACCCATTTCCGGATCCTGAAAGGTCATAATTGTGAGCGTGTAAAGATCTTTTACAGTCTCTCCATTGGCAGTTTCATAAACAGTGTCATCTAATCCGCCAAACTTCATTTCTCCCCAAAAGTTGATGAGGTGGATCACGATAAATGCCAGAATTACTGTACCCAGAACGCCCATGTTCCTGGAAGACCATTTTGAATTTGTAGCCGGTTTAAAGCTCACATATCCTTTTGGCCTGGCTTTCCTGTTATTCACAGTAAGAATGATCCCATCGATCACATGAAAAAGTATACTCGCGAAAGTCACAATTGACAATACGCGAACAATAGGATTTGTGGTCATGAAAAGAGCATATTCATTGAATTGATCTCTTGCACCAACTCCCGATGCCAACAACTGCAGGTTACCCGCCAGGTGCCCCACCAGGAATAAACATAGAAACAGGCCGGTGAAAGCCATCCAGTACTTCTTTGCAAGTGATGACTTTAATAGCGCAGATTTTGCCATAAAATTTATGATTGTTTTAATAAAGTGGAAACAAAAATACGCCCTTTCACATCATTAGCAAATAAACCCCCTCTAATTAGTCTTTATTTAGAATAAATTTAAAGAAGGTAAATAACTCTCATTTTAGACATATAACCACAAGAGAATAAGAGATTTCCAACTGATAATTGGAGAAATATTACTGAGAAGCTTATAGCCATTATTACTCGTCATTTCCTCAATCCTTCTCAAGGCTCCTCCCTTTTAATTTTTTAAATTTGGGGCACACACTAAAAAATACTCATGAAATATCATCAAATAGACAAAAATCTGTTCATCAAGAACAGAAAGAACTTCACTGAAAAAATGCAGCCGAACAGCCTGGCTGTATTTAATTCAAATGACATCTACCCTATAGGAGCTGATAGCACCATGCCCTTTCAGCAGGCGCGGGATCTCTTTTATTTAAGCGGGGTAGATCAAGATAAAAGTATACTGGTCTTATTCCCCGATGCTCCTTCAGAAAAACACCGGGAAATGCTTTTCCTTACCGAAACGAATGATCACATAGCAGTTTGGGAAGGAGAAAAACTGACAAAGGAAAAAGCCTTTGAAGTTTCAGGCATCAAAAATGTGTTTTGGCTAAAGGATTTTGAAAAGGTATTTTTTGAAGTCATGACACAGTGCGATACAGTTTATTTCAACACAAATGAACATTACAGGGCCAACGTGGAGACCGAGACCCGGGAAGCAAGATTTATAAAATGGTGTAAGCAGCAGTTCCCCGCTCATAGGGTGGCTAAGAGCAACCCAATCCTGCAGCGTCTTCGTTCGGTAAAAGATCCTATCGAGCTCGACTTAATGCAAAAAGCCTGTGATATTACCGAAAAAGCCTTCCGCAGGGTTTTGAAGTTCGTGAAACCCGGAGTTTGGGAATACGAGATCGAAGCTGAATACTGGCATGAGATGATAAGGAACCGCTCAAAAGGTTTTGCATACACTCCTATTATTGCCAGTGGGAACAATGCAAATGTGCTTCACTACATTGAGAACAATCAGCAATGTAAGGAAGGAGAACTTATTCTATTGGATACAGGTGCAGAGTATGCGAATTACGCCAGTGACTTGTCAAGAACAATTCCTGTCTCAGGAAAATACACAAAGAGGCAAAAGGAAGTTTACAACGCTGTTAACCGGGTGAAAGATGACGCCACAAAAATGCTCGTTCCCGGTACAATGTGGGAAGAATATCATAAAGAGGTTGGGAAACTGATGACTTCAGAATTGCTTGGCTTAGGCCTTCTGGATAAAGCTGATGTTCAGAATGAAAATCCCGACTGGCCGGCCTACAAGAAGTATTTCATGCATGGAACCTCCCACAACATTGGGCTGGACACTCATGACTACGGACTCTTATACGAACCAATGAAAGCAAATATGGTATTCACGGTTGAGCCCGGAATCTATATCCCCGATGAAGGCTTCGGAATTCGTCTTGAAGATGACGTGGTGATCCAGGAAAATGGTGAGCCTTTCAACCTCATGCGGAATATTCCTATTGAAGCAGATGAGATCGAGGAAATTATGAATAGTTAATTTTGGTTAGTAGTCAATAGTTCATAGTTAAGAGATTGTAGTGCTGCGGATGTACAACATCCGTGCATCCGCGGCAATTTTTGTTATAAACAATAAAGAAAGGGCTTGTGTCAAAGCCAAAGACAACTTAGGAAAAACCATCAATATGGAAATTCATTTCCGGGGAGCAGAGATCCACTATTCGGTAGTCGGCGAAGGAGAAGCGACAGTTTTGCTTCACGGTTTCCTGGAGTCTTCAGAAATATGGGAAGAATTCCTTCCTGAATTTTCCCGCTATGGAAAAATAATCACTATAGATCTGCCGGGGCATGGCAGGTCGGGATGTATTGATGAAATCCATAGCATGGAGCTAATGGCCGAAGCAGTATTTGACGTACTAAAAACTACAGGTGTCAAAAAGGTCAATTTCATAGGTCATTCTATGGGTGGCTATGTAGGCCTGGCCTTTCTCGAAAAACATCCAGAAATGGTGAAGGATTTCATGTTGCTCAATTCCACTCCGCAAGCAGATTCCGAAGAAAAGAAAGAAATAAGGGATAGATCTATAGAACTCGTCACGAGAAATAAACGCGCCTACGTCACTATGGCAATCAACAATCTACTCTCCCCTAAAAACGCCGAAAAATTTTCAGAAGAAATTGAAGTACTGAAGAAAAGAGCATTACAGTTCCCCACGGAAGGAATTACCGCCGCATTAGAAGGTATGAAAATTCGTACAAGTAAAACTGAGGTGCTAAAAAGATTTTTCGGAAAAAAACTTCTGGTCGCAGGAAAAGAAGATCCTTTAGTCAATATTCAGGAACTTAAGCAATTGGCAGAAGAGCTAGAATGCGGCTTTATCAGCTTTTCGGGTGGACATCTTTCCTATATTGAGAACAAGAAGCAGTTTTTAAAACTGTGTATTTCATCGAAAAAATAAGGTGTTTTATCGGATTTTATGATTGTTTTTGTAGCTTACGCTTCATAACCCTACTCAAACTCTTCAAAAATGGAAAATAAAACGCCCCTTTTGTTTTCTCCCAAAGCATGGATCTGTGCGATTTTCGACCACCGCTTCACGGTATCGCAGAACATTACAGATCATATCAAAGAGTACAAATGTACCCGCTGCGGAGAAGAAATGACAGATACGGCTCAAGGTTTTCTTGCCAAACTCACTCCGAAATTTCGGGAAACCAATGCTTACATAGCAAAGATCCACCAACGGAGATGTGCAAGAAAGTTTTTCACTTCCAAAAGATTTTCTAAAGCCTCCTAGTCTTCTTTTTTCATGGCATTCCAGCCACGGGCGATCAATTCTATCTTCTGGTTGGCACGGGTGACAAGATGCATGCCTTCGCTTTCTTCTGTCATATGCCCAATTACCGTAAAGTTGGGATTCCCCTTAATCTTGTCGTAATCCTTTTGATCGATCGTAAAGAGCAGTTCGTAATCTTCTCCGCCACTTAGAGCAATGGTAGTACTATCCAGCTCAAATTCTTCACATACTGAGATCACAGCAGGGTCAAGGGGAATTTTCTCCTCAAAAAGATTCACTCCGGTTTTGGAATTCTTACAAAGGTGAATGGTTTCAGAAGAGAGACCGTCACTGATATCTATCATAGATGTTGGCTTTAACTCCAGTGCTTTAAAGAGAGGCGGAACATCCTTGCGGGCTTCAGGTTTTAATTGTCTTTCGATGAGATAAGTGTACTGGTCCAGATCGGGTTGGGAATTAGGATTCACCTTGAAAACCTGCTTCTCTCTTTCCAGCACCTGCAACCCCATATAGGCCGCTCCAAGGTCCCCGGTTACCACCAGGAGGTCATTGGGTTTGGCTCCGCTGCGGTACACTACCTCTTCTTCCTTAGCTGCTCCCAGAGCTGTAACGCTTATTATCATTCCTGAAGTAGATGACGAAGTATCCCCCCCTACTACATCAACATTATAAAGCTTTGCAGCCAGTTCAATTCCGGAATAAAGTTCTTCCAAAGCTTCTAAAGGAAACCTGTTTGAAACTGCAATGGAGACAGTGATCTGAGTGGCCCTGGCATTCATTGCAAAGACATCTGAAAGATTAACCATAACAGCTTTATACCCCAGATGTTTAAGCGGCATATAGCTGAGATCAAAATGAACTCCTTCCACAAGAAGATCTGTAGTGATCACTACTTTTTCCTCTCTAAAATCAAGGACTGCGGCATCATCGCCAATGCCCTTTAAAGTATTTTCGGGAGTGATCCCGAAATTTTTGGTCAGATGATCTATTAATCCAAATTCTCCTAATTCTGAAAGGTCTGTTCTGCTTTCCCGACTGTTTTCAAACATAATCTTAGCACATAATTTTTTGCAAAATTAAGACTAATAAGTTCATTAAAAGAAAGAAGCCGGTAAAAAGCCATTTTTGAGAGGTGAGCAAAGAATGCCTTCCGGATTATAACCTGGCAATGAATAACTTAGGCTGAAAAACCTGGGGATGTCAGGGGCAAAGCCGAATAGCGGAAGCTAATGCGCTAATTCTTTTTTCTGATAGGTTTTACCATGGTTAAACCTATTGTTTGTATTATATTTGCACTTAATTTAGAATTAATCTTTATAAGCAATGATAAAGGTAAGTGAAAGCGCCAAAAAGAGGATTGCATCCCTTATGCAGGACGATGGTTTTGATGCAACAAGAGATTTTGTTCGCGTAGGCGTGAAGAGCGGTGGTTGTTCAGGTCTTTCCTATGAGCTGAAATTCGACAACTCGCAGGCCGAAGGAGACCGCCTTTTTGAAGATAATGACGTAAAGATTGTCGTTGACAAAAAAAGTGTGTTATATCTGGCGGGAACCATTCTGGAATATTCCGGAGGACTTAATGGCAAAGGCTTTGTATTCAACAACCCGAACGCGCAGAGAACCTGTGGATGCGGAGAAAGCTTTTCGCTCTAAGTTCAAAGTTTAAGGTTTAAAGTTCAAGGTTATGGCGACAGTGAAGAATTTTGAAGACCTGGAGATATGGGTATCGGCCCGTAACATTTGCAATGACATTTTCAGGATCAAACAGAATTCAGAGCTGAAATCTGACTACAAACTTTACAACCAGATCAACGGCGCATCAGGGTCCATAATGGATAATATTGCTGAAGGCTTTGAACGAAACGGAAACAGGGAATTTATCCAGTTCCTTGCCGTGGCAAAGGCCTCCTGCGGAGAAACGAGATCACAGTTGTATCGTGCTCTTGACAGAATGTATATTGGAAAAGAAGAATTTGATCTTCTTTACAACAAATTGATTTTATTGAGCAAGCAGATAAGCTCCTTTATCAATTATCTGCAAAAAAGTGAATTAAAAGGAACGAAGTTTAAAGATTAAACAACCTTGAACCTCGAACTTTAAACCAGGAACAAAAGAAGATGGCATATACAGAAGATGATTTAAAGAAAGAGCTCGACACTAAGGAGTACAAGTACGGATTCTATACCGATATTGAATCTGATACCTTTCCTGTGGGGCTTAATGAAGATATTGTAAGGGCGATCTCTCAAAAGAAGAATGAGCCGGAATGGATGACCAACTGGCGACTTGAGGCTTTTAGGGCATGGCAGGAAATGATCGAACCCGAGTGGGCAAATGTTCATTATGAAAAACCTAACTTTCAGAACATTTCTTATTATTCTGCACCTTCAAAAAAGCCGAAATATGAGAGTCTTGACGAAGTAGACCCTGAATTACTGGATACTTTTAAAAGACTTGGGATTTCCCTTGACGAGCAGAAAAAACTTGCGGGAGTTGCCGTGGATGTGGTAATGGATTCAGTTTCTGTAACCACTACTTTTAAGAAGACACTGGCTGAAAAAGGAATTATTTTTTGTTCTATCAGCGAAGCAATTCAGGAGCACCCGGAGCTGGTGAAAAAATATCTTGGAACAGTAGTACCTCAAAAAGATAATTTTTACGCCGCCTTAAATTCAGCGGTATTTAGTGATGGCTCCTTCTGTTATATTCCAAAGGGAGTACGTTGTCCAATGGAGCTATCTACATACTTCAGAATCAACCAGGCCGGGACAGGACAGTTTGAAAGGACTTTGGTAGTGGCCGATGAAGGCAGTTATGTGAGTTACCTTGAGGGTTGTACTGCACCATCGAGAGATGAGAATCAGCTGCATGCCGCTGTTGTGGAGCTTATTGCCCTTGATGATGCTGAAATAAAATATTCCACGGTACAGAACTGGTACCCGGGTGATAAAGAAGGAAAAGGCGGAGTTTACAACTTCGTTACCAAACGCGGAATTTGTGAGAAGAACGCTAAGATCAGCTGGACGCAGGTAGAAACAGGTTCGGCCGTTACCTGGAAATATCCAAGTTGTATTTTAAAAGGAGATAACTCTGTAGGAGAATTTTATTCTATTGCTGTAACAAATGATTATCAACAGGCGGATACCGGTACCAAGATGATCCACATTGGAAAAAATACCAAGAGTACGATCATTTCAAAAGGTATCTCTGCAGGTCGCAGCCAGAACAGCTATCGCGGACTTGTACAGATCAACAGCAAAGCCGAAAATGCCCGGAACTTTTCACAATGTGATTCGCTGTTAATGGGTAACAAATGTGGGGCACATACCTTCCCTTATATTGAAACCAAGAACAAGACTGCAAAGGTCGAGCACGAGGCAACAACCAGTAAGATCGGGGAAGACCAGATCTTCTACTGCAATCAGCGAGGAATTGACACTGAAAAAGCAATTGCTCTTATTGTAAATGGTTTCAGCAAAGAAGTACTAAACAAATTGCCCATGGAATTTGCAGTGGAAGCTCAAAAATTACTTGAAATTTCCCTGGAAGGATCTGTAGGATAACAAATATGAAAAAATTTTATTTTGCTTTACTGGCATTATCGTTCCTGTTTACCGGCTGTGGGGAAGATCAGGCAACTGAAGAACTTCAACCAGAAGCTGTAGTGGAAACAGACAGTATCCCGACTATTAAAGGAGAATTCATTTTTCTGGCAGATGCTGCAGTTTTAAAGGGAAAAGACTTTATCTATGGAGTACAGATCGATTCGATTAGCAAGCAATTGGCCGACACTGTTGAACCTTTAAAAAGAGATGAGTTCGATATGATCGAGGTTACAGTAAAAGCAAAAGTGGTGCAGAACCCGGGACAGAATGGCTGGGAAGAACTGGTACAAATTAAGGAGATCCTTGAGATCCCAAAAAGAAAGGGAGACTCTGTAAGTGCTCCAAAAGTTACAAAAGACATAAATAAACCCTGAGGATTCAGGAAATATTGGAATTATGCTAAAGATAAAGAATTTACACGCTAAAGTTGAAGGCCTTAAAATTTTAAAAGGCATCGATCTTGAAATAAACGCTGGAGAAGTACATGCTATTATGGGACCTAACGGATCTGGAAAAAGCACGCTTTCTTCGGTTATTGCCGGGAAGGAAGAGTATGAAGTAACCCGCGGAGAGATCGTTTTTGAAGGAGAGGAACTTACTGAATTTGATGCTGAAGAAAGAGCACATAAAGGGGTATTCCTTTCATTTCAATACCCTGTGGAAATTCCGGGAGTGACAGTGACCAATTTCATGCGCACTGTGATTAACGCAAACAGGAAAGCCAGAGGCATGGAAGATATGCCGGCCAATGAAATGTTGAAGATGATCCGTGAAAAGTCGGAACTATTGGAAATCGACCGTAAGTTCCTTTCCCGTTCCCTGAATGAAGGTTTCTCTGGTGGAGAAAAGAAGAGAAATGAGATCTTTCAAATGGCGATGCTGGAACCAAAATTGGCCATTCTTGATGAGACCGATTCAGGTTTGGATATTGATGCTCTTAGAATTGTGGCCAATGGAGTGAACAAACTCAAGAGACCGGATAATGCAACTTTGGTGATCACTCACTACCAGAGATTACTGGATTATATAATTCCGGATTTTGTACATGTGATGCTGGATGGAAAGATCGTTAAGTCGGGAGGAAAAGAACTGGCTTATGAATTGGAGGAAAAAGGATATGACTGGATCAAGGAAGAAGTAGGAGCCTAAGGAGATCCCAGAAAAATGCCTTTTAATTTTCCCCTTTTTGGGGAGCAAGAAAAAAGAACAATGGAATTAAAAGATAAATTATTATCCTCTTTTCTGGCTTTTGAAGAGAACGTGGACATGCACAGTGACATCCATGAAATAAGGAGCCGGGCAATAAAGGATTTTGAAGAGATGGGTTTTCCTACCAAGAAACAGGAAGCCTGGAAGTACACTTCCCTTAATAAGGTGTTGAAGCACGACTACACTGTGTTTCCAAAGAAAGAGGACACCATTGACTACCGGGATGTGGAGAAATATTTTATTGATGATATTGATACCTATAAGATCGTATTCATTGATGGGATCTATGCGTCGCATCTTTCGGCTACTACGCACGAGAAGATCGATGCCTGCCTAATGTCTTCGGCTTTGAACAATTCGAAGTACAAGCCAATCATCGATAACTACTTTAATACAGTAGCGCCAAAGGAAAGTCTCACCTCCTTAAACACTGCATTTTCGAGAGAAGGAGCTTTTATACATATTCCGAAAAATACAATGGCCGATAAGCCAATACAGGTGATCAATTTCTCTACGGGAAATGAATCGGCTTTACTGGTGCAACCAAGGAACCTGATCGTAGTAGGAGAGAATTCTCATGTACAGATCATTGAGAGACATCAAAGTCTTACAGACCATCCTGTTCTTACGAACTCGGTTACTGAAATACATGCCGACAAAAGAGCGATTGTGGATTACTACAAGATCCAGAATGACAATCACCAGGCTTCATTAATAGATAATACATTTATTGAGCAGCATAGGGAAAGTAACTGTTCTGTACACACCTTCTCTTTTGGCGGAAATCTTACGCGTAATAATCTGAATTTTTATCAAAAAGGTGAGCGCATAGATTCTACCTTAAAGGGAATTACAGTGATTGGTGGAAAGCAACATGTAGATCATAATACTTTAGTACACCATATCGAACCGAATTGCGAAAGCCACCAGGATTATAAAGGTGTGTTTGCAGAATCATCTACAGGAGTGTTTAACGGAAAGATCATCGTTAACAAAGAAGCTCAGAAAACCAATGCTTTTCAATCCAACAACAACATACTACTGGATGACAAAGCAACCATCAACTCCAAACCACAGCTCGAGATCTTTGCCGATGACGTGAAGTGTAGCCACGGTTGTACAATTGGGCAGCTGGATGATGATGCTCTATTTTATCTGCGTTCCCGCGGAATTCCTCTTAAGGAAGCAAGAGCATTATTGATGTATGCATTTGCCAATAACGTTCTGGAAAGCGTAAAAATACCTGAACTCAAAGCAAGGATCACGAAAATTATTGCCCTTAAGCTAGGTGTAAACGTAGGCTACAGCCTGTAAAAACAATATCATATTTAATGAAAGTTGCCTCCACAAAACTCAATCTTGATGTCGAATCCATACGGAAGGATTTTCCTATTCTCACAAGAGAAGTAAATGGAAAACCGCTGGTGTATTTCGACAATGCGGCAACTTCTCAAACTCCGCAGCAGGTAATCGATGTTATAGTCGACTATTACAGCCGCTATAATGCAAATATTCACCGCGGAGTGCATACCCTGTCACAGGAAGCAACAGATGCTTACGAACAGGCAAGGATAAAGATTCAGGAGCATTTCAATGCCGCAAAAGCTCACGAGATTATTTTCACAGCAGGAACTACTCATGCCATTAACCTGGTGGCAAGTGGATTTACCACTTTACTCAAGGAAGGCGAAGAGATCATAGTTTCGGCTTTAGAGCATCATAGTAATATTGTACCCTGGCAAATGCTTTGTGAGAGAACTGGAGCGAAACTGCAGGTCATTCCAATGAATGATAACGGCACGCTTAAAATGGATGAATTCGACAAGTTGCTCTCCGATAGGACAAAGCTGGTTTTTGTCAATCATGTCTCTAATGCTCTTGGAACTGTAAATCCAGTAAAGGAGATCATTGAAAAAGCGCATGCAGTGGGGGCTGCTGTTCTTTTGGACGGAGCACAGGCTGCACCTCATATTAAAGCAGATGTACAGGAGCTGGGTGTAGATTTTTATGCCGTTTCTGCACATAAAATGTGTGGGCCTACAGGAGTAGGCGCACTTTACGGAAAGGAAGAATGGCTGAAAAAACTCCCCCCCTACCAGGGAGGAGGCGAGATGATCGCTACAGTGACTTTTGAGAAAACAACTTATGCCGATCTTCCTCATAAATTCGAGGCAGGTACACCGGATATTTGTGGGGGAATAGCCTTTGGTGCAGCCCTGGACTACATGAATTCCATAGGATTTGATAACATTGCTGCTTACGAACATGACTTGTTGGAATATGCAACAGAAAAGCTCCTGGAAATCGAAGATCTAAAGATTTACGGTACTTCAACAGAGAAAACAGCAGTTATTTCCTTTAACATCGGTAATATTCATCCTTATGACATAGGAACAATTATTGACAAATTAGGTATTGCGGTAAGAACAGGACATCATTGCGCTCAACCGGTCATGGATTACTACAACATCCCCGGAACCGTAAGAGCTTCATTTGCGTTTTATAATACTAAAGAAGAGATCGATATATTTGTAGATGGTGTAAAAAGGGCAAAAAATATGCTGGCTTAAATTTTGGGAATGAGAAATTTTGTGTTTCTGTTGTTTTATATTCTCTTGATTTCCTGTGCTAATACAGTTGACACTGTTTCCGAAGAAGGTTTAGATGGGAGCTATAAAGTAATGGCTGTACAGGGAGAGAAAGCGGTTTCAGATAGTATAATATTCTATTTTGAACCTTTGGGCAACAGGATTTCAGGGCATGCAGGATGCAATCAGTTTTCAGCTCATTATAACCAACAAGGGAATAATTTGGAATTCTCAACTCCAATGAGCACAAGAAAGTTTTGTGAGGGAATGATGGAACTTGAAAGGAAGATCCTTTCTTCTTTTGAAGATGTTGCCCGAATAAACCACAATGGAGAAGAAATTATCATCTTTTCCGATGATGATAAAGCTTTAATGATATTAACGAAAATTGACAGAAGTGAATAATATAAAGGAAATACAGCAAGATATTGTAGAGGAATTCGAAATGTTCGATGACTGGATGCAGCGGTATGAGCACATGATCGAACTGGGAAAGTCACTTCCACTAATTGAAGATAAATACAAGACTGAAGATAATCTTATAAAAGGATGCCAGAGCAAGGTTTGGGTTCATGCCGAACTGGAGGATGACAAATTGGTATTTACAGCCGACAGTGACGCGATCATTACCAAGGGAATAATTGCTATTCTTATTAGGGCCTATTCCAATCAACATCCAAAAGATATTATTGAAGCAGATACAGCTTTTATTGACGAGATCGGGTTGAAAGAGCATTTATCTCCTACAAGAGCGAATGGACTTGTAAGTATGATAAAGCAGTTGAAAATGTATGCTGTCGCATATCAAACACAATTAAATTAGAAATGGAGCACGCACAAAATTCTGAAGTTCTTGGAGAAAAGATCGTACGAGTCCTCAAGTCAATCTATGATCCGGAAATTCCTGTAGACATATATGAACTGGGACTGATCTATGACGTCATGGTAAGTGAGGATAATGAGATCAAGATCCTTATGACCCTAACAACACCAAATTGCCCGGTGGCCGAATCCCTTCCAATGGAAGTTGAGGAGAAAGTAAAAACCCTTGAGGAGGTGAACGACTGTGAAGTGGAGATCACTTTTGATCCGCCCTGGAGCCAGGACCTTATGAGCGAGGAAGCTAAGCTGGAGCTTGGAATGTTGTAATCTATTCCACTTTAAATCCTTTAAATCACCTATGGCCGAAGAAATCGTAAACCGGGTAGCCAACTCTAAGCTTATCACATTTGACCTGGAGGATCATTATCCTGCCGGAGAAAGGGTTTTATTTGATATCAAGGACTGGCTGGTGGAAGGGTTTGTGCTAAGAGAAAGAGAGTTTCGGGCAACGGCCAAGGCTCATGACTGGGCTCAATATGAGGGAAAATATGTGGCACTTACCTGTTCCAGCGATGCAATAATTCCGGGTTGGGCCTACATGCTATTAAGTACCTACCTGGCTCCTGTTGCTAAGAAAGTGGTTGTAGGAGACCAGGAGATCCTTGAAACTGTCCTTTATACAGAAATAATTCAGAAATTAGATATCTCAAAATATCAGGACGTGCCGGTAATCATTAAGGGTTGTTCAAAAAGGCCTGTACCTCAAAATGCTTACCTTCAACTCATTTCTAAACTTCAGCCGGTAGCGAAGAGCATTATGTACGGCGAAGCATGTTCTTCTGTGCCTCTTTACAAAAAATAAACATGAAGAAACTTCTACTTTCGGTTTTCATTCTTTCAGGATTAATAGTAAACGCACAAGAAAATAAGGAGGATATACCTCCAAACGGCTGGACTTCTGAAGGTAAATTTCAGCTGCTATTCAACCAATCGGCTTTTAACAAGGAATGGACGGGAGGTGGAACTTCAAGCGTAGCAGGAAATCTTATGCTAGACTACAACCTCAACTATAGAGAGGGTAATTTTACATGGGATAACAAAATTCTTGGCAATTACGGACTCACCAAACTGAAGGGAGATGAGTTCACCCGTAAAACCAGTGACAGGTTAGAATTGAATTCCATTGCAGGTAAACAACTGGAGAATTCCAACTGGTATTATTCCTTTTTTGCAAATTTCAGGACGCAGTTCAGCAAAGGATATGTTTATTCCAAGGATGCTGAAGGGCAGCAAACCCGCAGAGAAACCACTCATTTCCTTTCCCCTGGTTTTTTACAGTTTGGGCCGGGGATGATGTGGAAGAAAAACGAAGATTTCTGGTTTAATCTTGCTCCCGCTACAGCACGCTTCATATTTGTTGACAGGGAATTCACTAGTGTACCGGGATATGAGAATGGCTCCTATTTTGGCGTTGATGAAGGGAAAAGCTCCAGATTTGAACTTGGTGCTTCTGTAAACGCTTATCATAAAACAGAGCTGGTCAAAAATGTCATTTTAGAGAACTCTTTAAGCCTTTACTCCAACTACCTGGATAAGCCGGGAAATATCGATATCGACTACCTTTTGAACCTGGAGATGACCGTGAATGAATATATTTCAGCCAATCTCATATTTCAGGCTATATATGATGATAACACTGTGGGTGCATTCCAGATCCGGGAAGTCTTCGGAGCCGGTCTCACCTACAACTTTTAATCCCCTAAAAGAACATATCCAAAAATGACATTTTTGGGGAAGCTTTAAGATCTCAAGGCTCTTACCCTTACCTCTTGTACTATGGATTTATGTAACTTTGTTTCAATAGGAAGAATTTTATGCTAGAAAAGAACAATCTTGAATACGAGAAAGTAGTGTTGATCGGGATCATCACCCGGGAACAGAATGAAGAAAAGCTTGAAGAATACCTTAACGAACTTGAATTCCTGACCTATACCGCAGGCGGTGAGGTGGTAAAGCGCTATACCCAAAAAATGGAGCGGCCAGATCCAAAAACTTTTATTGGATCTGGAAAAATGGAGGAAGTCCGGAACTACATAAGTGAGAACGAAGTAGGAACTGCCATTTTTGACGATGAACTTTCTCCGGCCCAGCAAAAGAACATTGAGCGGGTACTCAACTGTAAAGTTCTTGACAGAACCAATCTTATTCTAGACATTTTTGCTCAGCGTGCAACTACAAGCTATGCCCGAACGCAGGTGGAGTTAGCCCAATATCAATATCTCCTGCCACGCCTTGCCGGGATGTGGACTCACCTTGAAAGACAGCGTGGAGGTATTGGAATGAGAGGACCCGGAGAAACAGAGATCGAGACAGACCGTCGTATTGTTCGCGATAAGATCTCCCTTTTGAAAAAGAAACTCGAGACTATTGACAAGCAAATGGAAGTACAGCGCGGTAACCGCGGTCAACTGGTGAGAGTGGCTTTGGTGGGTTATACCAACGTAGGGAAATCCACTTTAATGAACGTGATTAGTAAGAGTAAAGTCTTTGCCGAAAATAAACTTTTTGCCACTCTTGACACTACAGTGCGAAAAGTGGTAATTCGTAACCTCCCTTTTCTGCTAACCGATACCGTAGGATTCATTAGAAAACTTCCTACTCAGCTGGTAGAGTCCTTCAAATCCACATTAGATGAAGTGCGCGAAGCAGACCTGTTACTGCACGTGGTAGATATTTCGCATCCCCAATTTGAGGATCATATCGCTTCTGTAAACCAGATCCTGGCCGAGATCAAAAGTGCCGAGAAACCAACCCTTATGGTCTTCAATAAGATCGATGCCTATGAAGCTGAAAAGATCGACGAGGATGACCTGATGACCGAAAAAACAAGTTCCCATAACACCTTAGCCGAATGGGAGAATACCTGGATGAACCGCCTAGGGGATAATGTGCTTTTTATTTCGGCACTCAACAAAGAGAACCTGGAAGAATTCAGGAAGAAAGTCTACGAAGCTGTTCGCGAGATCCACATTACCCGCTTCCCATATAACAATTTCCTTTACCCTGAATATGACACTTATGGCGATGGAGAAGAGGAGGAATAATTAAAAAATTCAGTATTTTAGTTCAGCTATAAATCACTGAATATGAAAACTCTACTTCTGTTACCATTGCTGTTGTTCTTTACAATGGCAACCGCACAGGATCTTGAGGGATCCTGGCAACTTATGGAGATCAACGATCAACCTGTCAATGACCGGGAGACAGTAAGGATCTACATGGACGACTATTTTGCCCAGGGCACCCGCGAAAAAGGAACGAACAAATTTATAAGCGCTACCGGAGGGGAATTCACTCTAAATGGTTCCTATAGTGAATCCTATGATTTTGACACACAGGACACAGAAATGCTTGGGAAAACCCGCGTTTTTGAGCCTGCTGAGATACAGCAAAATATGCTCATTCTCACGGCCGACGATGGCAGCACTTATACCTGGAAAAAGATATCAGATGACACGAATGACCTTTCCGGAAATTGGGTGATCACAGGCAGACAAAGGGATGGCGAACTCAATCGCAGCACTCCCGGAGCGAGAAGAACTATCAAGATCCTTGGCGGTGACAGATTTCAATGGGTGGCTTTTAACTCAGGTTCCGGAGAATTTTTTGGCACCGGAGGCGGGACCTACACTGCTGAGGACGGAAAATATATTGAAAACATCGAATTCTTTTCACGGGATGACAGCCGCGTAGGCGCCAGCCTTGATTTCGACTATGAGGTAAAGAACGGAGAGTGGCATCACAGCGGAAAAAGCTCAAAAGGAGATCCAATATATGAGATCTGGTCTCCGTATAGAGAAGCTTACAAAAAATAAAAACAGTTCAGTTAAATGATCTTTACCAGACCTCATGGGTTTTTAAAACCTCTGAGGTCTTTTTTATTTCATTGCCAGCACAGCCTTTTCCGCACACTTTTCACCATCAATAGCAGCCGAAACAATTCCGCCGGCATAACCTGCTCCTTCCCCGCATGGATACAAACCTTTTATTTGTACATGCTCAAGAGTCACTCGATCCCTCGGAATGCGAACCGGTGAAGATGTTCTGGATTCGGTAGCATGGACTACAGCTTCATTCGTAAAGTAACCTTTCATGCTCTTTCCAAATTCCATAAACCCCTTCTGAAGGCTTTTATGCACAAAACCGGGTAGCACTTCTCCAAGATCAGCTGAAACAATTCCCGGCGTATAAGAACTGTGAGGCAGATCAGCTGAAATTTTTCCGTTACTAAAATCAACCAGCCTTTGTGCGGGTGCTGTCTGAGTTTTACCACCGGCCACCCAGGCTTTCTTTTCAACTTCCTGCTGAAATCTTAGTGCTGCCAGAGGAGAGTCTCCAAAAATGGCAAAATCTGAAGGTTTTATTTCCACCACAATTCCCGAGTTTGCAGTCGCCTGATCCCTTTTACTTGGAGACCAGCCATTGGTCACGATCTCACCTGGTGATGTGGCACAAGGTGCTATGATCCCTCCGGGGCACATACAAAAGGAGTAAACTCCCCTGCCTCCTACCTGCTTTACAATGCTGTATGAAGAAGGCGGTAAAAATTCGCCTCTATTATCTGTGTGGTATTGTATCTTGTCTATCAATGCCTGTGGATGCTCTACCCTCACTCCCAGTGCAAATGGCTTAGCCTCAATTTGAATGTTCTTTTCGTAAAGTAGTTCAAAAATATCCCGGGCTGAATGACCGGTGGCTAAAATGACTTTTTTGGCACCTATATTTCTACCGTCCTTTAGGAGAACACCTTCAACTTCGTCATTTCTCACCAGAATATCCACAACACGAGAATTAAATAGAACTTCCCCGCCATGCTCTATAATAGCCTGGGTGATATCCTGGATAATTGCGGGTAACTTATTCGTGCCTATATGAGGATGAGCCTCCACAAGGATCTGCTTTGTTGCTCCAAAAGCCACTAACAGCTCAAGAATTCTATTTACGTCTCCCCGCTTTTTACTTCGGGTGTAGAGTTTACCGTCAGAATATGTACCGGCACCACCCTCTCCAAAACAATAATTGGAATCTTCATTAACGACGTGCTCAATATTTAGTTTTTTAAGGTCTCTACGCCGGGCCCGGACATCCTTTCCCCTTTCGATCATAATTGGCTTCTTCCCCAACTCAATGCACCTCAAAGCGGCAAAAAGACCGGCGGGTCCTGCCCCGACAATAATGACAGCTTCCTCACTGGAAACATCTCTATACCGGGGAGTGTTTATCTTTACTTCCTCAAAATCTTCACTTAGATAGACATTGAGCTTCAGGTTTATTTTCACCTTCTTTTGCCGCGCATCTATACTTCTTTTTATTACCTCCACATGTCGCATTTCAGAAAAAGGAAGACCTTTCTCACGCGACAGGTGATGTTTCAAAGCTTCGGCATTACCAGCAGTTTCAGGAGATACTTGTAAAGAGAATTCTTTTTGCACGCAGATCTAATTTTGCTGCAAAGATAGACTTTATCCCTTTTAATGCTCTTTAGTAATTTTCAGCATAGCCGAAGATTCGGCAATAGCAACTCCTAATCCTTTCCTGTCGTTCTTAGTCTTACGAAATGAATATAACTAAGCTTTGGCTCCATAACTTCCAGGGTCATTTTATCTGACCCCAGGCTGTTAATTGCATAACTGTGACTGACAAGGGTATCTTTCTGGTTTAACGGAAAAAGATCTAAATAATGATGTTCAAGGCCACTCGGAGAAGTTTCCCTTGAAATTTTATAATTGAACTTCCTAGAGGTTTTTCCATCTATGATCCAATGACATTCTGTAGACGTGAAAGACCACAGGTTTTCGGGTTCATCTTTGATCATCCAGGTTCCCCGGATAAGATGGCTTTCATCCTGTTCAGAAGAAAACTTTGAGAGATCGGGCACAAGGATGGCCATTAATAGTATGCTAAGCCTGGCTGGTGATAGTAAATCCATATTTAAACCTAATTCCTCTAATGTAGCAATTTTACTGCTCCCTGAAGATCTTCTTAATCTGCAGAAATAATTACGTCGTCAAGCTCATATACCCCGTTATAATAAGAATGGTCACTGCCGGTGTACCGAAAGGCTATATATCCCTTGCCTTCAACACAAGAGAGATCTACTAACCCGGCGGGGATCCAGTCACCAAAATGATCATTATTTTGCGCAATGGTGGCTGCAGAGAGTATTTTCCACTCCATCTTAAGCAGGTTCTCTTCCATTCCATCCCAATCGGTGGAAATTAATACATCCAAAAAGCTGCCATTTGCAAAACTTGTGGAAGTTTTAAAAGAAAGCACTTCTCCGCTGTTAGTATCAAAATTGATCCTGGGTGTGATCAACCAACTTATACTTCGATTATCGCCAGAACCGGCAGGACGCATCCTGGCCGATTTTCCCAAAGAAGCATTGGCACCTGTAGAAGAATAAGCTTCCCAGAGACGGGAACCTTCCTGAACAAAGTTCTTCCATCCCTTCCCTTCTACAGGTTTGTTGTTCTTTAGAGCACTAAAGTCATCCTCAAAAAGAATTTTAGAACCTGTCTTATTCCCAAGCCCACAATGAACGAATCCAGGATCACATCTGGAATTCTGGTTTAGATTCACGTCTCCCGGATAGTTGACATAAACAGTATAAAAGTCGTCGAAATAATCACGAGTTAGGATACCTCTAATATTTCCTGAACCCGCGGGTAGTTTCAACCCGGAAAAATCTGCATAGGTACTGGTGCTAAGAATGAACGGAAAATCTCCGGAACAACTTTCAAGCAACCTTTCACCGTCATATTCATCATTGGATTCGGCGGCATAGGTTGCTATATTATTTGAGTCGACCAGCAGTTTATTAAATTGGACATTATTGATCTGAACGTAAATATTCTCAAGTTCATCGCTGAATTCTGAAGCCGTAATAATCTTCGGAACAATCTCCGCAACTTCTGCACTTCTCGTAAGATGGTAGGAGATCCGCGGCTGTGGAATATTGATTACCCGATTACCCTCGCCAACTCCAAGAGCAGCAACTCCATTAACATTACCTACACTAAGACCTTTCAGGTTGATGTAGATCTTTCTTCCGAAGTTATAGAACTGGTAATAGGAATTCATGTTCAGCTTAATGGTTACTCCTGCAGTTGGATTGTGCTTGGTATTTTGAACAATCAGTTCTTTATAAAAATTACCTGCTTCATCACTCGAGACCACATATGCCTCCATAACCAGGTCCTCTTCAAAGGTCAAAATCTTATCCTGATCCTGATAGAACCTTCCCAGTACAGCCTCAAGATCAATATTGGTCTCCAGTGCCAGATCGGCAACTGCACCGCTTGTCTCATGGTCATCCTCGGGTGCACAACCTGCGAAAAGCAGCAGGCTCAAAAATGGTAAAATCCTCTTCATTTTTAGAATCTATAATAAACGTGAGCGTAATAGGTTGTACCGGTGCCAAACCAGTATTTAGAACCAAATAAAGGCTGCTCTCTTTCCATGTCGGCCTTGAGTAAGCTGTAATTGACATTTCGTGATTGTTCGTAGCCTCCGGTTTTATAAACCGTATCGAGAATGTTATTAAGACTGCCAAATATTCCCACAAACCTGTTCTTTAACCTCCAGGATTTACCGCCTACCATATTGACAAGCATGTAACCTTGAAATTCTTCCTGCTTCAGCAGTTGTGAGGCTACTTTTTCATGGTATCCAACAATTGGGAATCCATCTACATCTGTATAAAAATTTCGCGTTCTGGCGAGAGGCGCTACATCAACAAAAGCCTTTGAAAAGAAATTTGCTGAAGCAGAGATCCACCAGTAGGCTGGGTCCCTGTATTCAAAACCTGCCTGTAGGGCTTGTTGAGGACCTCCGGGAATATGATAATTCTTTAAAGAAGATCTTCCCATTTGCCTTGCTTCCGGAAAGTCGTCAGAGGTAAGATATACTTCGGGATCTTTATGAAATATATATTTTCCAAATGAGCCTGCTGAACGTAATTTGAGTGTATTGTTGAGTGGCACCTCAAATCCGAATTCTATACCCATATGCCTTTTGCCAATTCCCGTAAGGATCTCCTGCACGAAAGCATTGCTAACTTCTCGTGCAGATCCTGTGATCCCATCGGCGTAGAAGAATGAGACCTCTGTAATGTCCCGGAATTCTCCGTAAAATCCCGTAAGTCTTCCTGTAAGAAAGGGAGTACGAATATTGTAGCCAGCATCGGCAGTAAAGATCTTTTCATTGTTGAGACCAAGAACAGCATCATTGTTTTGGCGCACATTTGAAAAACTGTTGCGAAGTCCTGGTGGTTTGGTAAAATGAGCCAGATTAGCACTGAAGTAATGCCTGCCACTCATTTTATATGTCAGTCCTGATTTTGCTCCGTAATTTCCAAAGTTGAGTACTCTGCTTTCGCCTAAAGAATTCTCCGGAAAATTACCATTCTGGAAGATCCCGGTGCGTTGAAAAGAGGTTCCCGATCCTTGCGCAGCGACATAGTATTCCATTCTTTTGAAATTGAACTCTGCCTGAAGGAAACCACTGCCGGTATTAGCATCAAGTATATAATTATACTTGAATTTGTCATTTTTGGAAACCATTTGGTTAGGATTTTGGAGATCGTTCTGTGCTTCAAAACCTGACGAAAATGGAACTACGTCAAGAAAATTAACCGCTCCAAACAGATCCAGCACCGAAGCAAAATTTTCACTTTGAAGCTGGCGATATGCAACTCCGCCTGATAGGACGACTAGTGTATTCCACTGATACCTGAAATTTGAACTTCCGGAAATCTGTCGATCATCATTCCTATCCTCATAAAGAGCATAAATGGCATTACCTCCTGCAGTCATTGAAGTTTGGTTGGCACGGTAAAGGTCTTCCCACTTAAGCTGTCCATTCTTCCTGAAATCCTGTTCTGCCAAAAAAGCAGCGCGATAATCGGGTGCATATGTATTACGTAAGTGGTAGGAAGGCAAATTCTGGTAATAAGATGGATCGGGATTACTGCCGCCGCCTATGAGGATCTCTTCACTGCCGGCACTGGAGTATAGACGGCTGCCTCCATAATCGATTCTGCTGTTGCTAACTTTTCCGAATTGATAAGCCACATTAGAGTTTATCTTCAGATCATTATTTAAAGACCAGGTGTGGTTGAGCATCAGAATAGGTTCCTGCACTTCTCTTATTCGGGAATTTCTAATCTCTCCTTTATCCCAACCCCAGTAGGAATTATATTTTTGCCCTTTTAGTGCAGCTACTTCTTCGGAAACAGGTGAACTCTTCCCTACGCTGACAGGAGTATAGACGACTGTGAAGTTAAGACTGTGCGAGTCGTCAATCTTTTTTTCTACTGAAGTAAAAAAAGAAGTGGCGTCATAAGAAGTACCTTCCACATAACCTTCACTGCCAAACCTTTTCGACATCGATAGGGAATAAGCCCATCCTGAAGGAAGTAAACCGCTGTGGTAACTCGCCATTGCCCTTCCCGAATATGACCTGTTCGCAGTCGCATAAGAGAACTTACCTCCGTTAGGATATTGAGAAGCTCTCATTACTATATTAGTTGTACCCGCCGGACCGCCAAAAGAAGATTCTGAAGGCAGGGTGCCGTAGGTGAATTCCTGATTTCGTTGTACATCATTTAAACCTCCCCAGTTGCTCCAAAGAGGCCTGCCGGTAAAAAATTTATTCATTTCCACTCCATTGATGAGCACTTTTGAATATTCACTGTCATAACCGCGAGGCCTGAAGAAGGTAGGGCTGAAGTCATAAGCCGCAGCATTGAGAAATACGTCCCGTGAAGCTTGCAATAATCCGGAAATGTTAGCCGAACTTCCGTCCTCTTCATCCAGCTCGTTTTCTTCAAGAGAAATAACCGTCATTTGCTGCTGCATTTCGGGCAGATCAGGTTTTAGGGTGATTATTCCCAGGTCGATAACTTCAGAAGAAATCTTTACAGGAAAATGTTTGTCAAAAAAGGCATTTTTGGAAAGGGTTAAAGTGTTTTCTCCCTCGGGAAGTTCTTCAGAAAGATCGAAAACTCCATTTTCGTCGGTATAGCGTTCTATCGCCGCACCAGAAATTTTAACTAATACCCCAGGCAGCGGCTGACCAGAAAACTCGTCAATTACAGTGCCCGTAATGCTTTGTGCTCTTATAATAGGGCACTGCAGTAACAAAAAGAGAAGAAATATCCTCCCTAAAAAGATTCTTTTCATATACCATTAAAGGGGAGGCATTTACGGCGCAATAATACATTTAAATTTCTATCTTTAATCTGCTACATTTCAGATTTAACAAAATAATAATCAGGTGGTTATAAGATATCTTTTACTGCTGACTCTCCTCGTGAGCACGGTTCAGTTTTGGCCTGTTTTGTCACAGGAAAAGAAGGACTATAAGGTGGTAAGTATCGCCTTCTATAATGTGGAAAATCTATTTGATACCCTGGATGATCCACAGATCTTTGATGAAGACTTCACACCTTCCGGAAAGAACCGATGGACACCCGAACTGTACCAGAATAAACTTGAAAACCTTTCACAGGTTATTTCCCGCATAGGCAGGGAACATACGGGCGCTCCTCCCGTACTTATTGGCCTAAGTGAAGTAGAGAACCGGCAGGTGCTTGAAGATCTTGTAAAAATGCCTCTTTTGGCGCCTTATGATTATGAGATCATCCACTTCGATTCCCCCGATGAACGCGGTATTGATGTGGCACTTCTTTACCGTTCAAAATTTTTCACTCTTCAAAATGCAGTTAAACATTCTTTAGACCTCTTTGAAAGAACAAATACTTTAAAAAGAGACTACACAAGAGATCAATTGGCAGTTAGCGGAACTCTCGATGGGGAAACAATTCATATAGTAGTAAATCATTGGCCTTCGCGAAGCGGAGGCGAAAAGGCCAGCAGTTATAAAAGAGAGAATGCTGCCCGATTAAATCTTAAAATAATTGATTCTCTTCAAAAAATAGATCCCTACGCAGGAATTATCAATATGGGTGATTTTAATGATGACCCTATAGATAAGAGCATTTCAAACTTGTTGTGTGCAAAAGCAAAAAAGGATCAGGTAGAATTTAAAGGATTGTATAACCCCTTTGTTTCTATTGCTAAAACCGGAGTAGGTACTTCGGCATACCGGGATCAATGGAATCTATTTGACCAGATCATGGTCTCAAAGCCCTTGATAGAAAAAGACCCTGCAAAATTTACATTTTACAGGGCCTATGTTTTTATTGAACCATTCCTGGTCACTCCCTCCGGAGCTTATAAAAATTATCCTTTCCGAAGTTTTGGAAGTTCAGGATTTACGGGAGGATTTAGCGATCACTTCCCCGTCTATATCCTGCTCACAAAACAAATTGATTAAAACCAGGCTGCCCAGGGTATTCTCGAAAGCACAAAAATAAGGGCAATTCCGTAGAATATAGAAAGTGTCTTGAACTTAGGCTTTGACGTGAGCTTCTTCTTATGTTTTGAATAGCCTATAGTGATCAAAACAATGGAAATGATCATGATAAGCGGGTGCTCAACCAGATATAGACGCAGATCTGAATCCTTCATAATGGTGCCCATTCCTCCTTCACCAAAGAACGCCTGGAACCTTGGCGACACAAAGTACAACACGAGTCCTATCAACAACTGAATATGAGACGTAATTAACGTGAATAACGCCAGGCGAAAATCTGTTGCGCCGTAGTCTTTTTTTGAAGAAAGACCTATAATGGAATTTACAGTTGCAATAATTAATACCAACAAGACAAGATAAGCCCACCAGGAGTGGATAAAAGAAACAGTTTCGTACATGGTTGTTTATTTAGACAGGTAAAGATAGTTTTTTTGCATAAAAAAACCGCTCCACAAACATGGAGCGGTTTTATCATTTTTGGGAGGTATTATTCCCAGAGGTTTTCTGCCTCAGGACCACCCCAGATCAAAGTAGCAAAGAAAGGATTATCAATAAAGGGGTTACGGTTACCCTGTGCTCCCTCGATCACTTCCTGGCGCTGCATTTCAAATGCAGAAACAGGATCCTCCACATTCCATCTCAAGAACATCTCAAGATTCCCAACATCAGAGAATGGCTCGCCATACTTCAGGTGAACATACATCACCATCCTGGCTACATCACCTTTCCACTCATCCCCGGGATACCAACTGTTCCCGTTTATAAGTTCGTAATCTCCACTACCTTCGGTAAAAGGATAGTTTAAACGCATGGAATTAATTTCAATATCGGCCACTCTCATGTGGTGCATATCATTTTTTGCTTCATCTGAAGCCAATCTTGACTGCGGATAGATGTGCTCTGTATTAAAAGTTTCTCCTTCACTTACATCTCCTTCCTGATACTCTGTCCAGTGTCTTAGATCACCGGTATATATTAAAACAACATATTCAGGATCTGATAGACTTGCGTCTGCATCATAGAGATAATCGTGGCGCATATAATATTCCAACTTGTTTACGTGCTGAACTTCCGTCAAGGTAGCTAGTTCGGACTTTAGGAGGTCTGGATCCTGAGATAGCGTAGCACCTGAATAATAGTCCTGAAGATCTCCAGGAATATTAAAGGTTACCGGCTGAACAACAAGTACAGTTACCGTTGCCGTAGAACAGCTCGGCGTCTCATCGTCGTCACAGATAGTGTAAGTAAAAGTATCTTCCCCTTCAAAGCCGGCTGCAGTACTATAAGATACAGTGCCATCTGCATTTAATGTCACAGACCCACTTCCAGTCTTTTCAACAGCAGTAATGACCGCATCATCAATAGCGTTATCGTTTGTGAGTAGATTAGCAAAAATGACATTTGTAGCACCAACCTGCACCACCACTTCATCATTTACAGCCACAGGTGAACCTTCATCTATTACGGTTATGGTAATTGTAGCTGTCGAACAGGTAGGGGTTTCATCGTCATCACAAATAGTGTAGGTAAAACTGTCTTCACCAACGAAACCTTCTTCGGGTGTGTAAAGTATGTCTCCGTCATTCTCAAGTTCTACTGTCCCCCTGGTGCCCGTTTGATCAACAGAAACTATTTCAGCATTGTCGGCCAGGTCATCATTTGAAAGATGTGAAATGATCTTCAGGATCTTATCTTCCTGGGTTTCATAAGCATCATCCACAGCTGTAGGAGACGAAGCGGTAACCGTAATGGTCACCGTGGCAGTAGAACAATTAGGAGTTTCCGCATTATCACAAATGGTATAGGTGAAAGAGTCCTCTCCAATAAAATTATTGGGAGGATCATACATATAGCTCCCATTACCATTTGCAGTTACTGCTCCTCCTTCTCGGGTTTCCTTATCAAAATCTGTAATTCTTGCAAAGTCAAAAACGGTGTCATTATCCATAAGCCCGCTTATTTCTATAGCAGTGTTTTCTGAAGTTGTCACTTCATCATCTACTGCTACAGGAACTTCCTCTACCGGGGGCTCGACGGGTGGTGTAACACCTCCTCCATCATCTTCTGTACTACATCCCATAATAAGTGCCAGGGCACTCAAAAACAGCATTTTCTTCATTTCTTTCATTCTCCTGATTTTAATTTTCTGCCAAGGTCTGGCAGGATTATAAATACAAAAACCTCTCATACAAGATAAGAGGTTTTTGTGCATTATTTATTCCATACTAGCTTACAGGAACCCACTCACCATTAGTTTTGATAAGATGTAATTGCTCTGTAGTATTTGTACCATCATAAATATCGAATATTAGAAGGTACTTCTGACCTTCTTCAGCGCCAGGTGCTACCTTATCCTCTAGAAGGACATTCATAGCCTGCACAAGCATATCGTTAGACCAGTAGTTGCGTGTACCTTGCCTCCTGTCAAAATTTTGATAATTTCCAATACTCCAAGCAGGATCTTCAAAACCTTCTACTTCTGCAAAGTATTCACTTAGGTATTCATAATCTGAAGAAGCTAATTGATATACTATAGTGTTGTCTACAACCCATTCACCATCTTCAACACCAAATTGAACAGTATAAGGTACTACAGTTGGAATGAAATCCCATTCTCTATCGTCCTCATTATAAACGAAGCTTGCATAGCGGGTTACAACACTTCCTACGTACATCTTATACTCAACAGAAACAAAGTCTCCATCCTGAGCGTAAGGAAAACGTGGCTCCAGCCATCTTCCAATGTAAAAACCGGCATCGGCTTCGTTTCCGAAGTTGCCAAATCTTTGGCCAAATTCGTTTTGGTATATTCCGTTAGGCAGTGTTAATGGCATATGCCACATGTTGTCTCCAAAAGCAAAAACATTACTTTCCATAATTGTGGAAATAGTTTCTTCTTCATTGATCACATACTCTCCATTTCTCAATACCACAGCCATCATCTCACTTCCTGAAGAACCGTCATATATTCTGTAGCTTACATTAAATTTTGCACCTTCAGCAGCTCCAGGGAATCTATCAAGAAGTAGAACGTTAATAGCTTCAAGAATCATATCTTCATTCCAATAGGCAGCATTTCCTTCTCTCCTGTCGAAGTTGCTGTATTGTGCAGCACTACTTGCAGGATCAGGGTAAACATCAGCAAACTCGTCACCTATAAAATCGAAATCGGAATTTGAGATATCGTAAGCCTGTGCGCCAAACGGCACATAAGAAGTACCATCGTAACGCAATTTCATGCTCTCCATTCCGGGGCTACCGTTGTAAATAGCATAAGACACTTCATAAGTTTGCCCTTCTATACCTGAAAAATTTTCTTCCATTACAACATTAAGAGCTTCAAGGATCATTTCATTACTCCAGTAAGCATCTCTACCCTCTCTTCTGTCGAAGTTTCCATAACGTCCTGCACTTGAAGCAGGATCTGGATAAACGGCTTCAAGCTCTTCTTCGATCAATTCAAAATCATCATCAGTAAGCTCATAACTTTCTTCTACAGCAATTGTTCTATAGGTAAGATTAACATATTCGTTAAGCATAGCCTGTGGAAACTGCATTTCAAGGTAATCCTTGATTTCTGTAGTGCTTGTAAAATAATTTCTGTCAAGACCAACACCTTCATACCCTGCCTCTGAAACAGTGTGATCTTCAGGAGTGTTAGGTGCATTTAAATTGAAGGTTACCTGGGCAAGAGAACCATTACCCCATACAGGATACTTTTCTGAAAGCAACTGAGGAATTAAAGCACTTGCCTCTTCAAGAGAGCTGAATTGGTTAGGAACGTCCAAATCATCATAATCCTCTTCAGTCAAAGTATACTCAGTCACACCTTCTATAGGAGTATTCTCTATTCGTTGATCAACTTCTTCATGGATGTCCTCCATAGGCTCACACCCAGTGAGCAGCACACCCATAAGAAACATTAAATAATAAACTGACTTCTTCATTTTTAATTTTTTTAAAAGTTAAGTTTTGCTCCAACTGTAAATGTTCTTCCAAAGCCATAAAAAACCTGGGGCGCATCAACACCTCGATCTCTTGCAACGGAGATGTACTCTGTATCAAAGACATTATTAACGTTACCTATAAGAGTTGCTTCAAATCCTCCAAAATCGAAATCATGAGCTACTCCAAAATCGACAAGACCAAAAGCAGGAACAGCGTCTGATTGTCCTAGATCTCTCGTGCTCCTTGTTTCAGGATCAAAATCTGCATATAGATCATCAAAATAGTTCCAGTTTACTCGCAACTCAGTACCTTCAATTACCTCATAGTCTGCTCCGGCAGCGAAGGTTGTTTGTGCTGAACCTCCCACTTTAAGTCCGGCAATAAATAAATTAACCTCATCTATCTGCTCCTGGAATTCATCAAAGATTGGCACTCCTTCAATATCGTTTTGCCATGTCCAGTCTCCAAAAGAAGCCATACCATTCAAGGTTAGATTTTCCATTGGACGATAGCTTACCTCAAGTTCAACTCCCTGGTGAAGCGCATTTACACCCAAAATGTTTGCAGAACCAAATGTTCCATCCTGTCTTTGGAATGTTTGAGTAAGAGTCTTATCATTCCATTCAGTTCGGTAAAGGTTAAGATCCACCCTGAAATTCGGGCTTCTATAACCATAACCTAGCTCTGCGCTGAAGACCTTTTGGTTTTCTGCGTCCTCATTAATATCATTAGTAAAGTTAAGAAATACGGCGTTCATAAAAGGTGCTTTTTCAAAGTACCCTACGTTTGCAAAAACATTATGAGTATCAGTTAAGTTGTAGTTAGCACCACCCTTTGCACTGTATCCAAAGAAATCTACCCATTCAGTCTCCTGATTTCCTTCCTGATATTGGAAGTAGTCAATTCTCTTATAGGAAGTATTGGAAGCCGCAAGGTTAATAAAAGTAGAAAGTGGTCCTACTGAATATTCTGCCTGACCAAATCCACCAAGCCATCCTACAAGACCATCATTATAATAGCTGATTTTATCTCCAACACGCGCAGCATTATTTGGGTTGTTTACATTGTTGTCATCAAAGACATATTGTCCCCCAAGAAGATCAGTAACCTCGGTAAAGTGTTCTCCTTCATAATATCTCACATCCAAACCTCCGGTTATTTCAAGGTCTTCAATAACTTCTGATGATATTGTTGACAAAACTCCATACCACTCGTGATTGTTTCTTGATGCTCTTAACCAGGTTTCAGAACCAAGAGCTCCACGGGCAATATTATCATCAACCAATTCATTAACATCTAATGGCTGAAGAAATCCTAATCGATAAGGAGATTCAAGTCCAAATTTAGCTCTGGCTTCAGCGTTTATACCACCGAAACCACCACCACCACCGGAACCGAATGATGCATAAGCCACAGTAGAAAGCTTAGTGTTATCAGAAATATCCCAGTAATGATTTAATGAAAGCTGCGGCTTATGAAAGAAGTTATCTTCAATATGAAGTACTTCTCCATTTAAATAACCCCAATCCTGATTAAATCTTGTCCCACTCTCTGCCTGTCTGTAAACCTCAACAGGTAAAGCAGTTTGACGCTGACCATGTCTTTGCTTAGCTCCAAAAGCAGTAAAAGAAAGTTCATGGTCTTCCCCTATCTCCTTTGCAACGTTCAAAAAGTAAGAAAACCCATCAAATTCTGTTCCGTCAACGTATCCATCCCCGGTTGTACGAGATGCAGATACTGTAGCTGCCCATCCACTTTCCAGTTTCCCGGTTGATAAGGTTGCTCCAAACTTATTATAACCGTCATTACCTACAGTAGTTAAAACACTACCACCCTCTTCAACGTCGGTTGTTTTTGTTACAATATTGATAGTTCCACCTATAGAGGGAACTGCTACTTTTGCAGCACCAAGACCTCTTTGTACCTGCATAAATCTTGTAACGTCTGATAGACCAGCCCAGTTACTCCAGTAAACACGACCATTTTCCATGTCGTTAACTGGAATTCCATTGATCATTACGGCAATGTTTTCTGAATCAAATCCTCTTAAGCGAATTTCAGCATCACCAAAACCACCACCACCTTTAGTAGCATAAACCCCTGGAGTTGACTTTAGGATCTCAGGAAATTCCTGATTCCCCAGTCTCTGCTCAATTGTTTCAGCCTTAATGGTTGAAACTGCAACTGGTGTTTTTCTATCAATTGCGATAGAATAAGTTGTAATGATCACTTCTTCCAATGCATCTGCATCTGGAGTTACAAGAAGACGGCCAAGATCAACAGTTTGACCACCTGTTACTGAAAAAGGCACACGAAGCTTTTCAAATCCTACGTAGCTTATTTCAATAAAACCGGCAGAACGATCAGTTTCAATGCTAAACTTTCCGCCAAAATCGGTCATCCCACCTGCCTGGGTTCCGACTACCAGTACGTTAGCACCCGGTAGCGGTGCATCCATTTCAGAATCGATCACCGTTCCGGTAACGACCCCTTGTGCAAAAATTGTAGCCGACGTTAAGAAAAACGCTAATGCTAAAAATTTCCTCATTGTGTAATTTGTTAGTTTGTGTTTAAAAAGTTGATGCAAAAGAACGATTTTCTTCTAAATTATCCTTTAACTAAAGGTTAAGAATTATCCACAGCACCAGCTAGTTACACCATACTATATAATAACAAATAACCCACTGACTATCAGTGGGTTATTTCTTGAGGCCTAAAAATACTTAACAGCCTGTCACTGTTGAAGATAAAATTTTAACAAACTGGAAGTTGAAGAATCGTGCGAACCAACGTCATTTTTTTCAATTTCGTTAAGAATTGTGGTCGCAAGCTGCTTCCCTAATTCCACCCCCCATTGATCATAACTGTATATATTCCAGATAATTCCCTGAACAAAGATCTGGTGTTCGTAAAGCGCAATAAGCTTCCCCAAACTCTCGGGTGTAAGCTTGTCGAACAGGATTGTAGTGGTAGGATTATTTCCTTTAAAAATTTTAAAAGGCAACAATTCTCTAACTTGTTCCGGATCCATTTTCTTAGCATCGAGCTCTTCCTTTACTTCTTCGGAAGTCTTCCCCTGAAGCAATGCCTCTGTCTGGGCGAAGAAATTGGCCATTAATTTATCGTGATGTTCTTTTTCTTTATGTAAAGATCTCTTGAACCCAATAAAATCTGCCGGAATTAATTTTGTTCCCTGGTGGATCAACTGGAAGAAAGCATGCTGTGAATTGGTTCCCGGCTCTCCCCAAACTATATTTCCGGTTTGGTAAGTAGTTTCATTTCCGTCGCGATCTACGCCTTTGCCGTTACTTTCCATGATCGCCTGCTGCAAATAAGCCGGAAATCTATGAAGATACTGTGTATATGGAATTACCGCCTGAGTTTCAGCTTTAAAAAAGTTGTTGTACCAGATGGTCAAAAGTGCCAGTTGCACCGGAATATTTTTTTCAAATTCCGTCTGCTTAAAGTGCTTATCCATCCTACGCGCCCCTTCAAGAAGGGATTCGAAATTATCATAACCAACCGAAAGACTAATGGAAAGCCCTACTGCACTCCAAAGAGAAAAGCGGCCGCCCACCCAGTCCCACATGGGGAAAATATTTTCAGCTTCAATTCCAAACTCTTCTACAGCTTTTACGTTACTGGAAACAGCAACAAAATGTTTGGCAACAGCATCAGCCGGCGCTTTTTTCGTGAACCATTTTCTAATTGTAGTAGAATTAGCAAGAGTCTCCTGGGTAGAAAATGATTTGGAGACAATCACGAACAAAGTGGTTTCAGGATTAAGATCCTTGATCACTTCCTGTACGTGGTCGCCGTCCACATTGGAAACGAAATGCACCTTAAGATGATTTTTATAGTACTCCAAAGCTTCTGTTACCATGACGGGACCAAGATCTGACCCTCCGATTCCAATATTAACAACATCGGTAAAAGCCTTGCCTGTAAATCCCTTTTTTGCCCCTGTAATTACTGAGTAACAAAAGTTCTTTATCTTTTCCTTTACCTCAAAAACTTCAGGTATGACATTCTCTCCCTCAACCTTTACTTCAGTATTTTTTTGTGCTCTTAAAGCAGTATGAAGCACTGCACGACCTTCGGTCCTGTTAATTTCTTCCCCCTCAAAAAGGGCATTTATAGACTTCTTTAAACCAGCTTCATTTGCAAGTTCGGTAAGCAGGTTTTTAGTTTCTTCAGTTATAATGTTTTTGCTGTAGTCTACATAAAGATCTTCCCATTGAAGCGTAAAAGCATCGGCTCTTTTAGGATCCTTTTTGAACTCTTCCTTTAAGTTCAAAGATTTTACTTTAGAAAAATGAGCCTGGAGTTTCTCCCAGGCTTTAGTATTGGTTGGGTTGGTATTAGTCATTAAATTGCTTCTTTATCTTGAAATTCTATTCTATTCAGCTCATCTTTCAAAGGCTCTATGGCAGCGAAATATGAAGGAATGTATTTATCTTCTATTGGCTCCGCCGCAGGAAGATTTTGTCTAAAGGGATCAACCTGCACGCCATTTTTCCAGAAGCGGTAACAAACGTGAGGTCCCGTCGCCAAACCGGTACTTCCAACATACCCAATGATGTCACCCTGTTTTACCCGCTGCCCTTGTTTTACTGCCCTTTTCGACATGTGCAGGTATTGAGTAGTATAGGTATCATTGTGCTTGACCTTTACATAGTTTCCGTTTCCGGCAGTATAGGAAGAAGCGATCACTACCCCGTTTGCCGTACTCCAGATTGGGGTACCATGGTTTGCAGCGTAGTCGGTTCCCTTATGCGCCTTCCAGCGCTTTTGCACCGGATGAAATCTACGTGGGCTAAATCGTGAGGAGATTCTCTTATAATCTAATGGCGCTTTTAGAAAGAAACTTTGGAGCGGGCGGGCTTTTTCATCGTAATAATCACGGGAACCCGCAACTGAATCGGCCATAAAACTAAAAGCATAATAAGGCTTTTCCTGATGGTAGAATACTGCCGCCTCTATGTTTTCTATTCCGGCATATATCGTATCGTTAATGTACCTTTCATTGTAAACCAGTTTAAACCTGTCCCCTTTTTGTAACCTGAAGAAGTCTATACTCCACTGATATATATTGCTCATTTCATGAGAGATAAGATAACTGAGACCGGCATCCTGAATTGACTCTGTAAGACTGGAAGTTATTATTCCCGATACAGTCTTTTTCGTCACTGTGACAGGCTTTTTAGCCGTATAAACAGAGATACTATCACGAAGATCAACTACGGTATAGTTGATGATATCATTTTCATAAATGAACGCTTTTGGAGTTTGAGCCGAATCCCTTTCTTTAAGAATAGTATAAGGTTTCCCAATTACAATTTTCCTCGGGTTGAAGGTATCCTTAACTTTGTTGACAATTTCAAAGATCTTATTTGGGTCTACTCCGTGGCTACCTAACAGAAGCCCAAAGCTATCTCCGGACCGGATAGTATCCCGCACCACCTCATAATCATTAAGCACAAATCCATATTCCTTGATAATTGCCGGCGCTTTCACTTCGCTTATGTTAGCGGCTATTTCAGGATTTTCCTCTTTGTTATTACATGCAGTAATAACCATCATCAACATTAGCAGGTAACTAAATCTTTTCACTCTTATAAATTTTATTGTGTTATCATTTCTTCAACCCATTGCTTGCCCCAATTCTTCTTTTCCTCTTCATTCCAAAGTTCAGGAAAAAATGTAATTCTTTGAAAGCTAGGAGGTAAAAATTGCTTCCAGTTGGTACCTCCCGTAGCAGGTGCCGCGGCCTCATTCTTTCCAATCAGGTATTTTTGTGCTGCACCAATATGCACCAACAGCCAATTTACATTGACTGCAGTATCCATAGTACGCAACGCCTCCCTAAGATTTTTATTGTTTCTATCTTCAGCAGAAAGTTGCTGAAACTTTTCATAGATCGTATTGTGCTTCAGCCTGTTGGCAGTTCTAAGAAATCTGCTGGTATATTTCTTTTCAAATTGCCTTAGGGTAAGGGTTTTTTCCCCTGTGTCAACGTTGGTTGCCCCTCTCTTCCAATAGACATTTTCAAGTAGCTCTTCGACACTCTTATCACTTCTGAAGTTTTCCCGGATCTCGCTATGCACAAGATTTTCCAGAGGGGTCGAAAAGATTTCGATCATCCTGAATTGGGCAGACTGGAAACCACTGGCAGGCAATAAAGCCATGCGGAACTTCAAAAATTGTTCCCGCTCCATCCCCCGAATCATTACGTCAAAAGAATTTGCGAGTATCCTGAAGTAGCGCACAATGCGGTTGATTTTTTCTATAAAAAATGGAACAGTAAGTTCTTCATTCTCTACAATTTGTTTTTGCTCGTGGATAATAAGCTTGAAGTACAGTTCTGTTATTTGGTGATATCCTATAAAGATCTCTTCATCAGGGAAGTGTGTCTTTGGATTCTGAAGACTGAGTAAAGTATCCAGGTGGATATAATCCCAGTAGGTAAGATATTTATCGTATAGCAGGCCATCGAGGTAGGAGCCAAGGTCCTGACCGGAATTTCGAAATTTCTCTTCCAGCTGCCGTACCTTTTCGGCTATCTCGGGTTGTATACCTTCCATTCTTATTTCATTATAATATTGAGAGGATATTTTAATCCTTTAAAAGCGTCTATATCAGCGTCAAGTGAACCTACAGCAAGATCGGCTTTGATCTTTAACGGGATCCTGTTTTTATCATCACTCACCCAGATTGTAAGGCTTTCCTTCTTCTCAAATACCCTACCTGCAAGTACATAGGGCTGAAATTTTAGTGCTGCAATATTACCCAATTTTGTTTTTACCACCTCCCTGCCCAGGAACTTTAACTTAAAATCGTGGCTTTCGTCATCAATAAACATTTTAATGTTGAACATCTCCCCGCGGTCAAGAGCATTCACATTAAGATTGTTTCTCAAAAAGTAAAAGGATGAGAGCATGTCATGCACGTTATCGGGCACTGTGAAAGACTTTCTCTCATTGTGTTTCCTGTCAAAGACATGAGCAATATTACTGTCGTGATCGAAATCTATTAGCAGGTCTTTTGTGTATCCCCCCTCATCTATTTGCCTAATAAATCTCAATGGCGCACCATTTCTCTTGTCCATAAAAGTTTCGTAGTTATCATCCACCTTAAAGAAGAGATGTAAAAGTCCGGTGGACTTTCCCTTCCCAACCACATGATATACCGGCTTATTTCTAAGAGTGGTTTCTTTTACTTCCAGGGTTGCAAAGCTGGCATTGAACATACCATAATGAATTCGAAACCTGAACCATTCTCCTGCTTCGAAGGCCTGGTGAGATTGAGCCGAAACATTTAGAGCAATAAGAGAAATTATAACTGCAGCAATTTTTTTCATCTATGAGTAGGTTTTTTCTTCTTCGGCAATAGCAATTACAATTTCTATTCCAAATGTATTAAATCAAAAAACCCCGTCAAATGAATGACGGGGTTTTTAATCTTATTAACCAACTAAAACTTAAATTATGAAAAAAAGTATTTTTTTCCTCAATTCTGGTAACCACTCCAAAATTGCGGTGCAAAAGTCTTATATAAGTACAAAGTACGCAACAAAAAATTTCACTTTAACGCAAAATGGATAGAAATAAAAGTTATTTAAGCTTTAATCTATTTTATTTCAATAAAAATTATAAAAACTATAGAGTACCCCTTAAAGTTTGCTCTCTTTCTATAGCTTCAAAAAGGGCTTTAAAGTTTCCTTTTCCAAAAGATTGAGCGCCTTTTCTCTGGATGATCTCAAAAAACATAGTTGGACGGTCCAAAACTGGTTTGGTAAAGATCTGTAAAAGGTAACCTTCATCATCCCTGTCGATCAATACCCCAAGCTCTTTTAAAGGTTCGAGTTCTTCATCAATTTCCCCAACCCGGTCCAGAACATCATCATAATATGTTTCGGGAACATACAGGAATTCTACCCCGCGATCGCGCAGGTTTGTAACTGTCTCTATAATATTATCTGTCGCTACGGCAATATGTTGTACTCCCGCACCATTGTAGAAGTCTATATACTCCTCGATCTGCGATTTCTTCTTTCCTTCGGCGGGTTCGTTAATTGGAAACTTGATCCTACCGTTTCCGTTACTCATAACCTTACTCATCAAGGCAGTATATTCAGTAGAGATATCCTTATCATCAAAGGAAACCAATTGCGCAAAGCCCATTACTTTAGCGTAGAACTCGCACCATTTGTTCATTTCATTCCAACCTACATTACCAACCATATGATCAATATATTTCAAACCGGTTTCCTTAACCTGGAAATTCGGTTTGTACTCTTTGTAGCCGGGTAAAAAAGGACCGGAATAGTTTTTTCTCTCTACGAAAACGTGTACAGTTTCTCCATAAGTATGGATCCCCGACAGGACTACGTGCCCATGCTCGTCACTGATCTCTTTTGGTTCAAAATAAGATTCTGCACCTCTTTTGGTTGTTTCCTCATAGCTCTTGCGGGCGTCATCCACCCAAAGTGCTACTACTTTTACACCATCTCCATGTTTGTCAATATGAGCATTGATCTCCCCTCCTGGTTGTAGCGGACTGGTAAGTACCAATCTTATTTTCCCCTGTTGAAGCACGTAAGAAACCCTGTCTTTGCTTCCTGATTCCAATCCTGAATAAGCTACCGGCTGGAAGCCCCAGGCCTGCTGATAATAAAATGCTGCCTGCTTGGCATTTCCAACATAGAGCTCAACGAAATCTGTACCCAGGATAGGCAGAAAATCTTCTGCCTGTGGTACTGTCTTTTTCAATTCTGTCGTGTTATCTGTAGACATATTATAATATTTTGAGTCGCAGAGCGACATGTTTTAAAATGAAAAAATATTACTCCCCAAAAATAGCATTTTTGAGACTCTTCTTTTAATGATCCAGCCAGGATTTATGGTAAGTATCATCTGCAATTTCCATGGCGTCCTCTGTCACCATCAATGGCTTGAATGTATCGACCATAACGGCGAGTTCTTCAGTTTCGGTCTGGCCAATACTGCGTTCAACAGCTCCGGGATGGGGACCATGCGGAATTCCCGCAGGATGCAGGGAGATATGGCCGGCTTCAATATCATTTCGGCTCATAAAATCTCCATCGACATAATAAAGTACCTCATCACTGTCTATATTACTGTGACTGTAAGGTGCCGGAATACTTTCAGGATGATAATCATACAACCTCGGGCAGAAGGAGCAAACCACGAAGGCATCGGTCTCAAAAGTTTGATGTACCGGAGGGGGTTGATGGATTCGTCCTGTAATTGGTTCAAAATCGTGTATAGAGAACGCGTAGGGATAATTATAACCGTCATATCCCACTACATCAAAAGGATGAGAAGCGTAGACCATGTCAAAGATCTTCCCTTGCTTTTTTATTTTGATAAGAAAATCCCCTTTTTCGTCATTTGTTTCCAGTTCATAAGGTCTTCTAATGTCCCTTTCGCAGAAAGGAGAATGCTCCAGCAACTGTCCAAAATAGTTTCTGTAGCGCTTAGGAGTATAAATTGGCCTTCTGGATTCAACAATGAACAACCTGTTCACTTCGTCATCAAAATCTAACTTATAAATTGTTCCCCGAGGGATCAAGAGGTAGTCCCCATATTTAAAATTGAGATTTCCAAGATGGGTTCTCAACTTCCCACTTCCTTTATGAATGAACAGCAATTCATCTGAGTCGGCATTTTTATAAAAATACTCCTTTGTTGATTGCTGTGGTGCCGCCAGCGCAATATCCACATCACTATTGGTGAGTACTACTTTTCGGCTCTTTAGGTAATCGGGTTCCGGTTTTACCTGGAATCCTTTAAACCTGTAAGACTGAATATTTTTTTCGGTAGCTACCTTTGGAGTCACATCATAGCTTCCTTTAATTTCTTTTACCTGTGTTGGCCGTTGCTCATGATACATGTTGGTATACATTCCGTCAAAACCAATGGTGCCGAAAAGCTGCTCGTAATACAAGCCGCCATCGGGTTTTTTAAAGACGGTATGTCTTTTATGCGGAATTTTTCCAAGAGTGTGATAAAAAGGCATTTTTTGAACTTTTATTGAAAACGTTTTCGTTGTTCCTGAATAATTTGAAGGAACAGTTACAAATATCTATAAATTTTGTTGGAATTCCCGTTAAAGGACCACTAAAACCAAAAGCCAACACTAAAATACCACTGGCTTACCTGCCTTTCGGGAGAATAGGAATATTTCACTTCAACGGGTCCTAAAAAGGTTTCAAGTCCATATCCCAAAGCATAACCGGAATATCTGGGCCACTTAAGCCATCCACCCCCTTCAAATAGTTCATTTTCAACATTGGCGAAATTGGCACTAAAGATCAGGTGATTTTTGTTAAGGAAACGATAATCCAGTTCCAGAAGGCCTTTCGCAAAACTGTCTCCAGACAAGCTAATGAATTCATAGCCATAAAATGCGATGAAGTTATTAATGAAGTCATTGCCGTAGCCTCCCAGAAAGAAATCGAAGATATTATTCTCCCTGCTCCCAATCCTAAAACCAGCTTCCGAATATACCTTTACGGCCAGATTCTTGGCAGGAGAAAAAACATACCCCCATGTTCCCTTAGCTACAGAAAAAGGTGAAAAATTGTCCTGTCCTCTGGAAGAAAGAACATACCAGTGAAAATCTCCATCAAAGTACCAGCCCCCGGTAGGGAAATATTTATAATCCCGGCTGTCATAGATAAGATTTCCGAAGGTACTGTAATAGGAGCTGTTATCAAATTCCCCAAGAGATGGCTCCCCGGGTGCAGGAGCGTTAATTGTTTCAGAAGTAATATTCAAATGTTTATGCTCTACTCCCATTCCCAGAGAAAAGACCTGCTGGAAAAGAGTTTCTGCATATAATTGATTGGTAAAATCTTCGTAATCGATCTCCAACTGATTTATTTCATCGCCCTCAACATCGGCATTTTCCCGTGCGAAATCAAAAGACACTCCTTTGCTAAAGCTGTTAAATCGTGAGCGCAAACCAACGCTCCAATAATAACCCTTGTCCAGGTAATAATTAAAACTATACCTGAAGTCGTCTCCCAGGACCACATCCAAAGAGCTCACATCATTGGTTACCAAAAAACTCTTGTGCGTTATGTTGAGCAACACCCCACTGTGATAGACATTGTCGTAGTGCAAACCCATCCTCAACGAGGTCTTGTTGGGATTTTCCTCGAGCTGCATAATAAGTACATGACCATTTTCCACAGGCTTTAGCCTGTAATTTATCCTGTTGAAGTTGCGGGTCGCCGAAAGGTTATTGATCCCAAGATTGAGCTGCCGGTATGTAACCGTATCGGGAAATTTTATTTTCAGTTTACCAAGAACGTACTCCCGTGGATAAGATGTATTTCCTTCTAACCGCACATCTTGAATGTAAAGCTTCTCTACTGTCGGAATATTTAATCTTTCTTCCGGCACAGGCCCCTTTTGCCTTGAAGCGATCTGCTTCAGCTCTTCCATTCTGGCCCTCCCGGCGATTTCACCGGCTTCAATGATCTGCTTTCCTTTTTCAAAAGACATTACTGAAAAAGGCTGAATATCGGGATCTATATAAATATCTGTTTTTTCGATCTTTTCCCGCATATCGTCGATGGTCCCAAAGTTGCTAATCTGGGTAAGGATATCGAATACTGAGCGTAGGTCCTGCCTTTCCATAAGTGTATCCTGCACATCAACTCCTATTATGATATCTGCCCCCCGGCGACGGATTTCCTCTACTGGATAATTGTTCACAACACCGCCATCTGTCAACATCCTCCCATCTATATAGACAGGATTGAAAAGGCTGGGAATAGCCGCACTAGCCGATATAACCTGGGGAAGATGGCCCGAATCCAGGATCACCTCTTCTCCTGTCTCAACATTGGTGGCAACAGCAAAAAAAGGTATAGGAAGTTCATTAAAATCCTGTTGGTCCTCCAGGTGAAAAGTAAGCTTCGACATCAAATTATATACATTCTGTCCCCTGGAAAGGGCAGAAGGAAAACTAATATTGAAATCATCAAAAGGTAATGTCAATGCATATTTTTCTGAATCTCTTTTTTCATAGAAGGTCTTTGCTCCCCGGGGCAATTCATCCTGGAGCAGGATGTTAAAATTGGTGGTTTGGAATATACTGTCCAGCTGGTTGGCCGAATATCCTGCAGAATAAAGAGCGCCAACGATGGCACCCATACTGGTACCTCCAATATAATCCACCCGTACTCCAGCCTCCTCCAATACTTTTAGTACCCCAATATGAGCCAGACCCTTTGCCCCACCTCCGCTCAATACCAAACCCACTTTAGGATCATCTTTTTCCTGGGCTAAGCCGGAAAAGATTCCCAAAAAGAGGAAAAATAAGAGCAGTTTTTTATTCATTTTTTGAATGGTAATAACCGTAGATGATGGCGGCTTTAGATTTTCCTATTACCGAAGATAAGCTTTCTAGGGAAGCCTCCTTTACTCTTTTTAAAGACCTGAAATGCTTGAGCAGTTCAACCACCGTTTTTTCTCCAATGCCCGGAATTTCTTCAAGCTCTGTATTGAGGGCCATACTGCTGCGTTTTTGCCTGTGAAAGGTGATCCCGAAACGATGGGCTTCATTCCTTAATTGCTGAATGATCTTTAAGGTTTCCGATTTTTTGTCCAGATACAGCGGAATGGAATCTCCTGGATAGAAGATCTCTTCCAGCCTTTTTGCGATTCCAATAATGGCAATCTTCCCTCTAAGCCCTAGTGTCTCCAAGGCTTTTACTCCTGAAGTTAGCTGCCCTTTTCCCCCGTCGACGATCACCAGCTGCGGCAAAGGCTCTCCTTCTTCTAAAAGTCTTCTGTATCTGCGGAAAACCACCTCCTCCATGGAAGCGAAATCATTGGGTCCTTCCACAGTTTTAATATTAAATTTCCGATAATCTTTCTTACTGGGTTTCCCATCTTTAAAAACAACACATGCAGCCACAGGATTGCTTCCCTGGATGTTGGAGTTATCAAAGCATTCAATATGTCTGGGCTCTTCATTCAACCTGAGATCCTGCTTCATTTGTGCCATGATCCTGTTCACATGCCTGTCGGGATCAACGATCTTCATTTGTTTAAACCGTTCCTGCCTAAAGTATTTGGCATTTCTCGTAGAAAGATCCACGATCTGCTTTTTGTCTCCCAATTTAGGAACAGTAACTTTGAGTTCCTCTCCCACCTCAACCTTAAAAGGCACATAGATTTCCCTGGTATGGGAGTTGAAGCGCTGCCTGATTTCGGTAATTCCAAGCTCAAGCAATTCCTTATCGGTTTCGTTAAGCTTCTTTTTCATCTCAATGGTATGCGACCTAATTATAGCTCCGTGAGACAACTGCAAAAAATTGACGTATCCATAACCTTCATCACTTACAATGGAAAAGACATCTACATTATTGATTTTAGGATTTACCACCGTTGACTTCGCCTGATAGTTCTCTAAAATGTCAATTTTCGTCTTGATCTTTTGAGCTTCCTCGAATTCCATTCTTTCAGCATGCTCTTTCATTTGTTGCCGAAACTGTTGCAAAGAATCTTTGAAATTTCCTTTTACGATCTGTCGGATGGCTTCGATCTTTTTCTGGTATTCGGCTTCAGTTTCATAAGCTTCACAAGGGCCCATACAGTTGCCCAGGTGGTATTCCAGACAAACTTTATATTTCCCATTCCTGATCTTGTCTTCGGCGAGATCATAATTGCAGGTGCGAAGGGGATAAACTCCCTTGATCAAATCCATTAGGGTGTGAATGGTTTTAAAACTGGTATATGGCCCGTAATATTCACTTCCGTCCTTTACCAGTCTTCGGGTTGCGAAGACCCGCGGAAATCTTTCATTTTTAATACATATCCATGGATAGGTCTTATCATCTTTAAGCATCACGTTAAAACGGGGTTGATGCTTTTTGATGAGATTGTTTTCCAGAAGTAAGGCATCGGTCTCCGAAGAAACCACAATATGTCTTATCTCATGGATCTTTTTCACCATCACCCTAATGCGATGGCTATCGTTATTCTTTGTGAAATAGGAAGTAACCCTTTTCTTCAGGTTTTTGGCTTTCCCAACATACAGGATCCTTCCGTTCTTGTCAAAATACTGGTAGACTCCCGGATTTTCAGGAAGGGTTTTTAACTGCAATTCCAGCTTATTATTCTCCATTCCTCAAAGGTAAAATTTTAGAAATTGTCTTTTGATGTGAACTTTCAGAATGCGTTTATATTTAAGACTGAAGAAACGCCGGAAGATCAAAACCTACTGATACGACCTAGTTCAGCTACATCTGAAGTTTGCTGCAGTATACTCAAAAATGACAAAAATGGGCTAGATTCTTCAGTTTCAGCTTAATATATTTTCAGAAATACTTAAGATTTTAAAAATCTGCTTTTACTACCTTGCAGGTATGGAAAAAGTTACCATCGGCCGTTTTGACAAGGCAGATTTCCCAGATCTGCACCTGGAAGACATTGCAGTTAAAATTGACACCGGCGCCTACACATCCTCCATACATTGTGATCACATAGTAGAGGAAAAAGGTGTTTTAAAATGCACATTTTTGGATGAAGAACATCCATTATATAACGGCAGGCACTATAAATTTTCAGACTACGATATTGTGTTTGTAAAAAGCAGCAATGGTATAGTACAGAAGCGGTATCAAATTCAAACCACCATTACACTATTCGGAAAAAGCCGAAAAATTTCTCTTTCACTTTCGGCCCGTCAGGAAATGAGATTTCCTGTACTTTTGGGTCGAAAATTTATTACCCGAAAATTTATTGTAGATACAGAATTGTACGACCTGTCTTATAAGCACAAACAAAATGAACATAAAGATCCTATCAAGGAACAGTAGCCTATATTCTACTCAGCGGTTGATCGAGGCTGCAAAAAAAAGACATCACAATGTAGAGGTAATTGATCCTCTAAAATGTGATCTTATTATAGAAAAAAAGCACCCCAGTATATATTACAAAGGCAGGCATATAGAAGATGCCGATGCTGTAATCCCAAGGGTTGGAGCTTCGGTGACCTTTTATGGTACCGCAGTAGTGCGGCAATTTGAAATGATGGGAGTCTTTTCTACAACAGAATCCCAGTCTCTTGTGAGGAGCCGTGATAAACTGAGAAGTTTACAGGTCCTTTCCCGGGCGAGGCTTGGCTTACCCAAGACTGTTTTTACAAATTATTCAAAAGATGTAGGTGAGGTCATTGATCATGTTGGTGGCGCACCTCTTATTATTAAACTCTTAGAAGGAACTCAGGGACTTGGGGTAGTACTGGCCGAGACAAAAAATGCAGCCGAATCTGTAATTGAAGCCTTTAATGGACTACAGGCAAGGGTGATCGTTCAGGAATTCATAAAGGAAGCCGGTGGGGCCGATATCAGGGCTTTCATTGTAGACGGCCATGTTGTAGGCGCCATGAAGAGACAGGGGAAAGAAGGAGAATTTCGTTCAAACCTGCACAGAGGTGGCACTGCGAGTATAATTCAGCTGTCAGACGAGGAAGAAAATGCTGCCATTAAAGCAGCCAAAGCTATGGGACTTGGTGTTGCCGGGGTGGATATGCTGCAATCTTCCCGTGGTCCACTGATCCTGGAAGTAAATTCTTCTCCCGGTTTAGAAGGCATTGAACAAGCTACCGGAAAAGACATTGCAAAATCTATTATTCGTTACATTGAGCGAAACGTTTAGATTATGGCTTCTATAGATGAGAACAATGTTCTTGAGATCCTTGGTAAGAAGGTTGCCCCCGGAAAGAATGCCATCATTAACTTTAACATGGCCAAACTCTACACCACTACACATGTAGAGGTCCCAATAATCATTGAAAGGTCAAAAAAACCGGGCCCGGTTATCCTTATTACTGCCGGTATTCATGGAGATGAGATCAATGGGGTCGAAGTAGTTAGGCAGCTCATAGTAAAGGAGATCAACAAGCCGGCAAGAGGGACCATCATTTGCATCCCTATTCTCAATGTCTTCGGATTTCTGAATATGACCCGTGAATTTCCTGACGGCCGGGATCTTAATCGGGTTTTCCCCGGTGCCAAAAATGGCTCTTTGGCAAGTCGTTTTGCCTACCAGTTCGTTCAAAAGATCCTTCCCGTAGCCGATTTCTGCATGGACTTTCACACAGGAGGCGCGAGTCGTTTCAATGCACCCCAAATAAGAATTAAGAAAGGTGAAGAAATGGCTATGCATTACGCACAGATCTTCAATGCTCCTTTCACAATAATTTCAAAGACGATCACTAAATCCTACCGAGAAACCTGCGCAAAGCAAGGGAAACCGGTCCTTCTCTTCGAAGGAGGTAAATCGCAAGACAGCAATAAAAATGTGGCAAAGCATGGGGTAGAAGGCGTAATGAGGATTCTTGCGCATTTCGAAATGCTCAAACCCAAATTTGAAGTGCCAGATCCTACCGGCGATACGATCCTCATTGAATACAGCACCTGGATGCGGGCAAAATACAGCGGACTACTTCACGTGAAGATACCTTGCGGTAAGCACGTGGAAAAAGGTGAATATATCGCAACAATTACAGATCCCTATGGAAAACTCCGTCACAAGGTAAAAGCACCTAATACCGGCTATATCATCAATGTTAATGAATCTCCTATTGTCTACCAGGGGGATGCAATATTTCATATTTCTATTTCAAAAGAAGTCTATGAACAGGAAAAAGGAACTCCGGATCAAGTATAAACGCCTCCGGGAAATGTTGACTACCGAGGAGGTGGAGGAAGGAAGCCTTGAGATCGCTAACAACCTGCTCAATTTGCCAATTTGGGGCAAAGAATATTTTCATCTTTTTTTGAGCATTTCAGAAAAAAGAGAGGTTGACACACAGGGAATTCTTCATATTCTTCAGGGAAAAGATAAGCATGTGGTTCTTTCAAAGGCCGATTTCGAAAGCGGGAACCTTACTAATTATTTACTTACCGACTCAACCGTTATTAAAGTTAATGACTGGGGCATACCCGAACCTGTAGATGGAATCGAGATAAAGGCATCAAGTATTGATGTAGTATTTATTCCTTTACTGGTTTTTGATGAGGAAGGGAACAGAATTGGTTACGGGAAAGGATTCTATGACAGGTTTCTTTCACAGTGCAGGCCGGATGTTGTAAAAGTAGGATTATCATTTTTTAGTGCCGAGGAGAGAATTCCAGATGTCGATGAACATGATGTACCTCTTGACTACTGTGTCACTCCGGAAAAAATATATAATTTTAAAAATTTGTAAACCAGTAGGTTTTAGATTACTTTTAAACCAATTAATCTGGTTATTTAATGCTCAACGACCTCCAGTTAAACAGTATTCTTGAAGACTTTGATGTCGCTTACTGGAAAATCAATCTGTTGACTAAAGAGATCTCCTGGTCTGAGCATTTCAACTATTTAATAGGCAATCCCGATACCGGAAATGACAAGTTTGAATATTTCCTGAACAACATCCTGCATAAGGACTATCGCTATGACTTCAGGGAACATTTTGAAAATCTTACCACCCGCTACAAACCATTTAATGCTGAAATCCGGTTAAAGCTGGAGAACGGCAGGTATAGATGGTTTGAATGTCGTAATCTAAAAAGCAGAGATAAAGCGGTAAGTGATGCGGCTGTCCTGCTTTTCGTCAATATACACCAGGCCAAGCGTGACCAATATACCATAGAAGAGAACTTCTTTTATTACAGAGAAACTGCAGAAATGACTTCTACGGGTGGCTGGTATCTGGATGTAAATTCCAACGCGGTTTACTGGGACAATGTTACCAAGAAGATCCTGGACTGTCCTATGGATTACGAACCTCACCCCGAAGACAAGATGAGGTTTTACGCCGGTGATCACCACGAGAAGGTGGAAAACATGTTTAAAAAATGTTCCAAATTCGGGATCCCATTTAAAGTCGAGATAAAGATGCGAACCCTGCACAACAGGGAGTTTTGGGTAAGGGCTACAGGGAAACCGGTTTATAACGCCGATCAGGAAATAATAGGAATTAGAGGAGTTTATCAGGATATCGACGAGCAAAAAACTAATGAACTAAACCTTCAAAATTCATTGGATATTATTGCATCTCAAAATTCCAGGCTGTTCAATTTTGCTCATATAGTTTCACACCAGCTTAGGTCTCATAGCAGTAACCTAAGTCTTATTGCACAGTTGCTTAGGGAAGCAAAGACGGCAGAGGACAAGCTGGACCTTTTGCTCAATGTAAATGATATCTCTGAAAATCTGGAGGAGGCGATCAGTGAATTGAACGAGGTTGTGACCAAGCAGAATAACCTCACAAAAGAACGACAGCTTGTAAAATTCAAAGATGCTCTAGACGTGGTGGTCGCTTCGACTTCTTCCCTCATCAAAAGAGAAAATGCGGAGATCATCGCCGAATTTGACAAGTTGAACGAAATAAATTACATTTCTGAATATCTGGAGAGTATTTTACTAAATTTGATCACAAATGCCATTAAATATAAGTTTAAAGGCAGGAGACCGGTCATTTATATACAGACCTACAAAGAAAATGGCGAAAGCTTTCTGGAGGTGAGTGATAATGGAATGGGAATAGATCTCGATGAGCATGGTGACAAAATGTTTGGAATGTACAAGACCTTTCACCGTCACCCCGAAGCCAATGGGATTGGATTATTTATCACCAAAAACCAGGTTGAGGCCATGGGAGGTAATATTTCTGTCACCAGCACTGTAAATATAGGTACCACCTTTAAAATAAAATTCTAAAATTATGGAGCATCCTATAGAACTTGCCTGTATTATTGACGATGACAAGATCTACGTCAATTTGGTAAAGAAGATCATCGAGATCAAAAAATTGTCTCAGAATTTGATCATCTTTAAAAACGGAAAGGAAGCCCTGGATTATTTTAAGGCCATACTTGAAAACGTAAGCGAAGAACGTTTACCGGATATCATTTTTCTTGATCTTAATATGCCGGTAATGGATGGCTGGGAATTCTTAAGCGAATTCGTTAAGATCAAGAACAATTTCAATAAAAAGATCACTCTTTATGTTGTAAGCTCTTCTATTGATCCACGAGATCTTGAACGTGCAAAGTCTTTCAATATGGTCACAGATTACCTTATCAAGCCAATTGAGTTAAAACGTTTCGAGAAAATATTTGATAGAGACGTAGCCTAGCTAACCTCCTTTTCCTGCTCTTTCTTTTCCTTTTCATGTTCAGGAAAAGCTTTTTTATTAAAGATAAGAAGCAGAAAAACCCCCACAGTAATTGAAGAATCGGCAATATTGAATACCGGTTCGAAAAAAGTGAAATACTCACCTCCCCAAAGTGGTAACCATTCCGGCAGGTAGCCTGACCATAATGGGAAGTACAGCATATCTACAACTTTCCCGTGCATTAAAGTACCGTAACCTCCTTCTTCCGGCAAAAAGCTGGCCACCTGATTATAACTGTGATTGAAAATCTCGCCATAGAAGACAGAATCGATAATATTTCCAAACGCACCCGCAAAGATCATGGATATGGCAACAATGAGGACCTTTGAACCATTCTTACGAACAGAGTCCCAAAGCCAGTAGGCGATACCTACAATAGCAACAAGCCTGAAGCTTGTAAGCAGCAACTTACCATATTCCCCGGGAATTCGCGCGCCCCAGGCCATTCCCTCATTCTCTACAAATAAGATCCTGAACCAGTCAAAAACCCTAATTTCCTCACCCAACATAAAGTTGGTCTTAATGTAGAATTTAGAAACCTGATCAATGATCAGAATAAGGATAATAATTACCGAGGCTTTCTTTAAAGACATTGAAGTTGAATTGAACAGGGGCAAAAATACTAATATTATTTAGTTTCAGAGAGCTTTATATCCCCGTTGATACTGGTTAGTACCATTTTATGATTTCCATGGAAGATTTGGGGCACAAGAACTTCCCCATGCCTGGAATTTGCCTCTACATTAATGCTTCTTGCAGTACCAGTTATATTTCCATCAAAAGTGTTGATCACTGCGTCTCCCTCAAAATTCTTGAGATAACAGGAACCGTTCTTAAGCTGTACCAACACCCGCTCAAAGTCACCGGAAAGATAAACAGATGCCAGGTTAGAATTAATTTCTAAAACTAAATTTTCCGGAACCTGCAGTTCTACCTCCATAGAAAATACCTTATGGGCACTCAACTTGTCGAAACCATTTTGAAGGATTTCCCGGTACCGGGATTTGAGGAATAGGGTTTTATCCTGAAAATTGTGTTCCAGGCTTATCTCATTGAAATATTCTCCTTCAGAACGGGTGGTGATGATCACCTCGTTTCCAGGCACTGTGCTTACAGCGATCTCATAGATCTCGTCACTGGCAAAAACTATTCTTTCAAGATCCCTGGCGGTGAGAACTTCACGGGTTACTTTCTGAGCGTGAACCGACAAAAAGAAAATAAGGAAAAACGAAGTAAGAAAGGCTTTCATAGCAGCAGCAAAACAAAAAACGCTCCAAACCTAAAAGGCAGGAGCGTTTTTCTTTTTGAATTATTTCTTCTAGCGCTGCATGTTCTTAGCCTCAATGCTTAACGTAGCATGAGGAACAAGTTTTAGGCGCTCCTTTGCAATTAATTTACCAGTAACCCTACAAATTCCATAAGTTTTGCTTTCAATGCGTACTAAAGCATTTTTAAGATCACGAATAAATTTTTCCTGGCGTATCGCCAACTGCGAGTTCGCCTCTTTACTCATTGTTTCGCTGCCTTCCTCAAAAGCCTTGAACGTAGGAGAGGTGTCATCTGTACCATTGTTTCCGTCATTCATGTAGGCGCTCTTGTAAAGTTCCAGCTGCTCCTTTGCCTTTTCGATCTTGGCAAGGATCAATGTCCTGAATTCCGCCAGCTCTGCGTCGCTGTAGCGTTCTTTAACTTCTGTTGACATAGTTCTTAATGTTTTTTAATTAACAACCTTGTGGTCACTTCATCAAAAGAAACTTCCAGCCCGTTGTTCACTTCTTCTGCTAAGTCGAGATTTGCAGTGAGGGTTTCGGTTTTTATATATTCAATATTTTGTTGAACAGCCTCCTCGACATTGCCGTCCTTTTGTAGGGTCACATCTATTTTGTCAGTCACTTCGAAGCCGGAATCCTTACGTATGTTCTGAATGCGGTTCACTAACTCCCTTGCAATTCCCTCCTTTTTGAGGTCATCTGAAATCGTGATATCCAAAGCAACAGTAATATTTCCGGAATTAGCAACTAACCATCCTTCAATATCCTGGGAAGTGATCTCCACGTCCCCGCTCTCTAATGTAAGCAAATTCCCATTAATCTCAACCTGAATTTCACCGTGACGTTCTATTTTCTGAATGTCTTCTGCACTGAACTCATTTATTTTACGGGCGACCTCCTTCATTTCCTTTCCAAACCGCGGCCCCAAAACTTTAAAGTTGGGTTTTATGCTTTTAACCAGAATACCAGACGCATCGTCGATAAGCTCCAGCTCTTTCACATTCACTTCAGATTTGATGAGATCTGCAACGGCAGCGATCTCTTTCCTTTGCTGTTCGTCCAAAACCGGGATCATCACCCTTTGTAGTGGCTGGCGAACTTTGATCATCTCCTTCTTCCTAAGCGAAAGCACAAGCGAAGAAACGGTTTGCGCCTTCTGCATTTGACGCTCCAGTTCTTTATCGATAAAAGCTGAATCAGCTTCAGGGAAATACGCCACATGAACAGATTCAAAATCCTCTTTTTGAGTAGCTATGTTCAGGTCCTTATACAACCTGTCCATAAAGAACGGTGCCACTGGAGCACCCAATTTAGCAACGGTTTCAAGACAGGTATAAAGGGTTTGGTAAGCCGATATCTTATCTGTACCATATTCACCTTTCCAGAATCTCCTGCGGCAAAGACGCACATACCAGTTACTCAAATTCTCCTGTACAAATTCGGAAATCGCCCTGGTCGCCTTTGTAGGTTCATAATCTGCATAGAACTTGTCTACATTCCCGATTAAGGTGTGCAATTCTGAAAGGATCCAACGGTCAATCTCAGGTCGTTCCTCCAGCGGCACATCGGCTTCGGAATAGGTGAAGTTATCAATATTGGCGTATAAGCTGAAGAAAGAATAAGTGTTGTACAGTGTTCCAAAGAACTTACGTCTCACCTCTGAAATTCCTTCAATATCAAACTTTAAATTATCCCATGGATTAGCATTGGAGATCATGTACCAGCGGGTGGCATCGGGTCCAAATGCTGCAAGAGTTTCGAATGGATCTACAGCATTGCCAAGACGCTTGGACATCTTCTGCCCGTTCTTGTCAAGTACAAGTCCGTTTGAAACTACATTCTTATAAGCTACATCATCAAAAGTCATGGTAGCGATAGCGTGAAGCGTATAGAACCATCCTCTTGTTTGGTCAACACCTTCGGCTATAAAATCGGCTTTACGCCATGTATTCTCTACTTTTTCAGCATTTTCGAAAGGATAGTGCCACTGTGAATATGGCATGGACCCTGAATCGAACCATACGTCGATGAGGTCGGCCTCACGCTTCATAGGTTTTCCTGTAGCCGAAACCAGTACGATCTCATCAACCACATTCTTATGCAGGTCTACTTTATCGTAATTTTCATCGCTGAAGTTACCCGGCTCAAACTCGGCAAAAAGATCGGCATTCATAAAACCTGCCTCGACAGATCTGCTCATTTCCTCCTTCAGTTCCTCAATAGAACCTATTATCTTTTCTTCCTTGCCATCTTCGGTTCTCCAAATAGGCAACGGAATTCCCCAGTAGCGTGAACGTGATAAATTCCAATCATTCGCATTAGCAAGCCAGTTTCCAAATCTTCCTTCTCCTGTAGATTTTGGTTTCCAGTTGATCTGCTGGTTCAGTTCATGCATGCGCTCCTTGACGTCTGTGATCTTGATGAACCACGAGTCCAGTGGATAGTATAGAATTGGTTTGTCTGTTCTCCAGCAGTTTGGATAACTGTGCACATATTTTTCAACTTTGAAGGCGCGGTTTTCTTCCTTAAGCTTAATTGCAAGCTCTACATCAACAGATTTTTCGGGTGCTTCGCCTGCGTCGTAATATTCGTTCTTGACATATTTGCCGCCAAATTCGCCCAATTCGGGTCTGAATTTTCCTTGCAGGTCGACAAGCGGAACGAGATTCCCATTCTCATCTTTAACCAGTAGTGGCGGAACTTCAGGTTTTGCCTGCTTCGCAACCATGGCATCGTCTGCACCAAAGGTTGGAGAAGTGTGTACAATTCCGGTACCATCTTCAGTAGTTACAAAATCTCCAAGGATCACTCTAAAAGCGTTCTCCGGATGCTCGTAAGGAAGTGCATACGGCAACAGCTGCTCATATCTTACATTCTCCAGCTCCTTTCCGCGGAAAGATTCACCTGTCAAAAACGGGATTTTTTTATCTCCCTGTTTGTAAGCTTTTAAAGCCTCTTCAGAATCCACTTTTTGGAACTTCTTATCGAATTGTTTCTCGGCCAGTTCTTTCGCAACTACTACTGTGATTGGCTCAAAAGTGTACTGGTTGTAAGTCTTTACCGTGACATATTCGATCTTAGGGCCAACAGTCAAAGCAGTATTTGACGGCAAGGTCCAGGGAGTAGTTGTCCAGGCTATAAAGAAAATCTCCCCTTCTATCTGTGTAAGAAAATTGGGTAAAGTTTCCTTTTGTGCCTTGAACATAGCTGTAACCGTAGTATCAGTCACATCCTGATATGTCCCCGGTTGATTTAGCTCGTGAGAACTCAAACCCGTACCAGCCTTTGGCGAATATGGTTGTATCGTGTAACCTTTATAGATAAGGCCTTTTTTATAGATCTGGGAAAGCAGCCACCATACAGTTTCCATGTATTTGGACTTATAGGTGATGTAAGGATCTTCCATATCCACCCAGTACCCCATCTTTTCAGTGAGGTCATTCCACACATCGGTGTAGCGCATTACCGCATTCTTACAGGCCTCATTGTATTCTTCAACGCTAATCTTCTTCCCAATATCTTCTTTGGTAATTCCCAGCTCCTTCTCCACCCCGAGCTCAATTGGCAAGCCATGAGTATCCCAACCGGCTTTTCTCTTGACCTGGTAACCCTTCTGGGTCTTAAAACGACAGAATATATCTTTAATGGCACGAGCCATCACATGATGAATCCCCGGAAGTCCGTTAGCAGAGGGAGGGCCTTCAAAAAAGATAAATGGCTCCTTTCCATCGCGTGAGGTAACACTCTTCTCAAAAACATCATTTTCCTTCCAAAAATGCAGAATTTCTTCAGCCACTTTTGGCAGGTCAAGTCCTTTATATTCAGGGAACTTTGCGCTCATCATTTTGTTCTTTCAAAATAGTTGCGCGAAAATAACGATTTTTAATAAATACAATGGTTTAAAAAAGGGAAAACCTGATACCAGCCTGAGAATTCACAGCTGTAAACAATTTATTTCCTGAAGCTTAGAAGCTGTACTGCAGGGCCAGGATAAGATTTCGGCCTGCTGCGGCAACTCCCGATGAGTATGTGCGGTAACGCCTATCGGTAATATTTTCAAGGCTTGCGGTGAACAACCACATCTTACCCATTTGGTACTGAGAGGAAAAATTTACTGTATACCATTCAGGTGCATATGGATCTCCGTTTTCATCTATGGCGTATAGGTAATCCTTGTCCCTTTCGGAAGGCGCCAATTCTTCGGCACTTATTTCGCCATTATACTCAGCAAAAAGATCAAACCTGAGCTTGTCATTTTCCCAAACCAAATGAGCATTACCAAAGAATGGCGCAGCATGTCTTAATGGAGCTGTTAAGCCGTTATCCTGTTCCTCCTCCCCTTCAGTAAGGCTGGCCTGTGTGATGAATTTAAGGTTCTCTGTGAAAAAGATCTTTGCTCCGGCTTCAAAACCATACACCCGCGCCATCGCTGAATTTTGAATTGCCTGCACTCTGCTCGGCTCCCCGTGATATTCAATAATTGTTTCGCCATTAAGGTTAAAATCCCTACGCACTAGAGCATCTTCCAGTAATGTATAATATCCTGCAAGATCGACCTGCACCATCCTATCGAAATTAAGACGGATGCCCAGCTCGGCATTATAGGCCTTTTCAGGTTTAAGATGCGGGTTTGGAACAACAACCAGGCCGGGTGCAGAATCAAAGATCTTTCCTACGTCATCAATATTTGGTGCTCTAAATGCTGTCGAAAGATTCAGTTGCCATCCTAAAATGTCATTTTGTTGCCAGTTTAACCCCGCACTTCCGGTAAGGGCGCCGGTATTGAGATTGGCATTTGAAAAAGGATAATCGTAGATCTCTTCATCAAAATGGGCATCCAAAGTGATGTAATTATATCTCGCTCCGGTTTGCAGGGTGAGATCTTCACCAAATTCCCACTGCAAATTCGCGTATGAAGCAAGGGATTGCCAGGTAGCATCATCGGGATATCTGGACATACCGGGATTAACCTCACCTGAAGAAATATTTTTCTCAGTTCCTGTGGAATTCACCAGGTTGTAGATATATTCACCCCCATAAAAGAGAGTTTTGGTCCTAAACTTTTTCTCAAAGTCCAGGTTTAGAGAGTAAGCATCTACCTGTTCCCGGGTTTGATAAAGAACCTCATCTCCAAAATCACGATCATTCCGGCTCTCCTCGAAATATTGATAAGCAGCAGTCAATTTAGCCTCATTATAGATCTTCCCATTCCCGACTTTATTTAGCTGAAAATTCGTTTGCAGCCACTCCTGGGGCCCGTAATACCATTCGGCTGCCCTTAGAACTCCGCCGCGCTTGCGATAAAGGCGGTCGTAGCGTGGAAAATCTGAAGTGGTAGAGTAAATAAGGCCAAGAGAGAAATCATATTCTTCTGTAGGCTTGAATCTTACTTTTTGGAGCAGGTTAAGCTGTTGATAGCCTGTAGGTTTTTGTACTTTAGGCTCTTCGTTGTTTACAATGAGATCCCTGCCATTTCTCCTCACTACATACTCTGGTCGCAAATACTCTTCAGGACCATGGCTTCCCATGCGCATATCCCCAAAATCTGAATAGGAAGCGGAAGTCAAAAAAGCCCATTCCCTGCTGCCATATGCCACTTTAAAATGGCCTGTCTTCTCATTGTTTGCAGTTGCATACCGGGAATAAGCCCTGCCCGAAAAATTTCCGCCCTTTACTAACGAGAACGCAGGGCTAAGCGTGAAAAAGTTTATCACCCCTCCTATTGCATCACTCCCATAGATAGTAGAACCGGGACCAAGAACAACCTCTGTCCTTTCCACCGAAAGCGGATCTATAGAAATTACATTTTGCACGTTTCCTCCTCTAAAAATAGCCGTATTCATTCGAACCCCATCAACAGTAATAAGTAATCTATTGGTTGCAAAACCTCTTATCATTGGGCTCCCCCCACCTAGCTGACTTTTTTGAACATAAACCTGCCCGGTGCTTTCCAGGAGATCTGCAGAAGTTTGGGGATTTGAACTTAAAATATCTTTTTGGTTTATAGTGACGACTTTTTGAGGCACCTGATTCCTGTCCTGTTGAAATTTAGATACAGAAACAACCACCTCTGTAAGCTCATTATGAGTTGGCTTCATGTAAACCTTAGGCCCCTGTTGGAGTATCTGCCTCCTGGTGGCATGCAGTTCAACATGAGAAATGTGCCTGAAGAATATTACTTCTGAAGGTGAAAAAATAGAAAGATCTGCTTCACCATCAAAACCCGTGAGCAGGTGTTTAGATTTGTCCTTGTTAAAAATGGCTACATTAAAAATAGGCTGCCGGGTCTCCTCATCATAAACAGTGATCTCCTGTGCCGAAGAAATACTGAACAGCAGGATAAAAGCAAGGCTTAAAATAAATCGCATTAACTGAAAATTTCGTTCAATACCACAAGAGATTTTGGTTTATGAAACCCCTGCAGGTGGATCTCGTAATATTTTAAAAGCATTAGCAGGAATCCTGACCGGGTAGCCTGGTTCAGTTTTATGGCAGAAAGCTCATCAAAGTCTGTGCCCAATAACCGCTGTAAAAGCACAACATTTTCGTCATTTATGCAATCGGGATTTGTTTCTACTTCCTGAAAAGTACCGTCCACAAGATTGAAAACTGGTGCATCCATTTGAGAATCATCAGGATAAAACCCAAGATAACGGGTGAGCTTCAGCAGGAAAAGCAAGTGAAAATTCACTGTTTTTTCGTGGGCATCAAACCAGTCGAGGCTCACCTCGAGATAATCATATAATGCCCCATTGGCTTCTTCCTCTTTGACAGCATTCCGCAGCACTTCAGAGAGAAACATGACCACGGTAGATTTCACGATGTTGGTATGTAAACTCCGATAGACTTTTACAAGCTTCGCCTCCTTCATGTACTCCAGTGTTCCCTTGTCCTTGTGATTAGCCACGATCTCTACCTGTGTGAGTGGCTGAAAAAGAGAAGCTTTGATTTTACCTTTTTTAGACTTGAGCACCCCTCGAAGCAAATATGTTTTGAGACCGCTCTTTTGGGTGAAGCACTTCACAATAAGATCGGCTTCTCCATATTTGAGGGCACTAAAAACAATCGCTTTGGTATTGATCAACATTAAAAGGACTTGTTTTTCTGCTGAAAATATTGCCTGTCAAAAATGGCTTTTTTAAGCAGTAATATTTCAGGAGGATAACCTGTCAAAAATGGCATTTTCAGCAGGTATTCTTCCGAAGCAATAAATGTAAGCGAAAAAAGAAAAAGCCGCAAAAAGCGGCTTTTTCAGCAATTATTTAAATGAAGTTATACCACTCCCTGTGCAAGCATTGCATCGGCAACTTTAACGAATCCGGCGATGTTGGCTCCTTTTACGTAATCAACATATCCATCTTCTTCGGTACCATACTTCACGCATTGGTTGTGAATATCGTTCATGATCTGCTTAAGCTTGGCATCCACTTCTTCAGAAGTCCAGTTGAACCTCAACGAGTTTTGAGACATCTCAAGACCTGAAGTCGCAACACCACCGGCGTTTGAAGCTTTCCCCGGAGAGAAAAGAATCCTTGCTTCCTGGAATACTGCAATAGCTTCGGGCGTACAAGGCATGTTGGCACCTTCACCTACCAGCTTACAACCGTTATTTACAAGGGTCCTTGCATCCTCTTCGTGAAGCTCATTTTGGGTAGCACATGGAAGAGCGATATCACACTTCACATCCCACGGAGTTTTTCCTTCGAAGTATTTTGCATCAGGATATTGGTCAAGATATTCTTTGATCCTGCCTCTCTTCACGTTCTTAAGATCCATGATAAACTCAAGTTTCCCGGCATCAATTCCGGTCTCATCGTAGATGTATCCTGAAGAATCGGACATTGTAACAACTTTACCACCTAACTGAGTGGCTTTTTCGGCTGCGTATTGGGCCACGTTTCCGGAACCTGAAACCACAACGATCTTTCCTTTAATGGAATCACCTTTGGTCTTAAGCATATTTTCAGCAAAATATACGTTCCCGTAACCAGTAGCTTCAGGACGTATTAGGGATCCACCGTAAGAAAGACCTTTTCCGGTAAGCACTCCGGTGAATTCGTTTCGAAGTCTTTTGTACTGTCCATACATATAACCTACTTCACGACCTCCAACCCCAATGTCACCCGCAGGCACATCTGTATTAGGGCCAATGTGGCGCTGAAGTTCGGTCATAAAGCTTTGGCAGAATTTCATCACTTCATTATCTGACTTTCCTTTTGGATCAAAATCAGATCCTCCTTTCCCACCGCCCATTGGCAGGGTTGTAAGACTGTTCTTAAAAACCTGCTCAAAAGCAAGGAATTTCAAGATCGAAAGGTTAACGGATGGGTGGAAACGCAAACCTCCTTTATAAGGCCCGATCGCTGAATTCATCTGAATTCTAAATCCACGGTTCACCTGAACCTCACCCTGGTCGTCGATCCATGGCACCCTGAACATGATCACACGCTCGGGCTCCACCATGCGCTCCAGCAATTTTTTATTTTGATATTTTTTATTCTTTTCAATAAATGGAATCACAGTTTCTGCAACCTCATGAACCGCCTGTAAAAACTCGGGTTCATTAGTGTTTCTTTTTGAAACGCTATCCAGGAATTCTTGTACATTTTTTTCCATGGTTTGGCTAAAATTATAATTAACGAAAACGTTTTCACGAATCGGTGCAAATATACGTTATCTTCAAAAATCAGCCTTAAAATATTTGTTATTCCTTTTATAATTAATGATTTCCTGAAAGGCCCTAAATTCCTATATTCTTTAGGATGTTTTTATATATTTGCTTAGACTCGTGTTTTACCTATGACCAACATTCTCAAATCTTTAATGCTGGGGTTTTTGCTTTTTTTCTTCGGAAAGGGAAATGCTACCGCACAGGTTGGAATGGTGGGCCAGGAGATTGGTATAGTAGCCGGTCCTGTAGCTTACTATACAGATTACGGATTGCGCTATAACATGGAGACTAATTCTTCTAACGTGGGTCCCGGAATTGGTCTCGTATATTACCTGAACTTCGCATACAAAGCAGATTGTGATTGTTATGCCCGCTACACTTATTTTAACGACCACTTTAGGATAAGGGCAGAAGTGGACTACCATGAAGGCACACTCAATCATTTTGGGGAACTGGCCAGGCGGGACAGTGAAAGTGGAAGACAATTGCGCGGCATGATAGGCGAGGTCAAAGTTTATGAAATTGGAGCCCACCTGGAATATTACCCTCTTAGCATTCGGGACTACACGGCCTTTGCCTATCCCATTGCACCCTATGTAAGCCTTGGCTTCAATTTCGTAGGATATGATCCCTATACCTACTCCACACTTGGGCCCTTAGAGGATAACCTGTTTCATACCTTTAGAGGTTATGTCGACCAAGAAGCCGGCTCCACCTGGTCTATAGTCGCCGGCGCAGGAATGAGATACAAGCTCAACTCCTTTAGTGATCTTGTGATGAACCTACAGTGGAGATATTATGATACCGATTGGCTTGACGGTCTCGACCATAATAACCCACAGAACAAATTCAACGATATGATGTTTTGGTTGAACTTTGGGTATATCTATTATCTGAATTTCTAATTAGACGGTAGGCTTTAGTCGGTAGACGGTAGAAGTGAACTTAGAAGCCTCTCCAAAAGTGCCTTTTTTGACAGATTATTTGAGAGCCTGTTCAAGATCATTAATGAGATCTTCTTCATCTTCTATCCCCACACTTAGCCTGATCATAGAATCTACAATTCCTGTTTTTTCTCTTTCTTTCTTCGGGATTGATGCATGGGTCATAGTCGCAGGATGCCCGGCGAGGGATTCTACTCCTCCCAAAGACTCGGCCAGGGTGAATATCTTCAGTTTCTCAACAAGTTTCACTGCACTATCGAGCGTTCCTTCAGCAGTCGTGAAGGAGATCATGCCGCCGAAGTCTTTCATTTGCTTTTTAGCAATGTCATGGTTGGGGTGATCTTCAAATCCGGGCCAATATACTTTGTCTACTTTAGGATGATCTTTTAGAAAACGGGCAATTGCCTGCCCATTCTCACAATGCCTCTGCATGCGAAGGTGCAGGGTCTTGATTCCCCGCAACACCAGGAAGCTGTCCTGAGGACCACAAACGGCACCACTTGACTTCTGGATGAAATAAAGACTTTCCGCCAACTCCCGGTCCTTTACTACAAGTCCGCCTAACACTACATCACTATGCCCACCAAGATATTTTGTTGCGCTGTGCATTACAATATCAGCTCCCAGTTCCAAAGGCTGCTGTAAATATGGAGTGGCAAAAGTATTATCTACAGCTAATAATAGATCGTGTTTTTTAGCTATGCGGGACATCGCCTCAATATCGATGATATTCATCATAGGATTGGTAGGAGTTTCAACCCAAATTAGCTTTGTGTTTTTATTGATATATTGTTCAACTTCCTTTGCATCCTGCATGCTCACAAGATGGAATTTGATCCCAAAGTTTTCATAGATCTTTTTGAACAGCCTGTAAGAACCTCCGTAAAGATCATTTGTAGAAATGATCTCATCGCCAGATCTAAAAAGCTTTAGAACTGCATCTATAGCTGCTAGTCCCGAGCCAAAAGCCAATCCATATTTTCCATTTTCTAAGCTCGCAAGGGATCTCTCAAGAGCCGTCCTGGTGGGATTTCCGCTTCGGGAATATTCAAAACCCTTATGGTCTCCCGGAGTAGATTGCTTGTAAGTGCTGGTTTGATATATTGGCGGCATCACAGCTCCATAAGCAGGATCTGTATCCTCTTGACCTCCGTGAATGGTTTTGGTGTTGAACTTCATACTTTAGTCTTTATTTAAGATACAAAAATAGCATTCGCTTTGTGCTTTCTCAAAATAGCCCGTACCTTTCAGATCAGTTTAACACTCGCCATTTATGTTCTCCAAAATTTCTCGTCTATTGCTACTCCTGATCATTTTTTCAGGTTGCAAGAATGACAAAGAAGTAGAAAAAATCTCTGCTACATTAAGATTTGAAAAGGAAAGTCTCGTCAAAAAGGCAGGCGAAAATTGCGATACAGCAGATTATGACTGTACTGTTATAGCCCTGGACGTCGTAAGAGCTGCGGGAGATAAAAGCGTGGCGGCCCAGATCAACCGGAATCTTGATGAACACATCATCAAGCTCATTTCCAGCCAGGACCCACAGATCAAGAGCCTCGATTCCCTTGCGGAAAAGTTCCTGACCGACTATCGCGAAGCTGCCGAAAATTTTTCTGAAGAACCGCCATGGGAAGCTTATGTCAACGAACAGGTATCTTTTAGATCTGACAGCCTGATTTCGGTCAGGATCATTACAGAGATCTTTAGTGGAGGAGCGCATGGTTATAAAACCCTCACCTTTCTTAACTTCGATCCCAGCTCTGGAGAAATCCTTTCCAAAAATGACATTTTTAAACATGATTTCACTGCCTTTGCCGAACAAAAATTCAGGCAGCAGCAGGAAATTCCGGAAGGGGAAAATATTAACAGCACAGGCTTCTGGTTTGAAAAGGAAACCTTCATCCTGCCCGAAAACATTGGTTTTTCCGAAGGAAAAGTAATTCTTGTTTACAACTCCTACGAAATTGCCCCCTATGCGGCCGGAGATATTGTTTTGGAAATTCCACTGGAGGAAGTTCGGCCATTCATAAGGATTGAATAATTTTACCGCATGAAGAAGATCTATCATTTGTCAACCTGTGATACCTGTAAAAGGATCCTGAAGGAGCTCGATCCTCCTGCCTCTTACGAACTGCAGAACATCAAGGAAAACCCACTCACTACCGATCAATTGCAGGAGCTTAAAGAGAGGTCGGGTACTTATGAAGCTCTTTTTAATAAAAGAGCAAGATTATATAAAGAACGGGATCTAAAGAATAAACAGCTTTCCGAAGAAGATTATAAAGTTCTTCTTTTAGAACATTATACCTTTCTTAAGCGACCGGTTATAGTTAACGGTCAACAGATCTTTATCGGCAACTCTAAAAAAGAGGTGGCCGCAGCAAAAGATTCAATAAGTGAATAAGAGGCTGCTGGCAATTCTTGCAGCCATTGGTGCAGGTACTATTTATGGAATTAACCACACGGTGGCTAAAGGCCTGATGCCTACTTATATTGAACCCTTTGGATTTATTCTGTTAAGAGTTACGGGTGCCGCAATTCTATTCTGGTTAATTAGCTTTTTAGGACCAAAAGAAAAAATTGCGACCAGTGACTGGCCGCGATTGTTTGGGTGTACCATCCTGGGAATGTGTATCAACATGCTCTTTTTCTTCAAGGGCTTAAGCCTTACCACCCCGATTAACAGTTCGGTCATCACCACGATAACCCCCATTATAGTTTTAGTCCTTGCTGCAATTCTCATAAAAGAACGGGTTACCTTCCTCAAAACCATGGGTATTATTACCGGGTTGGCGGGTGCGTTGGGCCTCATAATATTCAGCAGTAGTCACGTGTCGAATGCGCCAAACATTCCGCTGGGAAATCTTTTGGTCCTGGTCAATGCCACCTCTTACGGACTTTACCTGATCCTGATCAAACCACTTACTTCAAAGTATCATCCATTTACATTGATGAAATGGCTTTTTGGAATGGCTGTGATCATAAATTTTCCGTTTACCATCGGGCAGTTCATTGAGGTCGAATGGACCAGCCTTCCTACAGAAGCGATCCTGGGAATGAGCTTTGTTGTCTTCGGAACAACATTTCTAACCTATCTTCTGAATGTTTACGCTCTAAAACAACTAAGTGCTTCCACCATTAGCGCCTTTGTTTATTTACAGCCGCTTATTGCAATAGCATATGCAGTTTCTACCGGGGCAGATAGTTTAAACCTGCTCAAGATCACCGCAGCCCTTCTGGTTTTTGCAGGAGTTTATATGGTTACAAGAAAGCCTAAACCTACAGCATAGCCGGATCTATATCCTTAGGTTTTTTTCCGTACCTCCTTGTATCTTCTTTGGTTAGTACTTTAAAGTTTTCGGTATGCTCAAGATGGTCAAGCTTTCCAAGCAATTCCGGCGGTAGACCTCTAAGTTTGCGTTCCTTTAGATCGATCCAGGCACCCATCATCTCACAGCTGGCGAAATTCCGGCCCTTGTGATCGTAAAAGTCATGGACAAACTCAAAATACATTCCGTCTTCACTAAGCCCTTTGAGTTTTAAAGTAACTGTGACAGGTTTCCCTGCAAAAACTTCCTTGAAATAGGAGATATGCTCATAGAAAACTACAGGTCCCAGGTTGTGCTCGGCCATTTCTTTATGGCCAAAACCATTCTCCATTAAAAAACCCATACGGGTATGACTCATGAAATTTATATAGGCTGTATTAGCCAGATGCCTGTTGGCGTCAATATCACTCCACCTTATCTCGAACTTTTTCTTGTACATAATCAAAATTTTGAGATAAAATTACAAATTTATATTATGCATGCATAATGAATTTTTCTTTCATTTACACTTTAAAAGTCTACATATGCCGTTAGTAGAAAGCACATATACTCCCCCGGTCATCTTTCGAAATTATCATATTTCGACTGTCTATTCGGCTTTAATCCGAAAGGTGCCTTTACATCAGGATAGGGAGCGAATAGATCTTGAAGACGGCGATTTCCTCGACCTGGACTGGAGCTTTTCTGAAGAAAGATCTGAAAAGGTTCTGGTGGTGATCCACGGCCTCGAGGGAAGTGCAAAGCGTCCCTACGTAACGGGTCTCGCAAAATATTTTAACTCCCATGGCTGGGATGTTGCTGCAATGAACCTGCGTGGATGCAGCGGAGAACTAAACAGGCACTTTAGGTCCTACCACGCCGGCGCCACAGGTGACCTGCAGGAGGTGGTAGAGCATATTCTCAAAAAGGATAAATACCAAACCATAGCTTTTAACGGCTTCAGCCTTGGCGGAAATCTTATGCTGAAGTACCTGGGCGAAAAAAGGGAAATTCCGGAGCAGATCAAGGCGGCAGTGATGGTCTCTGTCCCCTGTGATCTCCACGGAAGTCTCCAGCAACTTCAAAAGAAAGAAAACTTCCTCTATGCAAAAAGATTCCTCTACAAATTGAGGGATCATCTCATGGTGCGGGCAGAAAATTTTCCTGATAGATTGACAAGGCAAGAAATTGAAGCTTGTAACAGTCTGCTCGATATAGACAATTTATATACCAGTAGAGCCCATGATTTTGAGGATGCACTTGATTACTACACCCGGAACAGCTCGCGCCAGTTCCTCGAAAATATCAAAATTCCAACCCTCATTATCAATGCGCAGAATGACGGCTTTCTTTCACCTGACTGTTATCCTGAGGCAATAGCCAAAAAGAGTGAGTTTCTCTTTCTGGAGACTCCTGCACATGGCGGGCATGTTGGGTTCCTCCAGAATAAAAAGGTGACCTACAATGAAGAAAGAGCCCTGGAATTCCTGGGATCCCGCATTTGATCTTTATGGAATGTTAAACCCCAAATGACCAGCGCCAAAAAGTAATAACTTTATGATTTACTATGGTCCCAACTCCCGATAAGGAATATATCTCAAAACTAAGATCGGCCGGTTTTTTCACAAAAGGCCTGGTTTATATTCTTGTAGGGGTGCTTACATTCATGGCTGCTTTTGGTCTCGGCGGAGATGTCACCAGCACGGGTGGAGTAATCAGCTTTCTTCTTGACCTGCCTCTTGGAAAAATTCTGGTTGGATTGGTTGCTTTAGGTCTTTTTGCATACACCTTATGGCGACTGGTACAGGTGTGGTTAAGACCCAAAAAGAACGGAGGAAAAAAACCTAATAACTGGAAGGGAGTTTTAACGAGGATGAGATATTTCTATTCGGCAATTTTTTATGCCGTCATCGCCTATTCTTTTGCAGAACCTTTGCTGGATGAACTGTTCGAAAATAATACCCAGGCAAATCCCGACGATGGCAATGAACAGGAAAAAGCGGCCCTGGGAGAGCTCCTAAGTCAGGATTATGGTTCCTCCTTAATTTGGATCGTTGCTCTTGTAGTGGCGGCCCAGGCTTTCATGCAGTTCCGCCTGGCTTATTCAGCAAAATTCATGAAGAAGATCGACAAATACCCCGATCTAAGACATGAATACGAATTCATAAGGAAATCTGGGCGATTTGGATATATTGCAAGAGGAGTGGTATTTGGAGTGATCTCTTTTTTCCTCATCAAGGTGATCTTACTTCATAATGCAGAAGTCTATAAAGGCACAGAAGGAGCACTGCAATACCTGTTGAGCTTCTCTTACGGATCGCTTTTACTCGGCGCCACTGCGACAGGTCTTATTGGCTATGGGATCTTCAACATGATGGTTGCACGGCACGCCCAGCTCACTACCTTACAGTAAGCTAAAAAACCCACCACCCCTTTGCACTGCTTCAGAAATCTGTATCTTTGTGCATCATTAAAATCACCCTATGATTCAGTCCATGACCGGCTTTGGAAAAAGCGTTTTACAGCTTCCATCCAAAAAGATCACCGTAGAGATCAAATCCCTTAACAGTAAGAATCTGGATCTTAATGCCCGCATTCCTTCTCAATACCGCGAGAAGGAGCTTCAGTTGCGCAATAAGATCTCCCGGGAGCTTACCCGCGGAAAAGTGGATTTTTCAGTCTACGTCGAAGTAACCGGGGAAGAAACCACCTCTGCAGTGAATACTGCGGCTGTAAAAAAATACATGGCGCAGCTTCGCGAGATATATCCGGCAAGCGATGTTGACCTGCTTCAAATGGCGGTGCGCATGCCCGATTCTTTTAAAACTGAAAGAGAAGAGATCGACGAAGATGAATTTAAAGCGATCGAAGAAGCTGTAGAGGAAGCATTGAGAGAGATCAATGATTTCCGTTCGGCTGAAGGAAAAGCACTTGAAGAAGAACTGGAGCAAAGAGCCGGAAATATTCAGGATCTTCTTAAAAAAGTCATCGAAATGGATCCGGAAAGAATTGCAGGAGTTCGCGAACGTCTTCATAAAGGAGTAGCTGAACTCAAGGAAAATATAGATGAGAATAGGTTCGAACAGGAGTTGATATTCTACATTGAAAAATTTGATATTACTGAAGAAAAGGTGAGGCTGGAAAATCATATGGATTACTTCCTGAAGACCCTTAACTCTTCAGATTCCAATGGAAAGAAGCTCGCTTTTATTTCTCAGGAAATGGGCAGGGAGATCAACACCATTGGTAGTAAATCCAATTATGCACCTATGCAACAACTTGTGGTGCAAATGAAGGACGAGCTGGAAAAGATCAAAGAACAACTTTTAAACGTACTGTAATGGCCGACGGTAAATTGATTGTCTTTTCGGCACCATCGGGATCGGGAAAAACAACGATAGTAAAGTACCTGCTTGCACAGGAGGAACTCAACCTGGAATTCTCTATTTCAGCCACCTCCCGTGAACCCAGGGGGACTGAAGTTCATGCTAAGGATTATTACTTTTTGAGCTTAAGAGAGTTTAAAGACAAGATCAAAAATGATGAGTTCCTGGAGTGGGAAGAGGTATACCGGGACAATTTCTACGGAACTTTAAAGGCAGAAGTAGAACGTATTTGGTCCCATGGCAAAAATGTCATTTTTGACATCGATGTGGTAGGCGGTCTTGACATCAAGAACATCTACCCTGAAAAAACTCTGGCGGTTTTCGTAAAACCACCGAGTATCGAGGAATTGAAGATAAGGTTAAAGAAGCGGGAAACCGAGTCTATGGATAAGATCAATATGAGAGTGGCCAAAGCCTCTATTGAACTCGCTACGGCACCACAATTTGATCATATTATCATCAATAATGATCTCAATACTGCTTTGGAAGAAGCCTATACTTTGGTTTCGGACTTTGTGGGAGCTACTAAAGTCTCAAAAAAGTGAAAAAAAGAGTAGGTCTTTTTTTTGGCACTTTTAACCCTGTACATGTAGGGCATCTTATCCTGGCAAATCATTTATTGCAGTACTCAAACCTCACAGAGGTTTGGATGGTGGTAACACCTCATAATCCCTTTAAGAAAAAAAGCAGTTTGCTTAACGACCATCACAGGTTTGAAATGGTGTGGCAGTTATGCGAGGAATATCCGGATATTAAACCCAGCGATATTGAATTCAAGCTTCCGCAGCCAAACTATACAGTCAACACATTGGCCAGACTCGAAGAGAAATATCCCGACTATGAGTTCGTACTTATCATGGGAGAAGATAACCTGAAGAGTTTTCCAAAATGGAAGAATTATGAGGTCATTTTAGAGAGACATGACGTACTGGTTTATCCAAGATATTCGGAAGGAGAAAATCATCCCGACCTACTCGATCATCCCCGCATTACACTCACCGATGCACCCCGGGTTGAGATCTCATCAACCTTCATTAGAAAGGCCATAAAAGAAGGGAGAGATGTTCGCCCGTTGCTTCCTCCAACGGTTTGGAAGTACATTGATGATATGAACTTTTACCGATAAAAAAATTGCCCCCGGAGTTTGGAATCCGAGGGCAATTCTTCACTAACTAACCAACCAAAAAAGATTAAACTCTTCTATAAATAATCTTTCTACTTCTATAACGTAGATTTGTTCCCAATCGTACACGATTTTTGACCTTCAATATGTTAAAGTTTTAATGATTGTGAACAGCTTTTAAAATTTTCTTTGCTACAGCAGTTCTTCGCAACCCCTTTATTTTCCTTATTTTTGGAGGCAGAATCTAAAAAAATATGGAGAGATCGCCGAAATTCGCCGTAATTGGTGGAGGAAGCTGGGCTACAGCTAATGTTAAGATGCTTTGCGAAAACCTGGATGAAGTGACCTGGTATATGCGCAGCGTATATGCAATAGAACACATTAAAAAGCAGGAGCACAATCCCAACTACCTTAGTTCGGTCGAATTTGATATCACCCAATTGCATCTCACCAACGACATCAATGAAGCTGTAAGGCGTGCAGATTATTTAATTTTTGCTATCCCATCGGCCTTTTTAAAGCGGGAACTTGATAATTTAACCGAATCACTTGAAGGCAAAGTGATTTTTTCAGCTATTAAAGGTATAGTTCCGGAAACCAGTTTGATAGTAGGAGAACACTTCCACAAGACCTACAATATCCCTTACGAGAACATTGGAGTCATTACCGGTCCATGCCATGCGGAAGAGGTTGCCCTCGAGCGGCTTTCTTATCTCACTATTGCATGTTCTGATGAAGAAAAGGCCAGGTTCATGGCTAAATATCTCAGCAGTGATTACATCAACTGCAAAACGAGTGATGATATTGTAGGAACAGAATATGCCGCAATGCTTAAAAATATTTATGCAATTGCTGCAGGAATCGCTCACGGCTTGGGTTACGGGGATAACTTCCAGAGTGTGTTGATGAGTAATGCCATAAGGGAGATGAAAAAGTTCATTAAGAAGGTGCACAAAATGAAGCGGAACATAAATGATTCTGCCTATTTAGGAGACCTTTTGGTGACAGGGTACTCGATCTTTAGCCGCAACAGGATGTTCGGAAATATGATCGGGAAAGGATATACTGTAAAGAGCGCTCAAATGGAAATGAGCATGGTAGCCGAGGGTTATTATGCCACCGATAGCGCCTATAAAATAGTTCAGGAAACAGGTGCAAAAACGCCTATAATCAATGCCGTGTATGGAATTCTCTACCAGGGTAAAGAACCTAAAAAGGTGTTCAAGAAGTTAGCGGAGAAACTGGATTAGTTAGTTATTCGTTAATTGGGAATATTGCAAAAAGGATCAATATTTCCAATTAACTAATAACTATTCACCAATCCACTACTTCAGCAGCACCCCTTTCTTCTGCATCACCGGCAGCTCCTGAAGCGCCTTTTCGTTGATGCTATTCTTTCTAAAAATGAATTTTTTGTGAAACATTTTTCCTTCAGCAAAGAAGGATACAGAAAATTCATTGTTGAGTTGCAGCACATCATCCTGTAGAAATTCTACTTTAGCGAAAGATTGAGGCGGCAATTCAGCAATTGTGTGCCTCATGGTAGAAGTCTCTTTTTTACCATCATAGCCTTTGCTCACGATTAGAACACTTTCTAAAGTCTCTTCCCTGTCATTGATGAGATAGGCATTCCAGTCAAGAGTTTGATATTCCCCATGCTTTTCGCGCACGGCAGCAACATAAACATCTTTTACTTCAGGAATTTGGATGTCTTTTTTCACTGCTATTCAAATCGGCTTTTTACTTTACGCCATAACCACCAGATGATGCCCAGGGCGACAAGTAAGAGAACTGCACCTACAGCAAGTTCAATAATTTCCACAACGATCATTACAATGATCACCGCCAAAAGAATAAGACCAAGAATGACTACTCCAATAGTTTTCATATAGACGATTTAAACTGTTCCAGGAACCTCATGTCGTTCTCATAGAACATGCGAATATCTCCAATTTGGTAAAGCAGCATTGCTATCCTTTCTATCCCCATACCAAATGCAAATCCCGAATACTCTGCAGGGTCTATGTTACAGTTGCGAAGCACATTTGGATCTACCATCCCGCAGCCCATGATCTCCAACCAACCGGTACCTTTTGTAATACGATAGTCGGTTTCGGTTTCAAGACCCCAGTAGATATCAACTTCTGCACTCGGTTCTGTAAACGGAAAATAAGAAGGTCGCAACCTTATCTTGGACTTTCCGAACAACTGCTTAGTAAAGTACAATAAAGTTTGCTTCAAATCTGCAAACGAAACATTTTTATCTACATACAAACCTTCTACCTGGTGGAAGATACAGTGCGAACGTGCCGATATAGCCTCATTCCTAAAAACTCTTCCGGGAGAGATGGTTCTTATTGGTGGCTTGTTGTTTTCCATGTACCGCACCTGTACAGAAGAGGTGTGGGTACGCAAAAGCACATCGGGGTTTGTTTGAATAAAGAAGGTATCCTGCATATCCCTTGCCGGGTGATACTCGGGAAGGTTCAAAGCAGTAAAATTATGCCAGTCATCTTCCATCTCGGGACCTTCAGAAACATTGAAGCCAATGTTTGCAAAGATCTCGATGATCTGGTTCTTTACTATGGAAATAGGATGACGTGCACCGATCTCAACCGGCTCCCCGGGACGTGTAAGGTCACCATAGACCCCTTTTTCCTCTTCCTTGCTCTCGAGCTCTTCCTTAAGCTGCTGCACTTTGTTGTTCGCAGCATCCTTAAGCTCATTCACTGCCTGCCCAAAGGCTTTCTTCTCCTCATTCGGCACCGACTTGAATTCAGCAAAATACTGGTTCAAAATGCCCTTTTTGCCAAGGTACTTAATACGGAAATTTTCTACTTCCTCTTTAGTTTTAGCTTGAAAAGCCTCAATTTCAGAGATATGCTCCTTTATGGTTTCTGTCATGGTCCCTATTCTTTAGGAAGCGCAAATTTAGGAAAATAATGCGGCACTCACCACAGGCATTTCCGTTTAAGCCACCCTTTCAAAAATGCTATTTTATATAATCTTTTTCCAGGAAATAGTGAACAATAGCTTCTTTCATAAGCACCTGTTGTTCTCCAGCCTTTAACTGTGGAAGGTTTTCAACTACCTTATAATGCGGCCAGCCTTCATCGTCAAAATAATCAAATTCATAGTAACCATAAGGCTCAAGAAGTCGGCATATCGCAATGTGCATTAGGTCCAGCTTATGGTCCTTTTTAAATTTCCTGTGTATCTGGCCCAATTCCTGAAGGCCAATAAGGTATATTATGGCATCGAGCTCCAGCTTTTCCCCATCGGCAAATTGCTGTGAGAGCTTTTGCTCCACTTCAGCCCAACGTAATTTTAATTGTTCATCTCTAGACATTTTGCAAAGATAATTACTAAGAACGGGAAATTGCTATCTTTGAGAACATGAATATCCTCGATCTGCTCCTCACGATCTTTATACTTACAGGTCTCGTAAGAGGACTCTTTAAAGGTTTCTTTGTTGAACTGGCAGGTCTGCTTTCACTCCTGGGAGGGATTTACGCCGCCATACATTTCTCAGGTGCCACCTATATTTTCCTGGACAGCTTCCTTGATTGGAGTGACAAATTGCTGTCAATTGTTTCTTTTGCGCTTACTTTTTTTATTGTCGCCCTGGTCATTTCCCTTGCCGGGAGCTTTCTCACAAAAATGGTGCACATGGTTGCCTTAGGGATCATTAATAGATTGGCAGGTGGTGCTTTAGGGGTGCTAAAAATGGCATTTTTGGCAAGTATTTTTATCATGTTCATCGAACGCTTCGACGTTTTTACTGCAGAAGAAACCACAAAAGAAGAATCTATACTCTACACCCCGGTGAGAGCAATAGCCCCTGCTATTTTGCCAACAATTATCGAAGAGATCAAAGAAGGGGATCTTTTTGAAACTTCTTCCGAAGCTGAAGAGGACTCTGAAGAACTTCGATAAGATCTTTTTTCTGAAAAAACATACCTAAAAGAAAAATCCGGCAGGAATACTTAATTCCATACCGGATCTGTCTTATTATCTTCAGCAGTTAAGCCGAACGAAATCTTCTTATAGCAGGCTTACTTTTCCAGTGGAGATTGAGTACACTCCCCCTACAATTTTGATCTCACCTTTATCTTCCATCTCCTTTAGGATCGGACTCTTTTCTCTGATCCTTTGCATGGTAAGCTTCACGTTGTTCTCAACAACACCGGCCACAAAAGAGTCATTTTTGGAACTTCTTTCTCCATCTGTTTCTGTCGCTTTTACAGCAGGTTTGATATTTCCAAGCAAGTGCGTAATGTTGCCAAGCTCCACATCATCACAAGCCGCTTTAACTGCTCCACAAGCTTCGTGACCCAGTACAAAAACAAGCTTACTTCCTGCTACTTTACACGAGTACTCCATACTCCCCAGGATATCTGTATTCTCAAAGTTCCCGGCTACGCGGGCAACAAAAATATCTCCTACTCCCTGGTCAAAAACGATCTCTACAGGCACTCTCGAGTCAATACAGCTTAGCACAACTGCTTGTGGCCACTGTCCTCCGCTGGTTTGATCGATCTGGCTTGAGTAATCTCTTTGATGCATTTCTTTCCCGGTGAATCTCTCATTACCGGCCATTAATGCATCAAGCACCTTATCTGGAGTTAAACTATCTTGTTTTTCTTTATTTATAATGTCTTTGATCATGATGTATGTTTTAATGTTTTACAATTAGTTGTAATTAAATAATGTCGGTTTTTTTTTAAGCTGTTTTCGGCTTTAGAAAAAACTGCTGGTAACTCGCCGGATTCTCCACAGTACCTCTTTCAGAAATGATCTTAATGTTTATGTTCTTTTCCTCTGCCTTGATCTTGAAATCGTCGAGAATTTCTACGATATCACTATCCAGGTAATGAGTTCTGGTCACATCCATGATAAGATATGAATTTTCTTCAAGTTTGTTTAATTCTTTAATGATCGCTCCCTTATTTATAAAGGTAACTTCTTCCGCCAGGGTCATCTTCACTGTCTTACCTCCGTTTTGTACATCTTCTTTATGAAGAAAGTAAGAGTTCTGGTAACTCTTGATAAGGATCACACAAATCCCAACCAACAATCCTAAAGTGATTCCCACGAGAAGATCTCCAAAGATAATACCTGCCACAGTTACCATGAACGGCACAGACTGTTTCCAACCGGCTCTATACATCTGCACGAAAAGCTGCGGTTTGGCAAGTTTATACCCTACCAGGAAAAGCACAGCGGCAAGAACAGATAATGGTATAAAATTCAGAACCGTTGGAATAATGATCACGGAGATCAATAGTAAAAAACCGTGAATGATAGCAGATAGTTTTGTTTGTCCGCCAGACTGGATGTTGGCCGAACTCCTTACGATCACCTGAGTAATTGGCAAACCTCCAATGAAACCTGAAATCAGGTTTCCTGTACCCTGAGCAAACAATTCACGGTTCGTTGGCGTGGTTCTTCTGTGAGGATCAAGTTTATCTGTTGCTTCAACACATAAAAGCGTTTCAAGACTGGCAACTAATGCAATGGTAAAAGCAGTGATCCAGATCTCCATATCACCTATCATTCTAAAAGAAGGAAAGGTGAACTGGCCAATGAACGAGTCAAAACTATCAGGAACCGGAACGTTTACCAGAAACTTCTCATTGATTGCAAACATTTCTGAATCCCGTGTAAGAAGATAAAAGATAATACCCACTACTACTGCGACCAGCGGCCCCTGGACTAATCTAAAGATCTTGCTTTTTTTAGTGAGCACGGCATCCCAGAGAATGAGAATTCCCATACCAATAAAGGCAATAAGAGTAGCTCCCGGGCTTATCCCTCTAAACAGGTATCCCATTTCATCAATTGAGTACAGATCTCCAATATTACCATCGTACCCAAAAAAGTGTGGGATTTGTTTAATAATGATAATGATCCCAATACCCGTTAACATCCCTTTAATCACGGATGACGGGAAATAATAGCCAATAATTCCGGCTTTAAGGACTCCAAATAAGATTTGGATCACTCCTGCCAAAACTACGGCCAAAAGAAAGTCCTGGTAACTACCCAGGCTAACAATAGCGGCAAGAACGATCGCCGCCAATCCGGCAGCAGGACCGCTTACCCCTACATTGGAACCACTCATGGCTCCTACTACTATTCCACCGACAATTCCGGCAATTAAACCTGAAAATAATGGCGCGCCACTGGCCAGGGCAATACCAAGACATAATGGTAAGGCGACAAAAAATACAACAATACTGGCCGGCAAATCACTTTTGAGGTGCTTGAACATAAATATAAATACGTTTACTGGCAGGGATTAACTTTTAAATCCTGCCATAGATTATTAAAACTATAGTTGAAAATTCGACCCGAAGTGAGAAATATCCATATATACTCTCAGGGCCCCGAGCAGGTAGCCACAAGACAGCGGATCTAAAAACGGAAAATATTTATGCAGTTTTGGGAGGGGGAGAAGTCACTTCGAGGTATACCTTATGGTAATCTTCCTTATAAGAATATCTTTCTTTTTGATGCGTTCTCAAATATTCTATACTCGCATGGTTAGAATAGATCTCTTCCACCAGGGATTCAAAAGAAACGGTATTCTTTGAAGAGTTCTCTTCCTCGTTTGCCGTAAAAGCAAAGGACACATCCACAGAGTCATCAATAAGAGAGATGATAGTGGGTCCTGCAACAAAACTCAGGAAGATAAAAGATAATATGTAAGCGACTTTTTTCAAAGGTGACAAAAATAGCATTTTTAAAGGATGTGCCAAAGTCTACACTCTTAAAAATTCGCTCTAACCCTGAAATGACGCGGGATTCCGATTCTTTTTTACTATTAGAGATAAGTAAAATTGATGACGATCAAGTAGTGACCCGGTCCAAAGATGTAGTTGAATTACAACCTTCTAAGACCCGTTTGATCCATCCACCCTGTACTACCGTTGGGAAGTTCTATCTCGACCCAACCCTGAAAATCTTCGGTAATTTTAACTTTTGCCCCTTCATGTAATCTGAAAGCTTCTTCTGAAGCAGGCGAAGGTTCTGTCTTCACCTCCACTTCTTCAGAAAAGACTATTGCGTAAATATTATCCTCCTGAAGTCCTTGTTTGGTAAATCCTATTACTGCTGAAGCAATTGCCATTGCGAGAAAAAACATACTGCCAATAAAAAGCAGTCTTTTAACTACCGTTCTACTGCTAAAGTAGTACACGAGGAAGAAGACGACGAACGCCAGCATACAGAACACCGCAACCCAGCCCCAACCCGAAGCAGAAAATGCAGTAGTTGAGCTTTCAAAAAGGCCATAAAAACCTTTGCTTTCCTCCTGCCCCAGTGCATCTATCGTCATGTTGCGGGCAAAGCTTAAGTTATTAATAATGTCTTCATCTCCCGGCTCCAGTTGCAGCGCCTTTTCATAGTGATATATACTGGGAGCAATATTATTTATTTTGTAATAAGAATTTCCCAGGTTAAAATGTACTGCAGCCGAGGTCTCTCCATTAGCCAGGATCTGCTCATATTTCTCAATGGCTTCTTCATAACTGCCGGCACCATAAGCTTTATTAGCAGCCTCAAAAAGTTGAGAATTTTGTGCTATTCCGGTGAAGCTGAAGAGAACAGCCAGTAAAAAGATCAGCTTATTCATACCTGTTTATCAATTTCAGAGATTACACGTACCGCCTTGTCATAGTCCTGCTGCATCGCAACATTTGAAGCAGGAGTATAGCGGGCAAATTCACAGCTCTTAAGTAGTTCAATAAATTCAGTCACAGTAGTTGCATCCACTCCGCGACTTTCGAGCAACTCCTTTATTCTCTCCTTGCTCATCTCGCTGGTCTGTATATGCAGTTTAGCCTTAAGATAGTTATGAAGGGCCCTCTCAAGCGACTCATAAAATTTCACCTGATCTCCCAGATTCTTTTTAGCTTCTGAAAGATATTTACGGGCAAGTTTATCTGCTTTTCTAATCCTGTTCCCCCGCACATCACCTGCTATTGCCTTTCTTCGGTTGCCGAATATGATGGCTAGCGGAATGAACAGCAGCGGAGTTAAGAACAGGCTCCAGAACAAAGTTGAACCTATGAATGAAGTCTCCCCAATTGATTTTAAGGAGGTGTTTAATTTAATATACCTGAATTGATTTGTAGCCGAAGGCACCTGTTGAGCGATCGCTCCTGTACTTCCCGATGCTGTTTGGCTACCGGCAGGTGGCGCATCGACATCAAGCAGAATTTCTTCTGAAGTAAGAGTTTTATAGGTCTGGGTGTTCAAATCAAAGTAACTGAAGCTCACCGGAGGTATAGCTAAATTCCCCTGCGCCTGTGGCACCAGCATATATTGATTTGTAATTCTTCCCTGCATTCCGCTAAGGGTCGTATTTACGTTCTCCACATACTCCGGCTCGTACTTTTCCATTGAAGAAGGAACAGTTAACGGAGGCAGGTCGAATAACTTCAGGTTCCCCTGACCACTGACTTCCACCGTAGCCTGCAGGGATTCTGTAGCCCGTAATTCGGTTTTATTGGTAGTGACTTTTAAATTCAGGTTTTTACCCACGGCGCCGGTGAAATCGGCAGGGCGACCTTCCTGAGGTAAGGGCTTAACCTCAATAACCCGGTTTCCTGCGGCCACAACTTTATCTACCGTCTCATAGAACCTGTTCCCAAAAATATCCCTCCGGTTGCCGGGAACCTCAACAGAAATATTCAGTGTGAGGGGTTCGATATTCAGCTTTCCTGTTTTCTGCGGATATAACACTGTCTTTCTTAGGACTACAAAGCGATACGGTTCTCCTTTATAAGTGCCGTTCTCCACTTCAAGTCTTCTAATATCTATATTCTGGCTCCAAAAGTCACTAAACTTCGGGTTGTCCAATTGTCTCCAGTCACTCACGTTGATACGCGGGCTCACATACAGCTTGTAAACTACTGTAATAGCTTCGTTGAGATAAGGATTGGTATTGGAGATCTCGGCTACCAGGTGAATATTTTCTGAAGCTATATATTCTGAATTCTCCCCATCTGTAGGTTGATCTACGGCAGCGGTGACTTCTACCTGTACAGGTGAGGTTTTGTATATTTCACCATCTATGGTGATCTCTGCCTGGCCAATAGTGAATTTTCCACGGCCCTTTGGTGCAAGAAAATAGCTGTAGGTTTTGGAGTAACTTCTCTTTCCGTTGATCCAGCTATTACTTACAGCCTGGTTGGGACCACCAACCACTGTAAAACTGGAGAATTCCGGCGGATTAAAATTATCGCCATCCTCATTCATCACAAAGTCCACCCTAAGGCGTTCATTGACCCCGAGCTTATTTTTACTCACCTTGGCCTCAAACTGCACCTGACTAGTAGCAAGGCCTGAGACCATTAACATCACTAAAAGTAACAGTTTATGCTTCATTTTAATTACCAGTCTTTTTCTGTTTGTACAGGAACTCCTTTGGCTTTTTTGGCGTTTATCCTTTCCTGAACTTTCTTTTCTTCATTACCCATGGCTTCCAAAAGGTTCTTTACCTGTTGTGGAGAAAGTTGCCCGGGCCGTTGCTGAGGCTGCTTTGGCTCCTGCCCTTCCTTTGGCTGCTCCTGCTTCTTTTGTTCTTTGTCATCGGGCTGTCCGGCATTATCTTTCTTTTGATCGCCTTCTTTATTTTCGTCTTCTTTCTTATCTCCGCCTTCCTGCTCGTCGGGCTTTCCATCTTCACTTTGTTCTTTCTCCCCTTCCCCGTCCTGTTGATCCTGTTGATCCTGCTGCTTTTGTTGGTCCTGCTGGTCTTTGTCCTTACTATCTCCACCGCCTCCCTGCTTTTGTTCCTCTTCAAGCATCTTTTTCGCCAGGGCAAGGTTATAGCGGGTTTCGTCGTCATTAGGATTGTTCCGCAGAGACTGCTTGTAAGCTTCGACAGCTTCACTGTATTTCTTTTGCTTCATGTAAGCATTCCCCTGGTTGTGAAAAGCATCATGTTTTAAAGGCTTTTCTTCAGCCGTAGTTGCAGCACCGCGGTGTCGTTCCAAAGCCTGACTGGTAATATCTTTATTGTAGTAGAGATTTCCCAGGTTGTATTTGGCTTCAGCATTTGAAGGATCTTTTGCTATGGCTTTCCGGTAGTAAGCTTCAGCAGTAGCCATATCATTATCGGCCAGGGCGGCTTCCGCTTCCTGCATGTACTTTTTTGCTGCTTTGGTTGCAGCATCGGGCGCTTCCTGTGCTTCAGCAAAAAAAGGAAGCATAAAAAGAATACTCAAAAATGCCATTTTTGGCAAGTATTGTTTAAATGTCCTTTTCATCATCAGCTTCTTTTTTCATTAAACAAATTTAACCTTTTTAACCAGGCTGTCTGTCTTTCAAGCAAGAGAACATCCAGAAGTAAAAATAGTAATCCCAGCCCTAAGAACCACTGGAACTGGCTCTTATATTCGGCTATTTGTTGAGATTCAAATTCCTTTTTGTCCATATTCTGAAGGATCTCTGTAACCTCTTCCACCACCTGCGAAGTCACCCTTCCATCCACATACCTTCCATTGGCGGCACTTGCGATCTCTTTTAAGGTTTCTTCATCGAGACGGGTGATCACAGTCTCCCCCTGGTTATCTTTTTTATAATTCTGAATGACTCCATTTCTCTTAATAGGTATAGGCCCACCTTTTTGAGTACCTACACCAATGGTTACTATCCTTATTCCCTGGCGGGCAGCTTCAGCAGCAATTTCTTCAATATTTCCCTCGTGATCTTCCCCGTCACTTATAAGGAACAAGACCCGGTTGGTCTGTTCATCATCATTAAAATAGGTTTTTGACATTTCTATGGCCTCCTTTATTGCAGTTCCCTGCGAGGAAAGCATTTCTGTATTCATATTCTGCAGGAACATTTTTGCGGCAGCATAATCTGTAGTAATTGGCAGCTGCGGAAAGGCGCTTCCTGCATAGGCAATTATTCCTACCCTGTCGCTCGCCAGGTTGTTAATGATCTGGGTCACCAACTGCTTTGACTTCTCAAGCCTGTTTGGCGCAATATCTTCGGCGAGCATACTCTTGGAGACATCAATGGCAAAGACCACATCGACTCCTTCCCTTTTAACAGTTTCCAATTTTGTGCCAAACTGTGGGTTCACAAGTGCTATGACAAAACTGGCTAGCGCCAAACACAACAGGATGATCTTCATCACCTGTTTTCCTGTGGACCGGTTGGGGCTAAGCTTATCCAGCAGCTCTTTGTCGGCAAATTTTTTCTGGGTCTTTTTTTGCCAAAAGATCACCATGAGATACAACAGTACAATGACAGGTATCCCAACCAACAACCACAAATAAGTTTTATCTTCTAACAAAAACATTTTTCACTGTTTTAAACAAAGCTTCTAAAAATGGTAAAGCGAAGCAATATTTCAATTAGTAACAGAAAACCTGCCAACAATATTAACGGCCGAAATTTTTCTTCATAATTATAGAACCTGAATTCTTCAATTTCTGTCTTCTCAAGTTCATCTATTTCTGCATAGATCTCCTCAAGACTTCGGTTATCTGTTGCTCTAAAATACTTCCCGCCGGTTACTTCTGAAATATCTTTTAATAAAGCTTCATCGATCTCCACCGGCACTCTTCCATACTGGAAATTTCCGTTAGGCAAAATAGCTACCGGCGATAGAGCCGTGCCATTACTTCCCACTCCAATGGTATAAACTTTTATGCCAAATTCAACTGCCAGTTCACTCGCGATCTTCGGGTCTATGAATCCGGCGTTATTCATTCCGTCGGTAAGAAGAATGATCACCTTACTTTCGGCTTCACTGTCTTTAAGTCGGTTCACAGCTGTAGCCAATCCCATTCCAATCGCAGTTCCATTCTCCAGCATGCTATTGTATTCGATATCTTCGAGGGCACTAAGAACTATACTTTTATCACTGGTAATTGGAGTTTGGGTGAAACTTTCTCCGGCATATACTACCAGCCCAATACGATCTGCCGGACGATTCTTCACAAAATCGGCGGCCACTGCTTTTGTAGCCTCCAGCCTGTTTGGATCCAGATCCCTCGCGAGCATACTGGCTGAAATATCTATTGCCATAGCTATATCGATCCCGAAATTACTACTGGTGCGAGAGGAAACATCCACTGTACGCGGTCTTGCCAGTGCAGTGATCACCAGCGCCAGTACCATAAGTCTTAGCACAAAAAGTACAGGCCGGAATTTTCCCAGTAATCCCGGTTTAGCTTCAAATCCTTTGATGCTCGAGATCCTGAGCTCCGCCGTTTGCCGGTGACGCTTCCAGATATACCAGCCCAGCGCTAGCGGCAAAAGCAGCAATAACCAAAAGAACTGCGGATCTTCAAAAACAAATCTCTCGAACATTATTCGGCATTATTTATAAGTTCAACCGATGTGGTGATGCGCTGTGCGATCTCATCGGCATACCTGTCTTCTTCATTGTAGATCATAACGACCTGCTGGTAACCTTCCCCCATTCCAAAATTTAGAATAGAATACTCCTTGGAAACGGGCTGAGATTTTTCGCTTTTTTGGAAGGTCATAGTCCCGAAAATTTTCAAGCCTTTAGCTCCATTCAGCGTTTCAATTTCTTCCTGTTTGGTAATGATATTTCTTGCACCTCTTTGTTCCAGGTAAGTATATACCTCCTCCACAGCCGACTCTAAATTGAATTCTTCTGCGACTGGACGGGTATTTATACTCACAAAAAGATCACTTTCAAGGCTTCCGTAGTTAAAAGTTTCCTTTCCTGCGGCTATACCTGTAGTGTCCGTAACATCTCTAACTAAAACATCAGGCGTAGCAATAGTAACCGGCGGCGTTCCATATTCACTGGAGATCCATTCACTTTCCAGCATTTCTTTGGTAGTGCTTCCCAAATAAGTTTCAGTAAAATATTCAACTCCGCGGGTGGAGATGATATAAGCAGTTCCTGCACTTATGAGCAGGATCACTGCTACTATTCCAAAAATGATCTTTTTGACCTTCTTTTTTCGCTCCTGTCTTGCTCTGTATTCCTGATCCCTTAACAGCTCTTCTTCTGTAGGCTGCGGGATAGAAGCCTTGGTGTCATTGATCACATTTTCAATACTACTGCGGTCTTCCTTTGCCGTGAGCACATCGGGTCTGGAATTGGCGAACTTGGCAAGATCTGCCCGTTCCAAAATTTCTTTAAGTCGGCTTATGGTGGTATTTTCAAGCTTCAGTCTGCCGCGATCCCTTTCTGCTTCCAGGTAAGCGATCAATTCATTAGTTGTGCTTTCCAGTGCATGATCATAAACCTCGCCGTCCAGATATCTTCTCACTGCAGCAGAAAGCTGGGAATAATATTCCTTGAGCTCCCTTTGCTCTAAAAGATGAGAATCATCCAGTTGTTTTAATTCAAACAGGGCACGTTCATATGGCGGTAGCTGTTTTGCAGCCTCTTTTCTTTTCTTCCTGCTCCTGTAAAGTAGGTAAGCAATCACTGCCAGCAAAATAAAACCGAGCAGCCACCACATCCAGGTCGGGATACCAAATGCCGGCGGCACCTCCACAGCTGGTTTTATTGGAAACATTTTCTGCTTGGTGGTATCGACCACTACATCATTAACTACAACCGGAATGGAATCTGTAAAGAAATCCCTGCTGTTAATGATCACGCGCTGCCGCGGAATCGTGTAGTGCCCTGAATCAAATTGCGTTAAAGCATATTCCCTTGTAAGGCGATATTTGTTGCTTATCTCACTGGTATCGATAGCGTAGGCTTCGATCATCTCCAGCGGAGAAAAGGTCTGCCCCTCCGGAAAAACTATCAGGTCTTCCCTGCCGGCTTCAACGGCAAGTTCATAGGTGATCTGCTCCCCTATCTTTATTCTTGTAGTATCTACTGAAGCCGATACTTCCTGAGCTTCGGACCTCAAAACATTAAACAGCAGAAAAAATATCAGCATGCAGGAAAGAGAAACTCTTTTCCCTGAGATCCCAAAAATGCCATTCTGCCGTAAACTTTTTTTCATCATTATACTTTATCTGGCCTTGAAGTAGCCCAGTAATTTTTTCACATAACTTTCGTCCACACGGGTACTAAGGCTTCCTGCCCCGCTTCTTCTAAAGCTTTCAGAAAAATAGTCCACCCTTTCCCGATAATAATTTGAGTAATTGCGGCGTACTGATCGTGAAGAAGTATCCACCATGATCCTTTTTCCGGTCTCTTCATCCTGCATCGCCACCATTCCAAGGTTGGGGATCTCTTCCTCGCGCTCATCATAGACTCTAATTCCCGTGACATCATGCCTGCCGCTGGTGATTTTTAGGGTTCGCTGGTAATCTTCAGCAATAAAATCTGAGAGCACAAAAACAATGGCCTTCTTCTTCATCACCCTGGAAAGATAACTCAGCGCATTTTCCAGATCGGTCTTCTGACTCTTCGGCTGAAACTCCAGTAACTCCCGAATGATTCGCAACACGTGGGAACGTCCTTTCTTCGGCGGAATATAAAGCTCAATAACATCTGAAAAAAGAATGAGCCCGATCTTATCATTGTTCTGAGTGGCCGAAAATGCCAAAGTGGCGGCAATTTCCGTAATGATATCCTGCTTAAATCCATTACGGGTTCCGAACAGTCCGGAGCCGGAAACATCCACAACCAGCATCATAGTAAGCTCGCGCTCCTCTTCGAACACCTTCACAAAAGGTTCGGAATAGCGGGCGGTCACATTCCAGTCAATATTCCTTACATCATCTCCAAATTGATACTGGCGCACCTCACTAAAGGTCATCCCCCGACCTTTGAACGTAGAGTGATATTCCCCGCCAAAGATGTGGTCACTTAACCGGCGGGTCTTGATCTCTATTTTGCGTACTTTTTTGAGTAACTCCTTAGTATCCATTCTTCAATTAACAATAAACAATTAACAATGATCAATTTGGTCGCAACTACCAGCTAAAGCTGATAATTGCTAATTGATAATGGTACATTGTTACGGTACTTCGATCTCGTTGACGATCTTGTTGATGATATCTTCAGAAGTCACATTTTCGGCTTCGGCCTCGTAGGTAATTCCAATTCTGTGGCGCAATACATCATGTACTACCGCACGAACATCCTCGGGAACAACATATCCACGACGCTTGATAAAGGCGTAACATTTGGCAGCGGTTGCCAGGTTTATACTTCCTCTAGGAGAAGCTCCAAAGTTGATAAGGGGCTTAAGATTTTCCAGCCTGTACTTCTCGGGGAAACGCGTTGCAAATACTATATCAAGAATGTATTTTTCGATCTTTTCATCCATGTAAACCTCACGCACAGCCTGCTGGGCTCTTGCAATTTGCTCCAGGCTCACTACCGGATTTACCTTTTCAAAACTGCCTTTCAAATTAGAGCGAATGATCATTTGCTCATCGGCCATTTCAGGATATTTAATGACTGTCTTCAGCATGAAACGGTCAACCTGGGCTTCGGGAAGCGGGTAAGTTCCTTCCTGCTCCACCGGGTTTTGTGTCGCCATCACAAGGAATGGCCTGTCAAGTATAAAAGTCTCTTCTCCAATTGTCACCTGCTTTTCCTGCATAGCTTCCAGTAAAGCTGATTGCACCTTGGCAGGAGCCCTGTTGATCTCATCGGCAAGTACAAAATTGGCGAAAATTGGACCCTTTTTAATACTGAAGTCATTCAGCTTCATGTTATAGATAAGAGTACCAATAACATCTGCCGGAAGTAGATCGGGTGTAAATTGGATACGACTGAAAGATCCATGTACAGCCTGAGAAAGAGTGTTAATAGCTAAGGTTTTTGCCAGCCCCGGTACTCCCTCAAGAAGAATGTGTCCCTGACCGAGCAAACCTATCAATAAACGTTCGACCATGTGTTTCTGGCCAACAATGACCTTTTTCATTTCTGAACTCAGCACATCAACAAAAGCGCTTTCGCGTTCTATCTTTTCATTGATACTGGCAATGTCTATTGAGCTGTTATTTTCCTGCATGTAAACAAATTTTTAAGATTGTGAAGATACTTATCTAAGGTCAACGGCGCAACCTCAACAAATATTCAACCAAAAAATCTTAAAATTTTGTTAAAAGAAAAGCAGCGGGAGTACCGCTGCTTAATAATTCACTTATTTCCTCTCTTACATTTGAACATCAAGATAAAGCGTCTCGATATTTACATCGGCCCCGGCACCTACTGTCACGTTATTCTTAACAACAATATTAAGGCCCAGGCCAGCGGGTGGGGTAGCAGTCACTTTATATGTTCCTGCAGGTAACCCGTGTATCTGAAAATTTCCGTTGACATCTGTGTAAGCAGAAGCATGTAGAGAACCACTTTGGGCAGTAACAAGAACTTGCTCGGTGGTAGGATGTACACTACCAACTATTGAACCCGTGTTTGCTTCGGCGGCTACGCGAATCACCGGATGAAGATTAAAAGCTCCTGATCCTGTTGCAACAACAGATTTGTCAACATCAAAATCCATAATGAAGGTGTAATTCTCACCAGCTTCCAATTCCTGATTGATCATAACCTTTAAACCGGACTGTTGTCCACTCGGGGTTTTTAGAACATATTCTGCCTCTGTATCATCATCAAGAACGATGGTATTGTTATCACCCAATACGAGTCGCAATTGGTGCACATAACCCGCTTCAATTTCTGTGTCTACCAGTAATTCTGTCACCCCGCCGGTTAAACTTAATAGGTCGATCACTCCTGTATTCACTCCTTCCAAACTTACCCAGCCTTCTTCTTCGCCACCTTCGGCAGTGGTTTTGATCATCACATCTTCCACCTCTACAAAGACGTGCTTATAGTCTCCGGGCGCATCGGTAAGCCTCACAGCAACTCTCGCAGAATCCTCAGAACTAGAAGAATCATCTGAACTACAACTAACAAGACCCGACATTAGGGCAAAAAGAAATACAAATAAATGATACTTTTTCATAAATGATTGTTTTTAGGTTTAAGTAGGATAACGCTCGATAAAAGGTTTTAATTTATCGGTAAACGAAGTTTAACGATTTTTAACTATCCCCGCTGTTCCTTTAACAGCAACCTTTCAGGTTTAAAATGCAGGAGTTCACTACTTTTAAAATATGAGGCAAAGAAATTCATATTCCCGCATAATTCAGGATCCCGCCGACTGGAGTACAGAATCCAAGGGTTCAAAAATTAAGCTTTTTCAACACTGTATACAAAAGGATATCACCAGTTTTCTAATTAACACTCAAAAAGGTTCCTACAGTCATAGTTTGGGCACTGCTTTTAGTGAAAGCGGCTTGAGCAGGGATGAGATCCAGTTCATTGCCCTGCTCGACTCCTACCGGGATGAGGAAAAGATCGTGCAGCAGGTAGAGGAAATTCTTCAATTTTTGGATACCGATTATCTGGATCTCCTGTTCCTGGATTTCAGTTTACCGTCAGATGTCCTCCTTTCAACCATTCAAAGACTCCGGGCCCGCGGAAAAATAGTCGAAATTGGCGTTTTAGAAAATAAGCCGGGAGATCAAACCAACTTCCTGAAGGATTTCCCGGCCAGTGCGACCCTCTCGATTTTTTCGTTTTCACCTGCGGCCATAAAAACACTTACCTTAGCTAAAGAAGGACCCGAAGAAACGTCTCAAATGTTGATCCTGGAGAGCGGAAACTGGGAAAATGAACATGAAGAGCTAAGAAAAGTAGCCGATAAATATCAGGTAAGACCAAAGGAATTATTATTCAGTTGGCTTTTACACCACGAGGGGCATTTCCATCCTGTGATCCATGGAAATACTGAAGCAGTGGTCGACTCGGCAGTTAAGGCTTTTCACACAAAATTAATTGAGGAGGATTTTAAAAAGCTTCCTGAAAAACTTTAAAAAATTACATTTTTGACACCTATGAATAAAACAGCTTTAGTAACGGGAGCCAGCAGCGGAATTGGCAAGGCAACTGCCATTGCCCTTGCAGGTTCAGGTTACCGCCTCATTATCTGCGGAAGAAGAACAGAAGCCCTTCAGGAATTAAAAAGTCAACTTCAGGAAAAAACCCGGGTTCATATACTTCAGTTTGATGTAAGAGATAAAGAAAAGGTTAAGGAAGCCATACAAAACCTTCCGCAGGAATTTAAAACAATTGATGTGTTGGTCAACAACGCCGGAAATGCTCACGGCCTGGATCCCATTCAAACCGGAAATGTGGACGACTGGGACGCCATGATCGACATTAATGTAAAAGGATTGCTCTACGTGAGCCGCGAGATCATCCCACAAATGGTGCAAAGGAAAGCAGGTTATATCATCAACATAGGATCTATTGCAGGTAAAGAGGTCTACCCCAACGGTAATGTCTACAGCGCCAGCAAACATGCTGTAGACGCTATAAATAAAGGAATGCGCATTGATCTTAACGGGACAGGTATTCGGGTTGGAGCTATTAATCCGGGGCTGGTAGAGACCAACTTTAGTGAAGTACGGTTTAAAGGTGATTCTGAAAAAGCGAATTCGGTATATCGGGGCTACCAGCCGCTTAAGGCTCAAGACATAGCCGAAATTGTAGTCTTCATGGTTACCAGGCCGGCACATGTCAATATCGCCGATCTCATGGTCTTACCCACCGCACAAGCCAGCTCTACAATTGTGAATAAGGAGTAACAGCAATGATCAATAAGCGCCTTCTCATTAAAAATCTACTGGCCCATAACAGCGAAAACAGCTTTTATGATAAGAAAAGGCAGCTAAATCTTGCCGAAAAAGAAGGCAAAGCCAAATTCCTGAAACACATTTGCGCCCTCGCAAATTCCAATCCTTCCAACCGATCATTCATGGTGATTGGTGTAGAAGATGCCGATAATGAAATTAAGGGCGTGGATTTTTTTGATGACAGTAAGATCCAAAATTTGGTAAATGCTTATCTGCAGAATCCGCCGCTGGTATCCTATGAAAATATACCTTTTCCGCATTTGCCCGACGAGCTGGTAGTGGGGCTGGTGACCATCCAGCCAAACAGTGGCAGGATCTGCTCTCTCAAAAAGGGCATCTGGAAGTATTCTTCGGGAAGTGTGTTCTTCAGAGAAGGCAGCATAAGTATAGCTTCAGAATTTGTGCGGGGAACACAGGGTGAGAATACAGAAGTTGTGGCTTCCATTGAAGCACATTCGCAGAACAATATAGCCCATACCCTCGACGGGGTTTTCGACTTCATGCAAAAACATGAAAAATTGGATCCTACCTACAAGGTGTTCAAGGAATACTTCGTGGTTTGCTGGAGCGGGAAGAAAAAAGAATTTGATGAGAATACTTATTACTCAAGAGTGGACATTGAACTGGTAAATGAACAGGTGAAATTATTTTATTCTGAACTTGATGAGGTAAGTATCGAATATTCTGATGAAGTTTTTTCGATCCTGGAATATGTAAGACTGGGCCTGAATGACAAATTCAAATATTATCCCCTGGAGGAAGTTAAGATCTACTTTAAGGATAACGCGACTTACGATATCAATACCAATGTTTTATTTGAACCGCCTCAATTTGAAAAAAAGACGCTGTACCACATATACAATTCAAACATTGCTCTTGTAAGTAAGCTTCAGCATAATTTAAAATTAAATGCAGCCGAAGAAAAAGATCTTTATAATTTGCCTGCCACTTATCTTTTATGTCATTTCAATGGCTTCAGCGAAGCTTTGGAAAAGCTTGAAGATGCAAAAGAAGAACTAAAGAGGTATGACCCCAGGATCTATCAACAGTACAAAGATAGTTTGAGGATCCTGAGAAAAGTAAAATATAATTAAGATGGGAAGAACCTTGGTAATAGGTGACATACATGGCGGACTAAAAGCCCTGTTACAGGTACTGGAAAGAGCAGCAGTAACCCCTGATGATAAGATCATTTTTCTGGGTGATTATGTGGATGGCTGGAGCGATTCGGCCAATGTGGTCTCTTATCTTATTGAATTTGCCAAACAAAATACCTGCATATTTCTTAGGGGTAACCATGATGATCTCACTCATAGATGGCTCAAAAGCGGAGAGCTAAATGACCAGTGGCTGCAGCATGGGGGGCAGTCGAGCATCGACGCTTACCGGCAGTTTTCCAACAAGGAAAAACAGGAACATATTGCCTTCTTCAACCAAATGGTGAATTACTATATAGACAAGGAGAACCGACTGTTTGTCCACGCCGGCTTCACCAACCAAAAGGGGCCTCAAGAAGAATATACCCCCACGCCTTTCTACTGGGATCGTACGCTTTGGGAAATGGCGATGTGCATGGACCCTAATCTCAAACCTGGAGACACAGAATATCCCAAACGACTGACTTTGTTCAAAGAAATTTACATTGGGCATACCCCGGTAACACGTATTGGTAGAGACAAACCTGCAAGATTTGCAAATGTTTGTAATGTGGATACGGGGGCAGCTTTTATGGGCAAGCTATCAATGCTAGACGTAAATTCGGGAGAATTGGTACAGAGTGAGCCGGTACATAGCCTGTACCCCAATGAGTCAGGGAGAAATTAAGATTATTTTTAAATCCCTCCATAATTAACTTCTTATCTTTGTCGATTACAAACCATTTATTGGTGCGGTTATTGAACCCTAAACCTTAAACAATTTTTATGGCCTTAGAGAATATTAGATTAGAAGTAATGAAGACGGTAGAGAAGTCTATTGACGAATTCGTGGAAAAATATCTTATTCCTGTTGAAGAAATATGGCAGCCTACAGATCTATTACCGAATTCTCAAGATGAAGGCTTTTTTGAAGAAGTGACCCAAATTCGTGAAGAGGCCAAGGAACTGGGTTATGATTTTTGGGTCGTTTTGGTGGCCGATATGGTCACTGAAGAAGCTCTGCCAACCTACGAATCCTGGCTTATGGATATGGAAGGGGTTGAGCAGCATGGACAGCAAAAGGGCATGCAGAACGGCTGGGCCAAATGGATACGTCATTGGACCGGGGAAGAGAATAGACACGGAGATACCCTCAATAAATATCTTTATTTATCGGGAAGAGTGAATATGAGAGAGGTTGAAAAGACCACTCAATACTTAATTAATGATGGTTTCGATATTGGAACCGGCAGGGATCCTTACCGTAACTTCGTGTATACGAGCTTTCAGGAATTAGCTACAAATATCTCTCACAAAAGAGTGGGACAGTTGGCCCGAAAGAAAGGGAATAAAATGCTGGCAAAGATGTGTAATATCATTGCCGGGGATGAAATGCGACACCACCTTGCTTACAGGGAATTTGTAAAGACCATCTTTGAATACGACCCAAGCGAAATGATGCTGGCTTTTGAAGATATGATGAAGAAAAAGATCGTGATGCCGGCACAATTCATAAGGGAAAGTGGACAGGGAATTGGAGAAGCTTTTGAAAATTTCTCAAATGCTGCTCAAAGACTTGGAGTATATACCACACAGGATTATATCGATATTTTACAGAAACTTAATGAATTCTGGGAAATAGATAAAGTGACTGCACTTACAGATCAAGCTGAAAAGGCCCGCGACTATCTCATGAAACTGCCGGACAGGATGACAAGGATCTCGGAAAGGATCAAAGTTCCTCAAGATCCTCACCAGTTTGCATGGGTTAGTGCGAATGGAACCTTATAGAACAGAGCCCCGAAGAAGCGGGGTTTTTTTTGCCGTATTATCTGTCAAAATTCGGCCTCTAAAATGCCATTTTTGAGATCTATTTCCACCCCAAATTTCATGCTTTCTCTGTTCAAAACTTCCTGTAGCCATGCAGCATCGTTTTTAGAAGCTCTGTGTAAACTTAATTTTCTTATCTGCATTGGCACCATCTCCAAATTAACAAGATCTCCGGTACTGGGGTTTAGTTCAGGAAAATACATCAGGGACAATTCACCTCTGTATTGTTCATGTCCGCTTATGCCTTCGTAGTCATTAATGAAGTCTCCTGCTCCATATATTATCAACTTGTTCTTATAAACTTCCATACCCATGGGATGATGAGAAGAATGTCCAAAAATGACATCTACACCTGCTTTTTCTATAAGTGCATGAGCAAACCTGCGGTGAGCCGGTGGAATGTCATATCCCCAGTTGGGACCCCAGTGAATGGAGAGAATAACAATATCTCCCTCCTTCTTATAGGAAGAAATATGTTTTTGGACCTCCTCGAGCTGTTGCTCGTCAAAGTCTGCTAAAAAATTTACTCCCGATCTGTCATTTTTAGCAGCCCAGCTGGGGGGAATTCCACTGCCGGGAGCCCCATATGAATAGACCAGAATCCGTTTTCCTTCAGCATGAAATATCGAGGGTTCCGATGCTCTCTCTTCATCTTTACCTGCACCCGAAAATGCTATTTTTGCCTCCTCCAGGGTGTTCAGAGTTTCAGCAAGTCCTTTTCGGCCCCAATCCAGCACATGATTATTGGCAAGACTGCAGTGGTCAATATCGGCCACGGCAAAAAGTTCAACATTTTTAGGATGCATGCGGTAATGAATTCCTTTGCCGGTCCAGGGTTCATCATTGGTGGTTATACTGGTTTCAAGATTTATCAATTTTAAATGAGGATCCCGCTCCTTCCAGATTCTAAGAGCATCTCCCCAGATATACCTGTATTCCGCCGGCAAATCCAGTTCACCACTTTCTCTTTCTGCCAAAAACAGGTAATCCCACGCATCTTTGACATAGGGCTCATACAGTACCGGCTCTACGGAATATTTGAGTGTCTGGTCTATTCCCCGGCCCGTCATTACATCTCCGGCTAAAAACAATGTGACCGTATTTGTTTCCATAGAATTCTGGGCAGCGCAATAGTTACCAACCAGCATTAAAAAATAAAGGAGCAGGTTTCTACGCATTTTTTCAGCCCAAATTAGTTTCCTTTAAGTTACAAAATTTAAGATTTATGTCACAGATGGGAAAGACTGTCGCAGCCGAATTATTGCTAAGTTTGCACATCAATATTTCAGCATGAGCCAATCCAAAAATCCGTTATTCATCATCCTGTCGTTCTTTTCGATCTATGTAATCTGGGGCTCCACCTATTTGCTGAACAAAGTAGCTGTAACTGAATTGCCTCCCTTTAAGCTGGCTTCAATTAGGTTTATTACCGCCGGTTTGCTCATCTTTGGAATAAGTATGGCAATGGGCAAAAGCCTTAGGCTTACCCGACGACAATTCTGGAATACTGTAATTGCAGGATTCCTGTTCCTGGCTTTTGGAAATGGGGTTGTAGTATGGGCGCTCAGGTTTGTAGACAGTGGTTTCGCTGCGCTGGTCATATCTGCACAACCTCTCGTGGTTTTACTGTTCATGCGCATCTTTGAGGGAAAAAGAATTTTGCCCATGTCAATGGTAGGAGTGGCACTGGGGTTAATTGGGATTTATTTACTGGTAAGTCAAAAGCAGGTAACTTCTTCAGAAAACTCCATTTTGGGGATCCTAATGATCTTTGCCTGTCTCCTTAGCTGGTCCTACGGAAGCTTATTTGTTGGCAAGGCAAATCTACCTACCAACCATTTTGTTAATACCGGCTATCAAATGTTCACTGCCGGAATCATTCTTGGAATTTCAAGTTTACTTTTTAACGAGCCCTGGAGTAATCCTCTTGCTTGGAGCACACCGGTGCAATGGTCCATGCTTTTGTTGATCATCTTTGGAAGTATAGTAGCTTTTACAGCATTTAACTATCTACTGAAGGTAGTTTCTCCCGAGAAGGTGGCCACCTCCACTTACGTAAATCCTGTAATAGCGATGCTTCTTGGCTGGTACTTTCTCGAGGAACAGATCACTACCCAATCGGCTATTGCTGCTGCAGTTCTCTTGACCGGAGTTTATTTTATCAATACCAAAAAGAAGCTGGCTGTGTTGTCCAGATTTACTACAAGAGCTTCAAAAGATCTAAATGTTTAGATCATTACCCATAGTTACTCAACCTCCAGAACCTTGTGCTCCACATTCACACTTTTTTCCTGAACATTAAAAACCAGCGTCTTCTTTAAAGCTCCCTCCTCATCATCCATATAACTACCTGTTGCCGATTCCTGTTTTCCATTGCTTCTAAGGAACCTGAAAGTATATTCACCATCGGCAGAGTTTCCCTTTACCTGCAGAGTATGGCCAATCTCCTGTCCCGGAGGAAGATTATCAGCTTCAAAGCTCACCCTGTCTCCGGCCGTACTTAGTTTTATATCGCGAATAGGCTGACTTGTATTATTTACAATCTCGATTTCCAGCACGTGATCTTCAGGTACACAGGCAAAGAAGAGCATAGTTAAAAATAGCAGGAGGAGTGATCTTTTCATAGCTTAGGTTTTGATGGTCCTTCTAAGATAGGAAATTCAGATCTATTTTTTTGGCATAGATAATTAAACCCGACTCTGTTTCAATCGGGTCTAATGAGTTATTTATCTACTATTCTTTTGGCACCACGATCTCAAGGAGGTTCGCGTTTACTGTATTAAGGATTGGAGTCCTATCGTAATATGTATAGATCCTATCGATGAGGCTGTCTTCATTAAAATGAGTAGCTATATTCATGCGAACATCCACCGGTTGACCATTATAAACCATTTCGTTAGACACGTAGGTTAGTACGATCACTCCTGTCAATCCGGAATAATTGAGTTCCTGATTTGCCTTCACCGGAATGTAAACCGGATTGGTAAAGCTCATTTTCTCTATGCCCGAATTATTCTTCCAGTCCTTCCACCAATTCACAACTTCCTCTTTTCCTGACAAGATTGTGCGGGTATTCGCATCTCCGTCGGGAAAATAATATTCAACGTCATCAGCCAGCATTTTTCCCCAGGATTCAAAATTTAGGGCAGCCATTCTACTAAGCGCTTGCTCGTTTAATTCAGAAAATCTTTCAGAAGCTACTTCGTAATTGGATTGATCCTCTGTAACAGCAACCTCTTTAGATTCGGCGTCTTTGTCATTACAGGAAAAAATTAGGGCCAGGCCTGCAATTAAAGTGATTAACTTCTTCATATAACTAAAATTTTGGTTATCCCCCAGCTTCTCTGAAAGTATTATAAAGATAGCACTAAAAAGCGAAAAAATTTTCATAAAACATTGCAAGTGAAATACTTGTAGCTTTCTTTTTACAGCTTTAAACTGAAAGCCAATTTTATTTCAATCAAGTTCAAGTGATTTGAACTCCGTCTTCAAGTTTGAAACGGTAGCCGAGGTCTAAGCAAAAACCCAGGAGTTATAAGTATACAGGAAAAACAAAAAACCCGCTTCTCTCGAAGCGGGTTCAATTATTATACTGTCAACAACTATAGATCGAACTTGATCCCCTGTGCCAGCGGCAGCTCAGTTGTATAATTGATCGTATTTGTTTGGCGACGCATATAGATCTTCCAGGCATCCGAACCTGATTCTCTTCCGCCACCGGTCTCTTTTTCGCCTCCAAAAGCTCCGCCAATCTCAGCGCCCGAGGTTCCTATATTTACATTTGCGATTCCGCAGTCAGAACCTTCAACAGAAAGGAATCTTTCAGCTTCACGTAAGTTATTGGTCATAATAGCTGAAGAAAGTCCTTGTTTAACCCCATTTTGAAGCGCTAATGCATTTTCAAGATCTCCGCTGTATTTCATAAGGTAAAGTACAGGTGCAAATGTTTCGTGTTGCACGATCTCATAGTGGTTCTCTGCTTCAGCTATAGCTGGTTTTACGTAGCATCCGCTTTCGTAACCTTCGCCTTCCAGAACTCCGCCTTCCACGATGATTTTTCCGCCTTCTTCGACAACTTTATCCAAAGCAGCCTGGTAATTCTTAACTGCATCTTTATCGATAAGCGGCCCAACATGGTTGTTCTCATCCAACGGATTTCCTATTCGGAGTTGTTTGTATGCATCAACAACTGCATTCTTAACCTGATCATAGACATCTTCATGTACGATCAATCTCCTGGTGGAAGTACATCTTTGTCCGCAGGTACCCACGGCTCCAAAAACAGCTCCTATCACAGTATTCTTAATGTTGGCATCCGGAGTTACGATAATGGCGTTATTCCCACCCAATTCGAGAAGAGATTTTCCTAATCTTGCTGCTACGGCCTGTGCAACAATTTTTCCCATTCTAATGGATCCGGTTGCAGAGATCAAAGGCACCCGCTCATCTTTAGTCAGCATTTCCCCTACTTTGTAATCGCCGGTGATTAAACAGGAAATCCCTTCCGGCAGGTCATTCTCAGAGAAAACACGTGCAGCAATATTTTGGCAGGCAACAGAGGTTAGCGGCGTCTTTTCAGATCCTTTCCATACGCACACATCCCCACATACCCATGCAAGGGCGGTATTCCAGGACCAAACGGCTACAGGAAAGTTGAACGCAGAGATAACTCCTACCACTCCAAGCGGATGATATTGTTCGTACATACGGTGGCCGGGACGTTCAGAATGCATGGTGAGTCCGTGCAACTGTCGGCTTAAACCCACTGCAAAATCGCAGATATCGATCATCTCCTGCACCTCCCCAAGACCTTCCTGGTAAGATTTACCCATCTCGTAAGAGACAAGTTTCCCCAGGGGTTCTTTCAACCTGCGCAATTCATCATTGAACTTGCGGACTATCTCACCTCTTTGAGGCGATGGCATGGTTCTCCAGGTCTTGAAAGCCTCCTGTGCAGTTTCAATGACCCGGTTGTAGTCGTCTTCTGTTGTAGCTTTCACCTTTCCAATTAAAGCTCCGTCAACAGGAGAATACGATTCTATCACCTCTCCCGAAGCGAACCAGTCGTTTCCTGTAGAAGTACCATTATTTACCTGGTCTACATTAAGGCCAAGATCCTTTAAAGCTTGATTTATTCCGAATTTTTCAGCAATTGCGCTCATTCTAGTTGTTGTTTTAGTATGAATTTGTTTGGATGTTTGCGAATATAAAAAATTTAGGATGGAAAGCCTTGAGCTATCCCTTTGGCTTTTCCATCACTGTTCCGCAGTTATTACAGGTACGTAGCTCCTCGCTGTTATAGAAATGATCAAAATGTTTCTGAAAATCATTTTCAATATCATTCAGCGGAAAGTAGACCTCATAGAGTTTGTTATTGCAATTCTCGCAGAACCACAAGAGTCCATCTTTGGCATCCAAAGCAATTCTCCTGCGCTCGACAACAATTCCCACAGAGCCGGCGCTTCTTTCCGGAGAATGCGGCACTTTTGCGGGATGCAAATACATATCCCCCGGTCCCAGCTCAAAAGTCCGTTTTTGGCCATCTTCCTGGACATGCACTTTTATTTGCCCTTCCAGTTGGTAAAAAAGCTCTTCAGTCTCGTTGTAGTGGTAATCCTTTCTGGAATTGGGACCTCCCACCACCATTACAATATAATCTTCGGCTTCGGGATAGATGCTTTTGTTGGCAACAGGTGGCTTAAGCAGGTCACGATTCTGTTCTATCCACTTATTGAGATTGAAAGGTTTTGATATTGGCATTTTTTCCGTGTTTTTGGATCCTAAATTTACGCAATCTTTTCCTGAAGAAGACTTCTGAAATAGGCACGTCTCCCAAACCATCCTTTTTTCATAACTTTCCTGCTGAAAAATCCCGATCATGAAAAAAATACTTCTTGTTTTTGCCCTTTTTGGCACCTTAGCCTGTAATAATTCTGCTGAAGAAAATTCTGCTGATGTTGAAACTTCCGAAGCAGTTTCAGAAGAAAGAGATACAATTCCCAACTACGGAATTGTGATTCACGGTGGCGCCGGAACTATCCTGAAAGAAAATATGAGCGATTCGCTTGAGAAAGAATATAAAGCTAAACTTGAAGAAGCCGTTAGAGCCGGTCACGCAGTACTTGAACGTGGAGGAACTTCAATTGAAGCTATTGAAGAGGCAATCAATATTATGGAAAACTCTCCGCTTTTCAATGCCGGTAAAGGAGCCGTTTTCACCAATGCTGAAACCAATGAGCTTGATGCTGCGGTCATGGATGGAAAAACACTTAACGCCGGAGCGGTTGCAGGAGTTACCACCGTTAAAAATCCTATCGATCTTGCCATTGCCGTTATGAACAATTCCGAACATGTGATGATGATTGGAAAAGGTGCCGAAACCTTTGCCAAAGAGCAGGGAATAGAAATAGTGGATCCTGAATATTTCTACACCGAGAACCGTTTCCGCGGACTTCAGCGAATAAAAGATTCAGAAAAAACCCAACTGGATCATGACCAAAAAACTGCATTTTTGGATCCTTATATTAAAGACTCCAAGTATGGAACTGTAGGTGCAGCCGCGCTAGATAAGCATGGAAATTTAGCTGCAGGGACCTCTACCGGGGGAATGACAAACAAAAGATGGGGCCGCGTGGGAGATGTTCCTGTAATTGGTGCGGGAACTTATGCGAACAATAAAACGGCCGCCATTTCCGGTACCGGTTGGGGTGAGTTCTTCATTCGTGGTGTAGTGGCTTATGATATTTCTGCGCTAATGGAATACAAAGGAATGTCTTTGCAGGAAGCTGCCGAAGAGGTGATCCAGAAGAAAAACGTGGAACTGGGTGGAAACGGCGGGATCATTGCCATCGACCACCAGGGAAATGTTGCCATGGAATTCAACACTGCGGGAATGTATCGCGCAAAAATGAATAAGGATGGAGAGTTGGAGATAGGGATCTATGGGGAAAACGAATAGTTAGAAACTGAGAAAAAAGCTTTGGCAAAGTTGGAACTTTGCCAAAGTTAAATTTGAAATATGATACCATTAGAACCCGATAAATTCTATCATATCTACAATCGTGCTAATGGTGACGAAAAGATCTTTCGTAATATCGGGAACTATGAATTTTTTCTAAGAAAGTATCAACAGCATATTGGACCTATTGCAGAAACTTTTTGCTATTGCTTAATGCCAAATCACTTCCATCTGCTTGTCAAGATGAAGTCTTTGATAGAATTAAAAGGACCGGAATTAAGAAATTTGGATCAAGCAGGATTGTACTGTAGCAAGAAATTTTCAAATTTCTTTAGCTCCTTTGCACAGGCATTTAATAAACAGCATAACCGTACCGGAAGTCTTTTTCAGAAGCAGTTTAAAAGAAAATGTGTTGATTCGGAGAAATACCTTTATCAGCTGATCCATTACATCCACAACAATCCGGTGGCAGCAAATCTTGTGGAAGATCATGGCGAATGGAAATTCTCCTCGTATAAGACAATAATATCTGACGGTCATACTTTTCTACAAAGAAAGGCCATCATAGATCTGTATGATGATCTTGAAAATTTCAAATCAGTTCATGCCCGCACTATGACTTATGACAAGGTTCTGTAAGATTTGCCAAAGTTTTAAAAATGGTAATATTGCCAACTATGTGAATGGCAATTTTACTGGGAAGTACTTTGGTAAATCTCATTGCGCATCTCACTCCAAAAATAAATTTACTAAAGTCTTACAATCTACTCTGTAATAAATTTTTAAAGATAATATTCTAAGGGAATGAAACTTTGGCGAAGCTTAAAACCCTCAGATTGAACAAAGTTCTAAAAAATGTATTACCACATTTCTCAGTTTCATAATTCTGCTGGAAAGTCACTTATTTAAAGTTGATTCAGAACTCGAAATAGATTACTAAAGTTTAAGCAACGAATGGTCAAATAAATATCATGACTCTCTTCTTATGGAACAGAAACTTTAGCAAATCTTGGACTTGGCCAAAGTTTTCAAATTATTAGCAGAACATTTCTCTGAACGACAACTCTCCTGGGGAAGGCATTTTGGAAATCTGATCTTGGAATATCCTCTAAAAGACTTACAAAAGTGATTGTGCAGAAATTTATTCAGAAATACCTCATGATTAGTTTCCGCATGCTGAGAACTTTGGCGAATCTCTCCGCCGTAGAATTCTTAACACAACTTTATAGTTCATTTAGTTCGGATGTTTCCGAACTAAATTCTACTTTTGCAGCTTCTAAATCAATAAGGATACCATGGAGCTGGATGTTCAGAAAAAGAATCTTATAGAAGAGCTCGGGGTTCATCTCGAGAGAGACAACCTTGCACCCTTGGCGGCGAGGATCATGGCTACCCTTATCCTCTCCGGAAAGAAAGGGGTAACTTTTGATGAACTGGTTTGTAACCTTCAAGCCGGAAAAAGTACAGTTTCCACGCACCTCGACCATCTACAAAATACTAAACGGGTGAGATATTTTACCAAACCCGGAGATCGCAAGAGATATTTTATCATTGATCCCGATCTTATTGTGAATGTAATGGATGAGTTACTGAACAAATGGGAGAATGAAAGAAAGCTGCACTTGAAGATCAGAGAATATAAACAGCAATGCAACGAAAAAGCTGAAGAAAGCGGCGAATTCCAGTTTGATCTGGAGTTTCAGGATGATTTCCTCACTTTTTTGGAGGAGACATCAAACGCTGTGAAAAAATTCAAGTCTAAACTTATATCAAGAAATAAATAAGCACAACCAGAATATGACGAAATCTACTTTTTTAGGACTTTTCATAACTGTTCTCCTGGCAATTTCCTGCCAGGATACAGAACAGGCACAGCAGCAGGCGGCTGCATCGCCTTTCCCTGTTATCGAAGTTCCGGTAAGAACTGTGACGGGATATATTTCATATCCTGTGAGCATAGAAGGGACTGTCAACAGTGCAGTAAGAGCAAAGGTACCCGGATATATCATCCAGGTACTGGTAGATGAAGGTGAAAAAGTTAGGAAGGGGCAAACACTGTTTAAACTGGAAACCGAATCTCTTTCCCAGGATGCCGGTGCTGCCAGGGCGAATGTCAATGCAGCCCAGGTTGAAGTGGATAAGCTAAAACCTTTAGTTGAAAAAGGAATTATTAGTCCGGTACAGCTGGAAACTGCAAAAGCCAGGTTGGAGCAGGCAAAAGCGGGCTACAGCAGCATTGCCGCCAGCATTGGATACGCTAATATCAAAAGTCCGGTGGATGGTTATGTAGGGGCGATCAACTTTAGGGAAGGAGCCTTGGTAAGCCCGGGTGATCCTACGCCGCTAACCACTGTTTCAGATATTGATGAAGTTTATGCTTTCTTTTCCATGAATGAAAGGGATTATCTGAACTTCATCCAGAATGCAGAAGGAGAAAATCTTTCAGAAAAAATCAAGAATTTCCCTCCGGTGCAGCTGCAACTGGTGAATGACCAGATCTATTCAGAAACAGGAGAGATACAAACGGTAACGGGACAGGTAGATCCAACCACAGGAACAGTAGGTTTCAGGGCGATGTTCCCGAATCCGAATAACATTCTTGCCAGTGGAAACAGTGGCCGGATAAGAATCCCGCGGACCTATGAGAATGTACCTGTAGTTCCCGAATCTGCTTCTTTTGAGCAACAGGGAAGGGTCTATGTTTACGGAGTTCAGGGGGATACTCTTGCGGTGTCTATTCCGATTCAGGTGACAGACCGTGTACAAAACCTTATCGTAGTGGAATCCGGAATTAACCCCGGAGAAAAAATTGTTGCCCAGGGCGTTGGAAAGCTTCGAAACAATACTCCAATCGTTCCGCAGCCCATCCCTTTTGACAGTATTGCCGCTTCGGTTAAACCAATCTTTAAATAAGAAAGAAGAATGCTTAAGACATTTATTGAGAGACCTGTTCTTTCTACGGTAGTCTCCATAGTAATAGTAATGTTGGGGATCCTGGCCATCACAACCCTGCCGGTGACCCAATATCCCGATATTGCTCCGCCCACGGTGCAGGTATCTGCCAACTACCCCGGAGCCAATGCCTCTACCGTTCTCGAGAGTGTGATCATTCCAATTGAAGAGCAGATCAACGGAGTGGAGGGAATGGATTATATTACCTCAACAGCGAGTAACAACGGTAGTGCCAGCATTCAGGTTTTCTTTGACCAGGGTGTGGATCCCGATATCGCCGCGGTAAACGTGCAGAACCGTGTTGCCAGAGCTACTCCGCTATTGCCAAGAGAGGTGACACAAAGTGGAGTTACCACTCAAAAACAGCAAACCAGCGCCTTGATGTTCTTCACTGTAATTTCTGAAAGTGAAACTTATGATGCGACCTTCATTCAGAATTACCTCAACATCAATGTAATTCCCGAACTTAAAAGGATCAACGGCGTTGGAGACGTGAACGTCTTTGGAGCCAAGACCTACGCAATGCGCATCTGGTTACAGCCCGAAAAAATGGCGGCATATAATCTTATTCCTGCCGATGTTATTGGCGCCGTGAACGAGCAAAGTCAGGAAGCCGCAGCAGGTTCTCTTGGTCAAAATAATGCGGAAGCCTTTGAATATGTAATTCGCTACAGCGGCCGCTATAATTCTGAAGAAGATTACCGAAATATTGTCATAAAAGCTCTTGACAACGGAAGGTTCTTAAGACTCGAAGATGTCGCGCAGGTAGAACTTGATGCCCAGGGTTACAATGTGATCGGCTTTACGAATAACAAACCTGGTGTGAGTATGGGAGTTTACCAGACTCCCGGTTCTAATGCACAGGAGATCATTGAAAATGTCCATGAAAAACTTGAAGAACTTGAAAAGAACTTCCCTACGGGTCTCGAGGTGCGCATTAACTTTGACACCAACGAGTTCCTGAATGCTTCTATAAACAAGGTAGTTCTTACTATTTTTGAAGCCTTTTTGCTGGTGTTCCTGGTGGTATTCGTATTCCTGCAGGATTTCAGATCTACTTTGATTCCTGCCATTGCAGTACCCGTTTCCATTATCGGAACTTTTTTCTTTCTCAACCTGTTCGGCTATTCCATCAACCTGCTAACGCTGTTCGCCCTTGTTCTGGCCATCGGGATCGTTGTGGATGACGCTATCGTGGTCGTGGAGGCTGTTCACGCCAAGCTGGAACAGGGTGTCGAAAATGCCAAAAAAGCGACACATTCTGCCATGGAAGAGATTGCAGGTGCGATTGTTTCCATTACGCTGGTTATGGGCGCCGTTTTTATTCCGGTGACCTTTATCACAGGGCCTACAGGAGTTTTCTACGAGCAATTCGGGGTGACCTTGATGGTTGCCATCGCTATTTCGGCCGTGAATGCCTTGACATTGAGTCCGGCGCTTTGTGCCTTATTTCTGAAACCTCATGATGAAAAAGTAGCCAAGAAAAAAGGCTTTTTGAAGCGCTTCTTTGCAGCCTTTAATGTGGCTTTTGAAGCGACCACAGCGGAATATTTAAGATCGGTTTCCTTCCTCTACAGGCACAAATGGATCACAGGCGTGATCCTGGTTGCTGCCGTGGGAGCAATTTTCTGGGCATCGTCTACAACTCCTACCGGGTTTGTTCCCGATGAAGACCGCGGAATGATCTTCGCCAATATCGAACTTCCTGCCGGGGCTTCTCTTGACAGAACTGTAGAGGTTACTACTGAATTGAGCCGCAGAATTCAGGAAATTCCCGGAGTAGATGTAGCTTCCTTCGTTAACGGATTTAGCTTTTTAGGTGGTGCCGGAAGCAACTACGGAATAGGATTTATAAAACTTGACGATTGGGATGAGCGAACTGGGGAAGGCATGTCTGCCGAAGAGATCACCGGAAAGTTCTTTGCTACAGCTGCCGGAATAAGCGATGCCAATATTCTCTTTTTTCAGCCCCCTAGTGTGCCCGGGTTTGGAGCATCATCGGGATTTGAGATGAAAGTACTCGACCGTACCGGCGGTAGCTTTGAAGACCTAGATGCCGCTACACGAAATTATCTGGCAGATCTTTCAGCACGGCCTGAAATTTTATACGCCAACAGTTCCTTCAACACCAATTATCCGCAGTATGAAATAGATTTAAATATTCCGAAGGCGAAAGAGGCAGGAGTAGATATTGGAAGTATCTTCTCTACCCTTCAGTCTTACATCGGATCTGTTTACGCAGCCGACTTTGCACGCTTCGGAAAACAGTATCGGGTGTTTGTACAGGCACTGCCGGAGGATCGCGCTTCAGTAGAAGACCTTAATTCTATTTTTGTAAGAAATGCTCAGGGAGAAATGGCACCTATCACCCAATTCGTCACCCTAAGCAGAGTTTATGGGCCACAGTCGGTAACCAGGTTCAACCTTTTCAACTCGGCCAGTGTGAACGGGGCTGCAGCACCGGGATATTCTTCGGGAGATGCTATTTCGGCCGTTCAGGAAGTGGGGACAGGTTCGCTGCCGGAAGGTTTTGATATAGGATTTTCAGGTTTGACGCGGGAAGAGATTTCCGCAGGAGATCAGACAACTTTTATTTTTCTACTGAGTATTCTTTTCGTCTTCTTCATTCTGGCGGCGCAGTATGAAAGTTATCTCCTGCCTTTAGCAGTGCTTTTCTCTCTGCCAATCGGGGTAATGGGAGCTTATGTTACCACTGCCCTCACCGGACTTGAAAACAACATCTATTTCCAGATCGCGCTCATCATGCTTCTCGGCCTACTTGCCAAAAATGCCATTTTGATCGTGGAATTCGGAATACAAAGACGCGAGGCCGGAAATTCCATAGTTGATTCTGCAATGGGAGCTGCAAAAGCCCGACTACGACCCATTCTTATGACTTCCTTTGCCTTTATTGTTGGTCTGCTTCCGCTGGTGTTTGCCTCCGGAATTGGAGCTGCCGGAAACAGATCCATAGGTACAGGTGCAGTGGGCGGATTGCTGATAGGAACTGTGCTGGGAATTTTCATCATTCCTATTCTCTTTATCCTCTTCCAGTGGCTGCACGAAAAAGTGGCCGGGCAACCTAAAGCCGCAAATGATAATATTTAGAAAATGAAAAAACTGAAGATTTACAAGTTCATTTTAGTTCCGGCTGTTTTGCTTTCGCTGCAATCTTGTTTTGTGGCAAAAGAATATTCGCGTCCTGCCGAAGTAGTCGAGGCGGAAACTTATCGAACCGATGAACTTCCAACCGATACCATTTCCATGGCCAGGATCTCCTGGCGGGAATTTTTCACAGATCCTGTGCTAACAGATCATATTGAGCGGGCGCTGGAAAATAACCTCGATATTCGCATTGCGTTGCAGCAAATAGAGGCTGCCGGGGCATACCTGAAACAGGCAAAGGCTCAATACCTGCCGTCTTTAGGACTATCATCACAGGTAACTCATCAACAACTTGCACCAAACAGCCAGTTTGGGAGCTTCTTTGACGGTTCAATAACTCAATATGAAGCAACGGCCAACCTTTCCTGGGAAGCAGATATCTGGGGCAGGATCAAAAGCAACGAGAGAGCACAGAGAGCTGCATACCTGCAAACTGTGGCAGCGCACCAGGCGGTAAAAACCAGACTGGTGGCAAACGTTGCAAATCTTTACTATCAGCTTCTGGCTTTGGATGAGCAACTGGAAGTAACAAGAGAAACAGTTGCCAACAGGATGAACAGCCTTGAGACCATCAAAGCTTTAAAAGAAGCAGGAAATGTTACTGAAGTCGGCGTCAAGCAAACTGAGGCCCAGCTTTACCGTGCACAGGCAGTGGTCATAGATCTCGAAATCCAGATAAGGCTGCTGGAAAACACTTTTTCTATTCTGCTGGGAGAAGCCCCCCATCAAATAGAAAGAACAGCCTTAGAAGATCAGGTTCTGAATACCGAACTAAAGACAGGATTTCCGGTACAACTACTTAGAAACAGACCGGATGTTATAGCTGCGGAATATAACCTGGTAAACGCTTTCCAACTCACGAATGTGGCAAGAAGTAATTTCTATCCCTCCTTAAGTATATCTGCGACCGGCGGATTCCAAAGTCTGGATCTGGCAGAACTTATTGATGCCAATTCCCTTTTTGCAAATGTGATAGGCTCACTTGCGCAGCCACTCTTCAACAGGAGACAGATCAGGACTCAGTATGAAGTGGCGCAGGCACAGCAGGAGATCGCCTTTTTAGAATTCAGAAGATCTATTCTCAATGCCTCACAGGAAGTATCTGATGCCTTATACAATTATGCCGCAGCCGACAAAAAGCTGGAAATAAAACAGAATGAATTTGAGGCCTATGATCTCGCAACCTCATATTCTGAAGAACTGCTCAACAGTGGCTTTGCAAATTACCTGGAAGTACTTACAGCCAGAGAAAACGCTTTGAACTCCCAATTGGAGCTGGTGAATATCAGGTACGACGAATTAAGTGCAATAGTAGATCTATACCAGGCGCTTGGCGGCGGCTGGCAGTAGAAAATGATTTTATCCGTACAATTGCCCTGCCTCCTGGCGGGGCTTTCTTATTCTAAAGTGCCGATAAAGGCGGCACTCTAAGATCTTCGATATCCCATCCCGCAAGTCTGGCACCGGCCAAATATGCATTTTCCATAAAGTCGAGCAAAATTTCAGCAGGTCGCTCTTTTTTCAGAAGTTCATCGTAAGGCAGGATTGCCAGCCAACTGCCGTTATTCTCTACCCATTGTGCTTCAGCAAGTCCCAGATCTGTTTTTTCAATGCCTTTGGGAGCAGGACTGGTATAGGAGTAAAACGCAGGTTGCGGAATATTGGGATCTCCCGGCCAAAAGCCAAAGCTAATGCATTCGTGGCTGTATGCATCCTTGTCTGAAACCCTTGCTTCAGAAGGCATTTTTGGCGCCCTTTTTCCGGAGAACCTTGTAACCGCCAGGTCCATAGAATGCCAGTAAAGATGTACGGGACAGGTCTTTCCATAAAATCTGCCACTAAAGTTTCTGAAAACATTAGAAGCCCAAAGCATAACTTTGTAATAGCGCTGCACGTAGTCACTGTCGTAGGCTCCAATGTCGTGCAGATCCTTAAAATACCTGTCGATGTTGAGATCGAAAGGCTTATCAAGAAGTTTTAGTTCAATTCTGAATCTTTTTAAAATGCCCTGAAGCTGCAGGTAGAAATCGGCTACCGATGTATCTTCGGAAAGACCAAAAGACGCTTCTTCTCCCCTTGAAGTAGCTACCTCTAGTTTGTGCTGCTGTAGGTTCAAGAGCAGAGAAAAAGTCTCAAATTCATCTCCATAAGGAATAGGCCCGGTTGTAAAACCTTTGGTGTCCACATAAAGTGTGATATACCACCAGTGATTCTTACGCGGATTAAAGCTCATCCTTATCTTACCCATGATCTGAAAAAACAGGTGTAAAGTGAGCTTCTGTGTTTCGCTGCCTTTATACTGCAGCTTTGGTAAAAGATTTTTTTCCATAGCAATAAATTTTAATGACTCAAACCTGCCATAAAAAATTGCTAAGAAAAAGTAGATTGGGATTTACTTTAATTCACTGCCTTTCGCGGCCCACCAGGGATGGATCTCCACCTCAAGTCTACCGGCCTGCACTGCAGGATCAAGTCTTGCAAGGCTATCGGCCATTTCTAAGGTGGGAGTATTATAAACTGCAATACCACGAATGTCTCCGTCATCACCAAAAGGGCCTGCGAGGCTCATATAACCTTCGCTTGCCATTTGACTTAAGTGTGCCATATGCTGCTGCTGAAGTTGTGCCGCTGCTGTGGAATCCTGACTGCGATTCTCTCCCCTTTTCAGAAAGACGATGTAATACTGCTGCATGAGGTACTGTTCTCCTCCATCTTCATACACAAAGGTTTGGTAGCCTTTATTCTTAAGATCTTCTGCTTCCTGTCCTAGGTTAGGAATTGTATCGGGCATTCGCGCCTCTACTTCTTCGGGCCCCGGAATACCCCTGATGTCTTTGCCTTGATTACATGCTGCTAAGATCCCAATTGCAGCTATTAAAAAAAGTACTTTTTTCATGGTCTTTCTTTTTGCCATTCCCTGAACGGAAATTTACTTAAAAACGAATTATAATATTTTTGGTTGCCGGTAACTTCCTTTCCCAGCCACTGTGGTTTCTCAATTTCTTCATGCTTTTGCTTCAGCTCAACTTCGGCTAAAAGTAGGCCTTCATTTTCTCCCAGGAATTCATCTACCTCAAAAATATGCTTTCCAACTTTCACTTCATGTCTATATTTTTCAATCACTCCGGGCTCGCAAAGCTTCAGCATTTTTTCAGCTTCAAAAAGAGGAATTTCGCGTTCCCATTCAAACCGGGAAAGTCCGTCGCTGCTGCTCTTTCCTTTTACAGTCAAAAAGCCCTGATCTCCTCTTATTCTCACCCTCACAGTTCTTTCGGGTGCTGAGTTCAAATATCCCTGGACGATCCTGGTTTTATTAAGTGCTTCCTCCCTGAAATCGGGGGTGTCTAAAATGAGAAATTTACGTTCTATTTCCTGCATGTCCAATCTTTAACGGTAGCTCGTGGCGATTTCCATAATCTCATCTGATTTTATGCGGGTTGCCGAATATTTATTGTTGGCCACATAGGTCATCGCATCGGCTATTAAACCTGCATGAATGCTTTTATACTTCTTGAGCGGTCCCACCAGCAAGTGGTTACCAACACTCATGACCTTTTTCCATGCGGCCTCAAAAGGTCGTTTTTCCTCTCTTTTTCCGGCGATGAGCGATGGCTGAAAAATATAAGTCTCAGCAATTCCCTGCGCCAGCACATCCCGCTCCATCTCTCCCTTTGTGCGATTATAAAAGAATTTACTGTCCGCATCGGCTCCTAATGAAGAAATGACAAGAAAGCGCTCAATGCCGTTCTCCTTGGCCAGTTGTGCGGCTGTAACAGGAATTCCGTAGTCGATCTTACGGTAAGTCTCGTCATCGGGTGTCCTGGCCTGGGTGGTACCAATGCAGCAGTGCACTTCATCGGCTTTAAAGTCTTCAGCATATTGATCAAGCTCAAAGAGGTCAATTAAATGTTCCTCGATTTTGTCACTTTTGAGACCTGTAGTTGACCGGGAAAAAAGTTTGATCTTCTCATATCGCTCATCCTTCAAAAGCCGGTTGAGAAGCTCTCCGCCTGTAAGTCCTGTTGCTCCGAGTATGATCGCTGTTTTCATAGCTTTAGTTTTTTATGAAGGTAGAAGATTTATACTTCAAATCAAAGGTGGTCAAAAAGGGCAAATCAGGGTTAAATTTTTCTTCGGAAGAACTTAATTGCGGATGGACTTCAGCAAAGATGAAGCTGAAGTTTCACTAATTTTACAGCGATGGAGGAGACAAAACAGCGCAAGATCATTCACGTAGACATGGACGCTTTCTATGCCTCGGTGGAACAGCTGGATAATCCTGAATTACGCGGGAAACCGATCGCCGTAGGTGGCAGCTCCCAACGTGGCGTGGTAGCCGCGGCAAGCTATGAAGCGCGAAAGTTTGGCGTTAGAAGTGCCATGAGCAGCGTGTTGGCCAAGCGCAACTGCCCAGATCTCATCTTTGTCAAATCCCGCTTCGACCGTTATCGCGAACTTTCAAACCGCATTCGAAGCATCTTTTTTGAATATACAGACCTGGTGGAGCCGTTGTCCCTGGATGAAGCCTATCTCGACGTGACCGACAACAAAAAAGGGAATCCCAGTGCATCTCTCATTGCACAGGAAATCCGCCAGAAGATCAAAGATAAAACGGGTCTCAACGCTTCCGCAGGAATATCGATCAATAAGTTCATTGCGAAGGTTGCCAGTGACATCAATAAACCTAACGGACAAAAAACCGTACCTCCCGAAGAAGTTGAATCTTTTTTGGAAGAGCTTGAGATCAGGAAATTCTACGGGGTGGGCAAAGTAACCGCCGAAAAGATGTACCGGCTGGGCATCTTCACCGGAAAAGACCTTAAAAGCAAATCTCGTGATTTTCTGAATGAGAACTTTGGCAAAAGCGGGGAATATTATTTTCAAGTGGTGAGGGGAATTCACAACAGTGAAGTAAAACCTTCCCGCATTAGAAAATCCCTGGGTGCAGAACGCACTTTTGAGGAGAATATCTCTTCGGAGATCTTTATGCTGGAACGCCTGCAGAACATTTCCGAAGAAATTGAACGCCGACTGGCTAAAAGTAAAGTGGCTGGTAAAACTATCACCCTTAAGATCAAGTACAGCGATTTTACGCTTCAAACCCGAAGTAAAACTCTCTCTTATTATATCTCTTCACAAGATCTCATTTTAGAAACTGCAAAAGAATTGCTGTACCAGGAAAAGATGAAGGAATCGGTGAGACTTTTGGGTATTTCACTATCCAACCTCAATACAGACAAGGAGGAAAAGCAGGAAGAGAAAAAGGAAATCGCGGTACAGTTGAAATTTGATTTTTAAGAACGCTGCGCTTTCAGAAACAAGAGCCAAAAGACAAGACTAGAAGGTTGCGGGTTGCGGGTCAAAACGTTGCAGGTGGCAGGTTACAACTTCAGAAATAGAAAAAGCCACAAAGAGAATTTCTCTGTGGCTTTGCTTTATCTCAAATCTTAAGTCTAAGATCTAGTATCTACTCAATTTCAGAAATCCGCAGCGTGTTCACCATACCTTTATTGGTGATAGGCATTGCAGCCAGGTTGATCGTAAAATCCCCTTTATCCACGAACTTGTATTCTTTAGCGATCCTGTTGATATCATCAATAGTCTCATCTGTACTCACCATCTTATCGTAATAGAAAGCCCGTACTCCCCAAAGTAAACTCAGCTGATTTAAGATCCTTTTATTGGAAGTGTAAACGAGAATATTTGATTCGGGTCTCCATGCAGAGATCTGGAAAGCAGTATAACCACTATTGGTAAGGGTACAAATAGCCTGCGCCTTGATCTCATTGGCCATGTGAGCCGCGTGATAACAGATCGACTTGGTGATATATCTTTTTGTGCGTACGTGTGGCGGTTCATGAGGCACTTTAATAAGCGGAGAATTCTCAACACTGAGAATGATCTGACTCATTTTTTCAATTACCTGTACAGGATAGTTCCCTACAGAAGTCTCCCCACTAAGCATCACAGCATCGGCCCCGTCCATTACAGAGTTGGCCACATCATTCACCTCGGCTCTTGTTGGAGTAAGGCTGGTGATCATGGTCTCCATCATTTGAGTCGCAATGATCACAGGAATTCTTGCTTTTTTAGCTTTTAATACAAGCTGCTTCTGAATAAGCGGAACTTCCTGCGCCGGGATCTCAACTCCAAGGTCACCACGAGCTACCATGAGTCCGTCGCAATAGGCAACGATCTTGTCAATATTGTCTACACCTTCAGGTTTTTCAATCTTGGCAATGATAGGGATCTTGTGCTCTGTGTGTTCCTTTATGAGATTCTGAAGTTCAATAAGGTCATCGCTGTTCCTCACGAAAGAAAGAGCGATCCAGTCCACATCCTGCTTTACTGCAAAGATCGCATCCTGTATATCTTTTTCAGTAAGTGCCGGGAGAGAGATCTTGGTATTAGGAAGGTTTACCCCTTTCTTTGATCTTAAAGGACCTCCCTGGATCACTTTAGCCAAAACCTCATCTTTTTTATTGGTGCTTACCACTTCAAATATGAGTTTGCCATCATCGAGAAGAATTCTTTCTCCCGCTTTCACGTCTTGTGGAAACTGGTCGTAATTCATGTAGACCCTGGAAGAAGTTCCTTCAAACTCCTCTCCTGTGGCAAAGGTGATCTCGTCTCCTTTACTCACTACAACCTCTTCCTTCATTTTTCCAACCCTTAGCTTTGGACCTTGAAGGTCGGCAAGAATGGCGGTGGTATAACTGTGTTCTTCGTTGAGTTCCCTAATAAGCTCTATCCTTTGCTTTACATCGTCATAATTTGCATGGGAGAAATTGATACGAAACACGTTTACACCTGCCTCCATCATATCTCTCAAAACTTCCTTAGAGCTTGTGGCCGGCCCAAGAGTGGCCACTATTTTTGTCTTCTTCGTATTCGGCATTTATTCAAAAATTAAATTTTCCTTTGATTTTATTCGATCCAGATCGAACGCATAGGCAGTAGATACCTGTGGGATCTCCATTATCCTGGAGGTAAGTATTTTCTCGGATACTGCATCCAGTTCATCTTCGATCTTTACCAAGTAGTCTACCTGCTTAAATTCCGGTAATAAAAATGATTTTTTGACAGCCAGTTGTTCTCCAAAAAAAAGAGATTCTCCACCCGAACCCGACATTTCTTCTTCCCGGGCAACATTGCTCACCAGGTGATAGGTGCAATATTTTTGCAGATCTTCATAAAAAAAATGGGCAAAAAAAGCATTTTCTGAACCCTTGTGAAGATCTACGTCTTTTGGTGTTCTGGCCAGCTTTAGGTTTAAATGCTTGTTCAACAGGTAAGCCAGCTTATACTCCTCTACCGAAGAATGTATAGCAAAAAGCTTGTAGGGCTGTTCAAAAACTTCATCTAAGACCAGTTTATGCGCCGGCATATTTTTCTAAATCGAAGGTTAAAGGTACAGATTGTACCGCAGAAAATCGTAATTTTTAGCCTATAATTTCAGAATATGTTACGAAAACGTTGTAGTTTCTGCTATATTCTTAAGAAGGCGCAATTTTAGTCTGCAGGGCGTAATAAGCTCTTTTGGAAGCTTTTTCTTCCGCCTTTTTTTTGGAGGTCGCCCGGGCCTTCGCTACTACCCTACCTTCAATTCGAAGTTTTACAGCAAAATGCTTCAGTTCATCTTTACCCGTGTCTTCATAGATCTCATAATTGAAATCTTTTTTCTCTTTTTGACACCACTCGATCAATAAGCCTTTATAACTTATAACAGTACCTTCCAGTTGCTCAATATCAACATAGGGATCGATCACCCGTTCATAAATGAACTTTTTCACGTACCTGTATCCCCTATCGAGATAGATGGCGCCAATGAGAGCCTCGAAGAGATTACCATGAATGTTGGTCCCGAATTGTTCGGTTGGAATATTGGTTTGAATGTGCTTTATCAAATCGAGATCTTTACCGAGCTCATTAAGGTGCTTTCGACTCACGATCTTTGACCGCATTTTGGTAAGATAGCCTTCGTTACCCCCCGGAACCTCATTAAACAAATGAGAGGCTATTACAGCACTTAACATGGCGTCTCCCAGAAATTCCATCCTTTCAAAGTTAATGGCATTTCCTTCGGAATCTTTTTGGTTGAGTGACCGGTGCGTAAAAGCTTTTTTATAGTGGGAAATGTTCCTGGGTTTGAATCCCATGATCTTTGTTAGTTCCACAAAAAAATTCCCGCCTCTGGAGGAGCGGGAATTTAATATGTTTCTAATAACACTCATGGATACTTTATTCGTCCAGCTTTTTGAAGAGGACGCAGGCATTATGCCCTCCAAAACCAAAAGTATTGCTCATCGCAACTTTTACGTCTCGCTTCTGCGCCTCATTGAGGGTAAGATTAAGCTCCGGATCAATATTTTCATCGGCTACTTCATGGTTGATAGTAGGTGGCACCACGCCATGTTTCATGGCAAGAATAGAAGCAATGGCTTCTACCGCCCCGGCTGCACCCAGCAGGTGACCGGTCATGGACTTTGTAGAGTTGATGTTTATATTCTTTGCGTGCTCACCAAATACCTTCTTAATGGCCTTAAGTTCGGCCACATCACCAAGAGGTGTAGATGTTCCGTGGGTATTGATATGGTCTACATCTTCAGGTTTAAGTCCTGCATTCTTAAGACAGTTTTCCATTACAGCGACAACCCCAATCCCTTCGGGATGTGGTGCGGTCATGTGATGGGCATCTGAAGATAATCCGCCGCCAAGAACTTCGGCATAGATCTTTGCTCCCCTGGCCTTAGCATGCTCGTATTCTTCAAGAATAAGAGCACCTGAACCTTCTCCCAAAACAAATCCGTCACGTGTTGCATCAAAAGGTCTTGACGCAGTTTCGGGGCTTTCATTTCTGGTTGAAAGGGCATGCATGGCATTAAATCCACCCATACCTGCAGGAGCAACGGCTGCTTCGGAACCTCCTGTGACAATCACATCACTGTGACCTAACCTAATGTAGTTAAGCGCATCAATAAGTGCGTTTGCCGCAGATGCACAAGCCGAAACCGTAGTATAGTTAGGGCCCATGAATCCATGCTTAATGGAAATGTTTCCGGGAGCAATATCCGCGATCATTTTGGGAATGAAGAAAGGGTTGAATCTCGGGGTTCCATCACCTTTTCCAAAAGCCAATACCTCATCCTGAAATGTTTCAAGACCTCCAATCCCGGCACCCCAAATAACTCCAACGCGAAGTTTATCGATGGTGTCAAGATCAAGCTCCGAATCTTTGATAGCCTCATCTGAAGCTACCAAAGCATACTGAGCGAATTTATCAAGTTTCCTGGCTTCTTTGCGATCAAAATAGTCTTCAACTTTGAAGTTCTTGATCTCGCAAGCGAATTTAGTTTTGAATTTCTCGGTATCGAAATAAGTAATGGGTGCCGACCCGCTTTTTCCATTTACCAACCCTTCCCAATATTCTTCAATATTGTTTCCAATTGGGGTAAGGGCACCTAATCCAGTGACTACAACTCGCTTTAACTCCATAAGGATATGTTACTTTTTTATTTCTTTGCGTCTTCAATATAAGAGATTGCCTGACCAACCGTAGCAATGTTCTCTGCCTGATCGTCTGGGATCTGGATATCGAATTCTTTCTCGAATTCCATGATCAACTCTACAGTGTCTAATGAATCAGCGCCCAAGTCGTTGGTGAAGCTAGCTTCGTTTACTACTTCGTTCTCGTCAACTCCTAATTTGTCAACGATAATCGCTTTTACTCTTGATGCAATGTCTGACATAACTTGTGTTTTTAATTTTGAATTAAGTGGCAAAAATAAAAAACTTTATTTTAAAACCTGTTTTTACTTTAAAAATGTGAATGTAAATTAAACAATTTCCAGCTAAAGCCAGTATTTTTACCTGCTAATAATTGTTAAGACCTATCTCTTGCCAACCAGCCAAAATTCAGAAAAAAAGAAAATTGTGATCTTCGCCTCGGGCAATGGATCCAATGCTGAAAATATTATTAAATACTTCCAAAAAACCGGTACTGCCAGGGTGACGGCTGTTTTTTCGAACAACCGCACCGCCAAGGTTTTGCGCAGGGCTCATGATCTCGATGTGAAGGCACTGCATTTTGACCGGGAAGCACTGTATGATACTGAGGATGTTCTTCACCTGCTGAAGGATATGAAACCCGACCTTATTGTCCTCGCCGGATTTTTATGGATCTTCCCAAATAAGATCATTAAACGCTTTCCAAACAAGGTCATCAATATTCACCCTGCTCTCTTGCCAAAGTACGGTGGAAAAGGCATGTATGGAATGAACGTGCATAAAGCTATTTTAGAGCAGAAAGAAGTGGAGACCGGGATAAGCATTCACTTCGTCAATGAAAAATATGATGAGGGAGAGCTCATCTTCCAGGCCACCACAGCCATTGAACCCGAGGATACTGTTGAGGATATTGCCGCTAAGATCCATGAACTGGAATACGAACATTTTCCAAAGGTGATCGAGAAACTTTTATTAGCTTCAGAAGATGCATAATCCACAAGTACATATATACACAGACGGAGCTGCAAGAGGAAACCCGGGCCCGGGCGGTTATGGAATTGTGATGGAATGGGTGGGTAAGCCATACTTCAAGGAATTTTCCAAAGGCTATAAGCATACCACCAACAATCGCATGGAGCTGCTTGCAGTAATAGAAGCTCTTAAGAAGCTCAAAAATCCCGAAACCACGGCTACAGTCTTTACAGATTCGAAATATGTCGCCGATGCAGTAGAAAAAGGCTGGGTCTTTAACTGGGAAAAGAAAGGTTTTAAAGACCGGAAAAATGTAGACCTGTGGATAGAATTCCTCAAAGAATACCGCAAGCATAAAGTGAGGTTCAAATGGATAAAAGGGCACAATGACCACCCTCAAAATGAGCGATGTGACCGGCTCGCAGTAGAGGCTTCAAAAGGGAATAAACTTTTAATAGACAGTGGATTTGAAGAGGACTCAAAAAGCCTTTTTTGAGTACTATTGCTTGAAAAACAAAACCGTATATTTGCACCTCATTTTTAAAGAACACCAATGAACAAATTATTAATAGTGGGTACAGTGGCTTTTGATGCAATTGAAACCCCTTTTGGTAAAACAGACAAAATTCTTGGCGGCGCGGCTACATATATAGGTCTCTCTGCTTCACAATTCGAGATTAAGAGTGCAATTGTTTCCGTAGTAGGAGAAGATTTTCCGCAGGATTACCTGGACCTTTTAAAAAGCAGAAATATTGACCTTTCCGGAACCGAAGTTGTAAAAGGAGGTAAGACTTTTTTCTGGAGCGGAAAATATCATAATGACCTCAATTCCCGCGACACCTTAGATACTCAGCTTAACGTATTGGCCGATTTTCAGCCGGTGGTGCCTGAAGAATTTAAATCACCTGATGTTGTGATGCTGGGTAACCTTCACCCACTTGTTCAATTGAGTGTACTGGAACAAATAGAAAGACCAAAGCTTGTTGTCCTGGATACAATGAACTTTTGGATGGATAATACCTGGGAAGACCTTATGAAGGTGATTGCCAAAGTAGACGCTCTTACCATTAATGATGAGGAGGCGAGGCAACTCACAGGAGAATATTCTCTTGTAAAAGCAGCCCGAAAGATTTCTGAAATGGGTCCTAAATACGTAGTGATCAAAAAAGGGGAACACGGGGCTCTTTTATTTCACGAAGAGCAAATTTTCTTTGCCCCTGCTTTGCCGCTTGAAGAAGTTTTTGATCCTACAGGTGCAGGAGACACTTTTGCCGGTGGTTTTACAGGATATTTGGCGCACACAGGAGATATATCCTTCAAGAACATGAAAAATGCAGTGATCTTTGGATCAAATCTGGCTTCTTTCTGTGTTGAGAAATTTGGAACCGAGAGGATGCAGGAATTGTCAAAAGAAGATGTGCATCATCGCCTGGAGGAGTTTAAAGCCTTAACACAGTTTCAAATTAACCTAACTTAATTTCTACGCCCTGTAATTTCAGGGCTTTTTTTGTGACTAAAACCAGGTCAAATAATATCAATATATGAGTGACGCTTTAAAACACGAATGTGGGATTGCCCAGCTGCGACTGCTTAAGCCTTTGGAGTATTATAAGGAAAAGTATGGCACAGCATTTTATGGGGTGAACAAGATGTACCTGATGATGGAGAAGCAGCATAACCGGGGGCAGGATGGCGCCGGTTTTGCAAGCATAAAGCTCAACACTCAGCCGGGTGATCGTTACATTAGCCGAATCAGGTCTAATGCAGCGCAACCTATACAGGATATTTTTGCGCAGATCAACGACAGGATCAACGAAGAGATCAAGCAGAATCCCGAATATGCCGATGATGTTGCACTTCAAAAGAAGCATATTCCTTATCTGGGAGAACTATTCCTGGGACACGTTCGCTACGGTACATTTGGAAAGAACAGTGTAGAAAGCGTACACCCTTTTCTTCGGCAGAACAACTGGATGCACAGAAACCTTATTGTGGCCGGAAACTTTAACATGACCAATGTACACCAGCTTTTTAATAACCTGGTAGAACTTGGACAACATCCAAAGGAAAAGGCAGATACCGTCACCGTAATGGAGAAGATAGGCCATTTTTTGGATGATGAGGTGCGTAAATTGTATAAGAAACTTAAGAATGAAGGATATACCAAGGTAGAAGCCTCGCCAATTATCGCAGAGCAACTTAAGATAAGTAAGATCCTTAAAAAATCTGCGAAGAACTGGGATGGCGGCTATGCCATGGCCGGACTCATAGGGCATGGAGATTCTTTTGTATTAAGAGATCCCGCCGGAATAAGACCTGCATATTATTATAAAGATGATGAGGTTGTAGTGGTTGCTTCTGAAAGACCTGTTATTCAAACTGTCTTTAACGTAGATTTTGACAAAGTAGAAGAATTACCCCCGGGACATGCTATTATCACTAAGAAAAATGGAGAGGTTCGTATCAAGCAGATCCTTGAGCCTCTCGAAAGAAAAGCTTGTTCTTTTGAGCGGATCTATTTTTCCCGCGGAAGTGATGCCGAGATCTACAACGAGCGCAAGATGCTTGGCAAACTGCTAATGCCCGAAGTGCTTAAGGCAATTGATCACGATACGGTGAATACAGTCTTTTCCTTTATTCCAAACACTGCTGAAACCTCTTTCTACGGAATGGTGGAAGCAGCGCAGGATGAATTGAACAAACAAAAGAACGATACTATTCTTGCTGAAAAGGAAACTCTCACTGACGCCCGTCTTCAGGAGATCCTTGCACACAGGTTAAGAACTGAAAAGATCGCAATCAAGGACGCCAAGCTCCGTACATTCATCACCGAAGACAGCAGCAGGGATGATCTTGTCGCTCACGTTTATGATGTCACTTACGGCGTAGTACGACCCGAAGATAACCTGGTGATCATTGACGATAGCATTGTGAGGGGAACCACGCTTAAGAAAAGTATCCTTAAGATGATGGATCGCACCAATCCAAAGAAAATTATTGTGGTTTCCTCTGCACCACAGATCCGTTATCCCGACTGCTACGGAATTGACATGGCCAGATTAGAAAACCTCGTAGCATTCCAGGCTGCGTTGGAGCTACTTCAGGAAAACGACCTGTACCATATTGTAGATGAAGTTTATGAGAAATGCCGTTTACAGGTGGAGCTTGATGATAAGGATGTACAGAACTTTGTAAAGGAGATCTATGCTCCTTTTACAGATGAACAGATCTCCGATAAGATTGCAGAGCTGTTGAGTGATGAGAGTATAAATGCGGAGGTTAAGATAATCTTCCAATCGGTAAAAAACCTTCATAAGGCATGTCCAAAGAACCTGGGAGACTGGTATTTTACAGGGGATTACCCCACCTTTGGAGGGAACCGGGTGGTAAATCGTGCTTTTATTAATTTCTACGAAGGAAGCCTGGAAAGAGCCTATTAAGTTGAACTATTTTCTGACTTTTTTAAAGAGCGTTGTGTAGTTTAGCTAAAATATTTGCTTTTCATCTAAAAAGATCCTGAAGACAAAGAATAATATCTACTTTTACAAAGCCATAACATAAGTAGGTTAAGTTCATGGTAGATTTGGGGCAAAAAAGGTGGAGCTTTCCACCTTTTTTATTTGGTACTAACTCAACTCTACGCCTTTTCCAAAAAATCTCTTCAAAATGGCATTTTTGACACCCTATTAAAGACGAAAGACCGCCGGGCTACAAGAGACAGGAACCAAGGCAAAAAAACTGAAATTTTTTTCTCAGGGATGTGGAGTGGCGAAACCACTGAGACTGCATTCCCTAAAGATGACAGTCCCGTTCTTGATCTTTAATTAATTGAAGAATAATGAAACTATTCTCTTGACTCTTACGTCTTAGGAATTCACCATTCTTTAAGCTGAAGGCTTTCACCGTCGAACACTCCGTAAGTATAGAAATTTATCCAGTCTCCCAGGTTCATGTATTTTGAATTCTCCTGAAGCTGAATATCCAGCGGCAGGTGCCGGTGACCAAAGATGAAGTAGTCATAGTGTTGCGTCTCCAGCTTTCGGCGGCAGTACTGGATGAGCCACTCCTTTTCTTCTCCCAGAAAATTCACATCTTCCTCTCCTGAGATCGCTTTATTCTTTACTGAAAAATACTGAGCTAAAGGCATCCCGATATCAGGATGAAGCCAGCGGTATAGCCATTTGGCAATAGGATTCGTGAAAACTTTTTTCATGCGTTTGAAACCCTTATCGCCGGGGCCCAGACCATCGCCATGGCCTATCAGGAATTTCCTGTCATTGAAAAGGAATTCTTTTGGCTTGTGATACACCGGGATATCAAGTTCTTTTTGGAAGTAATCATTCATCCAGAGATCATGATTCCCAACAAAGAAGTAGATGGGAATTCCACGGTCCCTTAGCTGGGCTAATTTACCAAGAACACGTACAAATCCTTTTGGTACTACGTGCTTATATTCAAACCAAAAGTCGAAAAGATCTCCCAACAAAAAGATGGCAGCGGCGTCCTCGCTTACGTGATTCAGCCATGCCACGAACTTTTCTTCCCGCGGCCGACTTTCTTCGGGTGTAGGCGCTCCAAGATGATTGTCGCTGGAAAAGTAGATCTTTTTACCTTCAGGTATCTGCATTGACGGGATTTGTGGGTAAAGATAGTTTTAAAATTTCCGAAGTTAAAATCTTCAGAAAAAATGGCCTCCTTCCCAAGCCTCTTTGGGCATTTTCTCAAATAAGGCTATCTTTAAAAGAAACTGTATAGAATGGATAAATTGATCACGGGAATTCATCACGTTACTGCTCTTGCCGGAAATCCACAAAAGAATCTGGATTTTTACACCGGCATCCTCGGGCTGCGCATGGTGAAGAAAACTGTGAACTTTGATGCTCCCGATGTCTACCACTTCTATTACGGGAATGAAGCGGGAACCCCGGGTTCCATTATGACTTTTTTTCCATATGACGGGATCCAAAAAGGTCGCCACGGCAAGGGAATGCTCAATATCACTACCTTTTCTGTTCCCTCAAATTCCCTGCTGTACTGGGAGGATAGACTTCAGAAGTTTAAGATTGATTATCGACCCGCACAAGACCGCTTTGATGGAGAAGCCGTGATCTATTTCGAGGATCCTGATGGTCTGGGTCTGGAGCTCGTATTCAACGATAGGGACAGCAGGCCCGGCTGGACCTATGGCAATATTCCGCAGGAGCATTCCATTAAGGGTTTTTACAGCGTGGAGATATGGCAGGAAGGTTATGAACGAACAGCAGGCTTGCTCACAGAAGGACTGGACCACAATCTTATAGCTGAAAAAGGTAACCGCTTTCGCTTTGCAGCTACAGATGCACCCGGAAATTATATAGATATACTCTGTCGTCCCGATGCTCTTCGCGGCCTTGGAGGTGGCGGTACCGTCCACCACCTTGCTTTTTCTACGGCAAACAAGGAAAGTCAGCTGGAGGTAAGAGAGAAATTAACCAGGTTGGGACATAATCCTACTCCGGTTCTGGACAGGCAGTATTTTGAATCCATCTACTTCAGGGAACCCGGCGGAGTCTTATTTGAAGTAGCCACTGCCGAACCCGGTTTTGCCATTGATGAGCCGCAGGATAAGCTGGGAGAGGAACTAAAGCTTCCGCCGCAGTATGAATCCCGGCGCGATCTGATAGAAAAAGCGGTAACTCCCGTAGAATTGAATCTCACAAACTTTAAGTAATGCTACATAAGAAAGATTTTAGATACAATGGTACTCCTGTAGAACAAGCTAAAAAGGCGCTGATCATGGTTCATGGTCGTGGCGGATTTGCCGAAGACATTCTCGCCGTAGCCGACCATCTTAAAATTGAAGATTTTGCCCTGGTTGCGCCTCAGGCATACAACAACAGCTGGTATCCTCTTTCTTTTATGGCTCCGGAACAGCAAAATCAACCCTGGCTTGATTCGGCTATAGAAATGCTGCAATTGCTGGAGGCAGAGCTTAACGAGAAGGGAATTGCTTCCGAGAATATTTATTTTTTCGGATTTTCCCAGGGCGCCTGTCTTACTCTTGAATATGTTACCAGGAACGCCAAAAGATACGGCGGAGTAATTGCCATTATTGGAGGATTGATAGGTAAGAACATCAACACGGGAAATTACCTAACAGATTTCGATGGTACACCCGTTTACCTTGGCACCAGTGATCCTGATGCTCATGTTCCGGCAGACCGGGTAAAGCAAACAGCCGAAATACTGGAAAGCAAAAATGCGAGAGTAGAATTGCAGATCCACAAAGATGCCGGTCATGCGATCATTCCGGAAGAATTGGGCCGTGCCAATAACTTTATCTTTGGATATTCCGGAATGGAAAATGAGAAGCCTTAGGAATTATCCGAAGCAAACCATTCGGCATATGAGGTTTCGGTTTCCTGCAGCTTTAAAGAAAACAACTGGATATGATCTGGTAGTCGTTTCTTGATCCTTTCAGCAAAATCCTGGATCATATTTTCACTGGTTGGTTGATATTCCACCAGTATCACACTGTGTCCTCTCTTCTGTAGTTCTTCGGCCAGTTCCACATGCGGGGTGTTCTTGTTAAAAACAGTCGCATGATCGAATTTATCAACGATCTCCTGCTTGACGATCTTCTTTAAGTCCCCAAAATCAATCACCATCCCAAGTTTTACGTTATCCTCATCTTCTATAGGTTCACCAATCACGGTAACTCCCAACTTGTAGCTGTGGCCATGAACATTCCTGCACTTGCCGTCATAGCCAAAGAGTGCGTGCCCTGTCTCAAAAGAAAATTGTTTGGTGATGCGAATCAATGCCATATCAAAAATTTGTGCAAAGATAAGGCTTTTTGGCTGCCGTGATTTTAACTTTTTACGCTGAAAATAAAAGAATTGAATTCCATTTTTTGAGAATACATTTGCGGCCTTAAATTTTAGATGTGGAGATCATTGCAAACCCGGTTTACGAGAAGATCATTTCAGATCTCTTGGAGCAGCAATATTGTATAGTTGAAGATTTCTTTAGCCTGGCGGAAGTAGAAGAGCTGCGAAATTCCCTTTTATACAAGTATGAGGAAGATAACTTCAAGAAAGCTGCTATTGGGAATCGCACCAATGAAATTGTTGCCAAATCCATCCGCGGGGATTTTATCCTTTGGCTCAATGAAGCTGAAGCTGCCGAAACTGAGAAAACTTTCTTCAGAAAGATCAACGACTTCGTACACTACCTTAACATGACATGTTTCCTGGGAATTCTACATAAAGAATTTCACTACGCTCTTTATCCTGAAGGCACTTTTTACAAGCGACATCTGGACACCTTTCAAAATGACGACAGGAGAAAGCTATCCATGGTGTGTTACCTCAATGAACAGGACTGGCAGCCGGAGTATGGTGGCGAATTAATGATCTATACTGAAGAAAATGGTGTTGAAGTTCCAAAGACTATATATCCTTTCCCCGGCAGAATGGTCATTTTTGAAAGCCAGCTCCTGGAGCATGAAGTGAAACCTCTAAAGACTGAAAGGCTCAGTATCACCGGATGGTTGAAGACGAGGTAAATTCCTGAAGAACCACATGAAGTTGGGCAATTTTCCAGTCAGATAAGTGCTAAAAATCGGTCAGCATTTTTTTTGTTTATCTACTTGCACCCATTTCAAACATTATTTAGCCTCACCTCCATTATTAGAACATTCGGTTCTCGTTCCAATTGTTAATTTGAAGAGCAATTAAAATACCGATCACTACCAGGATAATTTCTCCGATAGCATAAAATAGATATTTCGTGAATCTATTTTCCCGAAGTAGTCGTCGGCGGATATTTCTAAAGAATTTAAACATTTCTCAGGTTAGTTTTCCTCAGTGTTTTTTTAAAAAAATTAATACATACACAAAAGTTAAAGCCGAATTCCAAATTTTAAACAATTGAAATCTAAAATAACTTTATTATCTGAAAATCACTAACTTAGTAAAATTAACATTGTACCAACCTAATATTTTCAATCATGTTTTATTTCAAAAAACTACCGATTTTTTTCACGTTGGCCGCTGCATTGTTCCTGGCGTCCTGCAAAGATTCTGAAAACAAAAGCGAAGAAGCTGAAGTTGAAGCTACTGCAGAATTACCTGTAAACACCGACTCTGAGGAGGCTCTCCAGGCCTTTGAGACAGGATTGAGATATTTTGATGAGGGTAATTCCAGAAAAGCCCGTGCTAAATTCGATGAAGCTCTAAAATATGATCCGGATTTTGTATCGGCACAATTGTATAGAAGCTATACGGCCAATTCGGCAAAAGACTGGGCTACTAATCGTGATAAATTTATGTCTATGCGTGATAAGGCAAATGATGCAGAGATTATGATGATGGACATGACTCAAGCCAACATGGAGAGTGATGTCGACAAAGAATTAGAAATTAGTAAAAAACTAGTAGAAAAGTATCCAAAGTCTGCCAGGGCAATGGATAATCTTGCGATCTATTATATTAATAACGATCAGGAAGAAAAGGCACGAGAACATTGGAAAAAAGCTTTGGAATTAGATCCGGATTTCGTACCGGCCATCGCAAACCTGGGTAGCACCTATTTATTTGATTCTCCAAAAGATAAGGATCAGGCTAGAAAGTATCTCGAAATGCTTGTTGAAACGGCTCCAAACAGTCCGCGCTCACACATTTTAATGGGAGATTATTACCGCGATCAGGACAATCTAGAGCAGGCATTGGCAAGTTATGAAAAGGCAGCATCCCTGGACCCGGAAGACGATATCGCGCTGGCCAAATCGGGACATGCGAATTCTATTTTAGGTAATTATGAGGAAGCCCGTAAGAATTTTAAAGAAGCGAGAGAAGTTAGTGAGTTTGGGACAAATCTTTCCGGAGAAGCGAACACGTATGTTTACGAAGGTAATTCAGATGAGGCTTATGCTTTTCTGGAAGAGGGAACCAAATCCTTTGATACACTGGACATACCTGAAAGCAATAAAAATATCGCTAAATATCAGGCGGCTACTGCCGCTGCTCATATTGCCATGCACGATGGTGATGTTGAACGACTGGAACAATTTGTAGAGAGGATGGCTCCAATTTCCCAACAATTGGCCAGGGAAGTAAATAGTCCTGTAGTTACAGCAAATCAAAATGCCAATATTAGTTACTGGAAAGCTATGGTATTGGTTAGTAAAGGAAAGTATCAGGAGGCCATGGAAGAGGCGGAAACAATAAAGACAGATGTTGCATCCATAAACAGTCCGGACAAGTTAGAGCCTTATCACAGGGCAATGGCCGTGATCAACTATCACTTGGATAATACTGAAAAGGCTATAGAACACATTGAGCAAACAAATGAGGACTACATTCACGATCAGTATTGGAAAGCCAAAATACATGAAAAGGCAGGTAATACTGCAGAGGCAATGGAATTATATGAAGAAATCGCAGAAGAAAGATTTAACTCCATTGAATTTGCCTTAATAAAAGATGAAGTAAATAAAAAGGTAAAAGAAAACAGTCAAAGTTAAAATAAGCTCTTTTTTACAAATTTACCCTTTAACTTCCGTTGAAGGGTTTTTTTATTGACTGAATTTTCCAGCACAAAATCAGTGGTATTTGTCCTTTATCGGGAAACCTTTTCACCGGTCTTCCGAAGTTTACAGCTCAAAAAACTGGAAAATGTAAAACCTAAAAGACATGGTATCAGCGGCTGGTAAAAGACGAGGTAGTTATTTCCGGAATTTCTTATAAAGCACCACTACCACAAGAAGTATGGCAATAAGTAACCACCAGCCATATCCACTCAGGAACGTGAGTAGATCAAAGGTTTTTTCGTTAACGGGTAGATCCTCCTGCATTAGCGCTCATTTCTTTTACGCCAGGCATAGCGGGCATAGAAAAACACTGCCAGGACTACGACGATAGCCACCAGGTAGATCCATTGATCTTCCAGGAAATCTTCTAATGAAAATCCATAGCCTTCCCTCTCCGTCGCCGGCTTGTCTTTTGGTAAATGTTCCTGTTGTAAATTCATAGTGCTATACATTAGGTGCCAAAAATGGCATTTTTAGACGATGTTCTTATTTCTTCTTCTGAAATAAAGCAGATAGAGAATGGCAGCCAGGATAACAACGGCTGCAGTTACCACTTCCCAGAAGTTGGAGCCTACAAAATATCCTACTTCGTATCCAAGTTGAAAGGCTTTTGAGTTCTCCATTTCCTGAAAAGCAAATATTATAGCTGCACTCATCTTATTTCCTGAATTTTGATAAAGCGTTCTTTGTAAAATCTGAAAGTACCAGCTCTCCTGATATTGCCGCTCTTTCCTCGAGCAGGGAATTCCAGTTCCCGGTTCCTTCCCACAACACCTTCTTCATCTCATATAGTGCCGCAGGATTGTAAGAAGCCAACTTTTCAGAAAAGAATTGCAGCTCTTTATCCATTTCACTTGTGGAGTCAAAAACCCTTGCATAAAGTCCTTTTTCCTGCGCCCAATAAGCACTTTTCCAGTCCTGAGCTGCCAGAGTCATTTCAGCCAACGCTGCAACTCCCATTTTTCGCTCAATGGCGGGGGCAATCACAAAAGGCCCAATGCCAATGCTTAGTTCGGAAAGCTTGATCGCCGCCTGCTCAGTAGCAAAGCAGTAGTCGCAGGCTGCCGCCAGTCCTACTCCGCCGCCGACGGTTTTTCCGTGGATGCGGCCAATGATTAGTTTCTTACAGCTGCGCATGGCGTTGATCACATTTGCAAAGCCCGAGAAGAAAACCTTTCCCTGTTGCATGTTCTCTACCGCCAACAACTCGTCAAAAGAAGCACCGGCACAAAAGGCTTTTTCACCTTCAGATTTCAGGATGATGACCTTTACCGCTTCATCTTCAGAAAGCTTGTTCAACTCTTTTGTCAGCCGTTCCAACAACACTCCCGGAAAGGAATTGCTGGCAGGATGGCCAAATTCAAGAGTGGCAATTCCGTTGACAACTTTAGTAAATAGGCTTCCGTTTTCCCTGTTTGTGGTCATTCTTTAAATCTCTTTTCCGTAAAGTTACATTTTATTTTCAGCCTTCAGAAAATTACACCTCTCTATGAAGGTATTTCCGGCGGAATTTTATCACCAGGGCAATACTGCGAATAAGCATCCAAATGAAAAATGCAATCCAGATAGCGTAGAGTTCAAGGCCAAAATAATCTCCGATCAAAAGCGCCGGCGTAAATCCCAGGAAGGTCGCTGCAAGTAAGACATTCCGAAGATATTTTGCTTCCCCCAGGCCCTTAAAGATTCCGTCGAACATAAAAGCGATGGCATTTACCGGCTGCATAAAAAGCACCATCCAAAATACTGAAGTGAACAGAACCAGCACTGAAGCTTCTTTGCTGAAAATTAAGCCGATTTGTTCATAAAACAAGGCACAGATCCCAATAAGAACAATTGCAATGGTCACAGAATATTTCGAGATCTTTTTGCTCAAGGTCCACAGGCCGCTGTAATCCCTGGCTCCCAAAAGTCTGCCGCCCATGGCATTTCCGGCATTGGCATAGCCGTCGATAAAGAAGCTGAAGAAGAGCCAGATGTTCATTAGAATACTTTGAGCGGCTATGTAATTCTTACCATAATCGGTAGCGTAGGCGTTGGCCAGATAAATTGCAAAATTGAGCGCTGCTGTACGAACAAATAGATTTCCGCTCATTAACAGCAGTATCCTCATCTGGGGATTTATGCTACGGCTGAGCCAAAGATGAAAGGGAGTCTTTTTAAAGAAGAAGTAGAGTGCCATAAGGAGCATCACCAACTGCGCGATCACACTTGCATAGGCAGCTCCTTCCAGATGCATGGCAGGTATCCATCCTTCCACCCCATACACCAGCAAAAAATCCAATCCCAAGTTTAGAAATGCTCCCGTTAAGCTACATTTCATTGCCCACAGGGTATTCTGCAAGCCGCGAAAGACCCCAAAAATAGCAAAAGTAACCAGCGTTAATGGATAGCCCAAAGCGCGGATCTGGTAATAATCGGCGGCATAATTGAGCACTTTACCTTCAGCATTATAGGCGCTAAAAATAGCTGCTGCAAAATATGCTGTCACGGCATAAATTAGGATACTGAGCAAAAAATTGAAAAAGATCGCCTGTGGCACCAGGGTTTTTACGGCGTGGATCCGTCTGGCTCCCAGGTGCTGTGACACCAAAGCAGAAATCGCAGTCTTGGTCTGCGCCACGATCCAGATTATAGCCGAAAGAAAAGAGCCTACAATACCAGCTGCTGCAAGCGCCTCTACAGGATCCTGGTCTACATTTCCAATAATGGCAATATCTGTAAGAGAGATCAATGGTTCGGCAATACCTGCAATGATTGCGGGAATCGCCAGACGGTTGATATTTTTAAAGTTGACTGCTGTTTTCACCGGAAATGGAAAAAAGCAAAGTTAAGATAAGCAGGAGAGTTGCTGCGGAAATTCTTTAGGAAATCCCTTACAAAGAGCTTAAAAATTCTATTTTTGAGGAATTTGAAAATTTTTGGTCTTTCAGAAATACTATATAACCCTCTTATAAAAATGAAAAACTATTTATTAATTCTTCTTTCAGCTCTATGCCTTGGAACTCTCCCGGCCACGGCACAGGATGATTACCCTACGAACAAAGAAGTTGCTCAAAAGCTTCAGCAAATAGCCTCCTCCCGCCATGCAAAGCTAATATCGCTGGTAAAATCGGAAGGTGGACAGGATATCTGGGCCTTGCAAATAGGAAAAGGAGATCTGGAAAATAAACCCGCCATTGCAATAACCGGTGGCGTGGAAGGTCACCATGTCCTCAGTGTCGAGCTTGCCTTACAGGTGGCCGGCCAACTTGTGAAAGATCATAGTGATCTTCTGGAGACTACGACCTTTTATGTATTTCCGAATATGTCCCCGGATGCATATGCGCAATACCACAACAAATTAAAGTATGAGCGCAGAGGAAATGCTGTGAAGGTAGATCATGACCGGGATGGGGAAGTTTCAGAAGATGGTTATGAAGATCTTAACCGGGACGGAATGATCACGCAAATACGGGTCGAAAGTCCTCTCGGGAAATACATCGCTCATGAAGATTATCCGCAGATCCTTGTGGAAGCCGAAAGGGCAAATGCTGCAGGAAAAACAAGGTATATCACATTTTCTGAAGGTATTGATAATGACAAGGATGAAAAGTTCAATGAAGATCTTACTGAAGGAATTGCCTTTAACAAGAGTCTCACTTATCAATTTCCGGTCTTTGAAGCTTTAGCCGGGGATTATCCTGTCTCACAAAAAGAAACACGTGCCCTGCTGGATTACCTTTTTGAGAGGTGGAACATCTTTGCTTTTGTGACCTTTGCTCCTGAAAATAATCTTTCTGCTCCTCTTAAATATAACAAGCAGGGAGCCGACAAACGGGTGGTCACCTCCATACTCGAAAAGGATGCAGAATTGAACAAAATGATATCAGACATCTATAATGAAACTGTACCCCTAAAAGCTTACAATCAGGAAAACCAGGGAAAAGGCGGAGATTTTTTCAAATGGGCTTACTTCCATTTTGGCAGATTGAGCTTCAGTACTCCCGGCTGGTGGGTTCCGGAGGTGAAGCAGGAAGAGAAGGATTCCTTAAGTCCCCAAAAGGCCAAAATCACACCCGAATCTAATTTTCTTGCCTGGGCAGAAAAAGAAGGAATTGACGATGTCTTCGTAAACTGGACAGAAGTAGAGCATCCCGATTTTCCTAACCGCAAAGTCGAAGTCGGCGGCATAAAACCTTTCGTAATGATGAATCCACCTTACAGGATGGTTGACAGCATCGCTCAACAGCATACTGATTTTGTAGTCAAACTGGCCGAAATGAAACCCAAGCTTGAATTCCACAACCTGGAGACAGAAAAGCTAAGCGGTGGACTCACCAGGATCACTGTCGACCTTTTCAATAATTCGCCTCTGCCCACTCATTCCGAAATGGGGGAAAGATCGAGATGGCTTCAAAAGTTACAGATCACAGTGGATAAAGACAAAGAAGACATCCTGGCAGGAAATACTATCAAGCTTTCCGGAAAACTGGGGGCTTATGAAAAGGAAACGATTTCATGGATAGTAAAAGGCAATGGCACAGCTACCGTGAAGGCAGGTGCACCGCATACCGGATATGCTACAATGAATGTAAAACTTTAATTTTTAGAAGAGATGAACTTAAATAAAGTAAGAACACTAGCTATTCTGGGAATTCTGAGTTTTCTTTTGAACATCCCGGCCCTTCAGGGACAGGAGAAATTCTTCCGTGCAATAGGTACACCTCATAAACCAAAAGTGGAAGTGAGCTGGAACAGGTATTATACCTATGAGGGAATAGTGGAGGTCATGGAAAAGATCGCAAAAGCATATCCCGAATTAGCGAAAATGGAGAGCATCGGAAAATCCTTTGAAGGAAAGGACATCTACTTGTTAACCATTTCTGATTTCAAAACAGGAGATCCCGATAAAAAACCGGCGATGTACATTGACGGAAATATCCACTCCAATGAAATTCAGGGAGCCGAATTCTCTCTTTACACCGCCTGGTACCTGACCGAAATGTTTGATGAGTTGGATTTTATTAAAGAGCTGCTTCAGGATAAAACTTTCTACATCAACCCAACGATCAATCCCGATGCACGAAACAACTACATGAACAAGCCAAACACTCCGCACTCGCCAAGATCGGGAATGATCGTACTGGATAATGATCAGGATGGACAGGCAGGAGAAGACGGGTTTGATGATCTCAATGGAGACAACGATATCACCATGATGATAAGAAAATCTTCTACCGGGCGATATATTAAGGATCCGCAGGATCCAAGAAGATTGATAAGAGTTGAAGCTGAAGAAAAAGGCGAATACGAGATGCTTGGCTACGAAGGAAAGGATACAGATGGCGACGGGGAAGTAAATGAAGATGGAATTGGATATTACGATCCAAACCGTGACTGGGGTTGGAATTGGCAGCCGGATTATATTCAGCGTGGAGCCTACAAATATCCTTTTAGCCTTCCTGAAACCAGAAGTGTAATGAATTTTGTAATGGATCATCCAAACATTGCCGGTGCCCAGAGCTACCACAATTATGGAGGAATGATCCTGCGCGGCCCAGGTGCAGAAGAGGACAAGGACACCTACAATGCCGAAGATGTGAAGATCTATGATGCCATAGGTAAAAAGGGCGAGGAAATGATTCCGGGTTACCGCTATTTAGTGGTTTACAAGGATCTTTATTCGGTATTTGGTGGCGAACTCGACTGGTTCTATGGCGGAAGAGGAATCTATACCTACACCAACGAACTCATGAATTCCTACCAATATTTCCATAAAAATGAGGGCAGAGGGAACCAGGAAGAACAATTAAAAGTTGACAGATTTCTCACTTTTGGAGATGCATTTGTGCCGTGGGAGGAATACGATCATCCGCAATACGGAAAGATCCAGATCGGCGGATTCAAAAAGAACTTCGGAAGGGCACATCCCGGATTTTTACTGGAACAGGATGCCCACAGAAATATGGCTTTTACCATCTACCACGCCTATCATACTCCAAAGCTTAGTATCACTGAAGTAAAGGAAAAGAGCCTGGGCGGCGGATTAAAACAGATCACTGCCACCATCTATAATGAACGGCTTATGCCTACACATTCGAGTCAGGATCTAAAGCACAACATTGAGAGACCTGATTATATCAGCATTTCGGGAGCCAATGTGATCACCGGAATGATAGTCAATGATGAGGATTTCAACAAGGTAGAAGAACAAAAGCACAATCCGGAAAAAATAAAGGTCAGGAACATTCCAGGTATGGAATCGGTAAAGGTGCGCTGGATCGTTTCAGGAAATGGCAATTACCGCATCAATGTAGATTCCGCCAAAGGCGGAACGGCAGAGTGGCGTAAATAATACCTCTCAAAAATGACATTTTTGAGGCTGTTTAAAAGGCAAATGCGTCATTCGCAATTTATTTCAGAATCTTGTTCAGGTGATTTTGCAAACTCTATAGAACCTGAAACAAGTTCAGGTTGACGGAAACCAGGTTTTTAGACAGTCTCTTTTTTATAGAGAAAGGGCATTTCTAATCCAGAACCAGCTCATAGCAGTAGAAAGGCTGCTCGCTTTGCTTCGGAAAATAGATGTTCCCAAGCCTCTTGTAGCCCCGTGCCTCATAAAATCTCTGGTTCCGTTGATTCTGGCTAAAGGTATCCAGTCGGACAGAATCATATTCATTTTCTCGCGCAAAGGCTTCGGCAAAATCCATGAGTTTTCTACCGTTCCCACTACCCCATTGCTCCGGCTTCGTAGCCAGGCGGTGCACATAAAGGTTCTTGCTGTCTTTAGGTGTTAGCCAATCAATGGGAATATACTCTTCATCCATGTGGGGAGTAAGCACAATAATTCCCTGTAGCTCAACATTTTCTTCCAGCAGAAATAACTCTTCCTTCTGAATGTCTTCCTGGAGTTTTTCAAGAGATGGATAATGCTCATTCCACTGAAAAATGCCTTTTTGCTGCATGCTTACAGCACAGGCTTCAGTGAGCTTTTTTATTGAGGCTAAGTCTTTTATTTCTGCTTTTCTAATCATAGGAGAGGTCATTCCACGACAAAAATAATTTTAATAGAAAGAATTTAAAGCCTTTACCTATTTAAATAAATTTAATACATTTGCCTCGTTGAATTCTTTCAGCACAATGGGGGATTAGCTCAGCTGGCTAGAGCGTTTGGCTGGCAGCCAAAAGGTCATCGGTTCGACTCCGATATTCTCCACCAAAAACCACTGCGAAAGCGGTGGTTTTTTTGATTTGAGGAAGTAGTCAAAAATGACATTTTCAAGAGGTTAACTTCCACTAGAATAATAACCAAAATATCGCGATATTCTTCACCAAAACTTACTACGGAATTGGTGCTTTTTTCCAGGTCTGCTCTAGCACGGATTTTTTCCTTAAGTTTCAACATTAACTTTTACTCTACTTTCATTATGCCTCTAAGATCTTCGATTCTCTTGCTGATTTCCACACTTCTCTTCGGATGTGCAAAACAGCCTACTGAAACAGTTATTAAGGGAGAAGTGGTGGGATTTACCACCAAATCTATTTTATTACTTAAACCACATCAGAATTTGCGCTTTGATAATATTTTGGAAATTCCTGTGGAAAACGGGGTTTTTGAACAGGCTTTAGAACTTGACCATCCGGAAGGTTATTATTTGCTTATTGGAGAAGCAAGAGAAAATGCGGGTGGTAGACTTATGCCTCTGTTTTTGGAGGAAGGGGAAATTGATCTTAAAATATATCCCGAGGCTGACTTTGAAAAGAACGTCGTTGAAGGAGGAAAATTGAACCAGGAATATCAGGAATACAAGCGCAGACTGGACCAGCAGAATTTTGAAAGTTGGAAGGACCAACAGGAATGGACCCGCAATTATATTTCAAGTAATACCAGCCTCGTGTCCTATTTTCTGCTTTTACAGGAACTTACAAGTGGATGGGAAATTGAAGATCTGGAATTCCACAGGAAAAGCTACAATAAGTTGGCAGCTGCTTTTCCCAAACATCCATATTCCATACTGGGAAAAAATTTGATAGAAGGACAGACCAGCAAGATCAAGCAGGACTTTATTGATTTCTCTGCTCCCGACCTGGAGGGAAATATGATTACCTTTTCAGACGAAATAGAGGGAGAAGTTGCTTTACTCAATTTATGGGCAACCTGGTGTGCGCCGTGCATAAAAAAAAGTCGGGAGATCATTCCGGTCGTGGAAAAGTATAAAGAAAAAGGTTTTAGTGTGATTGGAGTTGCGGGAGAGTTTAGAACTACCGAAAATCTCGAAAATTTCCTGGCGAAAAAGGAATTCCCATGGTTAAATCTGGTTGAGCTCGACCGACAGAATGATCTTTGGACAAAATATGGAGTGCCTAATTCCGGCGGAGCAATGTTCCTGATCGGCCGTGATGGAAAGATCCTCATGAAAAATCCAACAGCAGAGGAATTGGATGAAAAACTGGCTACATTACTTCCTTAGCAACTAAATGAACAGACCTCACAGGCCTTGGAGACCTATGAGATCTAAATTAAAGGTGTCAAAAATGACATTTTCAAGAGATCATCTTTTAATGAATTCTGTAGCTTTTTTGATGATCTTTTCCATGGCCGGTGGTAGCTCCTTCTGTTCCCAGGGATGAGAAGCTTCAAATACGTGGTCACTGCCTTCAAGTAAGAATAACTCCGACTGGCTTGCCCATTCATCAAGTTCATGGGCATTCTCAACATCAACAGTAGGATCATTGGTGCCGTGAACGATTAGGTAAGGGATGTTCAGTTTTTGAGCAGACCTGGAAATTGTAAGCCGTTCTTCATTTTGCTTGAAGTCCTCATAGAAATCGAACAGGTGCGGCATTTTCTGTTTTGTCCGGGCATTCTCTATGTATGAAATACCTTTTTGTCTCCAGGCTTCCAGCTCTTCTCCCTTGGGAAACCTGTCGCCGAAATCACTTACTGCAGCAAGGGAGATCAATTTCTGAATCCGCTCGTCTTCAGCAGCTTTTATCACCACAATTCCGCCGCCTCGCGAGTGTCCCATCAGTGTAAAGCGGGAGAGATCGGATAATTTGGAATACGGAAATTCTTCGCTGCTTATCCAGTCTATTAGAACCTTAAGATCGTCAAGTTCCTTGGTGTAAGTGTTCTCTCCAAATGCATCCAGATCGGGAAAATCTATGGGTTCTTCAAGAGTACCGCCGTTGAAAGCGAAATTGAATTTTATAAATAAAAAGCCGTTTTTGGCGAATTCTTCAGCCATTAAATTCCACGCGCCCCAGTCTTTGAAGCCTTTGTAACCGTGACAAAACAACAATATGGGCTTATTTTCACCTTCTTCAGTATAGAAAACATCTGTAGGAATGGGGCGGCCGTGGAGACCTCGAAGGCTTATATTCTTTTCTTTTTTAACTACCATGTGTTTTGTTTTATTTCCTTCTCTACAAAAGGAGTGTTGGGATCACAGATCTCTAAAATAAGGTTTTTGAGCTGAATTTTGAACGCCTCCAGGGTTTCTAAAGTTATGTCTGTATCCTTATCAGCCCCACGACCAGCCTTATCTTTTTTGCAAAACTTCAGAAACCCTTCTTTAAGATTCTTGAAAGAAATAATTCCTGCTTCAGCGGTTTCAGGCAAAGGATTTTGTTCATTCATCATTAGAGCGTAAGTAAGGATCTGAAAAGGTTTGCTATACCTGTCGTAGTCTGAAGTGATCTCTTCCCACTCTACCACCTCAACCTTTGACTGTTCTACCCTGCCGGTCTTGTAATCTATGATGCGCATTTTCCCGTTGAACTCATCCACCCGGTCCACAGTCCCTTTTAAATATACGGGAAAATCAAGCTCATCAACAGGCAAAAGACTCTTTAACTTTTCTTCTATTTTGAGCACCCTTATTGCATTCCCGGTCTTGACTTCTTCAATTTCTGATCGAAGAAAATTTCGAACGTACCTCCTTGCCACTTCAAAAATGAGCAGGTTTTTTCCGCTGTCCAGGGGAGCTTTAGTATAATGCTCTCTAAACTGCTTTTCGATCTCTGCATTTTTCGCCTTTAAAGCCTGCTCCAGTTTCTCTACCGTCACCTCTTCCTGTAGCCACTCCTTATAAAACGTCTCCAGCGTATCATGGACCACACTCCCTAAAGTATTATAAGCCACCGTTTCTTCCACTTCTTCCCGTTCCTTAAGACCAAGAACGTATTGCTTATAGAAGTCCAGCGGATTTCTAATATAAGTGGTAAGAGCCGAGGGGGAAAATCCTTCGGCTGCCCTTTGTTTGATCTTTTCCATTACTCCGGGAGATTTTGGAATGCTTTTAAGCTGTACGGGAATAGCAGGTACCAACGGACTAACATTAAATTTTTCCAGAGTATGATTCTTTTGTGCTTCTAATTCAAGCTGAAGTAAAAAGCGGCTTTTCTCACCCGCATTTAATCCGTCAGTTTCAGTATTGTAGAGCAAATGAACCTGCTCTGCCCGCTGAAGTAAATGATAAAAGTGATAGGTATAAACGGCATCCTTTTCCTTGTAAGTAGGCAATTTATAGGCGCATTTCAGGTCAAAGGGAATAAAAGAATTACTGCTTTTCCCTGCCGGAAGTACTCCCTCATTTACAGAGGTTAAAATGACATTTTTAAAATCCAGCACCCGGGACTCGAGCATCCCCATAAGCTGCAATCCTGAAAAAGGTTTTCCACGGAAGTCCACTGTTTTTGAAGACAGAAGATCTTTAAAGATGGAGGACAGGATCTTAACGGAACTGATATAAGGGTACTTCTCCAGCAGATTTGAAAGCTGATTGAGGAGCAAATTCAATTGATAGAGAAATTCCAAAGTAAGCTTGTCCTGCTCTACGTCCAGTCTTTCCTTTAAAAGCATTACCAGTTCCTTTAGTTCATTTAGAGCTTTTTTAGGATCATTGTTCCAGCTCCCGAAACAGATCTCAAACAGCTTATGAAATTCCTGGGGTAAGGAAGCAAATATTTCCTCCCGGGTTAGGTAAACGAGGTTTTCCCTTCGTATTTGTTCAAGTAGTCTCCGCGAGTAGCCGGTCGTAACCTGCTGTATTAAGGGATGGCTTAACACCAGCATGATATCCTTATAGTACCTGGATTCTTCTCCCGGTGTACTATGCAGCTTGAGCAGGTGCTCGAAAAGAAAAGCTACCGGGGCATTCTGTAACGCAAAACCCATGGTAATATTCACCTCATCCACATTTGGCGGCAGGGAATTCAAGACAGGTAACAAAAGGCTTTCATCGCCAAGGACAACAGCTGTTTGTTTTAACTCTTCCGGAGATGATTTGGAAAGCAGCTCCCCCACATATTTTGCCTGACCTATGTTCTTTGGAACTCCTACCGCTCTAATTTCTTTTGGGCTGTCATAAGATTTGGAAATCAATTTAAATTCATTGTTTTGATAGTGAGGCCATGTTTTCAAATAATTCCGAAGAAAAATGGAAACGTCGTGCTGTTCATCTCTTAAAAAAGCATCGTCTACATCCCAAAATACTTCAGCCTTTCCTGAGGCAAGCAACGTCTGGAAAATATTCTGTTCGGAGTTGTTTAGTGCATTGAAACCAATAAAGTAGAACGGCCCAGGTGCAACATCGGCATATTCAGCAATTTTTTCAGAAGCTCTTCTATACACCATTCCCTGGTAAGCGAGATCCTTCTTCTCAAGCTGCCTGTGTAGTTTTTCATAGTATTCGGGGAGCTTGTTCCAGAAGAGCAGATAGTTCTCCATCAACGGAGTTCTCTCTTCCTGAAGATACCAGTGATTCATTTCCTGAATGTCTCCCAGATATCCAAAAAAGGATTTATAGTCAATGAGGTAGCGATCTATTTCATTAAAGTCGTACAAAAGAGTTTGTGCCCAGGTGGAGAAAGTCTCGAAGTTCTCCTGATTCTCTTTTGGAGTACAGGCCAGGTAAGCTGAATAAAATTCGAATAAGGAAGTCACGTTGTCAATTGACTTCAATCTTGCCACTTCTTCAGCAAAGTTTTCAATACTCAAGATACGGGGAGCAAATAACGGGGTAGAAGAGAGTTGTGAAAGCTGGTGAAGCAGGTAAGCTCCCGCCCTCTTGCTTGGTAAAATAAAGGTAGCTTTAGAAATATCCTTCTTCTGTGATATTATCTCCCTAAGCACCTGTTCAATAAATGTAGTCATGCCCTAAAAATAAAAAACGCCCCGGTCAAACCGAGGCGTTTTTATCACTTTATTTATTCTGGGTTACATGTCTGTAGTATCCTCAACAGCTGTTGGTTTCATTTCTCTTTCTTTGTCAAGAGAAATTTCCACTCTTCTGTTTTCCTGTCTACCTTTAGCAGTCTGGTTTGTGGCAATTGGATTATTTTCTCCATAACCTTCTGCAGTAAGACGGTTTTGAGAAATACCTCTTTCCACAAGAGCTTCTCTTACAGATTCTGCTCTTTCTCTTGAAAGCTTCATGTTATATGATTCACTACCTGTACTATCTGTATGACCTCCAAGGTGAAAGATTGTCTGTGGATATTCCTCCATGATTTGTGCAATCGCATCAAGGGTTTCCTTAGATTCCTGACGGATCGTAGCTTTATTAAGATCAAAAAGGATTGTTCTTGAATATTCGTTCAATTCCTCGATCACTTCTACAGTTGGCTCAGGACATCCATTATTTGCAGCAGTTCCTGCTACTTCAGGACATTCGTCGTCTTTGTCAAGAACTCCGTCATTGTCCATATCTTGCCATGGGCAACCGTTATTCTCTTTTGGACCAGCTTCGTTTGGACATTCATCCTCGCTGTCTCTAATGCCGTCACCATCTGCATCTGGGCAACCGTTCATTTCAGCAAGACCAGCTACAGTAGGACATTCATCCTTAGGATCTGGAACACCGTCACCGTCTGTATCTGGACATCCATTATATTGGGCTAGACCAGCCTCATTAGGACACTCATCCATTCTATCTTCAATTCCGTCTCCGTCTGAATCTGGACAACCGTTGAATTGCTCAAGACCGGCAACTTCAGGACATTCGTCATCTTTGTCATAGATACCATCACCATCTGTATCTTTTCCACCAAATGCAAACTTAATTCCTGCTGCATGCTGGAAGTGGGAGTTCATCATATCATCTTCAAATCCATGCTTATATATGGTTTGAACTGAAAAGGCTATGTTATCTGAAAACCAGAAATTCAAACCTACTGTTCCATCTAAGGTTGCAAAACCTTCATCATCAAGCCAGGTATATCCACCCCCGACACCAATGATAGGATCCAGCCATCCTGCGTTCGCATCATTGCGGAAGCTGTAGTTAAAAGTACCATCTAAACCATAATACATTAGGTCTTCACGACCTTCATCTCCAAATTTATTGATCTGGTTAATAGAACCAGCTCCTTCAAAATAGAATCCGGCTCCAATGTTTCGCGCAACTGATATTCTGGAAAGACCTGCAAGTACGTTCCAGTGATCACCTGTGTTGAAAAATTCATCAAAATATCCACCTAAGGGAGCATCTTCTCCTGTAGGGTAAAAGTCCACCGCATTAATTCCTATGCCTACGGCCCAGGGATTATTGTCGTCCTGCGCCTGCACACTGCTAAAGCTCAGGATGAAAAGTGAAGCCAGTAAAAAAGTGCTTAGTTGTTTCATATTGAAGAGTTTAATTTTAATTAGTTAGTAGAAACAAAAGTAGACTGATAATCAATATTAACAAAGCTTAATTTAATAAAGTTTTCTTAATTGAACCGTGAATAGCGGTGCTTCAAAGGGTTTTTAAAGCATATTTTCTTGAAAATATCTCAAAAATTTAATAAATCTTTAAGGTTTGTAAATGTGCATTTTTCTGATTAGGAAGTAATTACAGGAGCAAGAGGTCCGCTTTTGTTTGCCTTTCAAAAATGGGAAAAAAGTAAAGCCTTTCCTGTAGGAAAGGCTTTACTTCTGTTAAGAACTTTTTCTTATTTAATGATATTAAGTTCCTTTCCAACCTTTGTAAAGGCTGCAATAGCCTTATCAAGCTGATCTTTAGTATGCGCTGCTGAAAGCTGAACTCTAATCCTCGCCTTACCCTTTGGCACTACCGGATAAAAGAATCCAATTACGTAAATCCCTTCTTCCAGAAGCCTGTCGGCCATATCCTGAGATAGTTTTGCGTCATACAGCATCACAGGAACAATGGCTGCTTCCCCATCAATAATCTCAAAACCTGCATCTTTAATTCCCTTTTTGAAGTACCTGGTGTTCTCCTTCACCTTTTTTCTAAGGGTATCATCATTGGCCAACATATCAAAGACCTTGATCGAAGCTCCCACTATTGCGGGGGCTAAGGAATTTGAGAAAAGATAAGGTCTGGACCTTTGGCGAAGTATATCTATAATTTCTTTTTTGGCCACTGTGTAGCCACCCATTGCCCCCCCAAGGGCTTTACCAAGAGTTCCGGTGATGATATCGATACGTCCCAAAACTCCTTTTTCTTCCAGAGTACCAATACCGTCCTGTCCTATAAATCCTGTGGCATGACATTCATCGATCATCACAAGAGCATCATATTGGTCGGCCAGGTCACAGATCTTATCCAGCGGTGCTACCAATCCATCCATGGAGAAAACTCCGTCTGTGACTATAATTTTAAAACGCGCTCCTTTTTCATTTGCTGCTTTAAGCTGTTGCTCCAGGTCATCCATGTTCCCGTTCTCATAACGATAGCGTGCTGCCTTACACAACCTAACCCCGTCAATGATGGAGGCATGATTGAGAGAATCTGATATGATAGCATCTTCAGCAGTCAAAAGTGGTTCAAAAACTCCGCCGTTTGCATCAAAAGCTGCTGCATAGAGGATGGTATCTTCCATACCGTAAAAATCAGCGATCTTGCGCTCCAGCTCCTTGTGGATATTCTGGGTACCACAAATAAATCTCACGCTGGACATCCCAAACCCATGGGAATCTAATGTGTCTTTTGCTGCCTGGATGACTTGGGGGTGAGACGAAAGACCGAGGTAATTGTTGGCACAAAAATTTAACACCTTCTTTCCACCTTCAAGAGTGATCTCTGCTCCCTGTGGTGAAGTGATTATCCGCTCTTTTTTATATAAGCCTTCTTCTTTAATGTTTTCTATTTCCTTTTCCAGGTATTCTTTCATTTCTCCGTACATATCTTGTGATTTTTTACAAAATTACATTCTTTTAAACATAAATTACCTCAATGTCATCGTTTATGTATACCAGGATCTTTTTATCTAACTGGTATTCCATTTTTTCAAGTTGTCTTCCGTACTCGCTTATTTGCTCACGATGTGCATTACTCGAAGCACCAGTTTTATAGTCAATGATACTTACAAAGTTCCCTGAAAAATTCAGGCGGTCTGGCCGCAAAAGAAAACCATCTTCAGAGATCATCTCCCTTTCATTAAAATTCACCACTCCCTCCTTAAAAAATTGATTTAAATGAGGGTGTTCCGTCACTTTTCTAATTGAATCTTTTAGTTCGTCTTTTTCTTCGGAAGTAAAAAGACCTTCATTTTCAGCATTTTTGAGCACCCTCTCCACATCGGCTTCGGTATTGATCTCAGCGAAAAGGTCATGGATAAGTTGACCTTTTTCAATTGCTTCTTTTTGTCTTGAATTCCACAGGAGTCCAGATCTGGTAATAAAGGATATGCCATTGCTTTCTGTGGGAGAGGAAAAGAAGTTCTCCTGCAGGAGAGAGTTTGTCGCAGTTTTCTCCAGCCCCCATCTTTCCTGAGGATCGCCAAAGTGGTATTCATTGCTGCCATCCCATTTTCCAATAGATCGGAGATAGGAGATCAATAGACCTGAAAACCGGTTCGTATTCTCATTGCCTTTTTTATCCAGCTCCATCTTGGACACCACATACAATTGCTGCTCGGGGCGGGTCATGGCAACATAAAGTACGTTTAGAGCGTCTAGCTGACTGTTACAGCACAATTCATGATAAAGCTCCGGCGCCTCACCTTCCCATTCCCTCATTTTTTCGGCTGCCCGTAAATAGGCGATACCAATATTTGTGTCGAGATCTTCGGGTAGATCTACCCATAAATTTTCCCTGGCGGTATCATTCAGCGAACTATTGGCAAAAGGATATATGACTACCGGAAACTCCAGTCCCTTCGCTTTATGAATTGTCATGATCTGGACCGCATCCTCTCCCTGAGGCACTACAATACTCAGCTCATCCTTCTTTCTCTCCCACTGTTCCAAAAATGCAAAAAATCCAGATCCTTCCTTGTTGGAAACCTCATAGACAAAATCCAGGAAAAATTGCAAATAGGCATCCGAGTTTGCTTTAAGGGAAAATGCTCTTATTATATATTCAACAGCTTCATATACTGAAACTGAGGTTGCCTTTTCCGTAGAAAAAGAAATTCCATAATTTTTCAAAGCCCGGAAAAACTGCTCTCCCTCCAGCTCAATAGTAGCCATAAGGAACTCGAATTCATTTTTGACCTCCAGTCCGCTGTTAAGGAGGTGATCCAGAATTTCAAACCTCAGGGTCTTATCACCGGGATCTAGACAATACTGTAAAACTGCAATTATGAATTGCACTTTAGGCGAACGGGCAAGGAGTAGACTTTCAGCAGAAATTACCGCAACGGAGTTCTCACTAAGATGATTGGCTACAGCAATACTCTCTCTTCGGGTGCGGGTAAGAATGCAAATGCCCGAAAGCGGCAAACCTCTTTCTTGCACCTCCCCAATGATCTCCAGAACCCTTTGTGGATATACTTCCATTTCTTCGGAAGCATTTTCGGCTTCTATAAAGGAGATGTTGACATAGCCCTCTTTATCGCTCACCGTCTCTTGACTACTCTTTAGAAACAGATCCTGATGCGTCTCATTTAAAAAGAAATCTGAAGCGAACCTAAAAAAGGAATTGTTGAAATTAACTATCGTTTTGGCACTCCGGTAATTTCTAGGCAGCACCAACATTTCTACATCTTCAATACTGAAAGGATGCCTTTTTTGGCACAGCTCCATAAATTGTTCTGCCTTACCACCTCTCCATCTATATATTGATTGTTTAGCATCTCCCACCAGGGTAAGACTTCCAAATTCCCCTTCGGGATGCCCTCCCGAAAGGGTATTATCCACCAGGGGAATTAGATTTTCCCACTGCAGCTTAGAAGTATCCTGAAATTCATCAATAAAATAATGCCTGTAGCGATCTCCGAGCCTCTCATAAATGAATGGCGCCGGTTGATCTTTTACCGCTTTCCCAATCGTAGCATTGAACTCGGAGATCAGGACCATGGAATTTTCGGCCTTTATCTCTTCTATCTGAGACTGAATGGCACTAAGCAAAGAAAGAGGAACAAGGTTCTTTTCTACTGCCTCCAAAAATTGAATTTTCGTGATCCCTCTTTTTACCTGCTCATAAAGCTCAACTATTTGCGGCTGAAGTTGATCAAGGATATCCCTCTTATCTGCAGCTACAGATTTTGAGTACAGAGGTTTATCTGCCAGATTTAATTGCCAGCCTGCAGAAAATTTTACATTAAAATCCCCTTTTTGAAGCTTCAGGAAAAATTTTGGGCAGTATGCGCCACTGAAGCAGCTATTATCCAGATCGTTTTTCTCGAGCAAACTGAAAAATTCGTTTGTCAGCTTAATGACCTCCCCTTCAAGATCCTGCCGCTGTTTTTTAATCTCCTCAGCCAGATTCTTAAAATCGCTTATATCGCTTGCCTTTAAAATGTCAAGAAACCTTTGACTGGTTTCCTGCGTGAGCAATTTCGCAATAGCAAAAAGATCCCGGGCTATGTCCCAGCTCTTATCATCATCTGTCTTTGAGAGCACAAAACTGACCAAAACCTTAGTGAGGGCTTTATCTTTTCCGGCTTTGCTTATCAACCTGTCCACTGCCTCATTAAGAACCTCATCTATTCGGAGTTCCACCTCAAAGTTGAGGGGAAGCCCTAGATCCCTGGCAAAAGTTCGCAGTACTCTGTGAGTAAAACCGTCAATAGTGGACACCTCAAAAGATGCATAGTTATGGATGATATGCTTTAAAAGCCCCCTACTCTTAGCCTGTATAGAGCTTTCTGGCATTTGCAGGCTTGCAGAGAGATCCTCCAATAGAGCTCGCTCTTTAGGAGAAAGGTCTGTTTTTGAAAGGGAATGAAGGTTCTCGATAATTCGGGACTTTAGTTCTCCTACAGCTTTGTTGGTAAAAGTAATGGCGAGAATATTTTTATACGCATCCCGCCGTGGAGAACCCAGTAACAGTATTAGGTATTCTTTAACAAGAGTATAGGTCTTTCCCGAGCCTGCCGAAGCGTTATAGATCTTAAAGGAATTTTGCTGCTCCAAATTTTTTCCACTAATGTAATAAATGCATCCCGAATCTCCAGAGAAGCTGCCGATAAGCCTCTTTTAATTAAATTATTTTCAAGGAGTTGAGATTTCCATTTTTTATTCTTCATTATTAAGCAAATTTCAGCCAAAGGTTTAAGGATTTTATAACATTTTATAATTTCAATTAAATGCGTTTATCCATAATTTTGAGGTTGACTGAATAATAACGTAAAAAAGATAAAACTATGGCTTTTGAGTTACCAAAACTAAAATACGGATTTGATGCACTGGAGCCTCACATTGACGCAAGAACAATGGAGATCCACCACGACAAGCATCACGCTGGTTATACCAGTAAATTGAATGATGCTGTTAAGGGTACAGATATGGAAGGTAAGAATATTGAGAACATACTTACTAACCTGGATATGGAGAACAAAGCTGTACGCAACAATGGTGGCGGATACTTTAACCACAACCTTTTCTGGGAAATCATGGGGCCTAACGGCGGTGGAAAGCCCGAAGGTGACCTTGCTTCTGCAATAGACAGGGATTTTGGATCATTTGATGCTTTTAAAGATGAGTTCTCTAAGGCGGGTGCTACACAATTCGGTTCAGGATGGGCCTGGTTATGTGTGCAGGAAGGCGGAAAGCTTGAGGTTTGTTCTTCTGCAAATCAAGATAACCCGTTGATGCCTGGAATTGGGTGCGGCGGATATCCTATTCTTGGCATGGATGTATGGGAACATGCCTATTATCTAAAATATCAAAACCAACGTCCTGCTTACATTGAAGCCTTCTTTAATGTAATTAATTGGGAAGAAGTGTCTAAAAGATACGCACAACATAAATAAAATAGACCTAAAATTTAGGTTATAAACTATGTCCAGAGCTGCCGGTAATTCCGGCAGCTTTTTTTATGTTCAGAAAATAACAGGCATAAAAAAAGGTGGAAAGCTCCACCTTTTTTTGCCCCAAATCTACCATGAACTTAACCTACTTATGTTATGGCTTTACTAAAGTAGATAAACATCTCATTACCAGAAACTTTTTTAGACCAACTACAGGGAAAATTGTTGAAGAGCAAGTGAGCTATTGCAACTGTAAGAATTCAGCAACAAGATCAATGGATAATTAATTGACTTCCAGATCCTTCAGCTTTAATTGAAGGCTGACATTCCCCTGGAATTCATTTTCCTCAATGCAATATGCAGCCTTAACGGTTTTACCTTTAGCTACCAGGTCGCACTTCTTACCAAGATCAAAACCAATAGCATCAAAACTACGGTTGTTTTCTTTCTGGAATAGCCGGGCCTTAAGGTGCCTGTCATCTCCACCAACACAACGGGCATAACCGGTATCTTTGAGATTTCGGGTCATAAATACGGGTGACATGTTTCCGGGTCCAAAAGGAGCAAACTGCTTCAGGATCCTATGGAATTTCGGGGTAATATCCTTAAGATCTATTTCAGCATCTATTTGTACCTCAGGAATGAGCAGGTGTGGATCTATGGTCGAAGAAACCACCTCCTCAAACTTCCTTTTAAAGTTCTCGTATTGTTCAGAGAGCAGGGTCAATCCTGCTGCGTATTTATGACCTCCAAACTGCTCAATGAATTCACTGCACCCTTCGAGGGCATCATATACATCAAAACCGCGTACAGAGCGTGCAGAGGCCGCCAGTTTTTCACCGCTTCTTGTAAAAACAAGAGTTGGGCGGTAGTAGGTTTCGGTGAGTCTTGACGCCACAATGCCTATAACACCTTTGTGCCAAGTCTCCCTGTAAACCACGGTGGTCTTCCTTTCCTGCTCATTGAGCTCTTCAATTTGAGCCAGCGCCTCTTCGGTAATAATCTTATCTGTATCCCTGCGGTTTTTGTTGTATTCTTCTATTTCGGCAGCAAAAATTCTCGCCTGTGCCATATTTTCTTCCGTAAGCAGGTTAACGGCATGCAGGCCGTGCTTCATCCTTCCGGCAGCATTGATCCTAGGTGCGATAATGAAAACGACATCGGTTAAAGTTAGATGATCCTTTTTCACCTGTTCGAGAATCGCCGAAAACCCTGCCCGGGGAGCCGCATTTATAACCTGAAGACCGTGATAGGCAAGAATACGATTCTCACCGGTCACAGGAACGATATCTGCCCCAATAGCTGTTGCAACCAGGTCAAGGTACGGAATGAGCAAATCAAAGGATTCTCCTCGTTTTTCATTCAAGGCTTGCAGCAATTTAAATCCAACACCACAACCACAGAGCTCCTTATAAGGATACTCACAATCCTGTCTTTTAGGGTCCAGCACTGCAACTGCAGAAGGAATTTCAGCACCCGGCCTGTGATGGTCGCAAATGATAAAGTCGATGCCTTTTTCTGAAGCATAGGCCACTTTATCTATAGCTTTAATTCCGCAGTCAAGGGCAATAATGAGGCTGATATCATTATCTGCAGCAAAGTCAATTCCCTTATATGAAACTCCGTAACCTTCTTCATACCTATCGGGAATATAAGTGGCAACATTGGGATAGATCTTTTTTAGATATGAAGAGACCAGTGCTACACTCGTAGTTCCATCAACATCATAATCCCCGAAGACCATAATATTTTCTCCTTTTTGAAGCGCCTGTTCAATTCGCTCTATTGCGACATCCATATCTTTCATAAGGTATGGATCGTGAAGATCTTCCAAACTGGGCCTAAAAAATTTCTTTGCCGCTTCGAAAGTTGTGATCCCCCGCTGAGCTAAAAGGGAAGCTATTGGCTTTTCTACCCCCAGTACTGCAGCAAGATGGTCTACAACTTGAGAATCGGGTTTTGGTTTGAGGGTCCAGCGCATAATTTTTTTTCAAAAATACATATTGTTACCAGAAATTATCCTCCTACAGAATTCCGTAATTGAAGAATTGAAGAAAATTCTCTCTCCTGATGTTCCAAAAATGATCTTTTTAAAGCTCTTTAATTTTTGAGTACATTGGCTGAAACAACATCGACATGAAATTAAAATTTATACTTCTCGTACTTTCCACATTTACTCTGGCCTGTAACTCCGATTCCATAAAAACGGAAAGAGCTGAGGAAAGCTTTACCATATCTAACTCTAACAGTCTGGAGTTCCTGTTATCCACCGGCATTCCTATTGAAGGAGGCTTTAGTATACATGAGCAAGCAGAACAGTTTAAAGTGAGTGAAATCCAGATCAAAGATGAAGGGGTATTTTATGTCTATACTCCGGAAGCAGGATTTAAAGGAACAGTTATCGTCAAAATTAAAAGAGAAGATTCAAATGGAGCTGAGATCTATGCTCAAACCATTACCACCCTAAAGATCACAGTCACAGAATAATTCTATTTTCCGGCAACTATAACTACAATTTCCCCTTTTGGAGGCTTTTTCTCATAATGGGCCAGAACCTCAGCTGCAGTACCTCTTACAGTCTCTTCATGTAGTTTAGTGATTTCCCTGGAAACTGAGACCTGACGATCTTCTCCAAAGTATTCGGCAATTTGAGCCAATGTCTTAAGCAGTTTATGTGGGGATTCATAGAGGATCATTGTACGGGTTTCCTGCGCCAGTAACTCCAGGCGGGTCTGTCTTCCCTTCTTTACCGGAAGAAATCCTTCAAAAACGAATTTATCATTTGGAAGTCCGCTGTTTACAAGTGCAGGGACAAAAGCTGTTGCCCCGGGAAGGCAATCCACCTCTATTCCGGCTTCCACACAGGCCCGGGTGAGTAGAAATCCGGGGTCACTGATGGCCGGCGTGCCGGCATCACTGATCAAAGCTACGTTCTTTCCATTTTGAATTTGCCTCACAATACCTTCCACCGTCTTGTGCTCGTTGTGCATGTGATGGCTCTGCATATGGGTATCAATATCGAAATGCTTCAGGAGTTTCCCGCTGTTACGGGTATCTTCAGCTAAAATAAGATCAACCTCCTTTAGAACCCGAATAGCCCGGAAGGTGATATCTTCCAGGTTCCCAATGGGAGTTGGCACCAGATAAAGTTTTGCCATGAATTTTGTCTAATCGAATTTCTTCTCAACAATAGCAAGGAACCTGCTTTCGTACTCTTCCTTGCCCTCCCAATTATTATAGTCGGGTTTTACCATATTGGAAACGAAATTGAAAGCTTCCTCTTTTGATTTGATGGTGTTGAGCTGGGACAACACCCGGTTGTAGTCTGATGTACTCCCCTCAAAAAGGTGCTTTACAAAGGCCATTCTATCATTAAGACCAATGTTGATGCCTTTTTTGAGTCGGTCGTTGAGAGAACGTGGTTTGTCCTGAGAAGAACCTGAACGGGTTACGGGTTCGAATTGCGGAAGGTTGTCGTAGTGCACACCTCCAATATCCTTCATGTCATTTTTCTTGTAATTGCCCGATTCTATATGGGCAAAGAGATCATCTATCTGCTGAGATTCGGGTGGCATCTGGGCCACGATATCCTTGATCTTTTCTGTGTTAGGTTCGGTGATCTCTTCAGAATCATTGTACTCAAGGCCGGTAGGGTTGTATTCATCCGGTTCGGGAGCAGTTGCTTCCTGTTTTACAGGTTCATGCCTTTTGGCAGGTGCTTTCTCCTCCTGCTTCTTTTCCTTTGGTGCTTCCACTTTTTGAGCAGTTTTCACTACTTCCCGCTCCCTCTTTTCCGCGGCAGTATAAAGACCGGATTCGGTAAAATTGTAAATGGTAAGTTTTTCGTACAACCCTTTAGCCAACTCCTTCAACTCTCCTGTAGAAACCTGTTCCTGATCTTTTAAAAGAGTAATTTTTTCGGCCAAAGCCACTAAATCTTCTTTCAACTGCTTTTTCATAACTTTCATACTTGCAAACTAATTGCGGTTGTATTTTTAATAAATTTGTGTCACCTTTATCAAAAGCGACATCTGCTTTTTGGGTCTTGAAAAATACAAAATGTTTCTCGAAAATACAGTAAATCATAAGGAGCAATTTGGGTGGATTGAAGTTATATGCGGTTCGATGTTCTCGGGAAAGACCGAAGAGCTTATACGCAGACTCAAGCGTGCCAAATTTGCCAAACAAAAGGTCGAAATTTTTAAACCGGCCATAGATACCCGCTATAATGAGGAAATGGTAGTTTCCCATGACTCCAATGAGATTAGGTCTACCCCTGTACCTGCTGCCGCCAATATAAGGTTGCTGGCAGATGACTGTGATGTGGTGGGAATTGACGAAGCTCAATTCTTCGATCAGGAAATAGTCTCTGTATGCAACGATCTCGCGAACAGAGGTGTAAGGGTTATAGTCGCCGGTCTCGACATGGATTTCAAGGGAAATCCTTTTGGCCCCATGCCTAATCTCATGGCAACTGCCGAATATGTGACAAAAGTTCATGCTATTTGCACCCGCACAGGAAATCTTGCTCAATACAGTTATCGCAAGACCTCAAATGAAGATCTCGTGATGCTGGGCGAGACCGAGGAGTATGAACCCCTTAGCCGGGGAGCTTTCTACAAAGCCCGGTTAAAGGAAAAACTAAGAAATTTCGAGGTAAGAGACCCTGAAGAATTAAGAGATACTAAAAGAAGTGAACATGCCGAAAGCCAGGGAGACCTTACTTGAGATTGACCTCAATGCCTTAGCGCACAACTACGATTACATAAGATCCAAAATAGATAAAGATGTCAAATTCATGGCTGTGGTCAAGGCTTTTGGCTACGGAAGTGATGTCAAAGGGATCGCTAAGAAACTGGTTGAACTGGGTGCCGACTACTTTGCGGTAGCCTATACTTCGGAAGGGATCGCTCTTCGACAAGCAGGTATTGAGACTCCAATTTTAGTACTTCACCCACAGTCGGCCAACTTTGAAGCTATTATTGAGAATTGCCTGGAGCCCAGTCTCTACAGTAAATTTGTTCTGGAGGAATTCATAAAGACTGCGGAAAAGGATAAACTGAAGGATTATCCGATCCACCTGAAGTTCAATACGGGCCTAAACAGGCTTGGTTTTTCAGAAAAAGAAACTCCGGTAGTCAGAGATCTGTTAAAAGGTACAACAGCAGTTAAAGCCAGGTCCTTCTTTTCGCATTTGGCAGCAAGTGAAGACTGGAGGGAAAGAGAGTTCACACTGGAGCAGATCCACACCTTCAGAAGAATAGCTTTAAAGCTTTATGACGAGTTGGGATACCGGCCTATGCTACACATTTGCAATACCTCGGGAATTATTAATTATCCAAAGGCGCATTTTGATATGGTGCGATCGGGAATTGGATTGTATGGCTTCGGAAATGATGCACCCGAAGATCAAAAGCTTAAACCAATTGGTACTTTAAAAACAATAGTCTCTCAAATCCACATTATGGAAAAAGGTGAGACTTTGGGTTATAATCGTGCTTTTACTGCAGAAAAAACTACCAAAACCGCCACTCTGCCCATAGGCCATGCCGACGGGATCAACAGGCAATATGGAAATGGTCGTGCAGGAGTAATGATCAATGGAAAGTATGCTCCCATTATTGGAAACGTGTGTATGGATATGATCATGGTAGACATTACAGGTATTGAATGTGATGAGGGAGATGAAGTCATTGTTTTTGGAGGACCTCAACATGCAACGGAATTCGCTGCAAAAGGAAATACTATTTCCTATGAATTGATAACCGGGATCTCGCAAAGAGTAAAAAGAGTATTAATCGAAAATTAATTTTTACATTTACTCGAACCCTAACCAACTAAATTATGTCTTTTTTCAAAGATTTTAAGGCCTTTCTCATGAAAGGTGACATTATCGCTCTGGCTACAGCAGTAGTTGTAGGAGCTGCTTTTAACAAGATCGTATCTTCTGTAGTTGCCGATATCATTATGCCGCTGATAGGCGTGATTACCGGCGGAGTTGATTTCTCTCAGAAGTTTATTTCGCTTGACGGTAATGAATACGAAACTCTGGACGCAGCAAAAGAAGCCGAAGCTGCCGTAATCACTTATGGCAATGTGATCCAGGCTATTATCTATTTTATTATAGTAGCATTTTTTATCTTCCTTGTCCTAAGAGCATATGAAAGAACCAAAACAAAGAAGGAAGCGCCGAAAGTAACAGAGCCCAAAGGCCCTTCACAAGAACAATTACTGACCGAAATAAGAGACGAGCTTAAAAAGCAGAATTCCGGTACGGCTTAACTTGAAGAATATTCTAATCTATTATTTTAGTCTTGTTGCGCCGCTTGTTCTCCTTATGTTATTTTGGGAGCAACTGGATTCCACTATAGCTCTAGCCTTTCTGGCCGGCTATGTTTTTATTTACCGCACCTGGCTTGCACAAGATTATTTCAAAAAGGTCTCATCCCTAAAGAGGAAATATGGAAGGTGTCATTTAATGGCTCACGAATGAACCATTTTAAAGCTTTATATTTGGAGAAATAGATAAAAAGACACGTAGTAACCGCTACGCTACATATCCTAACCTCAAACCCCCGCCAAAAGCGGGGGTCTTTTTTGAATTCTCCATTTTAACAATTTGTGAAAAGTGGTTATAAAAATGTTGTTACTACACAATTTTCCTTCCGGCATCGAGTTAGTTCTCTAAGAGTACAATACCTTTGCACTCAAAATTATAAGGAATTAATTTTCCCGGAAATTTCCTTCCAAAAATGACATTTTGGAGAGGTATTAAATTTAAAGAATATAATATGAAAATAGCAGTTGTAGGTGCCACCGGAATGGTGGGACAGGTGATGTTAAAAGTACTTGCAGAAAGAAATTTTCCTGTGACCGAATTACTACCGGTGGCTTCAGAAAGATCTGTGGGCAATAAGATCACCTTTAATAATAAGGAATATAAAGTCATAGGTCTTGAGGAGGCCGTAGCACAACGTCCCGATATCGCCCTATTTTCGGCAGGAGGTGAAACTTCTCTGGAGTGGGCGCCTAAGTTTGCCGAAGTAGGAACAACAGTGATCGACAACTCTTCGGCCTGGAGAATGCATCCCGAAAAGAAACTTGTGGTTCCCGAGATAAATGCTTCAGAACTAACAAAAGAAGACAAGATCATTGCTAATCCTAACTGTTCGACTATACAAATGGTATTGGCTCTTGCTCCACTCCACAAGAAATATGGAGTTCAGCGAGTCGTGGTTTCAACTTACCAATCCATTACAGGAACCGGAGTGAAAGCCGTTCAGCAACTAGAGAACGAATACAAAGGAGAACAGGGGGAAATGGCGTATCCTTATCCCATTCACAGAAACGCTATTCCGCAGTGTGACGTTTTTGAAGATAACGGTTACACTAAAGAGGAGATGAAACTTACTAAAGAGACCAAGAAGATCTTAAAAGATGACAGCGTTCACGTAACGGCTACGGCAATAAGGATTCCGGTTGTTGGTGGGCATAGTGAGTCTGTAAATGTCACTTTTAAAGAAGATTTCGAAATTAACGAAGTAAGAAGTTTATTAAATGATTTTCCGGGAGTGACGGTGCAGGATAATACCGACGTTAAAACTTATCCTATGCCTATTTATGCTGAAGGAAAAGATGACGTTTTTGTAGGTCGTATAAGACGCGATTTTTCTCAGCCTAATTCCCTTAACATGTGGATCGTTGCCGATAACCTTAGAAAAGGGGCAGCTACTAACGCCATTCAAATTGCAGAATATCTGGTAGAACAGAAGTTGGTATAAATTAAAACCTAACCTGAACAGAATGAAGGTGGAAAATTTGCTCAATGCATCAAAATTGTTGATAGCAACCTTGATCATAAGCGCCTATTTCCTCACTCTGTTCCTGGTAGACCATTATGAACTGGATCATTTCCTTATCGGCTTTTTTGGAGAACTACTTACAATTCCATTTCTCCTGGCCCAGATCGTATTTTTGGTCCTCGGTTTTTATTTACTCCTGACTCAAAAGCATCAAAGAAATTTGATCGTAGTTAGTATTTTGATCTTATCAATTTGCTCCCTTCTCACCTTCGGAAGCATATTTCGATAGGTGCTTAAAGGTTTAAAGGTGAAAAAATATTAAGTGCCAAAAATGTCATTTTTGGAACCTTTTTTAAGGCTGCACCTTCAAGTGCAGCCTTTCTTATTAAAGTTGTCAGGAATTTCTTTAATTTTAGGACCGTTCTTAAAACCTGAGATATGAAAAAAACAATATTTACAGTACTTGCTGCCGGAGCACTGGCTTCCTGTGGCGGCACACAACAACAGGAACCACCCGTTCCCCCAACACCTCAAACCCCATCTACAGCTTTGGAATATCCTCAAACACGTAAAGGTAACACCGTAGACACCTATTTTGGAACTGAAGTTAAAGATCCTTACCGCTGGCTCGAAGATGACCGCAGCGCAGAGACCGAAGCCTGGGTAAAGGCGCAAAATGCAGTCACATTTGCATATCTCAACCAGATCCCGTTTAGAGATGAGCTCAAAAAAAGACTTACCGAGCTTTGGAACTATGAAAAACTGAGCGCTCCTAATGAAGAAGGAGGCTGGATATACTTCAGTAAAAATGATGGTCTACAAAACCAAAGTGTGATCTATCGCAAGAAAACTGAAGACGCAGAACCAGAGGTTTTTCTTGATCCGAACAAATTCAGTGAAGATGGAACTACTTCCCTTGCCGGGATGAGCTTTTCTGAAGACGGAAAAACTCTTGCCTATAGTATTTCTGAAGGCGGAAGCGACTGGAGAAAAGTGATCATCATGGATGCTGAAACCCGGGAGATAAAAGAAGATACTTTGATCGATGTGAAGTTCAGCGGAATCTCATGGAAAGGTAACGAAGGTTTCTACTATTCAAGCTATGATAAACCTGAAGGAAGTGAGCTTTCAGCCAAAACAGATCAGCATAAACTCTATTACCACAAGTTAGGCACTCCCCAGAGCCAGGACAAGGTGGTCTTTGGAGCCACGCCTGAGCAAAAACATCGCTATGTAGGTGGCAATGTATCAGAAGATAACCGTTACCTGTTTATTTCGGCTAACACGTCTACATCGGGTGGAAAGCTATTCATGATGGACTTGACAAAAGACAATCCTACTATTGACACCATAGTGGGCCATGAGCGAAATGAAAGCTATGTTATTGATAACCGTGGTAGCAAATTGTTCATAGTGACAAACCTCGATGCTCCAAACAGAAAGATCGTAACTGTAGATGCTGCCAATCCAACTCCGGAAAATTGGGTAGATCTTATTCCTGAAACTGAAAATGTACTTAGCCCTTCAACCGGAGGTGGGTACATCTTTGCTGAATACATGCAGGATGCAGTTTCTAACGTGAAGCAGTATGATTACGAAGGTAAGCTGGTAAGAGAAGTAGACCTTCCCGGTATAGGAACTGTTGGTGGCTTCGGCGGAGAAAAAGATGAAAAGGATCTGTATTACAGCTACACAAATTATGTAACCCCCGGTAGCATCTATAAGTATAATGTTGAAAGCGGAACTTCAGAACTATACAACCGCCCCGATGTAAATTTCAATCCGGATAATTACACTAGTGAGCAGGTTTTTTATACTTCCAAAGATGGCACAAAGATCCCAATGATCATTACCTATAAAAAAGGTGCCAAAATGAATGGTAAGAATCCTACTATCCTTTATGGTTACGGGGGATTCAATGTGAGCCTTACCCCTTCCTTCAGCATCGCCAATGCAGTATGGATGGAGCAAGGCGGAGTTTATGCTGTTCCAAACCTTCGGGGAGGTGGAGAGTACGGCAAAGAATGGCACGATGCAGGAACAAAAATGCAGAAGCAGAATGTTTTTGATGACTTTATTGCTGCCGCAGAATACCTTATCGACAACAACTATACTTCAAGAGATTATTTAGCTATTCGAGGGGGGTCAAATGGAGGCCTTTTGGTAGGGGCTACCATGACTCAGCGTCCTGATCTAATGAAAGTGGCTTTGCCGGCTGTAGGAGTTCTTGATATGCTTCGTTACCATACCTTTACTGCAGGGGCAGGATGGGCTTATGACTATGGTACTGCCGAGCAAAGTGAGGCGATGTTCAACTACCTGAAAGGATATTCTCCGGTTCATAATGTAGAAAGCGGAGTAGAATATCCTGCGACCCTCATCACCACAGGGGATCACGATGATCGCGTAGTTCCTGCTCATTCCTTTAAATTTGCTGCCGAGCTTCAGAAAAAACAGGCGGGAGATGAGCCGGTTTTAATAAGGATAGAAACCAATGCAGGCCATGGTGCAGGCACTCCGGTAAGTAAGACTATAGAACAGTATGCAGACATCTTTGGTTTTACGCTTTACAACATGGGATTTAAGAGTCTTCCAAATAATGTAGAGTAACATAAACTTTATAATTTACACCTCTTTAAAAAGCCTTCCTACGAAGGCTTTTTTCTATTAAAGCCGTAAATTTACAATTCAATAATTAGCTTATGTTAAAGGTTAAAAACCTTTCTTTTGCCTATGGAGAAAAACCGGTTTTAAAGAACCTTAGCTTTGGTATTGAAAAAGGTGAGATCATTTCTATAATTGGCGCAAGTGGCTGTGGAAAAAGCACGCTTCTTCAATCTATTTATGGATTACATCACGTAGACGGAAAGATCTTTTGGAATGAAGAGCAACTCCTGGGACCAAATTTCAATATTGTTCCCGGAGAAGATTTCATGAAGTACCTCACACAGGATTTTGATCTCATGCCACCATTAAGCGTGGCCGAAAATGTTGGCAAGTACCTGTCTAATGCTTATCCCCGCAAAAAATTACAAAGGGTGAATGAACTGCTAGACCTGGTAGAAATGAGGGAGCTTTCGAAGGTGAAAGCAAAATTTCTTAGTGGAGGCCAGCAACAACGCGTCGCTCTGGCAAGAACCTTGGCCAAACCTCCCGAAGTCCTGCTCCTGGATGAACCCTTTAGTCATATCGACCACTTCCGGAAAAATAAACTAAGAAGAAATCTTTTTAGCCACCTTAAGCAAAATGGTGTTACCGTGCTCATTGCTACGCATGATAGTACAGATGCACTTTCTTATGCCGATAAAACTATTGTTATGAAGGGCGGTAGATTAATCGCTATGGGTAAACCCGGAGAACTTTACAATGATCCAAAAAATGCCTACATTGCTTCTCTTTTTGGCGAGGTCAATGAGTTGCCTGCAACACTTTTTTTTAAAGATGTGCCCTCTCGAAAAAAGGTGATCCTCTATCCTCACGAGATCCAGATTACAGATTCCGGCAGACACATAGCTATAGTCAGAAATAGTTTTTTTAAAGGCAGTCACTTTTTGATCGAAGTGGAAATGGAGAATCAAATTATTTTCCTTGAAGGTCCGGTAGCTCAGAAAATAGGCAAATCTCTCCACCTCAATTTCAACCCGGAGATACTCGAAAAAAGGATAAGGTAATTTAGAATATCTCCAGAATTTCTATTTTCCTGTCATTAAAGTGAATGGTGTCACCGGTTGATCTTCCTGTGAGATTTTTAGCTATTGGCGCTGTTGCCCCAATACTATAGAATTTTTCTCCTTCTATAATAAACTCTCCGGCAGGAATGGCGATAAAATAATTGGCCATTGAAGTTCGAACTCCACTACCAAAACCGGCATTAGCATCTATTCGGCCAGGCGGGATCATACGGAGAGTTTTTCGCAGCTTTTGAAATTCCTCATGCTGCCCGGCCAGCTTCTCAAATTCCAGGTGGAGCATTGCCCTTCCCGTTTCGTATTTATCCCCCATAGAGCATTTCGTTTCCAGCTTTAGGGCAGCTTGAAGATCATCTATGGCCGTCTGAACTGTTTGAAGCTTTTTCTCTACATAAGCTTCACAGGCGTCTAAAAGTTTCTGTTTTGTTCCTGCACTCATCAGTCCAGCTTTATTGGTCCCAAATTCCTCATTTGTCTCACGATCCATCCTTGTCTCCCCTGGATATAACTGCTGGCCGGTTTAGCGTTGTACTGCCTTGGATTAGGAAGAATAGCAGCAATAGCTGCGGCTTCATAGGCAGTGAGATTCTCTGCCGATTTCCCGAACCACACCCTGGCAGCAGCCTCTGCCCCATAGATCCCTTTGCCCATTTCAATACTATTGAGATACACTTCAAGAATTCGTTCTTTGCTCCAAAACAACTCTATTAAGAAGGTAAAGTAGACCTCAAGTCCTTTTCTAAACCAACTACGCTGCGGCCAAAGAAATACATTTTTGGCAGTTTGCTGGGAGATGGTGCTTGCTCCTCTTAGCCTTTTACCCTTCTTATTTTCCTCCATCGCTTTCTTAATGGCTTCGTAGTCAAATCCATTATGATTCGGGAAATTTTGATCTTCACTTGCTATTACAGCCACCTTAAGGTTGTTTGATATTTTTTCCATTGGAACCCACTCATGCCGTATATCTTCGTCGGGGTTTTCAAAATATCTTACTGCCATTAGCGGAGTAAAAGGCACGGGAAGCCACTTATACACAAGAACCATTAACAGGCTAAAAAGGAATAACCCCAGGAGCAGCTTTAGTATAAATCTGAAAAATTTTTTCATAGTTATTCTATTAGATCGGCCAGTTCTTTCCCTACGAGGCTGCCAATTGCCACACCCATTCCGCCGAGACGAACCCCGCAGAAGACATTTTTGGATACCTTCTTGATAACGGGTTTTTTCTGCTCGCCCACCCCCATTATCCCGCTCCAGCGTCTGTCGATCTTAAAAGGAGTGTCGGGTAAAATGACATTTTTGAGAAGGCTTTCCAATCGCTGTTGAATAAGGGCTGTAAGAGCCAATTCAGTTGTTTCTTCACCTTTCAGGTTGAGATTGCGGCCACCTCCCAGGAGGATCCTGTTGTTGATGTTTCTAAAATAGTAATAACCTTTATCCATGTGGAAAGTACCTTTGATAGGCAAATCAGGTATTGGTTCGGTCACCAGCACCTGTGCCCTGGCAGGCTTTACTTCCGGAATACCGAGCTGGGAGGCAAAGCCATTAGTGGCAATGATTAATTTTGCTGTATAAAAGCTCAAATGCTCTGTCTCTACTTCTACGGAATCATTTTCTTCGGAAAAATCGTTGACGGTTACAGAATTCAAGATCCTTACTCCAGCCGCCTGCACTTTCTGAAGTAAAGCAGACATCATTTTACCGGTGTCCAGCTGACCTTCAAATTTGTTGTAGATCAAATTCTCCTGCACCTTTCCGAAGTTGAATTTGTTCCCGGTAATACTGAAGACATCCTCTCCAAAAATAGGATTTAGAAGATCATTTACTTTTGCCATTTTTGAAACACAGGCATTGTACAAATCCTCCTCTGCAGTCGTGAAAAGCTCATAACCTCCATTTACCTGCAAGTCAATATTCTTACTACCCAGGTTATCTTTGAGTAGCTCCAGGCCGTGCATACGTTTTCTCACCAATTCAACCACTTCTTCTTCAGAGTGGTTTTCCAGGTCATCCAGAATTTCACTTAAACTTCCGAAGCAGGCAAATCCCGCATTCTTGGTGCTGGCTCCATTGGGTAACAGTCCTCTTTCCAGCACAACTACCTTTGATTCAGGAAACCTCCTTTTTAGGTGCAGTGCGCAATTGAGGCCGGTGATACCGCTACCAACTATGGTGAAGTCAATATTCGAGAACCAGGAATCCTGCTCCCAATAAGAAAAGCTCATGAATATGTCATTTTTTACACCTCTGGAAAACACTTGTTTCAGAAGCATCTAAAGGTATAAAAAAAGACCGCTGCGCTCCAAGAACGAAGAACGAGGACAATATCAAAAGAAAGACCCCACAGATTTTGAAAACCTGTGGGGTCTGGTATATGATATCTAAAAAAAATTTATTCTATTGGATTCATTTTAAATGACTCCATGAACTTTGTGGTGTAATTACCCGCAACATAATCGGGTTCATCCATTAACTGTCGGTGGAAAGGGATGGTAGTTTTTATACCTTCAATTACAAACTCATCCAATGCACGTTTCATTTTACTTATAGCTTCCTCACGGGTTTGTGCTGTAGTGATCAATTTGGCGATCATCGAATCGTAGTTTGGCGGAATCACATATCCACTGTAAACATGGGTGTCAATTCTCACACCGTGTCCACCCGGTGCATGAAGATTGGTGATCTTCCCCGGAGAAGGTCTAAAGTTGTTATATGGATCTTCGGCATTGATACGGCATTCTATTGAATGCAGTTGTGGCTCATAATTCTTTCCGGAGATTGGTACTCCTGCCGCTACTAGTATTTGTTCCCTTATAAGGTCGTAATCTATTACCTGTTCGGTAATTGGATGCTCCACCTGGATTCGGGTGTTCATTTCCATGAAGTAGAAGTTCCTGTGCTTGTCTACCAGAAATTCAACAGTTCCAGCACCTTCATACTTGATGTATTCGGCTGCTTTAACGGCCGCATCTCCCATTTGCTTTCTCAGCTTATCGGTCATAAATGGAGATGGCGTTTCCTCGGTAAGCTTTTGGTGACGGCGCTGCACAGAACAGTCTCTTTCGGAAAGGTGACATGCTTTACCGGAGCTGTCTCCTACTACCTGAATCTCAATGTGCCTTGGCTCCTCGATGAGTTTTTCCATATACATCCCATCATTTCCAAAGGCGGCACCTGCTTCCTGCCGGGCAGATTCCCAGGCTTTTTTCAAATCTTCCTTTTTCCAAACGGCACGCATTCCCTTACCACCACCACCGGCAGTGGCCTTCAGCATCACGGGATATCCCATATCTGCAGCGATATTTTCGGCTTGCTCATAGGATTCCAGTATCCCTTCAGACCCGGGAACACAAGGAACTCCCGCAGCTCTCATAGTAGCTTTTGCGGTAGCTTTATCTCCCATTTTTTCGATCATTTCGGGACTGGCTCCAATGAATTTTATATCATGCTCTGCACAGATCTTTGAAAACTTGGCGTTTTCAGAAAGAAATCCGTAACCGGGATGAATAGCATCTGCATTGGTGATCTCGGCAGCTGCAATTATGTTTGAGATCTTTAAGTAAGAAAGGTTGCTGGGAGGTGGGCCAATACAAACGGCTTCATCGGCAAAGCGAACATGGAGACTCTCTGCATCGGCGGTAGAATATACCGCCACGGTCTTGATGCCCATTTCCCTACAGGTGCGAATAACGCGTAAAGCGATCTCACCCCTGTTGGCAATTAATATTTTTTTGAACATACCTGTATAGTTTTAACTGTAGGGTAAACTGCTAACAGCTGTTAAGACGGATCTACTAGGAATAATGGTTGATCGAATTCTACCGGAGAGGAATCATCTACCAATACTTTTACGATCTTACCGGACACTTCACTTTCGATCTCGTTGAAAAGTTTCATGGCTTCAATAACGCAAAGCACATCTCCCTCTTTCACGGAATCTCCCACTTCTACAAAAGCATCTTTATCTGGAGATGGTTTTCTATAGAAGGTTCCAATAATTGGAGACTTTATAGTGATATATCCTTTATCCTCCTGACCCGCTGCTTTTTCTTCACCTCCTGTTGGCTGTGATTCCTGCTGAGGTGCCTGAGGTTGCTGCTGAACAGGTTGTTGCATTTGCGGTGCTGCCTGCATAGGCATTTGTTGCAGGATCGTGGTTTCTCTTTCGTCAGATCCGGTTTTGATGGTGATCTTTACATCATCCATTTCCAGCTTTACTTCACTGGCTCCAGATTTGGCCACGAACTTAATTAGATTCTGAATTTCTTTTAAATCCATAATATTTAGTGTTGGGTGTTTTAAGAATTATAAGCCCACTTAAGGTATATTGAACCCCAGGTGAAACCTCCTCCAAAGGAAGCAAAAATAAGATTATCTCCTTTTTTTAATTGCTTTTCAAAGTCACTGAGTAACAACGGCAAAGTGGCCGAAGTTGTATTTCCATAACGTTGAATGTTCATAAGTACTTTAGAATCATCCAGTCCCATGCGCCCCGAAGTGGCATCTATGATTCGTCGGTTAGCCTGGTGTGGCACCAACCAGTCCACATCTTCATTGGTGAGATTATTGCGCTCCATAATTTTGGCACTAACATCGGCCATATTGGTTACGGCAAACTTAAATACCGTTTTACCATCCTGAAAAACATAGTGCTCCTTATCGGCCACAGTTTGCGCAGTGGCAGGAATTAAAGAGCCACCTGCAGTAATTTTAAGAAATTCCCTCCCGGTACCGTCACTTTTAAGGATCTCATCCTGTAACCCAAGCCCTTCTTCATTGGCTTCAAAAAGTACTGCCCCGGCACCATCTCCAAAAATGATACAAGTGGTCCTGTCTGTATAGTCAATTATTGAAGACATTTTATCGGCACCAATCACCAGTACCTTTTTATATCTACCAGATTCAATATAAGCTGCTGCAGTAGACATCCCGTAAAGGAAGCTTGAGCAGGCTGCCTGCAGGTCATAAGAAAAAGCATTCACAGCTCCTATTTGTGTCGCCACATATACACCTGTTGCTGCAACAGGCAAATCGGGCGTAGCTGTTGCCATGATCAAAAGGTCGATCTCGGCAGGATCTATTCCAGATTTGTTGATGAGATCTTCGGCTGCCTTTATAGCGAGATATGAAGTTCCTTTGTCGGAGTCTTTGAGGATTCGGCGTTCTTTAATACCTGTTCTTGAAGTGATCCATTCGTCATTGGTATCTACCATGGTCTCAAGAACCTTGTTAGACAACACAAACTCAGGTACATATCCGCCTACAGCTGTAATTGCTGCTGTTTTTCTATTCATAAAAATGCAATTTATGCCTCTGTAAAAGATTTAGATCCCTGATAAACAGTAAATTACTAAATCCTCAAAATACAGCGGTGCAAATTAAGGTGTTTTTAGCACTTTATCAACTTAAAACAAAAAACTCTCACAATGTGAGAGTTTTGTATAGTGTTCAAAGCCTCTTAAAATTAAGCCTCTACTTCTTCGGTATTGTCTATAAGAACCTGTCCACGATAGTAAAGTTTACCTTCATGCCAGTGAGCTCTGTGGTATAAATGAGCTTCTCCTGTAGTTGGATCTGTAGCTATTTGTGGTACAGAGGCTTTGTAATGCGTTCTTCTTTTATCTCTCCTCGTTTTTGAGGTCTTTCTTTTAGGATGTGCCATGGCTGCGTATTATTTATCGTTTAATAAATTTTTTAATTTGTTCCAGCGGGGATCTATATCCTCCTCTGCTTTAATCTCTTTTTCCCGCGGACTTAATTCGTCCAGCTTTTCAAGTACATCTGACTTTAGAGTGCCGTCAAGCACTCCCGGATGAACCCTTTTTGACGGAACGGCCAAAACCAGCATTTCATAAATATACTGCTGAATGTTGACTTCATACTCACCATGTGGCAAGATCAAAATGTCTTCATTATCATCATTATATTCATGACCAAACTTTATTACCAGGAACAATTCGCTTTCAATTGGCTGGTCGTAAAGTTCATTGGTAAGGTCACAGTTAATGTTTACCGCTCCCGATGCCTTAAAAGTGAGCTCCAGCATAGTAGATTTTTTCTCCAAAAGAAGATCGACCTTAATGTGGGCGCTATTAAATTCATCGTAGTCAAAATGTTCAAAGAACTTGTTGTCAATGTTGTACTCGAACTGGTGCTTTCCTTGTTTAAGACCCACAAAAGGGATCGTAAACTCCTTTAGTTTCCTCATTTCATCATCAGTTTCAAGTGCCTACCCCTCAGGATAAGGCGGGTGCAAAGATATAAAAATTAATGAATTGCCTATTCTTTATAAACAAATTTTTGTTTATATCTTTTTACCCTGTTTCTTTAGTACATTTTGGGTAAGTTCATCATACTCCTCCCGACTGCGAAAGATATCTATTCCTTTAAAAACAGCTTCTTTGAAAGAATGATGATCTGCCTGATCTTTGCCTGCAATCTCGTATGCCGTTCCATGATCTGGGGAGGTGCGCACCTTGCTTAATCCGGCTGTAAAATTCACCCCGTTCCCAAAAGAGAGGGTTTTGAAGGGAATAAGGCCCTGGTCGTGATATGACGCCACAATAGCGTCGAAATTCTTGTAATTTCCGCTTCCGAAGAAACTATCGGCCGAATAGGGTCCAAAAACGAGCTTTCCTGAATTTCTTATCTTTTCAAGGGTTGGTTTCATGATTTCCTCATCCTCTTTCCCAATAACTCCGTTGTCGCCGCTATGAGGATTTATTCCCAAAACTGCTATTTTGGGCTGATCAATTCTAAAATCCTGCTGAAGAGTCTTGTAAATTATTCTGATCTTTTTTTCAATAAGTTGTGGGGTAATGGTCGATGCAACATCCTTTACCGCCACATGATCTGTCAATAATCCAACTTTTAAAGTATCTGTGATCATAAACATAAGACTATCTCCCCCCAGCTCTTTCGCCAGGTAATCTGTATGACCCGGAAATTGAAATTCCTCACTTTGGATATTGTGCTTATTAATGGGTGCTGTAACCAAAATATCAATATCACCCTTTCTCAATGCACCGGTAGCTGCCTGCAGGGAAAGGAAGGCATATTGTCCTGCTTCGGGAGTTTCCTCTCCAAAACTGATATTTACATTCTCCTTCCATACGTTGACAACATTGAACTTATTATCAATCGCTTGTGAGGCTTCATCAATTCCCTGGAAAGCTATATCAATATTTAGTTTCTTTTTAATGAAGGTGATAGTTTTTGCCGAAGCAAAAACAACAGGGGTACAAAGCTCCATCATACGAACATCTTCGAAGGTCTTTAGTACGATCTCGCTCCCAATACCATTGAGATCTCCAATACTTATACCCACCCTTATTTTATCTCCAGATTTCATAATGATTCCCTGTATTTGTCCTATTTTTATACCTGCAAAGGTAATTAATAATAAGAGAATGTTTACAGGCATTATAGAAGAACTGGGAGTAGTAACAGGGCTGGAAAAAAAGCGGGAGAATTTAAATATTACTATTAAAGCAAACATTAGTTCAGAGCTAAAAATCGATCAAAGTGTGGCCCATAATGGAGTGTGTCTTACCGTGGTAGATATTAAGGGAGAAGAATATACAGTTACAGCTATAGATGAAACTCTTTCCAAAACAAATTTGGGGGAGTTAAAGGCGGGAGATATAGTTAACCTTGAACGGGGAATGAAGTTGGGAGCGCGCCTGGACGGGCACATCGTTCAGGGCCATGTAGATCAAACTGCCCTTTGTACAGGTGTGAGAGAAAAGGAAGGAAGCTGGGAATTTAATTTTGAATACGATCCCGGACTGCAAAATATAACTATTGAAAAAGGCTCTATTACCATAAACGGTGTTAGCCTTACAGTTGTAAATTCAGGAAAGAATAACTTCAGCGTGGCTATAATACCTTACACCTATAAGCATACAACCTTCCAACTCCTCAAAGAGGGGACAAGAGTAAATCTCGAATTCGATGTAATTGGGAAATATGTAAAGCGGCTCACCGAGCTTAATCAATAAGTTCCTGTCTCTTCTGAAGAAAAAAAAGAGAAAAAGCTCCCAGAGCTACACCCGAGATGAATAAGGGGTACAAATAATCATTTATAGGCAAACACAAACCTGGAGGTGGTGGTGGTGGTTTACCATTTCCCGGGGTGTCTAATCTATCACACGGCCCCTGTCCTGTGGAGGGCCCGCCCTGGTTTTGCATCTGTGGTTCCGGTGGATTTTGGCTGTAAACAGCAAAGCTTATACCGGCTACAGTAAAAATCACAACCCAGTATTTCACCCATTTACCCATTATCAGACTAATCAAAAAACTTGAACTCTAAGAATTGCCAAGATGCAACTTATTCTGCTTTTACCTACTTATCTTAAAATCAAAAATATAAAATAAAATAACGCATTTTAAAGCCTTAGGTCAAAAATAGGAATCTACTTACAAATTTTTTGACCAACACCCTGTTCTTAAACACCTGCGAACCACCTAAATATGGAGTTTCTTTAGAATTTTATACCTTCATCCCAACAACACGTTTTATGAAAAAATTAAGTATATCCCTTCTTCTCATTTTAGTCGGTTTCACTGTCAATGCACAGGATTCCTTAGTCTCTGAAAAATCTCCACTCGTAATTGGCCTAACTCAGGCCCCTCCTTTTGTCATGGAAAAAGATGGTAACTTTTCGGGCTTGAGTATTGAGTCCTGGAGACTTGTGAATAGGAAACTGAATTCAGATTATGAATTCAGGGAATTTAAAAATCTAGAAACACTGCTTGCCGCGGTAGAAAAAGGGGATGTGGATTTTAGCATCAATCCAATAACAGTCACCGATCAAAGGATGAGCCGAATGGATTTTTCACAACCCTATTTCATCTCCTATACCGGTATTGCCCGTAAAAGTGGATCTACCTTTTGGAGGTTTTTGTCTAATATTTTTAGCTGGAACTTCTTATCGGCCATATTGGTCCTGGTAAGCGTGATCTTTATTTTTGGATTCCTTGTTTGGGTATTTGAAAGAAAAAAGAATAAAGAAGAGTTCGGGTCTGGATTAAAAGGTGTACTCCAGGGTTTCTGGTGGAGTGCAGTTACTATGACCACTGTAGGTTACGGAGACAAATCTCCCCGAACTTTTGGGGGTCGTTTCATCGGACTCATTTGGATGTTCATGGCGATAATTATGATCTCAACGCTTACAGCCGGTATAGCATCATCTCTTACCGTTCACAATATTCAGGAAGATATTTCTTCGGTTCAGGATCTCGACAGGTTTGAGGTTTACACGGTTAAAAGTTCCAGCGCACAGGAACTCCTGGAGCAATATGGGGTTGGCTCCTCCGTAGTATCTAATGCAGATGAAGGTCTTGCAGCTTTACTAGAAGGTAAAAACAACCTGTTCGTTTATGACAAACCTATTCTAAGCCATCGAATAGAAGAAAAGGGTTTGGAAGACGAACTTGTTGTTCTGGAAAACAACCTCAAAAAAGATTATTACAGCTATAGCTTTCCTAAAGATTCAGAGCTTTTAAATAAAATAAATCCAATCCTGGTCGGGACCTTGAAGACCATGGAGTGGTCCAGCCTTATTTCCACTTACAAATAAGATTTAATTCTATCTCATTTTAATGCAGCTTTTCCCTGCCCCCGTGGGGAAATAGTACATTCTTGTAACAGGTTCATTGAAAATCAGACATATTACAAACATTAAGTTTATATTTAGCAACCTTTTAACTAAAACAAGTAAAGTATGAAAAAATTGAGGTTTATGGCAGTGGCTTTTATTATGCCATTGTTAACTGTGAGCTTCGTTTCCTGCGATAAATTGCAGGGAAGTGAAACGGATGTAGCCCAGCAAGAGGGCTTATCCATAGATTTTGAAAAATATGAACTGGACAACGGACTCAACGTAGTGCTCCACCAGGATAAATCTGATCCTATTGTTTCTGTAGCTATACAATACGGAGTGGGTTCTAACAGGGAGAAAAAAGGACGCACAGGTTTTGCTCACCTCTTTGAGCACATGCTTTTCCAGGAGTCTGAAAATGTTCCGCAGGACCAGTTCTTTAAAAAAATTCAGGATGTTGGAGGAACTCTTAATGGAGGAACCTGGCAGGATGGAACGATATATTACGAGGTAGTTCCACAAAATGCACTTGAGATGGTCCTTTGGCTGGAATCTGATCGTATGGGTTACTTCATCAATACGGTGACTGAATCTGCATTTGCAAACCAACAGGAGGTAGTACAAAACGAAAAACGTCAGCGGGTTGACAATAACCCTTATGGCCATACCAGCTGGGTAATTGATAAAAATCTTTTTCCTGATGGCCACCCATATAGCTGGCAGGTGATTGGGGAGCTTGAGGATCTTCAGAATGCAACAGTAGAGGATGTGAAGGAGTTCTACGATAAATTTTACGGCCCCAATAATGCCACTCTCGTAATTGCCGGAGATTTTGAGACAGAAGAGGCTAAAGAACTTATTGAAAAATATTTCGGCGAGATCAAAAAGCGTCAGGAAGTTGCACCACTTGAGGTTCAGAATGTAAAACTTTCAGAAACCAAAAGGCTTTACCATGAAGATAACTTTGCAACTGCACCTCAGCTAAACATGGTTTGGCCAACAGTAGAGCAATATACAGCTGATGCCTATGCACTTAATTTCCTGGGAGAGATCCTTTCCGACGGAAAAGAAGCACCCCTATATGAGGTCCTGGTAAAAGAAAGAGAACTGGCATCAAATCCACGCTCTTTTAACAGTTCTGAGCAAATCGCGGGTAAGTTCCGAATCATGGTTACGGCCAATGCGGGAGTTGATCTTGACAGCGTTGAGGCAGGAATTAATGAGGCTTTCGCGCGTTTTGAAAAAGAAGGAGTGACCGAAAAAGATATTGAGAGGATCAAAGCAGGGCTTGAGACCGGATTCTATAACGGAATAAGCAGCGTTCTTGGTAAATCCTTTCAGCTTGCGCAGTATGACGTTTTCACGGGTGATCCCGGTTACATTGAAGAAGATATCGAGAATATCAAAAAGGTAACAAAAGAAGATGTAATGCGCGTCTATAATACCTATATCAAAGGAAAGCCTTATGTCATGACCAGCTTCGTACCTAAAGGTCAACTTGAGCTAATCGCCGAAAATTCTGAAAAAGCACAGGTGGTAGAAGAAGAGATCACTGAGAATGTGGAACAGAATGTTGCTGAAACTAAAACCCAGGAAGTTCAAAAAACACCCTCTAAAATAGACCGTTCCCAACAACCTCCTCTAGGTGAAGCACCAGGTCTCAATGTGCCGGAATCATGGACGGTGGAACTTGAGAATGGACTGGAAGTACATGGTATTGAGCAAACCGAATTACCCCTTGTGAATTTTAGCCTTGTAATTGAAGGAGGACATTTACTTGATGACCTCAGCAAGAATGGTGTAGCCAATCTAATGAGTGATATTTTGATGGAAGGTACTGCCAACAAAACTCCGGCACAACTTGAAGAAGCCATTGATCTTTTAGGGGCGAGTATCAATATGTACACCACCAATGAATCAATTATAGTAAGAGGAAATACCCTGGCCAGGAATTTTGAAAAGACAATGGAACTGGTTGAGGAGATCCTTCTCGAACCAAGATGGGATGAGGAAGAACTGGCGCGTATCAAAACCAGCACTATTAACTCCATCAAGAGAAATGCGGCTAATCCAAATGTAATAGCAAGTCAGGTTTATGATAAGCTACTTTATGGTGAGAATCATCCTTTAGCGCATCCAACTTCCGGTACGGTAGAGTCTGTAGAGGCTATTACTATGCAGGATCTTAAGAATTACTACAATAATTACTTCTCCCCAACTGTAAGTCGTTTTCATGTAGTGGGGGATGTTACACAGGCTCAGGCTGTGGAGGCGCTTGACGACATTAAAGACAACTGGGAGCCTAAGGAAGTGACCATTCCTGAATTTGAGGTGGTTAGTAACCGCGATAAAGCATCTTTATATTTCGTGGATGTTCCCGGAGCAAAACAGTCGGTTATCAATATTGGCTACCTGGCTTTGCCACGCACCAGTGAAGATTTCTTCCCTGCCGAGGTAATGAATTACAAGTTAGGAGGATCTTTCTCCGGTAATGTAAACCTCATATTAAGGGAAGAGAAAGGTTATACTTACGGTGCCCGTACCGGTTTTAGTGGGACCAAGATCCCCGGTACTTTTACGGCATCTTCCAGCGTACGCACCAACGCCACAGGAGAATCTGTTGGTATCTTCAAAGATGAGATAGCGAAATATAAGGAAGGAATAGCTCCCGAAGATCTTGAATTTACTAAGAATGCTCTTATTAAATCCAATGCAAGACGTTTTGAGACTCAGGGTGCTCTACTGGGAATGCTTCAGGAGATGAGCGCCTACGACTTGCCTGCCGATTATATTGAAAAGGAGGAAGAAGTGGTTCGCAATATGACTCTTGAGCAACATAAGGAACTTGCGCAAAAATATCTTGACGAATCTAAAATGGCTTACCTGGTAGTTGGAGATGCCGCTACCCAGTTCGAACAATTCAAGGAGATGGACTTTGATGAGGTGAAGCTTCTCAATAAAGAAGGTGAAGAGGTAAAGCTTACAAACCTTAAACCCTAGATTTCTTCCGGAAATAATACTGAAGCTCCCGTTAGTAACGGGAGCTTTTTTTATGCCGAAACACTATTTTTCTGCGGAAAGTCGAGATCTCAATTTCTCAACAATAATAACGGTAAGTGCTCCAAGGCTGTAGACCAGCATATCCAGCCATTCGAAATGGCTTCCTAAAACAGCCGAAGCTATAACATTATCCTGAAGGTCAAGCAAATAAATAAACCTAAAATACTGTAAGCCTTCAATTAGAAACGAAAAAAGAAGCACCCCAAAAATGGCATTTTTGACAGGTATTTTAAAAAAGCTTTGCAGCAAACAGTAAAGAAATATTATCACAAGAAAATCTCCCCCGTAAGGCCGGATAAAAGAATCACTAACAAAAACTGCAATTAGTACAAGAGTAAATAGTAGCAGCAAGGCTGTCAAGAAGTACTTGAAATTAAATACAAGCATTTTTAAAAAACTATAGCACCTGGGTATCGATGAAAGATTTCAGGATGACCTTGATCTGTTCCTGGATCCTTGGATCCATTCCTTTTACAGATCCACAGTACATTCCAATGACTTCAGGTTTAGAATAGCGGGCACCTTTTAAATGCTCAACAACATAACCATCCAATGAGCCTCTGTTCACATCTTTCCCAAGTACCTGGATAACGCTGGTATGCCTTGCATCCTGCTGAATTTTCTGAAAAAGGCTTAGAACGCTTTTCTTCTCGCCCTCCAGCACCTGAAAGAAATGGCCTTCGGAGTACAGCAAAATACCCTTTATATCGAGTTTGCTGTTTTGCTCCTGCCATTTATCCATGAGATCCTCAACTTCTATGTCATTAAAATTTTTGGTAGCTGAGCTTATATAGCAAATGACATGTTTCATGCGCGTTCTAGAACTTAAATTTGCACTACAATGTAGGGAAGTAAAGCTTAGGCTGTGTCAAAGTTATCATAATAAATATGTATATCTGTTTACCCGAAAGCTTCCGAAGTTATTCTTAGTAAGTATTTAGACTCAAAACTATTATTGGTTTTGTAAAAAACCTTAAAACATACCGAAACAAAGGCTCCTAAAATGTAATTTTTGGAGAGCTTTATTTAAGCAAAAACCCATCGCTGAATTAGCTAATTAAATAAGGAAGTTAATCTTCCAGAAGTTTATCTATTCTGCTTACCAGCTCTTCGGGAAATAGAATAGGGGCCTGTAGGTGATCTCCTTCATATATCCAGAGGGATTTAGGTGCAACGGCTAACTCAAATAGCATTTTCCCCTGCTCAAAAGAAACTTCTTTATCCTCTTTACTGTGAATGAAAAGAATTGGAAGATCTTTTATTTGAGTAATATCCTCTTTGGCAGTATACGGGAAAAGATTCTTCTGGGCCTTGATCTGTGGATGGGCTGCAGGCGGTGCATACTGGAGGGCAATATCAGTAAAGGATGCCATAGCTCCATCAAGTACAAGTCCTATAATCTTTTCCTGATGCTTACTTGCAAGGTTAATAGCAACCTGTGTTCCCATAGAGCTGCCGTAAACGAGGATCTCCTGGTCTTCCATAGCTGGAAGTCTACGCATCTCTTGTAAAAGGAATTCAGCATCAGAGGCTATATTGACATGAGTAGGCTCTCCGGAGGAATTCCCGTAGCCTCTAAAATCCACCATAAATACTTGATAGCCCCCGTCTACCAACGCCTGGGCATGGGGAATATAACTCGTAACATTTCCGCCCGATCCATGAAAATAAAGAATACTGGCCTTAGGGGTGTTCTTTGGAGACATAAGAATTGTACTAAGAGTATCCTGCCCGGGATAAAAGAGTATTTCCTCAAAATCATATCCTTCAGTAGATTTCCATTCCTTACTTGGGAAATAGAATTTTTCATCCATTTGGGAAAATCCATGCTGTGCAACCAATAGAGCTACAAGTAATAAAAGTCGTTTCATGTGTTGGTTAGTTTGTTTGGCGGACAAACATAATAATTGAGAAGCTGCAGCACAAATTATGAAAGTCGGGTTTGACCTGAAAATACCTATTAAGCTGAGAATAATCATTTCTCTTTTTACAGGATAAGCTTAAAATTGTATTTCAAAGTTTGCCTTATGAGAGAAAAGTTAGTTTCCTTTCTGGAAAATTCCATGAATTATCGGGAATTTATGGATCTAATGCGAGATCTTGTGCTTTCCAAAAGCACAACGGGAGAAATTGATGAAACCCGGGTCAAATTCACCGCTTTGAACTTCACCCGCTCCCAGCGCCTCAATAAGAAGTTACAACTCTCAGAATCTGAAGCCGCTTTTTTCCAGGAACTCAGGATGCAGCAGACATGGCTGGTGATCACTGAATCCTGGTGTGGTGACGCGGCGCAAACCTTACCGGTGCTCCCTGCACCAAACCAGAGGAGGTAGGATAATGGGGGAAATACAACCAAAGTACCGTCTAATTAGCTCCCATACAGCGAGAAGAAGCTTTTGTACTAACATGTACAAGAAGAGAATGCCGGTATATGATATAATGCTATTTTCGGGTCATACTACAGAAAAAGAATTTTATAATTATATCCGGATAAAAGACGAAGAGAGAGCTTCACACGTGGCTCGAAGTGGATATTTTAATCTTTAGTCAATGGAACAGAAAAAAGATCTCCGGAAGGTACTACGGAAGATAAGAGGCGGTATTGATGGCTTTAGTTCTATACTGGCTGAATATTTTTTGATAATGAATAGGACTAAACTAAAGAAGCAAATTCTGAAAAGCAATGAGATTAATTTACCTCTGAAAGATCTGGATCAAATGCAGGTTGGGGAGGTTATTCGATACGTTGCCGGACAACAATTTGATTACAATAATGTGGATATCCTATTCACCGGGATGGTGGACATGTTTGAAAAGGGTGAACTCTCCGAAAAGTGCCATACCTACATTGATAAATCAGATTTATCGGAATGGGAGAAGGAGAGTCTAAAAGACACGTTTAATGATTTCTATCTGGATTTTGAGGTTGAAGGTTCTATGAAAGACATTTTTAGTGGATATGAGAGCAGTATCTTACCCCCAATCCAAGATTACCTTCAAGACCTCTCTATTGAACTACCTTACCGTTTAAAAAATTTACGGCTACTGCTAGATACTCTTCATATAGCCATTGAAAAAAATGAGGAAGTAAAGGAATTGGCTGAAAAAGACCATTTGGTTGAAACCGCCACTTTTTTAAATGAGATTTATGAATGGATTCTAAACTTCATCAGGAGAGAGTACCAAGACTATATTTATCTATTGAACCACTCCAACGAGCTTAGCTTTGAATACAGTTCCAGAAGAAGGATTCTCGAAAAGTTGGTAGAGGGGTCTCAAGTTGAGAAATTTCTTGAGTGGGAAAAGATACTGAAGTCAAAAAAGCATTTGAACTCAACGTTTGATAAATGGCTGACGGAGCCGGTACATTTTGTTCGGTTCTATGCCTATGCAGAACACCATAATATCTTTCAGGATAGGCACCGGACAAGAAGTACAGGTATTAAGCTACTGAGGGAGTTGTACAACTTCCAAGAAGAGGGAATTACTATGGACTTTCCAACAAAGCGAAGATCAGAATTGCAGAACGCAAAAGGTGAATTTTATTACCTGTAATCACTCCAATTTTACTCCACTTTACTCCAGTTTTCAACTATTTGCTAAAAATCACACTCTCTTATTCAATTGTTTGTCAATTAATTATAGCTGGTTACAGTTATGGTTTCTTATTCCACTTTTTTTCCTGATCTCACTTTCCTCCATAATCTTGCCTAGTGAAAATATTCATTAACTAAACACATGCAAGAAAATGGACATACCATCATTAAATGAAAATCAGTTCCTCAGTAGAAAAGAAGTAGCTCATCTACTGGGAGTCTCATTGGTCACGTTGAACAATTTGAGACGTAAATCTATACTTAAACCCTCTCACAAAGTAGGTAGAAAGCCTCTCTATCGCTATGGGGACGTACTGAAACAAATTGAAATATACAAACCTAAAGGAAGAGAATAGCCATGTACGATTTCATTAAGTTTTACATAAACCAGGAGGATAAAAGCAGGTTCGATAAGGAGGTAAAAAAAGACGATGCTGTGGATCTCTTTTCCAGAATTGATTATCGCACCGGTCAGTTGGGAGAAACAGAGAGAAGTGATCTGGGCAATATTGAATTAACTATGACACCCAATAATAGCTTTCTCAAAGGTAGTATACATAAGCTGTACAATATTGCTCACAATCAGGGAGTCCAGAATTATTCGGATTTTTCTTTGTGTCAAGCAAAGCAGGCTTTGAAACTAATTATAAGCCACTATAAAGTTAATCCTGAATTGACTTTGATAACAAATTTAGAATTTGGAATTAATATACCGGTTGAGTTTGATCCGGCACTCTTTATTGATGAGAGTCTCATCCTCTTTTACTATAAAGACCACACGATTAATAAGAAATTTAAAAATCGGGGAGATTACAAGGAATTTAGGCGTACTGACTATTCAATGAAGATCTATAATAAATCGAAGCAATATAATCGGCATCAGCACCTTTTAAGGATAGAGATCAAGATTACAAATAAAAGAGTGCTCCAAAAACTGGGAATATTTACAGTGTCAGATCTGTACGATGAAGAGGCTTCTTGGCGCCTTTTTCAGTTCCTCTTGACTCAGTACCGGCAGCTGTTGATAATTGATAGCCCTGCCCTTGGAAGTGCTCTCAGAAGCCCTAATATGGATCTTTTGAAGAACTACTCAAATCCTATGTACTGGATTCACCTTGAGAAATCTCTAAGTTCAAGTGCTAGGAACAAAAGAAGAAAAAGGTGTTTTCAATACCTGAATAAAAATAGTTTGAATACTATTAAAAAAGAAATCGAAGACCTACTTTGGCTGAAATATGAGGATCTGTTAGAATGCTCTCCTATTTAAACTGAAAAAATGGCTTAGGCTAAAATGTTAAATATATGTTAATAGAAAAAATGTCCTTCAGTTTTACCTGAAGGATATTTTCTTTGACTTTCAATGGAACAACCCTGACAACTATGCTTAACTTTTCTTCTTCGGAAAAAGTACGGTATAAAAGATCAGCAATAGCCTCCCCAAATCTGACACGAAATATAATGTTTCAGTTTCACCTCCCTTGTAATAGGGTGCCGGATCTTTATAGCTCGCTGGTTCAACCTTCTCTATTGGGGTCTGTTCACCTTGCTCCTGGTATATCAGACCTAAGGATACAAGAGGGTAAAATTCTTCCATATATATCCTGTTTCTATTAAAATGAGGACTGCTTTCCTTCTTAGCTCTTTCTAATCGATCAGAAAAAGATGGTAGAAGTTCTAGATCATCTAGATATGCATCTTGAATCAATTTTGTTAAACGCTTGAACTCATACAAGTCAATTTCACCAACTGCTTTTAATTTGCATAATCGACCAAACACTTTACTCTTTTCAAAAGTCTCTAAGTTATCAATTGCCAGTAAAATCTTTTCCGCTCCTGAACCATTTTCATCTTCCAAATCAGCTGTTAATTCTACCCTTTCTTTCCAGTTCGTGTCTTTTAATTCGAGCAAAACATTCATTGCTTTTTTTATGAATATCCTATCCGTGTAGGAGGTATAAATACTTTTTACAGCAATAAGTAATTTCAAAATAGGTATTTCCTTTACAATATCATTTCCGATGTTATTGTCAAGAACTTTTTCAACCAAATCGGCAGTAACTTCTTTGAGATCTTGGGACTTAATTATTTCATTAAATTGTTCTTTCATAGAAATTGATGTCCTTCAGATGATTTAAATTGCATAATAGACGGAAAAAACCCCTACCTTTTATGAGTGGGATAGTCTGTCGGGGCTTACTGTTTTTTAATGGCTGTCACTATTAAAGCATTGGTTTCATTGTGTCCTGACCACGCCCGGAAACACGTATCTTTTTCCTGTTTCGGAAAATATTGAGAAGCGAACAATATGGCAGACTTTACATATTCCGACTGCTCGTTGGAGTAGTGGTTCTTTAATATTCTCCGCTTTTGAGCAGTACCATTTTTTCCCACCAAAATTGCACAAATAGCTCGAAGGGCAGGGTTCTTTGTTGGATTTTGCAAGTCCGATAAAGCTTGTTTTAGAATACTATCGCTAACATTCTCAGCATATAACAGAACGGAATAGAGCCATTTCTTTTGATAGTCAAAGATCATATTATTATGGCTGAAAATTGGCTCTATGTGGTTCACTAAAGTTGAATCCTGAAGCACTAACTTTCTTAAATAACCAAAATAAGTCTGAGACATACTAGGCTCAGCAGAATAGTTGTTTAAAACATATTCTAATGCGTGATCATTATTCCCTGCTGAAAAAATAGGTAAACAAAATCTTTCAACTTTCAACCTAGTGTTTCTTTCAACTTCATGATTGTCAAAAAGTGCTTGGGTTGCCATTAATTCCATGTCTTCATCTTCAATACTACCATTGGCTTCTAGGTTCCAAGATGTCACAGTTTCATATCCTATCCCAGAAAATTCGTCCATAATTTCAAACTGGGCATCACGGAATAACCTATCTATTTCTGTTTCTTCTTGTAAAAGATTTTCAACCGGTAGGATTTTGGTCTTGTATTCATTTAATGTTAGACCATCCTTTTTTAACCAGTTACTTAATCTGATCTTGTGAACTCTGGCACTATTTAAATCAGGAAAGAAAATATACATGTCATCGACATATCTTGAAAATTTTAGATCCTCTAGAGAATGTTGACCATCTATTGAACACAAATAAAAATTTCCTAGAAAATCCGAAGGCGATACTCCTTGTATAATACCATGAGAATCATTTTGACTAAACTGGAGTAACTGTCTCTCCAAGAAACTGACAGCTTTGCTATTTGCACCACTTGAATAAAGAAGGTTACCTAAAACATGTTGATAAAGCCTATCAAAAAAAGAAGCAATGTCTGCTTTTAGAACATAAGAATATTCTGAATTTTTACAATTCTCTTCAACATGATTCTGAAAAGCTTTGTAACTATCATGGGATCTTTCAAACATTGCGCCTTCTTCATCATTAAGAAGTAACTTATTACTAAAAACTTGACTTCTATCTATTTCGTGTTCTGCTTGTGGCGCTATGAAATCCGTTATTAATTGATAAGCTAACCGATCAAAGGGTTCTAGAATACTTCCATTTCTATTAAAGCCATTCGATTTTATCACGTTGATTGTAACCGGCAGTCGTGGATTGTATTTTCCGGCTTTTAATTTTGATAATAGTTGATCAGCTAATTCATCACTTGCTTGTGAATAGATAAGGGAGAAATGGGGGGAGAAAATAAAATCATTTTGAACATCACGATTTATCCTTTTAACCGATAGTTCCCTATTTAATTGATTAATTATTGAGGCATCTAATCCTAGTCCCATTTTCTGATATTTTTTTGTCCTTGCCCTATTTTTTCAAAGATAAAACATAGAATGGGTCTCATTTAACATAGTAGAAATTCTTTTTGAATAACAATGGAGAAAAGGATATTATTTCAGACCGCAAAAGAAAGACCGGAGGACAAAAAGCCTTTTTTTTGCCTCTTCTATGTCATATTAGACCGGTCATTTTAGAGCATTACATATATATAAGTCTTTTATACCAAATCATAACTTGACCATTTCTCTAATTTAGTCCCTTAAATTATGGCATATCCCGAATTAGAGCGTAAACAAAACCGGCTCATATTCATATTCTGAACACTCCCACACCCACTGGACACATTGTCTATTAAGATACAAATTTTCTACAGGATTTGAAATTAATGCAATTTCCAAATGATTCTCTAATTGTCGAACTATCGCAAGGAAGTATTCTTCCTTCTTTTCCTGGGCAACTGCTACCTCATTATTTGTAAGTTTAATTTTTTGCCCAATCAAGTTGATTGACTTCACTTCAATAAAGATCTCGGTTCCATCCGGATTCGAACCTTCTAAGTCATATCCAATATTTTGTTTGGATACATCTACCAATCTGAAACCATTATTATTTAGAACCTCCAAACAATTTTCTTCTGCACTTCTCCATTTCTTATAACCCTCCCTAGTGGGTTTATAAGTTGGATTGTTTTTACGATTAAACCAATTATTCTTGCTTCTTTCTAGGAGATTTTCCTCTTCGCTTATTTCTACTTCATCAAAATCCGGAATAAGATTGTTTTCTGGAATCAGAATTTCCAGCGCATTTTTAATGTCGCCTGCTGTCAGCCCCAGTTCATTTATTTGACTGATAAACTGTTTGTCTAGAGAAAGATTTTGTTCTTCTAAATCCTGTAGAGATCTTCTTTTCTGATTCGAAATAAAAATATCAATTTGTTTATGCTCCATCGGTAATGAAGAATCTTTATAGAGAGCATTCTTCATAATTCGGGTAGTAATTTCAGCGCATCCCAGCGAACTCACATACGAGCCACCTGCTAAAGCTTTGAGGATTTTCTCCTCAGAAGCTTCATTTGCTCCTAGAAATTTTAAAAATTGAAGTATTCCTGTTATTTCATAGTAACTCTTCGGAAGCACAACTTCTTGCTGCCCTTTAATTAATGCGGTAAAATCTTTTACATTCAGCCAAGCGGGAGCTAAAAGCAGTTTTTCAAAAAAAGGATCAGCAATAGCTTTACATTCAGTTATTAAAGCTTTTTCAAAAGATGAATTTTTTAATAAAGCTATAGTCGGATTGGTGTATGGAATAATAGCTCTTATTAGACTTTTGCTTAATTCGGAGTTTAAGCTGATATTTTCTTTTAAAAGATTTACAAGAACTATCGCAACCTTTTTAGTGTACTGTTTTGTCTCTTCGTCAAAGATTATATGCTTTCTAGAGGGATCAGTACTGAAGCTACCATTAATTACAACTCCGAGCCCGGTTTCGTTTTCTGTCGGCAAAAAGGAGAACACCTGTGCTTCAGCTGATTCCAGTCTTTGGATCACATCATTTTCCACAGAAAAAGCAATGGAAATATCTCCGTCTTCAAAAATCAGCCATTCATCTTTATCCTCGTCTTGAACTACTTTTATTTGAGTACGATATTCAGAAACACCTCTTTTAATCAGCTTAATTACTCCTTCTCTGTGTGAAGAAAGATCTACTTCTATGATATTATGTAGAAAAAGCAAGGAATTTCTATGGAGGCTCCGGAACTCCATTTCAATTTGAGTGGCAGCCACTCCTGTAAATACAAAAATTGTGGTGTATTCTTGCTCTTTTAAATCAGCAATAGTAGTTGCGAGGGTAGTTCTTAACCTGTTTTCTATCTCATGAGGTATTCTAATCAGCGGAACTTTAGAAGCCTCAGGAATTAAAGACTTTGTTTTTTCTTTCGAAAAGCAAAATTCTAGCTCTCCACTGAAAACATATACCTCCTCAGAAAAACCAACAACAGATTTAAATCCAATTCCTCTATACCCTATGGTTTGCCCTCGTACTTTATTTGATGCGGCACTTCTACATAAACTTTCCAAATCCTGTCCTGTGAATTTCCTTCCATTGTTAGCAACAATAAGGAGGTCTTCATTTTTCTGAATTTTAAATTTGGTTGATCCTGCATCATCTGCATTCTGTAACAATTCGATAAATGAGCGATTGTTATAGCTCTCGGCAATGTACTGTTCTAAACCGGCAAGATCAGCAAAAAGATTTGGAGAAGATTTTGCCTCATCTAGGAGTTTCCTTTTTATATCCTCTCTCATAACGCCTTAGGATACAGTCGTACACGGCTGATATTATTTAGATTCAGATCTGTAAAAGTAAGCTTACATACTTCAAAAGCATAAAACTTTTCTGTTATAAGAACAGTGTGAGTCATTTGAATGATATTTCCATCTGAGTCATAAACAACAGCTTCTATATGGATGGACTCTTTTAAAGTCATTCCTTTAATCGGATGCACCTCAAAATATAATCTTAACCAATCTTCATATGGCACCTGTAACGTTAGCTTTTCAATTTTGATCCCCATTCTTTCTTCAAACATTTCTAGACGCTCAATCCTCTTGAAAAGTTGTTTTTCTAAGACTTCTTTCATCTCCTTCTTATTCTTTAGACCTTTTAACCAATCTTTGCTTATATGTTTGAACTGGGTATGGATTATAAATAACTGTTCCATCAAGTCCTTGAACTTTCTCTCCTCTTTGATGTCCGGCTTCAATTAACTTTTTAAGTTCACCGGTAGAAGCCCTTTTTATTGCTCGTTGATATCTTGAATGGTTTTCATCAGAAAAGACACCGATAGCAGCTTTTATGACTCTAATTTCGTCTTGATATTGCTTTCTTTTCCTGTAAATAATCATCAGCCGGTCATAGGAGTGACTAGCTACTACACGATTGGAGATATTATTTTCATACTTCTGAATAGCTTCATCAATTTCACCAACCTTTTCTAACTCAATTCCGGAAATATTGTTCTCGGAAATTTCATTTAGTCTCGCCCCTTCTTGTCTATTTTTATTCTTCAGTTGCTGAAGTTTTTGTACAGGAACAGAACTATCTTTTTGAGCGAAAAGCTTAACCAATTGTTTGAAGATCATGGCGGCTGGAAAGTGTTAGAACATTGTTCAGCATGTTATTCGTTAAAAATATACAATTTATTAGCTCAAACGTAGGAAAAAAGGTGGAATTTATTTCTTGCAAGGGAACAATTAAGAGAAGGGAGCCCGGATGGCATAAAATAGCTCAAATCCATAGGACAGCCGTCAGGCTTTAAATGCCATTATATAGATATAGGGGGTTTATACCAATTTTAAATGTGTCGCTGGAAATACATATCAATGAGGGAGAAGTAAGCGGTCTATCAAAGTACCCATCGGTTTAAGTTGTTGTAGTTACTTACTTTCCATTAAAGTTTTTTCATAGAGAAATTGCATTCTGTCCAGAGCTTTCATTGCTTTATCTTCAAAATGTAGATATGGCTCTTTATTAACATGTCCCTCCCAAGTTACAAAACCGTTTATAGTAGCCTGATGCTTTTTTAGCTCTATTACAAGTGCAAGAAGATCTTCTTTGGTTATATTTTCCGGAAATCGTAAAGTATCTACGATCTCCATTATTAAGTCGCATGTCCTCTGTCTAAATGATTTATCCCAGCCATGCTTAAATTGCTTACAAAGCAGTCTTAACTCTTCCACCTTTTTCTCTTTACTCCAAGTCTCTATTGGACGTCCTAAGTTTATTTTGGTGGTATCATAAGCATCCTTTAGATAAAGTTCGTACAGGCTATTATGCTTCTTTTCCATATTGTGTTGCTTAGAAGAGAATTTTAGTATGGGAAAAGCTCAAATTAAAGGATAAGTCCTTAGCCGCTGTTTTAAGCTTTTGTTTAAAGATATTTAAATTCTTACCAACCCAAAAACCATATATCAAAACATGGGTATTAAAAGAACAGTATTTGATCAAGGTACCCTATAAATAAAGGCTCATCCACAAATCTTTTTTTTGCCCACCCCCGGCTCGGCTATAGAGAATATTTATTTGCACGGCACCCTTTCGAGCACCCCATTACAAAAATAAATCCCCAATATTCTCATTATGAGAACATTGAGGATCCACTTCGTGGTCCCACCTGGGCTCGAACCAGGGACCACCTGATTATGAGTCAGGTGCTCTAACCAACTGAGCTATAGGACCGGCTCAATCAACTTGAGAGGGCGCAAATTTAGAGATTTGTGCATTACCTAACAAGCATTTCAAAAATATATTTTCACTAGCTATCCCACACCTCTTCTCCCTCGGGTAGGGGCTCGGGTTCTTCTTTGATCTCCTGGCACAGTTCTACCAGCACCCCATTTGAGGATTTTGGATGCAGGAAGGCCACCAGCTTATTATCGGCTCCCTTTTTAGGTTTCTTGCTAATCAATTGAAAGCCTTCCTCCTGCAGGCGCTGCATTTCAGCTTCAATATCTTCAACATCAAAAGCGATATGATGTATCCCTTCTCCCCTTTTGGCAATGAATTTGGCAATAGCACTATCCTCATTTGTTGCGGCGAGCAGTTCGATCTTGCTCTCCCCTACTTTGAAAAATGAGGTATCCACGCCCTCACTTTTTACTTTTTCAGTTTTATAACTCTGCGTGTTTAGCAGCTTCGCATAAACTTCGTTTGCCGCTTCAAGGTCTTTTACGGCTATACCTATATGTTCGATCTTTCTCATGGTTATTAATTTGGTCAGTTGGTTGTATGAGCATCTCCCCTGCACCTCGTTTATTTGAGGTTTAAAGATAAAAAGTCGGTCGGGTTTGGCAGCAAAAGAGAAAGCTATTAACTAAGATTTTAAGATTTGAGCAGTAAATGTTCTATTTTTGTAGCATGGAAGAAACGAACAGACAGAAAAAAATAGGTGGGGTAATTCAGCGGGATTTGGCCGATATCCTCCAGTCCCACCTAAGAGATGCAGGAAGAACAGGAATTTTGATCTCTGTTTCAAAAGTGAAGGTCACAACAGATCTTTCCCAGGCAAAAGCTTATTTAAGTATTTTTCCGGCCAAGACCGCACAGGAGATCCTTTCCGAACTCAACCAGATCAAGCCCCAGATAAAACACGAGGTAGCGCTGCGGACAAAAAATCAACTGCGAAGAATGCCGAACCTGGAGTTTTTTATTGATGATTCCCTTGATTATATCGAGAATATTGAAAAATCCATCAAAGGCGAAGACAATCCTATCGAACAGCCCGACCTGCTCTCGAAGCGGAAAAAATCTTAAGGCTTGAATTTCCCCTTTTACATAGCCCGCAGGTATTTGTTCTCGAAAAGCAGCAACAATGCCATCAACATCATTACCATCATTGCGGCTATAGGGGTTTTTGCGGGAGCTTTCGCTCTCTTTATCGTGCTTTCGGGCTTCACAGGCCTCAAAGACTTCAGCCTTTCTTTTTCAAATGAATATGACCCCGATCTCAAGGTGCTTCCGGCAGTGGGGAAAACCTTCAGTTTTACTTCAGAAGAAAAGCAGAAATTAAAAAATATTTCCGGAATTTCCACTTTTTCAGAGGTAATAGAAGAGCGCGTTTTTCTGGATTTTAGATCTAAGAACAAGACGGCATACATCAAAGGTGTTGACGAAAATTTCCTGAAGGTAAACAAGCTGGACAGCGCTATTGGCATGGGCGGCTGGTTTCATCCTGAAGAAGCACAGGTGGTCATTGGAAATACCATCTCTCACGAGCTCAACTTGGGCACCTTTAATTACATGAACTTCCTGGAGATCCTCGTCCCCCGTCCCGGCACGGGACAGATCCTCGATCCTACCCGGGCTTTTAATTCAAAAAGAGCAGTGGTTTCGGGAATTTACAGCATTAATGAAGAGCTCGACGACAAATACGTTTTTACTTCCATTGGCTTCGCCCGTGACCTCCTCAACCTGGAATCTAATGAAATCACAGGGCTTGAACTAAAGCTGAAACCCGGTGCTGATCACGAGCAGATAAAGCAGCAAGTAAATGCCGTTATTGAGAACGAGGTGCAAATAAAGAACCGCGCCCAGCTAAACGATGCGCTTTACAAGATGCTTAACACCGAAAATCTTGCCGTATATCTCATTTTTACGCTGGTATTGATCATTGCCCTTTTCAACGTGGTAGGTTCAATAATTATGGTCATTCTCGATAAGAGGGAAAACATAAAAACCCTTCACAGTCTGGGAGCCACGCCGGGACAGATAAAAAACATTTTTTTCGCCCAGGGAGTATTCATGACCTTATTAGGAGGCGGTATTGGCTTGATATTCTCTATTGTTCTGGTCTATTTGCAGCTGCAGTATGACCTTGTGATGATCACCCCAACTTTACCTTATCCTGTGGCTATTACTGCACAGAATATAGTAGTGGTGCTACTCACAATTACCGCTTTGGGAACAATTGCTTCTTGTGTCGCGGCAAGCAGAAGTAAGAAAGCACTTGTTTAGTCGGTAGACAGTAGACGGTAGACGGTAGATATCTGAAAATTTTTCTGAAGAAGTAATATCTCAAGAAGTTTGATCCTCCTTTACTATTTGAACCTGCTTTTTCTCACGTAAATGCACAGCTCCCAAAGAAAACCCGCTCAAATTATTATTAACCGCAGTTCAAGCTTCCTTTAGCGGGAAATCACTATGAAATCTAGCTTTGGAACCGGGTGCTTAAAGAATGGAAGTTTCGCTTATGCAAATTCGTATCCGGCGAAATCCCGTTCCACCTCATCAAATGCTGCGAATACATCTACAGCATCATCGCTGGTCACCATCTTTTGACGGTACTCCTTGAAGTGCGGAATTCCCTTGAAGTAGTTGGTGTAATGTCTTCGGGTTTCAAAAACTCCAAGTTTTTCTCCTTTCCAGTCGATGGCCATTTGCAGGTGGCGACGGGCGGCGTCAAGACGCTCCTCCATAGTTGGAGGATCAAGATGTTCTCCGGTCTTAAAATAGTGCTTCACTTCCTTGAAGAACCACGGATATCCAATACTGGCTCTTCCAATCATTGCACCATCGAGTCCGAATTTATCACGCATCTCCATAGCCTTTTCTGGCGTGTCTACGTCTCCGTTCCCGAAAATTGGAATATGCATCCGCGGATTGTTTTTAACCGCTGCAATTGGTGCCCAATTGGCTTCTCCCTTATACATCTGTACCCTCGTGCGACCGTGGATAGAAATCGCACTGGCTCCCACATCCTGAAGTCTTTCGGCTACCTCCACGATCTTGATAGAATCGGCGTCCCATCCAAGGCGGGTCTTTACTGTAACCGGAAGTTTAGTGTGCTTAACCATAGCTTCAGTTAGGGAAACCATCAACGGAATATCCTTAAGGATCCCTGCCCCTGCACCTTTGGAAACCACTTTTTTAACGGGACAACCAAAGTTGATGTCTATGATATCGGGACCGGATTTTTCAACAATCTCCACCGACTGCAGCATAGAGTCCAGGTTGGCTCCAAAGATCTGGATCCCCACAGGTCTCTCTTTTTCGTAGATATCCAGCTTCATGACGCTTTTTGCCGCGTCACGAATAAGCCCTTCTGAAGAAATGAATTCAGTATAAACAACATCGGCACCCTGTTCCTTGCACAAAGCCCGAAAAGGTGGATCACTCACATCTTCCATTGGTGCTAACAACAACGGAAATTCTCCTACATCTATATTTCCTATTTTCGCCAAAGCATCTGTTTTTCAGGCTGCAAAAATAATGAATTTTATTTAGTTGGTAGTTTTTAGTCGATAGACGGTAGTGCAATTAAAGATCGCTTACGGGAGTTCTGATTTTCAGCTTATATTTTCAGAATTTGATGTTTTAAATTCAGACTAAAAACCTCCATCCTGCTTCACGCATCTACCTCCCTAAGTCTAACTACAATTTTTTTAGCTCTTTTAAACCCTACAGCTATCGGGAGGGGTAAACTGAAAAAATTATATCAGGGAAATTTTCCTCAAAGAATCCTAAGCTAAAACAGAGATCACAAAGTTATTTCTCTTAAAACGAATTTTTAGAAAGGTGGATCGTGGAGCTATTTAAATGTGGTGCTTGTAATCTGGTACTTTTTTTACTGCACACTTATAACTTCATACTACAATACCCTGTCTAATATTCCATCTATAATTTAGAGTCTATCCCTTTCTGCTGCTTCGATCGACCTCTGATTATCGCTAAGTCTAAAGTTTCCGAAGTTGTATTTAAAACCTAAACGCACATAGCGGCTTTCAGGTTGAGCAAAATAGCCATTGTCCTGATTGAGGTAATCTGACCTGAGCCAGGTGTTGGTTTCGTTAAGAATGTCTTCAACATTAAGACTTATCTCGGCCCTATTGTTCCATAAGGTTTTCCTAAGCCCGATAGAAAGTGTAGTAAAAGGGTCCATAATGTAAGAACCACTAAGGAAGTTGGAAACATAAGTTATACTTGTTTCACCAGTGAATGTTCCATCCTTTGACAGCGTAAAGTTATTATACAGGCTTCCAAAAAAAGCATCCAGATCAAGAGTATATGGTACATCACCACTTTCAATAGCAACAAAAGTACGTTCTTCATTAAATATAGATACATACGCATAGGCATACCACCAACTGGTAACAGAGCGCCCATGGCTAATATCCAGTCCGTAAGATTTACTGCCAAGCAGGTTCATACTTACCCGCCGTATTAGTCTTAGGTCATTATCCTGAAAGCTTAAGGTTTCAGGAGTTTCCCCGCTATCCCTGTAATAAAGGTCAAAGAAATATTCATTTTTGAGAGCGTAGCTAAGGGTGAAATTATTACTGATGGAAGCCCGTAGATCGGGGTTGCCGGCGTTAAAATCAAACTCTGTAAGATAGTATCTAAAAGGATTCAGGCTTTCATAACGGGGCCTCTGTATTCTTCTGCTATAATCAAAGGTAAGACTGTTATTATCATTGAAATTGTGCTGCAGGTAAAAGGTTGGGAACAGCTCAAAATATTCGCGGTTTTCGATCTGGTTCAAAGATCTTGAGTCCCCCATTCGATCTGTATACTCTCCTCTCAATCCACCTTTTACACTCCACTTTTCCCAGTCTTTAGCGAGGGAAAAATAAGCGGCATAGATCTTTTCATCATATAGGAAGTTATCCGATTGTTGTTGATCATAGGTCCTTTCCCCGGTTGCGGTATCGATTTGATAGTAATCTATTCCGTTTTCAGAATCTATAAAAGACCCCTTTACACCCATTTCAAAGCTGGTACTTCCAATGGGCGTCATGTAATCCATTTGCCCTGTGTAAATATGTATTCCCTGTTTTGCAGTAGTCGAAAAAAGCCTTTCCTGGTCGGGCACTGTAAGTTCTTCAATAGTGGTGGCTATGAGTTGCCCCCTGTCCTGATCAAAGCGGGTGTAATGTCCCCTGGCTGAGATCTGAGCTCCGGGTTTATCGAATAAATGCCGGTATTCAAGATCAAGGGCGACGTTAGAAAGATCTTCCTCAAGTTCACTGTCGGTAATAAGATTTCTCACCTCAATCCCGCTCTCAAAGACTTTCGTAAAGACATCATTGTCAAAAGTTTTATTTGGAGATAAGGTGAAAGCGGAAGAGAAATTTAAAATATTATTATCGTCAAAATTATAATCCAGCAAAACATTGGCATTGTGCGCATTCGACCGTGTAGTACGCTCGAAATCTGTATCCCATCGGGTAGTAATATCACCATTCTCATCCATGAAGTTGATGTAACTGTCATCCTCCTTAAATTCCTTACGCGGCGAATAAGTGTAATTAGCAAAAAGATTCAGTTTTTCAGTCTTGTAGTAATGACTGGTTCCTAACTGGTACTTAGGGAATACAGCCTGGGTCCAGGCTCCGTTTATATTACCCTTGTACCCGGGTGCAATACTTCTTGAAGTAACTATATTAAGAATAGCCCCTCCTTCGGCATCATAACGGGCCGGTGGAGTGGTGATTACTTCAATAGACTTGATATTTTCTGCGGAATAATTTTCCAGAAGGGTTTGTAATTCTGAAGCCGAAAGCTGCACCTTCCGGTCATTGATATATACCTGCACCCCTTGGTTTCTAACCATTAAGGAATTTCCCGAAAGAATAACTCCGGGGGTCTTTTTGAGGATATCCCAGGAATTTCCGGTCGAGAGGGTGGTGTTTTCCACATTGAATACCAGGCGGTCAATTTCCTTTTTTACCGAAGGATTCTTGTAATTTATGGAAACTTCATTCAGGGTCGCGGTATCATTCTGAAGAACAAGATCTCCCAGATTCAGCTTTTTTGACACCTTTATTTTCCGAAGCAAATCCTGAAAGCCGATAAAACTTACCTTCAATAAGTAATCATCTGCTTCAATTTCATTGAGAAGGAACTTTCCATTTTCTGTTGAAACGGCACCTTTATAAACGCTGGTAGAATCCTCAGCATTGAGTAAAATCACGTTAGCAAAAGCTACCGGCTGCCTGGATGGATCCAGTATGCGGCCTTCTACCGAATGCTGGCTAAAACCTGAAAAAGAACACAAAAACAAAAGCAGGCACAGTGGGGGGCTGTAGTATTTAATCATGCAAAATGGTTGGTTAGTGCTTGATAAGATTAACAAAATCAAACAAATATAGTATTAATACTATGATAACAAAAGATTTTAACCTCCTGCTGCAGAAGATAAATGCCTATTTTATCGGGGTTTTCAAGGCATCATATAATACCTGCTGCACCTGTGTGCGTGTATTGAGTTGAGAAAGCCGGTTGTTTTCCCGCGATGGAAAAACGCGATTGGAAAGAAAAATATATAGAAGATTGTGTTCTGGATCCATCCACACCATAGTGCCCGTAAAGCCGGTGTGCCCAAAACTTTCTCCTGTCGCATCTTTGGCTGTGTTGTTGCTCACTCCCCTGTATTCAAGATTAGGTTTATCAAACCCGAGTGCCCGGCGATTATTGTTTTCCGGAAATTGAGTGCGGGTGAATTCACTAAGGGTTTCCTCCTCCAGGTAACGGCGGCCTCCGTATTCTCCCCCATTAAGAAACATTTGCAAAAGCTTCGCAAGATCATTGGCATTTGAGAACAAACCCGCATGTCCCGAAACTCCTCCCAGAAGTATCGCCCCTTCATCATGCACGTCTCCGTGGATCAATTTATTCCTGAAAAAAAAATCATTTTCTGTAGGCACTATATCGGCTGGAGAAAATGATTTTGATGGATTGAACATAAGACTGGTCGCGCCAAGGGGATCATAGAATTCCTCCTGTAAGTACCTGTCAAAATGTTCCCCGGTGATATTCTGCACGATCCAGGGGGCGAGGATAAAAAAGAAGTCAGAATACACATATTCCTTCTTATCGCTAAGTTCAGATTTCCTGATGGCCTTCCTTATCTTCTTGTGGTAATTGCGGTGCAGGTACATATCATCTGCAATCTTTATTGGATATCTCTTCGAAGAATCCTGCTGCACAGTCCACCATCTAAAACTGCCATTTTTGCGATACATTTCCTTCCAGAACGGGATCCACGGCTGGAAACCTCCCTGGTGCGCAAGGATATCCCGGTAAGGAATATCTTTTTTATTTGATCTTTTGAAGTCCTTCAGGTGATCGGCCAAAGTCTGATCCAGCCGAAACTTTCCCTCTTCATGAAGCTGCATGATCGCAGGCATGGTTGCAGCGATCTTGGTAACTGAAGCCAGGTCGTAAAGATCTGTTCTCTCTACTTTTGTGGTATCATGGTAAACATGTTCCCCATAAGCTTTGTAGAAGACCACTTTTTGATCCTTTGCCACCAAAACCTGACCGCCGGGTGTGGCTTTCAGCTGCATAGCCTGCTGCATCAGCGAATCTATGCCTCGTTCCAAAACTTCGGAATTCATACCCACAGCCTCGGGCAGAGAGTAGCTAAGCCTTATTCCTCCCTGCACCTCCAAGCCCTCACCGGCTCTAAATTTTTCTCCAATGCTCACAGGAAGTTTACCGTTAGCTCCTATCCCTCCAAAAATGACTTCTGCAGCCTTCTTCTGGGTCATCTCTGAATCCTGATAGGTCAAGAGCAGCGCCGGAGCATTCTCAATGTTCTTCAGCTTATCAATGACATACGGATTCTTAAAAAAGCTGATCAGAGTATTCTCCTTTCCTGAAAGTTCAGCTATAAATTCCACCAGGGGATCTGAAAATTTCATGGTATTCCGCGGAAATTTACTGTCGTCATGAATCCCCACGATCACCAGGTTATACTCCTGAAGTTGTTTTTTCAAATCTTCAATATCTGAAGCATCTGCATCGGCAGAAAGCTGATAATCTTCCACTTCTCCATATCGCTGCAGGGATTTTTGAAATTCAGTCCTTTTCTTTGCACCTATAGAAACTGAAGCGATCTTGAGCAACTCAAGCTCCTGTAAAGGCATGAGGTTTTTGTCATTTTTGAGCACCGTGAGGGAAGCTTCCACCAGCTGTTCATGTAGAAGTTTGGCCGCAGGGGAATTCAGGTTTTTCTCCAGCCCCTTCTTCTTCACCGGCTCATATTCATTCAGCCCAACCCATTGTTTTACGGAAAGTATCTTTCTAACCTTCTCATCAATTTCAGCTTCGGAAATGAGGCCAAGATCAACTGCTTTTTTGACTTCTTCAATGGTCTTTGGTACATCTTCGGTGAATTCAAGAAGGTCGTTTCCGGCGAGTATGGCATCTTTATCCACTACTCCCGGAAGATTCCCCTTCGTAACACCTTTCATGTTCATGGCATCGGTCACGATAAGTCCCTGGAAATTGAGTTTTTCCTTAAGAAGCTCAGTAATAATAGGCTTCGATAAAGTTGATGGCAAGCCCGAAGCATCCAATGCCGGGATGTTCAAATGTGCCACCATCACTCCGCCAACTCCTGCTTCAATCAGTTTTCGGAAAGGATACAACTCCAAAGAATCTAACCTTTCCAATGGATGGTTGATCTGTGGCAGGGCGTAATGTGAATCTGTATCTGTGTCGCCGTGACCCGGAAAATGTTTTGCTGTCGTGAACAACTTGTGGTCCTGCATGCCTTTCATATAGGCAATGGATTTGGTGGACACGTTGATCTTATCCTCGCCAAAACTCCTGAAGTTGATCACGGGATTTGCGGCATTGTTATTAACATCCACCACCGGCGCAAAGTTGATATGAAGTCCGCTCAATTTTACCTGCCGTGCAACTTCCCTTCCCAGCTCATAAAGCAGTTCCTCATCTTGTATTGCGCCCAAAGCCATCTGGAAAGGATAGCTAATGGTATTGTCCAGCCTCATTCCCAGGCCCCATTCAGCATCAATGGCCCCTATTAATGGCACTTTTGACACCTCCTGGTAATCATTCATCAATTCCACCTGACTCACCGCGTCTCCCTGGAAGAAGATGAGTCCGCCGATCTTTTGCTCTTCTATGAGCTTCAGGATCTCTCTCTTATGTTTTTCCCCGCGATTCGAATAAGCTGCCACCATGATCAACTGCCCTATTTTCTCCTCAAGGCTTAGCCCGGTCATTACAGAATCTACCCATTTGCTGTTTCGATGCTGGAGAAATTCAGGAGTGATTACCTGCGCCGATGTTTTGAAAACAGCAAAAAGCAGGAGGGTCAAAAAGGGGAAAAACTTAATCTCTTTCATGGGGCAATTATTTATCCCTGCGAAGGGGATGCGGTAAACAGCTCGCTTTCTTTTAATCTTACAAGTTTCGGATCTTCCTGGCCCAAATATCTCTTGGTGCGCAGGTAACGGTTGTAATTAAATTCATCAAAATTAGAGGCTTCAGAATTCATGCTACTCACGTGCACGCGACCCGAGGAATGGATGAATTGACCATCACCTATCCACATTCCCACATGCACCACTTTTTCTTTATTCCCATCTTTTGCAGGAGTCCCAAAGAAAAGCAGGTCCCCCTTCTGAAGTTTTTCAAAGTTTCTGTCCTCATCAATTAATTCACCGGCATGAACCTGCTGCGAAGCATCCCGCGGAATGATCATTCCGTTCATGAAGAATACGGTTTTCGTGTAGCCGCTGCAGTCAACTCCTTTTGCTGAAGTCCCGCCCCACAGGTATGGAAGCCCCATAAGTTGCTTTGAAGTTTCAACTAAATTCTCTTCGGAAGCTTCAAGGTTTGTAAGCCAGTCGGTATATTCTTCAGCTTGAGAAGTTTTGATGTAACCTACACGGTCATCGGGATATTCCACTTCAAAAAAGCCATTTTTGATACCTCTCAATTCAAAAATATTTCCTGCCACAGCATCTGAAACCACTCCCGAATTTTCAGCAGCCATTTCATAGACCTGCCCGAAAGGTTCTGTAAAGATCACTTTTTCGGAAGCCTTCCATTCTTCAAGTTCCTCTTCAGAATAAAGGGTGACGCCGCCATGATCTACCCAGGAAAGGTATTTGTCCGGAGTTTGCACCAGGTACCACTCCCCTTCTTTCTTCAAAACTTTTAGCGGAGTTCCCAAAGTTGCCTGCGTGGCCAGTTCTGCCGAATGTTGAGGATTTGACCTGATATTCGCCACAGATATCCTCACCAGCGCATTGGTCTTCCCTTCAAGATCCTTCGCAGGATAAACCTGAATGCTGTCCACATAATCAATTTGAGCAGAATCCAGTTTCTCTTTCAGCCGTGCAAGAGCTTCAGGGTTTGTAGTTTCCCCACGCAACACGAATTTACCTTCGTACTCCTCCCCTGTCACATCAAATCGCGCCACCCTTCTGTCCGGCACGAATTCGGTTTGCACATCCTTTATATAAACATCCGTTGGATTTTCTTCAGTAGTAATAGGTTCCTGCTTTGCATCATTACAGGCAACAAAGAATGTCGCCAGTAAAAGAGCCAAACTGTAAGGTTTCAAAAATGTCATTTTTAAGGCTTTATTTTTTGATCTTCCTCTCTTCGGAAAATACCGATTTAAAATATAATTAAGGCAAAGTAACCATAACTTTCTTCTCTACAAATTCACTCTGGTTTCCGGTCCTGTCAACCGCAGTGACTCCCACCAGGGAAAGGGCGTGTCCATTTACCATTTTTGGAAGGAGAAGGCTTCTTTCGTCCTTGCTAAGGATCTTGTAGTCCCAGGCTCCATTAAACTTGTAATGCACCACCCATTGAAAAATGTCGTTTTTTGAAGGGTGATCCCATTCAACCATTACCTGGTCTCCTTTGGTTGCCAGGTTCACAACCGGCATTGCAGGAACTTCATCATTTAGCCATGGAGAAGCCGGAACCAGCGCCTTTTTCTTATAGGCATTTTCAAGGATGCCTGCAGAGAGGTTCGGGTATTTCAAAAGCGGACCTATGCTCCAGTGGATACTTCCTTTACTTTCGGGCAACATACCGCGGGTGATCATGATCTGGCTTACAGTTTCGATCAGGTTTGGATCATCCCCGCCAAAGTCGATATTAATTCCCGGCCATAAATGCCTTTTTTGATGGTTCTCTTTTTCCCACCAACCTAACAATACCGGAAAACTCTGCGCCGTTTGACTTATCTTCCAGTAAAGCTGTGGCGAATAGTAATCTATCCAGCCTTCGTTAAGCCACAAACGGGCATCGGCGTAAAGTTCGCTGTATTGATCCATCCCGGTAATGGTTCTTGGATAGCCGGGGCGATAGATCCCAAAAGGGCTTATACCAAATTTCACACCTGGTTTTTCAGCTTTTATTTCTGAATAGATCCTCTTCACAAAGTTGTTGACATTCTCCCGACGCCAGTCAGCTTTTGCCAGACTTCCGCCTTTTTGTTTATACGCAGCATAGGTGGCGGCATCGGGGAAATCCTCTCCTTTGTTATAGGATGCATACGGGTAGAAATAGTCATCAAAATGAATTCCATCAATATCATATCGCTTCACGATATCCATCACGACTTCTGAAGTATGATCCTGAGTTGCTTTTTTAGCAGGATCCATCCACCACATTCCGTTCTTGAGCTCTACCATGAACTCCGGATATTTCCTTACTGCGGAAGCTTCTGTAACCTTCCCGCCTGTAGAATGGTGCGCACGGTATGGATTTAGCCAAACATGAAATTCGAGGCCGCGTTCGTGAGCTGCATCCAGCCAAAACTGCAGCGGATCATAATAAGGATTGGGCGCCTGCCCCTGAACTCCGGTAAGGAAGAAAGACCAGGGCTCCAGTTCACTTTCGTAAAGCGCATCGGCCTGTGGTCTTGCCTGAAAGATGACTGCGTTATAATTATGCTCCTTCAAAAAATCCAGAAGAGCTATAGCTTCTTTTTGTTGCTCGGCAGTAGAAAGACCAGATTTACTGGGCCAGTTGATATTGGCAACGGTAGCTATCCATGCTGCCCTAAATTCCCGCATCACAAAAGGGGAGCTGCGGAAAGGCTTTTCCTCTACAGCTTTCTCCTTGACCGCTTCGGGTATCACCGGAAGATCTTCGGCAATTTCTTTCCTGGTCACTTCAGGAATTTCTTCGGTGACTTCCGCAGGTTTTTTCTCCACTCTTTCCGAAGCAGGTTTCTTAGTGCGAAGTACAGGTTTGGAGGTAGAACACCCATTAAGGCCAAGGGTAATGGCCAATAGGCCGGTAATGAACAGCTTTTTCTTCAGCATAGATCTTTAAAGCAGGTTAAGTTATTCAGGTTATATAACCCTGAAGCCGGTAAAATTAGTGTATTGTAAAATGTTATTTTTCAGGTTTATTCTTAAATATTTCAAGCACTTTTCGCACGCTTTTATATTCCTCAAGTAAGGTCGAGGCCAGGTGTTGAGAGATCTTAAGCTCCTCCATCAACATGAGTTCTCCCCTGCTCACCAGTTTTTTATTAGAAAGCTGCATATCTACCATCTTATTTCCTTTCACGCGCCCCAGTTTTATCATTACAGCCGTGGAAAGCATATTGAGAACAAGTTTCTGCGCAGTACCCGATTTCATACGGGTACTACCGGTAACAAATTCGGGCCCAACCACAACTTCAATAGGTATTTCGGCAGCTTCACTTAGAGGTGAACCGGTGTTGTTGGTGATGCAGGCAGTGATGAGTCCGTTCTCACGGGCTTCTTTGATCCCGCCGATCACATAAGGTGTAGTGCCCGAAGCAGCTATCCCCACCAAAACGTCATTTTTGGAGATGCTGAACTCCTGCAGGTCCTTCCAGGCCTGTTCGGTGTCATCTTCAGCATTTTCAACCGCTTTTCTCAAAGCCCCATCTCCCCCGGCGATCAACCCGATCACCACGTTGTGAGAAACACCAAAGGTCGGTGGACATTCAGAAGCATCGAGCACTCCCAGCCTTCCGCTGGTACCGGCGCCAATATAGAAGAGTCGACCGTTGTGGTTCGCGATCTTGTCTACCACTTTATTTACCAGATTTTCAATCTGCGGAATTGCTTTTTCAACAGCCACCGGGATTGTTTTGTCTTCGTTGTTTATATTTATCAGGATTTCTTCCGTAGACATCTTCTCAAGATGATCGTAGTTGGAAGCCTGCTCTGTTGTGCGTGTGCTCATATTTTATAGAGATTTTACCTTGTAACCTTTAGTTGCGAAATACAGGATGTAAAGGTAACAAGGAATGAGGATCCAATAAGCCTGCTGCGGATCCCATGAATCGGCAAGCAAACCATAGATGGGCGGAATCACCGCTCCCCCGGCAATGGCCATAATTAGAAAGGAAGAACCCACTTTAGTAAATCTTCCCAAGCCTGCAAGTGCCATGGGCCAGATCGCCGGCCAAACCAGGGCATTCGCTATTCCCAGTAAGGCTATTGCAGTAACAGAAATAATCCCCGGACTAAAAATGGCTACCACACCAAAGACAATCCCCAGAATAGCTGAAACTTTTAAAGCATTCTCCTGACTGATATATTTCGGAATAGTAAAAATACCAATGACATATCCCACGATCATAGCTCCGAGGGTGAAGCTGGCAAAGAATTTCGCATCCACCAGCGGAATTCCGTGAGCTTCATTGGCATAACTGATAATAGTGTCCCCGGCGATCACCTCAACACCCACGTAAAGGAATAAAGCGAAGGTTCCCAGGAAAACATGGGGGAATTGAAAAATGCTCTTTTTGGAAAGATTGGATTTCGCCAGTTCTTCATCTTCGGCATCGGCATCAACTTCAGGCAGAGAAGAGAAATAAACTAATGCGGCAAGTAAGATTAGGATCCCCATCATTACCAGGTAAGGATTGATCACCCTTTCGGCTAAGGTATCCAAAGCAGCAGCTTTTTCGGCACCGGTTAGAGCTTCAACAGTTTCAGTAAGATTATCGGAAGAGCTGAAGAGAATTGCTCCCAGAACAATTGGCGCCAGAACTCCTGCTACTTTATTACAAATCCCCATGATGCTAATACGCTTTGCGGCACTTTCCGCAGGTCCGAGAACTACTACATATGGATTGGCTGCAGTTTGTAAAAGTGCAAGACCCGTTCCCTGCACGAATAGTCCAAGCAGGAATAGTTCGTAAGTCCGCGCATTAGCTGCGGGGATAAAGATCACCGCTCCTACTGCTATGACCAGCAATCCTAATGACATTCCCTTTTTGTATCCTGTTCTTTGTAAAACCCAGGCCGAAGGCAGCGCCATCACCAGGTAGGAAATATAGAATGCCGTCACGACAAAATAGGACTGAAAATTGTTGAGCTCACAGGCGATCTTGAGGTATGGGATCAAGACTGAGTTGAGCCAGGTGACGAATCCGAAGATAAAGAACAGCGCACCTATAATGACAATTGACCTGTTGGTGCTGGTTGAAGAAGATTTTTCCATAAGTCCCGGGGGAAAGGATTGAGGTTAAAATTAAAGCCACCAAGATATACAATTCTTAAATAAAGCTTAAATGGTGGAAGAATAAATTCAGCAATGATTAATTTATGGAAGGTGCTGAAGATTAGGCTTTAAAACACATTTTTGAGAGGTCGAGTGAAAAAAGAAGTTTTCTTTAAAGGCCTCCAAAAAAGACTATATTTGTACGCTTTAAACGGAGGTTTCCCACTGCGGAAAATAAATCCTGAATTTGACACATGAAGAACATTCGCAATTTTTGCATTATAGCCCATATTGACCACGGAAAAAGTACCCTGGCCGACCGACTTTTGGATTCTACAGGATCTGTGACCGATCGCGAAAAGCAGGAGCAGCTTTTGGACAGTATGGACCTGGAGAGAGAAAGAGGGATCACCATCAAAAGTCACGCGATCCAGATGGATTACACCTATAAGGGCGAGCAATATATTCTCAATCTTATTGACACTCCGGGGCACGTGGATTTCTCTTATGAAGTTTCCCGTTCTATTGCCGCCTGTGAAGGAGCGCTTCTTGTTGTTGATGCTGCACAAAGCATACAGGCACAGACTATTTCTAACTTATATCTTGCTTTAGAGAACGACCTGGAGATCATTCCGGTTTTAAACAAGGTGGATCTGCCAAGTGCAAATCCCGAAGAAGTTACCGATGATATCGTAGACCTTTTAGGTTGTGATCCATCAGATGTTATACCTGCCAGTGCAAAGACCGGAATCGGGATCGATGAGATCTTAGCTGCGATTATTGAGAGAATTCCGCCACCAAGCGGAAAAGTTGATGCACCGTTGAGAGCGCTTATTTTTGATTCGGTATATAACCCTTTCCGGGGGGTGGAAACTTATTTCCGGGTGATCAATGGTTCGATCAAAAAAGGTCAGCAAATTAAATTCGTAGCTACCGATAAAAATTACTTTGCTGATGAAGTCGGAACTTTACGCCTGAAACAATTTCCAAGGCAGGAGATCAAGACCGGAGATGTGGGTTACCTCATCACAGGAATTAAAGAGGCTAAAGAAGTAAAAGTTGGGGATACCATCACCGATGCAAAAAATCCGACCACGGAAGCAGTTCCGGGATTTGAGGACGTAAAACCAATGGTTTTCGCCGGAATCTATCCTGTAGATACCGAAGATTACGAAGACCTGCGTGCTTCCATGGAAAAACTGCAGCTTAATGATGCTTCTCTAGTGTTCACTCCTGAGAGTTCGGCGGCACTTGGTTTTGGTTTCCGTTGTGGATTCCTGGGAATGCTGCATCTGGAGATCATTCAGGAGCGTTTGGAAAGGGAATTCGATATGACCGTTATAACCACGGTTCCTAACGTTTCCTACCACGCCTATACCCATAAGAATAAAGATGAGGTGATCCTTGTCAACAACCCATCAGACCTGCCGGAGCCATCCAGCCTCGATAGAGTTGAAGAACCGTATATTAAAGCCACGATCATTACTAAAGCCGACTTCGTGGGACCTGTGATGTCTCTTTGTATCGAAAAACGCGGACAGATCACCAATCAAACTTACCTCACTCCGGAACGGGTAGAATTGAGTTTTGATATGCCATTGGCCGAGATCGTTTTTGACTTCTATGACAGGCTTAAAACGGTATCCAAAGGATATGCTTCTTTTGACTACTCTCCAATTGGAATGCGTCAGTCAAAACTAGTGAAAGTAGACGTTCTTCTCAACGGAAGTACGGTTGATGCTTTATCTGCCCTACTCCACGTTGACAACGCTTATGACATAGGTAAGAAAATGTGTGAGAAGCTGAAGGAACTAATTCCAAGACAGCAATTCGACATTCCTATCCAGGCAGCAATTGGTGCGAAGATCATCGCCCGTGAGACCGTGAAAGCTCTTCGAAAAGACGTTACCGCAAAATGTTACGGTGGAGATATCTCCCGTAAGCGTAAACTTCTTGAAAAGCAGAAAAAAGGTAAGAAAAGAATGCGACAGGTTGGGAACGTAGAGATCCCACAGGAAGCGTTTATGGCGGTTTTGAAGTTGAACGATTAACGTTCAACTTTAGTTCATAGTCGAGAGTTCGGAGTTCGGAGAAAGCCTGTTTAATTAGTAGCTAAAAGTTCGGGATTTGGAGAATATTTTTCTTCTCCGAACTACAGACTCCTAACCCTGAACTAATCCTTTAGTAGATACTTCTTCAGTCCGGAGATCATTTTCGAAACTTCGACCAGCTTTTCTCTTAAATCGTCATGATCTTTAGCCGAGATGAATTTCTGTCGCTGTGCCACAGTAATACAGACAATACATTCTTTTAAAGAGTTAGAAGCAGTTCGAAGGAACCGAAGAAATTCTTTTTTTGTGCCTCCCGAACCTTCAGCAATATTCAGCGATATTGACACTGCAGCCCTTCTGAACTGTGAGGTGACTCCATAGATTTCATCTTTTGGAAATTGTTTTGTTATAAGGTAAACAGCATCAACCAGATCCAGTGACTTTTGGTATACGTGCAGATCTTCAAAATTAAATTTCATTTTCGCGAATTAGGTGATAAAAATAGCATTTTAATAACCTGATTATAAGTTTCTTAATAATATAAATGAAATAATTTCTTCGGGTCTTTTGTAGCCCATAATCTACTAGTTTATTCCATTTTTTTAATTTTGCTCTCTAAGCTTTTAATAAGCACTTCGACGAACTCCGAACTACAGACTAAAAAACTGAATCAATGGCCGGACACAGCAAATGGGCAAATATTAAACATCGCAAAGGAGCCCAGGACAAGAAAAGAGCTAAACAATTCACGAGAGCAATTAAGGATATAAGTGTTGCTGTTAAAGATGGTGGCGGGCCCGATCCTGAAGCTAATCCGGCGCTGCGGAATGCCATTTCCAATGCCAAGGGAGTGAACATGCCTAAAGACACTATTGAACGTGCGATCAAAAAAGCCAGTGGTGCAGAAGCTGATAATTATGAACTGGTGACCTTTGAAGGTTACGGCCCAAATGGAATAGCCTTTTTTGTTGAATGTACTACAGACAATACAAATCGAACAGTTGCTTCGGTAAGGTCGATCTTCTCAAAGAACGGTGGCAATTTGGGAACAAATGGCTCCCTGGAGTTCTTATTTAACAGGAAAGGAGTCTTCAGCATTAACCGGGACAGCATTTCTTCAAGCATGGAAGAATTTGAGCTCGAACTTATTGAGGGAGGCGCGACAACAATTGAGAAAGAAGAAGATACTATTTACGTCTATACAGACTTCACTGATTTTGGTTCTATGAATGCCAAATTAGAAGAACTGAACATAGAGCCCAAAAATGCAGAATTACAGCGTATTCCTTTAAATACAGTAGAACTCCCGGTGACCGATGCTAGAAAGATTCTTGACCTCGTGGAAAAGTTCGAAGAAGATGAAGATGTGCAGAATGTATATCACAATCTGGAGTTGACAGAAGAACTTCTTGAGACGATGAATGAAGACTAATGATCATCTAGCTGCTCTACAGTTTCTTTGTAATTTTCTTCCTGTTCTTCCTCTTCCTTCTGGATCTTTTTGCCCAGGTATACAAGTTGGTACCCGTTTTTGATCTCCACTTCAGAGCTGTGAGAAGGAATGATCTCAAGTTCCCCGGTATCCTTCTTCACAAAGAGAGGAATGATCTCGGAATCTGTCTTGGAAATCTCTATTAATCCTTCGTAATGCCTCCTGCTATTCAAAACCACCTCATGAATGGTCGGATATCTCCTGGCCACTTCAGTTAGCTTGATGTAATCATCTGTATGAGAAAATAAACCTTCTGCGGGATTGGTTTCAGGATCATTCATTTCGTCAGAGGATATCAGCCGGAAAGAACCTTTTTCGCCATACTGACTGGTGAATTTATTAATGGCGGTTTTATTAATATCACTGTTTCCGGTCATTGCCATAAGATAGCCAACATCGTTCAATTCAATGTTATTGAAGAGATCATCTTCGTAAACGCTGCCCGCGATAGCTTCAAGGCCCAGATCTTTAGCCTTCATGACGTTATCGGCGTTATTGTCCATTAGTACCACGTGTCTTTTATTATCCTGAAGATATTTCCCAACCAGTCTTGAAACTGAAGATGCCCCTATGATCAGAATTCCTTCAGCATCTTTGACAAATACTCCCACAAGTCTTGCAAAGATCCTGGCAGTAGTGGCATTAAGCAATACAGATAAAAGTACGATCATGAAAACAAGAGGAGTAATATATTCTGCCCCAGGCACTCCTTCACGGGCAAGTTTTAATCCGAACAGAGAGGCGATACCTGCCGCTACGATTCCGCGGGGTCCTACCCAGCTAATAAAGGCGATCTCGTTTGCCTTTAAGTTAGATCCCAGAGAGCTAAGTATCACTCCTAAAGGCCTTACAATAAGTACTACGGCTCCAAACAACAATGCGGCTTTCCAGTTGAAAATGAGCATAAGTTCAGATATTTCAATGTTGGCGGCCAATAGAATAAAGAGGATAGAAATAAGCAGCACACTCAGGGATTCCTTGAAATAAAGCAATTCCTTGATGTTGGGAAGATCCTTATTCCCCATGACCATTCCCATAACCACTACAGCTAAAAGTCCGCTTTCGTGAGCAAACATATCGGCAAGAACGAAAACACCGAGAACTGTAGCCAGTGTAAAGACATTAAGCAAGTAATGAGGAATTACATGTCTTTTGATTAAAAGAGCCAGGATATGAGCAAAGGTGAAACCGAAGGTGAAACCGAAGAGGATGATCTTGCCAAATTCGGTTAGAGCTGTCATTGTAAAATCCTGCCCGCCCTCAACACGAATGAACTCATACATCAAAACAGCTATAAGGGCTCCAATAGGATCAATGAGGATCCCCTCCCATTTAAGAATTGACGATACATGAGTTTTTAAAGGGATATTACGCAGTATAGGTGCTATAACGGTTGGTCCTGTAACTATAATCAGAGAGGAAAAAAGAAATGAAATTTGCCATGAAAAGCCATAGATAAAATGGGCGGCAAGACCTGCACCAAAAAAGGTAACTACAACACCTACACTTATAAGTTTTACAATGACTGGTCCTATATTCCCAACTTCTCCTCTTCTTAAGGTAAGTCCTCCTTCAAATAATATTACTGCAATAGCCAGGGAAACAAAATAAAATAAGCTCTCTCCAGGGAAAACCCCTTCCTCTCCATTCCAGATAGGCTCCAGCCATTTCGTACCATCTTCAGATAATAAGGTGGAAACAGGTCCAACAAAGAGACCAATTAGTATAAGCGGGAGAATTGCCGGAGTTTTGGTTTTCCAGGCCACCCATTGCGCCAATATGCCCAGGATCACTAAGCCTGCAAGTTCTAACATGTGTTCTTTTTAAACTTAAATAGGCCCTAAAGTTAACTTTTTATGTTTTAACAGCAGAACCAGTAGATGTTCATCTCAATTCCTTCAGAAAACTTTAAGGGTAAATGATGATCCTGCTTTTGTCGAAGAAATATTTTTCGAGCTTGGCAGGAATACCTGTTAGTACACTTTGAAAGGATATGGATCCCTTTCTTGCTGAAACCAGTACCACAACGTCCTCTTCCTGCATGTCTCTTCCCAGTATTAAAAAGTCATTCCAATCCTTAAACATCTTGTAGCTCACGGGAGAATCACTTTTTAATTTTTTAAACTCTGCGGAAATTGCCTTTTTTGAAACCTCATTACAGTTTATAGCAACAGGAACACTCAGTTCTTTTGAAAGTATTTCGATCTTTTTCACCCACAGCGGAAATCCGGGTTCTTCTTCAGCCAATGCAGGAACAGCCAGGAAAAGCCGTTTATGCATAGCTAAAGGTCGGCTGAAGTGGGTTATAAAGGAAGTTTTATTGTTGGCTGCAATAATGCGCTCCATCTTCTTTCCAATCAGCTTATCCATTAATCCTTTATCTGATGGCCATCCAAAAATGATAAGATCGGCAATCATTTCCCTTGCTTTTCGGGCAATTCCCTGTGCAACGTTCTGGTCAATGGTAGCATGAATGGTCACTTCAGCTTCGGCGGCAGATGCCTGTGAAACAAAATCCTCAAGCTTATGAGTAGCCCGGGCGATGTTCACTTCGGCTTCAGCATTATTAGGAACTACAGAAAGGATCGAAATTGGGTTTGGGGAGGTTTTATCTTTTATAAGAATAGCAAATTCCAGCAGCTTATCGAAATTAAGAATGTTGGCAATAGGTAACAGGACGGTTTCATTCTTAAAAGCTTCGGTTTTTTTCACCTCTTTTGAAAGATCTTTCTCTGTTTCAGCCTTTAACTTAATTGCAGCCCTCTGTGTTGCCAGAGTTGCAACAATAGAGGTCACCAGAATTAGGATTATTGTACCGTTAAGGATATTCTCATCAATGATCCCGGCATTAAAACCAACAATTATTACAGCAAGAGTAGCCGCAGCATGTCCACTGCTTAAACCAAAGATCACCTTCCTTTGTGCAGCCGAATACCTGAAGCTGAGCTGAGTAAAAAAAGATGCCAGCCATTTTCCTAAAATGGCAACTACACTCAAAGTTCCTGCAACAATTAAAGCGGTGGGACCGCTGAATATTACGCTTATATCTACCAGCATCCCGACACTGATGAGGAAAAAAGGAATGAAAAGCGAGTTCCCGATAAACTCAACCCGATTCATGAGAGCTGAAGAATGTGGGATCAATCTATTCAATGCCAGGCCCGCCAAAAATGCTCCTATAATAGGCTCTACCCCCGCAAGTTCAGCAAGAAAGGCAGCTATAAAGACAACTGTGAGCACAAATATGTAGTGTGAGTGCTTCTCATTCTCCATGCTTGTAAAAAACCATTTAGCTATTTTGGGTACCAGCAGGAACATAATGGCCGAGAATATCGCCAGGGAAATTCCCAGGCGTTGCCAGAACGCTGCATTGAGGGTGCCTTCGTGGTTTCCCATGATCACTGCCAGCACAATGAGTACTGCTGTATCTGTAAGTATAGTGCCTCCAACGGTAATAGCTACAGCTTCATTTTTTGAAACCTTCAGTTTACTCACAATTGGATACGTGAGCAGCGTATGAGTGGCAAACATACTGGCGGTTAAAAAACTGGCATTAAAATCATAATTCAGCAGGTAAAAACACACAGGAAAGCCAATGCCCAGGGGTATAATGAAAGTAAAAAAGCCAAAGAGAAAGCTCTTGTTCTGGTTTGCTTTGAACTGGTTCATATCCAGCTCCAGTCCCGCTATGAACATGATGTACAATAGTCCGATTGTGGAGAAAAGATCAATTGCGGCATTCTGCTCCAGGATACCTGCTCCATAAGGCCCAATAATGATCCCGGAAACAATGAGAATGATTATACCCGGGATGTTTAACCTTCGCAGGGCGATTGGAGATATTAATATTATGAGCAGGATTAGTGAAAACACCAAAACCGGATTTGATAATGGCAATTCAAATTCGTGCTGCAGAAGTTCGGCGAACTCTTTCATTGATTTGTTATAATGACCTTAAAATTAGCCGATATTACTACTCAAAAAATTAAATTCCTCTAAAAAATACTATTTTTAGGTGATTTTGCTTAAAAATCAGGAAATGGTAGTGCTGCAAATTGAACTGCAGCAACCCCTGAGATGAGATATTGAATACCTGAAACAAATAATCCTGCCTATGGAAGAGTTCAACATTTTAAGTCTGCTTATTATCCTAATAGGCGCCTGGGTTGGTGGTGCCGCTGCAAAAAGAATGGGTTATCCTGCCATTTTAGGAGAACTCGTTATTGGTATCATCCTGGGTCCTGCTGTTCTGGGAATGCTGGAAACTTCAGAGATGATAAGTGTTCTGGCAGAGGTAGGGATCATCCTGCTAATGGTCTACATTGGGATGGAGATCAATTTTCGGGACTTAGGGAAGGCTTCCTGGCCGGGACTTCTTGCAGCCATTGGAGGTTTTATCGTGCCATTCGCACTGGGTTATTACACGATCATATACTTTGGAGGAACGAACATGGCAGCGATCTTTGTCGCAATTGCAGTAGGGGTGACTTCCCTTGCAACAAAAAGCCGGATCCTCGTCGATCTCAAGCTTCTAAATACCCGCATCGCCTATGTGCTCATGGCCGGGGCTCTAATTTCTGACACTCTTGCGCTGATCATTTTCGCCGGAATGATGAGCTTCGTCGACGCCGGGAATATCGATACTATGGGTCTCATTTGGGTTGCCGGAAAAGCTATTCTTTTTTTCATTTTCACGGCTCTAGGGGGTATCTATCTTTTACCAATGCTTGGGAAAACCCTTAGCCGTGCAAAGATTAAGGATCGAACTCTTCACTTTACACTTATCCTTATCATAGTCTTTGGTTTTGCCGAATTGGCCGAACTCGCAGGGCTACATAGCATTTTGGGAGCTTTTATGGCAGGTCTATTCATAAGGGACGGAGTTTTCAACAGGCAAATATCAAAGGAAATAAATGACATTTTTCACGATGTGTCAATCGGGTTTTTAGCTCCTATTTTCTTTGTTTCTGCAGGTTTTAATGTGACCCTGGATATTTTTCAGACCGACTTGTGGATGCTTATAGCGGTGACACTTGTTGCTATGATAGGTAAAATTGGTGGTACTGCTTTATTTTATCTCCCAAGTGGTTATGGTTGGCGGGAAGGAATAACGGTCGGAACCGGAATGAACGGTAGGGGAGCGGTAGAGATCATCATAGCAGGAATTGGTTTGGAAATGGGAATAATTTCTCCTGAAATTTTCTCGATCCTCGTGTTCATGGCAATCTTTACAACCTTAACCGTACCAGTTTTCCTCACCTGGACCACAAAATGGCTTAAAGACAGGGGTGAACTCATTCATCAGGAATCCCGAAAAGGATTTCTTATTCTTGGAGCAAATCCATTGGGCATATACCTGGCAAAGCACTTAAAGGAAGAAAATGACGTAACTCTCGTAGACTCAAACCGGGAAATGGTAGCCCTTGCGAACAAAGAGGGAATTGACACAGTTTTTGGAAATATCCTCAAGGAAGAAACCATGGAGCAGGCAAAAGCCATTGATAAAGGTACTTTTATAGCTCTTACCCCCAATAGTGAGATCAATTTACTGGCTGCACAACTGGCTAACGACTCCTTCTATATTCCGAAGAAGATCGTATTGATGGATCCAAAAGAATCGGGTGCGGGCGTAGATATGCTGGATCGTATCAATGCATCGTCCATGTTTGCCAATAAAACTAAACTGGAGCCATGGAGCTATAAATTGAGTCAAAATCAGGTAGAGGAGAAGGAAGTGACCATCGAGGAAGAAATGTCAACCCGAAACTGGGTCAAAGAGCAAAGGGAACATCACATCAATATTCTCCCTCTTCTTATTGTAAATCCTGAAGGTCTAAAAAGGCCGTTCCACTATCACGACAACATAAGTCCCGGTGAAAAAATAATATATTTACAGTGAATTTTATTCAAGGACTCTTTAAACCACCTAAAAATTCATGAAAATATATCCAATTGAAGCCGGTAATTTCAAGCTGGATGGTGGCGCCATGTTCGGCGTAGTACCAAAATCCATCTGGAACAGGACCAATCCGGCCGATGAAAATAACATGATCGATATCGCCGCAACCTGTCTGCTAATTGAAGATGGTGAGCGCCTCATCCTCATTGACACCGGAATGGGAGATAAACAAAGTGAGAAGTTCTTTGGCTACTACTATCTCTGGGGGGACGACAGCCTGGATAAATCTCTCAGGAAATATGGCTTTTCAAGAGATGATGTTACCGATGTCTTTATGACCCATTTACACTTTGACCATTGTGGCGGCAGTGTTCAGTGGAACAAAGATCGAACAGGTTATGAACCGGCCTTTAAAAATGCTATTTTCTGGAGCAACAGGGAACACTGGGATTGGGCTACAAATCCAAACGCCCGTGAAAAGGCTTCCTTTTTAAAGGAAAATATTCTTCCCATGCAGGAAAGCGGTCAGTTAAAGTTTATAAACAGGGCCGGGGGTGCCTATCAGGAAACCTCCGAATTGAATTTCGGAATTCTTTTTGTGGATGGGCATACAGACAAACAAATGATCCCACACATAAAATATAAGGATAAAACTTTGGTCTTTATGGCCGACCTTTTACCTACTGCAGGACATATTCCACTTCCTTTTGTAATGGGATACGATACGCGGCCTTTGTTAACGCTTCCGGAGAAAAAAACATTCCTGGAAACAGCTGCAAAAGAGAACTTCTTTCTCTTCCTGGAACATGATGCCCATAACAAAGTCATTACAGTGAAAGAAACTGAAAAAGGAGTACGATTAGACGAAGTATATAAATTTAATGAAATTTTTAACTAGAAGATTATGAAGATCCCTATTTACAAGCCCTTACTCATAGCCGGAATGGTTGCCGCAATGGCATCCTGTAAAAGCTCGGCTCCAGCTATTGTATCTACCCCAATTGAAAACATCGATGAGATACCATTAAAGGTTTCTGAACTAACCGAAGTACAGCTCCAGGGATGGGGTGGTGCCGATCTTATTTCAGACACCATACCCGGTATGAGCGTTGAAAAAGCCTATAATGAGATCATTAAGAACAACAAAGGGAAAAAGGTCATTGTCGCTGTGATCGACAGTGGAGTGGATATTGAACACGAAGATCTTGACGGTGTCATATGGACCAATGAAAATGAGAAACCTAATAACAATGTGGATGACGATAACAACGGTTATGTGGATGACATCCACGGCTGGAATTTTTTAGGTGATGCTGTTGAGGAAAATCTTGAATACACAAGGATCTATAAAAAATTAAAGCCCAAGTACGGCAGTGTTCCTGCAGGTGCTGTAAAGCCTGAAAATCGGGAGGAATTTGAACTTTATCAAAAAGCAAAAGCTGAATATGATAAAGAATATAACGAGGTTCTTGGGATGAAAAACCAGTACGAAGGAATTGTGCAGCAATTGAAAGTTTCTCACGAAGCGGTTTCATCAAAGCTCGGGAAGGAAGACTATACTCTGGCTGAGTTGAGAAATATGGAAGCAACTACAGAAGAAATGCAGCAGTATAAAGGCTTTTTAAGCCAGGTGATGAGCAATGTTGAAGGAACAATTCCTGAAGCTATTTCACAACTGCAGGAGGCAATCGATTATTTTGACGGTCGTCTTTCTTCTCACTTCAACCTCGATCTCAATGCCCGTTCTGTGGTTGGTGATGACGTTGATGACATTACAGATACAGATTATGGAAACAACAATGTAATGGGACCAACGCCCGATAAGGAAGATCTTAAACATGGAACCCACGTTGCAGGAATTATTGCTGCTGAAAGGAATAATAACATGGGAATCAATGGAGTTGCAAATAATGTAGAGATCATGGTGCTTAGAGCAGTGCCCGATGGTGATGAATATGACAAAGACATTGCACTTGCTATTCGCTATGCTGTAGATAACGGAGCAAGCATTATCAATACCAGCTTTGGAAAATATTTCTCTACACATCCTGAGTGGGTTAGAGATGCTATTCGCTATGCAGATGAGAATGATGTTTTAATAGTGAACGCTGCAGGAAATGAAGGTCTTGATCTGGATCAAAATGCAGTTTATCCAAACGACCAGGATCCTGAGAACACCAGTGAGATTTCAGAGAATTTCTTGACGGTTGGTGCACTCAACTACAATTACGGCTCGGGACTTATAGCAGGATTTTCAAACTACGGAAAGACAAATGTCGACGTATTTGCTCCCGGGACAAAGATCTGGTCAACTACACCAAACAATGAATATGAATACCTTCAGGGAACTTCTATGGCAGCACCAGCAGTTGCAGGAGTTGCAGCTATGATCCGTTCCTTTTTCCCAAAATTGACCGATGATGAGGTGAAAAAGGTGATCATGGAAAGTGGACTTACCAGCAATGCTACCGTGATCATTGGTGGAGATCCTTCCAATACTAAAAAGTTCAGAGAATTATCTACTTCAGGAAAAATGGCCAATCTATACAACGCCCTGATCCTGGCCGATAAAATGTCAAAATAGAAAACACTAAATATGAAGAAAGGAATATTAGCCCTGGCATTACTTACATGCCTTACAATCACAGCACAAAATAATACCTCATACTGGCAACAGGAAGCTAACTACAGCATGAATGTTGACATGAACGTGAAGAATTACCAGTACACAGGGGAGCAGGAATTGGAGTATACCAATAACTCCCCAGATACTCTAAAGAGGGTTTTTTACCACTTATTTTACAATGCTTTTCAACCGGGAAGTGAAATGGACATTCGTTCCCGTACCATTGCCGATCCAGATCCACGGGTAGGAGACAGGATATCCAAACTTACCCCTTCACAACAGGGATATTTAAAGGTAAATACCCTTACAAGGAATGGTAAGACCCTTCAATTTGAAGAAGTAGGAACAGTGCTTGAAGTAGAATTGGATGAACCAATTCTACCGGGAGAAACAGTGAATTTCTCGATGAAATTCGCCGGACAAGTTCCTGAGCAAATACGTCGCTCGGGTAGGAACAGCAGTGAAGGAATTGCTCTTTCCATGGTGCAGTGGTATCCAAAAATAGCCGAATATGACTTTGAAGGCTGGCATGCAGATCCATACATTGGCCGCGAATGGCATGGCGTATGGGGAGATTATGATGTGAAGATATCCATTGATAAAAATTACATTGTAGGAGCATCAGGAATTCTTCAGAATGCCAATGAAATAGGTTATGGATATGAAGACGAAGGTGTGAAGGTCAAGAGAAAAAAAGGAGAGAAGCTAACCTGGCATTTTGTTGCTGAAGATGTTATTGACTTCGCATGGGCGGCAGATCCCGAATATATCCACGACAAAAGAACTGCCGCAGATGGAACGGTACTGCATTTTCTTTACAAGGACAATCCGGAAATAAAGGAGAACTGGAAGAATCTTCAGCCAAAAACTGAAGAACTTCTGCTTTATTTCAATGAAAATATAGGTCCATATCCATGGCCACAGTATTCTGTGATCCAGGGTGGTGACGGCGGAATGGAGTATGCGATGCTTACCCTAATCACAGGAGAAAGAAACTTTGGAAGCCTCGTAGGAGTTACAGCCCATGAGCTTGCACATGCCTGGTTCCAACACTTGCTTGCAACCAACGAAAGCAAACATGAGTGGATGGATGAAGGTTTCACGAGCTACATCGCAGATCTCGCAATGAATGAAGTTATGGAACAGGGTCAGGAAAATCCGTTAGCCGGTAATTACCGAAGTTATGTAAGACTTGCAACATCGGGTGTGGAGCAGCCACAAACAACCCATGCCGACAGGTATACTTATAACGCTGCCTATGGAGCAACGGCTTATTCAAAGGGTGCTGTATTTCTTTCTCAATTAGGATACGTAATTGGACAGGAAAACCTTGAAAAGACGATAAGAAGGTACTACGACGAGTGGAAATTCAAACATCCAACTCCTAATGATTTTATTAGAATAGCTGAAAAAGTTACCGGGGCAGAACTTGACTGGTATCTCACAGACTGGACCCGAACTACAAACGTAATTGACTATGGAATTCACGCTGTAGAAGAGGAAGGGAATGACACCCGAATAGTGTTGGTGAGAAACGGAGAAATGCCGATGCCTGTTGAGGTGGAAGTTACGTACAACGACGGTACTACCGAAGACCTCTATATTCCTTTGCAAATGATGCGTTGGGAGAAACCGGGCTTTGATGACGAGCAAACCAGGGAAGATTGGGCATGGGCATATCCTACTTACTCCTTTACTGTAGAAAAGCCTAAAGCGCAGATAACTTCAATAGAGATCGATCCAAGCCAGATGATGGCAGATATTAAAAGAGATAACAACGTTTACCCTAAACCACAACAGGAATAGGTTCCAAAAATGACATTTTTGAGCCCCTTCTTCCGGAGGGGCTTTTTTGTGTTTTTTGATGAGGTAAAACATAATTATCAATACTTATTTATAAATGATAATTTTACCGCATGAACGAAAGCTTCGGAAAAAAGGAAAAGCTTAAGAGCAAGGTGATGATCGACAGATTGTTTGCTGAAGGCAATTCAGTTAAGAAATATCCTCTACGACTGGTATACCTTCCGCTGAAAGATCCTTCAGAAAAGCTGAATAAGGTTGCCGTTTCTGTTCCGAAGAGAAATTTCAAACGGGCGGTAGACAGGATCAAAATTAAGAGGCTTATGCGGGAAGCTTATAGAAAAAATAAGTATCTTGTTAACAGTAATTTAGCCGGTAATTACGCTTTGATGTTGATCTATACCGGGCGCGAAATCTGGACTTATACAGACCTTTTTCGCAGCAGCCAGGAACTTCTTAAAAGATTTGTGGAGCAAGAAAAAATGAAGGAACATGAAAAAGACACTCTCTAAAATTACACTTTTGGCAGCCATTCCTGTGCTGTTCTTTACCAGTGTAAGTTACAAAGCCGATTTTTTTGAGATAGCCAAACAACTGGAGATCTTCACCACACTTTTTAAGGAGCTCAACATGAACTATGTGGATGAGACCAATCCTGCAGAATTAATGGACACTGCTATAAATGCTATGCTCGAAGATCTTGATCCCTATACGCATTACTGGAATGAACAGGAAGTACAGGCCGCAAGAATAGACAATGCCGGGGAATATACCGGCATAGGTGCAACTGTGGGAATTAAAGCCGATAAGATCGTCATTATTGAACCCTATAAAGATTATCCTGCCGATAAGGCCGGATTAAAAGCCGGAGACGAGATCATCAAGATAGGAAATATTTCTGTGGCCGGTTTTAGTGAAGATGCAGGAGAACTGCTTAAAGGTGCTCCAAATAGTAATGTGGAACTGACTTATAAACGGCGTGGAGAAACAAAAACCACCACACTTACCCGTGGAGCTGTTGAGATCAAAGCGGTTCCTTATTTCAAATTACTCGAAGATAAAACGGGATATATAGTTTTATCTCAGTTCAACCGAAATGCTTCTTCTGAAACAGTTAAAGCTTTAAAAGAACTCAAGGAACAAGGTGCCGAAAAGATCATCTTAGATCTTCGCGGAAATCCCGGCGGACTGTTATCTGAAGCTATAAATGTCACCAATATTTTTGTACCCGAAGGAGAGTTGATCACCAGTACTAAATCGGCAGTTGAAAAATACAATCAGACGTTTTCAACAACCAGAAAGGCTATAGATACAGAGATTCCATTGGCAGTGTTGATAAACGGTAGAAGTGCTTCGGCCAGTGAGATCGTTGCCGGTTCTCTACAGGATCTAGACCGCGCTGTGATCATTGGAGCCCGCAGCTTTGGAAAAGGCCTGGTACAGCGGCCTAAAGACCTCACTTACGGTACTCAGCTAAAAGTTACTATCTCAAGATATTATACGCCCAGTGGGCGCTGTATACAGGCACTGGATTACCGCCAACGAGATAAAGAAGGGAAGGCAGTGAGATACACAGCACAAGATTACAACGAGTTCAAGACCCGTAATGGCCGAAAGGTCTATGACGGTGGAGGTATCTCACCTGATGTAAAAATGGAAACTTCAGAATTTAGTGATATCACTAATGCAATCCTTCAGGAAAATGCCATTTTTGACTATGCAACAAATTATTACTACACCCACAAATTAAATTCTCCTGAAGAATTCAGCTTTACAGATAAAGATTATTCAGATTTTAAAAAATTCCTTGAAACAACAAATTTTGAATTTCAAACTGAAACTGAAAAAGAGCTGCAAGATGTTATAGCTGCGGCTGAAAAAGAAGGTTATCAACAGGATATTTCCAAAGATCTAACAGGGCTTCAGCAGGCTATCTCCAGTTCTAAAGAAAAGGCTCTCACGGCCAAAAAAGCTGAGATCATAAGCCTGCTTTCTGAAGAGATCATCAAAAGATATTTCTATAAAGAAGGCCTTTATGATTACTATGTTGAGAAGAATCCTGAGATCTTAAAGGCTAAAGAAATATTGCAGGACAAAAATCAATATCAGGGGATCTTGAAAGGCTAATTCTTGATCATAGCTATGTGGGGGATCCCATCTTCAAGATATCCTTCTCCAACCTGTTCAAAACCATGGCTTTCGTAGAATTTAATGAGGTACGTCTGGGCCGATAATTTGATACTACCTGTCTTGAACCGCTCTTCTATAGCTCTAACAGAAGCTTTTAGAATCTCATGTCCGTAATTTTTCTTTCTGTAACCTTCTTTGACAATTACACGACCTATAGCTGCTTCATCAAAATAGATACCGGGAGCAAAGATCCTGGTATAAGCGACAAGTTTCTCTTCTTCAAAGCCCAGAACGTGAATGGCTTTTTGATCCTTTCCGTCTATATCCTGATAAACACAATCCTGTTCTACAACAAAAACTTCTGAACGAAGTTGAAGAACCTTATATAGTTCATCAATTTTTAACTCTTCAAAAGTGACAATTTTCACCTCCATTATTTACAGGAGATCTTTTCCACACGGCGGCTATGACGGCCACCTGCAAACTCGGTATCAAGAAAGACCTGTACCATTTCAACAGCCTGCTCTTTAGAAGTATAACGTGCAGGGATACTAAGGACGTTGGCATCATTATGTTCCCTGGCTAAAGCGGCGATCTCTTTTGACCAGCAAAGTGCAGATCTTACTGCCTGGTGTTTATTTGCAGTCATATTAGCACCATTTCCACTACCGCAAATAATAATACCAAAGTCGGAAGTTTTATCCTCCACATCTTGTGCAACGGGATGAACGAAATCGGGATAATCAACACTTTCGTCACTGTTGGTACCGTGGTTTGTGACATCAAAATTTCTGCTTTTCAAATAATCAACCACTACTTCTTTATAAGCGGTACCGGCATGATCGTTTCCTATTGATATTTTCATGATCTGGAGGTTTGAATGAGCCACAAAGGTAAAAATTTGGCTTATCAACTTCTATTTTACCTATTGTTAATTAAATGTTACAATACCTTAGAAATAAAGCTTTTATAAAAGTGGATATTTTGTTCATAAATGACAGCGAAAAAAGTAAAATGAAATTTGGTAGTGTCGCGGGAAATCCCAATATGAAAGAAAGAAGGAGAGAAAGAAATTTTTAAGTCATTTTTTTCGGAGAAGTTTTCAGCATCAGAAATTGACTTCTAAACATTAAAAAAATGTTAAGTTATTAAAGACTGGAATTCACATTTCGTTATGAACAGTTGTTAAGAAAAATAAAAAATATAGTATAAATCAAGTCGTTAAGATTGGCTGCTGCTGTTCATAACTTGTTACTGAACTACTTCTAATCTCTTTTCCAAAAAAGATTGAAAAAAGTTGTTCTACATATCAACAGACTATAATACATCAACATTTTAATTTTTTAAAAAAGAAAGAAAATAGAATTATTAATATAACTGTTGAAAACTAAACGATCTTTAGAGGAGTTGAGTGATCGTTGAAACCGTCCAGGATCTCTCTTGCTCTCTCCAGGTCCCCGGGATGGACTTTAAGATTAATGCCACCCAGGGCATTTGAATAGAATGGAAAGACACCGACCATTGTTTCGTTTTGAAAGAAATGTCGTATGTCTTCCTGTTGCAGTAAAAGCTTTAGGATTGTGAATTCATGTGGGTAAGTGAATACCGCAAGAGTAATAAAATCTTTCATAACAACAGGTTGCTATTAAAGATACTACTTTCTAATAAAGTGGAGAAGCGTCGAAATTGAGACCTTTATGTACAGGATTGTTGAGGGAGTGATTAATGGAAGCCACGAAAGTAAGGACTCCAACAACGAAGATTAGAATAAAAACCAATGTTATTTTAGTTGATTTACTCATACATCCTACGGGATAAAAATCTAACCAAATTTAATATAATTTTAAGGATTATCACTATTTTATGTTAATTTTTTCTTACTAAATTATTATCTTTTTTTAAAGAGCTCCTTCCGGTTCCCGGAATTTCTTATAAATTCAGGTAGATGTGAATATTAAGACTTAATTTTAGAGCTTAAATTTAGAAATGAGTAAAAAGAAGAACCGAAATAATAAATCTGCCAGTCTTGAAAGCGTGACACAAACAATTCTTGGGATAATGCGCAAGGAGGCTGGAAAGGACTTTAATTACAAACAAATAGCTGCAAAAATGGGAGTGGATGATCCTACCAATAGGAACAAGATCATTCGTACTCTATCCCAACTTGCTGCCAAAAAGAAAATAGAGGAAGTTGACCGCGGTCGCTACCGTCTTAATAGCAACGTAGATAGATACCGGGGAATATTGGATATGACTGCTAAAGGCAGCGGTTATGTAATTGTCGAAGATCTAAATGAAGATGTTTTTATTCCGTCGAATAATATCAACAAAGCATTTAATGGGGATGAAGTGGAGATCTACATCTATAAAAGGCGGAGGAATAAAAAATCTGAAGGTGAAATAACCAGTATTATTAACCGCAAAAAAACAACCTTCGTAGGTGTTTTGCAGCTTCAGGAAAATTTTGGTTTCGTAGCCATTCAGGATCCTAAAATGTATACCGATATTTTCGTCCAGAAGAACAAAATTGGAGAGGCTAAAAATGGAGATAAAGTGGTGGTAGAGATGGAGGAATGGCCTGAAAAGGCAGATTCTCCTTTTGGCCGTATCACCCAGGTCCTGGGAAAGCCGGGAGAACATCATACAGAAATACATTCCATTTTGGCACAATACGGACTTCCGCATGAATTTCCGCAGGAAGTTGAGGATTTCGCACAAGGGATTGATACCAGTATTCAGCAGGAAGAAATTAATAAAAGGAGAGATATGAGGGAAGTGTTGACCTTCACTATTGATCCAAAAGATGCTAAGGATTTTGATGATGCCCTGAGTTTTCAACAACTGGAAAATGGGAACTATGAAATAGGTATCCACATTGCAGATGTTTCTCATTACGTTAAGCCGGGAACCATTTTGGATGAGGAAGCCTTTAACCGGGCAACTTCTGTTTACCTGGTGGATAGGGTGGTACCAATGCTTCCGGAGATCTTATCCAATAATGCCTGTTCTCTAAGACCAAATGAGGAGAAATATACATTTTCTGCAGTATTTGAGATGACAGAAAAAGGGGAGGTAAAAGATCAATGGTTTGGCAGGACTGTAACCTATTCCGATGCGCGTTTTGCCTACGAAGAAGCGCAGTATATAATTGAAACCACCGGTGGAGACATTCCTTCGGATATTTCCCTTACCGGAGAGAGTTACCTTGTAGAGGATCCAATTGTCTCAGCTATTTTGAAGATGAATCAAATAGCAGAGGTGATGCGGAAGAAAAGAATGAGAGAAGGCGCGATCTCCTTTGATAAAGTCGAGGTGAAATTTGAGTTGGATGAGAGGAATGAACCTGTGGGAGTTTTCTTTAAAACTTCTAAAGAAGCCAATAAGCTTATAGAGGAATTCATGCTACTGGCTAATAAAAAAGTCGCTGAATTCATCGGAAAACAGAAACCAAAGAAAACCTTTGTTTACCGATGCCACGATGAGCCAGATGATGAAAAACTGGCAGCATTACAATCTCTTGTAAGTAAGTTTGGTCATAAACTTAACCTTAGAGATCAAAAGCAGATCTCGCAATCTCTCAACAATCTTTTGGAGAATGTACAGGGAAAAAAGGAACAAAACCTTATTGACACGCTTACCATCAGGACAATGAGCAAAGCCTATTACAGTACAGAGAACATTGGGCATTACGGTCTTGCTTTCGGTCATTATTCTCATTTTACCTCACCAATTCGAAGATATCCAGATGTGATGGCTCACCGGTTGCTTCAACATTACCTGGAGAATGGAAAATCTGCCCCCGAAGAGGAATATGAGTCCAAATGCCAGCATAGCAGTAATATGGAAGGATTGGCAACCAACGCAGAGCGCGATTCTATCAAGTACATGCAAATTAAATTCATGCAGGACCACAATGACGAGGAGTTCCTTGGCGTTATTTCGGGTGTGACCGAATGGGGGATCTATGTAGAGATCATCGCCAATAAATGTGAAGGTATGGTTAGGCTGCGGGACATTAGAGAAGATCATTATGATTTTGATCCCGATCAATACGCTATCATAGGCCGAAAAACAGGAAAGATCTACCAGTTAGGTGACGAAGTATATGTTACAGTGAAGAATGCCGATCTTGTAAAAAGACATCTGGACTTTAATTTAATTGGAAGCAGAAATGAAGTTGAAAACTAAAATTAGAAGCAAAGTTTTATTCCCGGTATTATTTTTATTTCTAAGTCTTTCTGTCGTTGCACAGGATGTGGAGAAGGATCTGGGAGATTTTTCAGAAGTTAAGACCTTTAATGCGGTTGAAGTCGAAGTAATTCCTGCAGATAAAAACCGCATTGTTATCACGGGCCACAGTAAAAATGACGTGAAATTTGATATCGTGGAAGACCGCCTGGAGATAAGGCTTACCTTAGATAACATCTGGTCTAAGAACAATACCCGTATCACAGTCTATACTAAAGATCTTGCGACTATTGATGCCAATGAAGGTTCGAAGGTGGAAGTCTCGGGCGAAATAGAGGGGCAGGAGCTCACTTTTCGCACCCAGGAAGCAGCGAATATCTTTGCGAGAGTAAACGGCCGTAGGATCAATGCAAAAGCAGTTTCGGGAGGTAAGATTAGCCTTGAAGGTAAAGCCGAAGAACAAGTTGTGGAGATCAACACCGGTGGACATTACTACGGAAAGGGTCTGCGCACTTCAAAAACAGAAGTAAGTGCCGGTACTGCGGGTAAGGGAGAGGTCTACGCTACAGATTATGTGAAGGCAACTGCCAGGCTTGGAGGTACAGTCGAGATTTTCGGAAGACCAGCGGAAGTAGATAAAAAAACAAGTCTTGGCGGAAGAATTTTGTAAGTGGGGTAAAATTTTATCTTTGTGAAATTAAAAGATCTGAATGTTTCAGGATATACTGGCTGCGATACCTTTAGGATTTTTCCTTGCTTTCCTTTTGGGGCCTGTATTCTTCGTACTCCTTGAAACCGCTGCTATAAAAGGTTTTAGAGCAGCTATTTCCTTTGATCTCGGAGTTATTTTTGCTGATGTTGTCTTTTTGCTCATCGCCTATTTAAGTACCACCAAACTACTGAACAGGATCAAAGATGATCCCGCTCTTTTTGTTTTTGGAGGAGGAATACTGGTAACATATGGCATCATTCAATTCGTTCAAAATCGAAAGGTTTTACAACACGAAGAAGTTCCCGAAATACAAAAGCTGAATAAAAGGGACTATCTAGGTCTTGCAGCAAAAGGCTTTCTACTCAACTTTATCAACATTGGAGTCTTGGGATTCTGGTTAGGACTAATTATTGTTTTTGGACCACAACTGGAGATGGAAACCAATAGAATGGTTCTTTTCTTTGGTGTAGTACTAGGAACCTATCTTTTAGTCGATATTTTTAAGATCCTTGCCGCAAAAAAGCTGAATCAAAAACTTACCCCCACCCGAATTTATAATGTAAAAAAAGGGATAAGTGTCATTTTGGTCATTTTTGGGATCTTTTTGATCATTCAGGGCTTAATTCCCCAGGAAATGAATCAACTCCAGGATCAGATAGATAATATTACCCCTTCATCCGGTGCATATATCGAATACTTCGAATAAAAGATCTCAAAAATGACATTTTTGGGAGGAGTAATTAAGCGAATTACAAAGTTCAAGCACCAAATTAGAGGATTAATCAAATGTTAATTGGTTATTGCTGAATCCCTTTCAGCCTTAGAACAACATTTAATAGACTGGGGTTCGTGTCGAAAAATGTGATTTTTGAGAGTAATTTTTAGTAGCAAAACAGGAAGATCCAGTAAGGCTTATACCTGGAGAGTACTGAGAGTTTTGCCTCTTTTGGAATTTGTTTTTTGATATTTTGGAAATTAAAAAAGCTCCTTTTTAAAGGAGCTTTTTTTTGAGGCATCGAGCGGATTCGAACCGCTGTACAAGCTTTTGCAGAGCTCTGCCTAGCCACTCGGCCACGATGCCTTTTGAATACGGAGGCAAATGTAATAAAATTTCTTTTTTCAGGCCTATGCTTTTGCAGCCTTTAGAAATAATTAAGCAATTACCTGCTTTTACTTCTCCTTACCGTCACCATAGCGACATTTCCGCCTATAGGTGGATTGATTTTAGAAACATCTACCGTCACTTTTTGAACGATTAGCAGCTCATCAAGAACGCGGTTAAGTATACGTTCGGCTACTGTTTCGAGCAACTTAGAACGTATTGCCATTTCTTCCTTTACGATCTTATTCAAGTGCACATAGTCAATGGTATCTTTCAAATCATCGGTCTTTGCTGAAAGAGAAAGATCCCCTTTCACCCTAAGATCGACCCTGTAATCACTACCTATTTGCCCTTCTTCTTCAAGACAGCCGTGATAGGCAAAAACTTTGATATTCCTTAGTTTAATACTTCCCAAAACCTGATTTTTTGCGAAGATAGCAACAAATCAGAAGACTAAAGTACAGCGACGGAATTGATGTTTATTTTCTGTAATTTTGTGCCCCTTAAAGATGAATTAGAAACTATGGCTGAAGAAAAAAGATCCCTCAATTTTATTGAGCAAATCATAGAAGAAGATCTAAAGAACGATTATAAAAAAGAGGAGCTGCAATTCCGGTTCCCGCCCGAACCAAACGGTTATCTTCATATTGGGCATGCTTCTTCTATATGCCTCAATTTTGGGCTGGGGGAGAAGTATAATGCTCCTGTAAACCTTCGGTTTGATGATACCAATCCTATCAAGGAAGAACAGGAATATGTTGACGCTATAAAGCGGGATGTAGAATGGCTTGGCTTTAATTGGGCTAAGGAATGTTATGCTTCAGATTATTTTCAGCAATTGTATGACTGGGCAGTGATGATGATCAAATCTGGCGATGCATATGTTGACAGTCAACCTTCCGAAGCTATTGCCGAACAAAAAGGAACCCCTACACAGCCGGGAAAGAACAGTCCTTACAGAGATAGATCTGTTGAGGAGAACCTGGAACTTTTTCAGAAAATGAAAGATGGGGAAACTAAAGAAGGAGAGCACGTGCTAAGGGCCAAAATAGACATGGCTGCGAAGAACATGTTGATGCGCGACCCTGTTATGTATAGAACGCTACACCGCAAACACCATCGCACCGGGAATGACTGGATGATCTATCCACTCTATGACTGGGCACATGGACAAAGTGATTTTATCGAATCTGTATCTCATTCCTTTTGTACGCTGGAATTTTTACCGCACAGGGAGCTCTATAACTGGTTCCTTGAAAAGGTAAGTTCTGCGGAAGATTTTAAACCAAAACAGCGTGAATTTGCCCGTCGTAATCTCAGCCATACCATTGTAAGCAAAAGAAAACTGCTTCACCTTGTTGAAAAAGGAATAGTGAAATCCTGGGATGATCCAAGAATGCCGACCATTTCGGGTCTTAGAAGGAGAGGTTATACTCCGGAATCAATTCGCAAGTTCGCTGAAACTATAGGGATCGCAAAAAGGGAAAATATGATCGATGTTTCCCTGTTGGAATTCTGTATTCGGGAAGATCTTAACAAAACTGCGCCAAGGGTGATGGCAGTACTTGATCCTGTAAAGCTTGTTATCACTAATTATCCTGAGGGAGAAGAGGAGTGGCTCGATGCAGAAAATAACCCTGAAGACGAATCGGCTGGCTCAAGGCAGGTACCTTTTTCGAGGGAGTTGTACATAGAACAGGAGGATTTTAAAGAAGAGGCGAACCGGAAATTTTTCAGGTTAACTCTTGGAAAAGAAGTAAGGCTGAAAAATGCTTATATCATCAAAGGTGAAAAGGTGGTAAAAAATGATGCAGGTGAGATCACAGAGATTCACTGTACTTATGATCCTAAGAGCCGGAGTGGAAGTGGGACCGAGGAGTCTATGCGCAAGGTAAAGGGAACCCTGCACTGGGTTTCGGCCAAACATGCTATTGAAGCTGAAGTAAGGCTCTACGACCGTCTTTTCTCTGTTGAGTCTCCTGATGCCGATAAGGAGAAAGATTTCCTTGATTTCTTAAATCCGGAATCTTTAAAAACCATTACGGCATATCTTGAACCAAGTCTCAAGGATGTGAAGCCGGGAGACAAATTTCAATTCCAGAGATTAGGATATTTTAACGTTGATAAAGAAAGTACAAAAGAGCAGCTTGTCTTCAATCGTACAGTGACACTAAGGGATTCGTGGGGCGGTAAAAATTAAGTGAAATTCCTGCTCATGCCAATTAAGAATAATTTAGCATTGGTATTTGTATATTAACCGGTTATTAACAGCGCTACAGTCCGCATTGAAGTATATTTGGTTGTAGTATTAATCTTAATAACCAACAATATCATGGCAAAATCAGGAAGTACATTTTTAGCATTGCTAACCGGGGCAGCTATAGGAGCCGGCCTTGGAATGTTATATGCGCCTGAAAGTGGAGAGGAAACCAGGAGAAAACTGGGAGAAAATGCAAGAAGAACTCAGGATGACCTGAATAAGCGATACCGCGAAACCTCTTCCAATCTAAGTCAAAAGGCCAAAAAAGCGAAGTCTGATTTTGAATTGAGACTGGAGGAAACTCTATCTTCAGCAAGTTATAAAGCCGATGAGATCCTCAGTAGCCTTGAAACTAAACTGGACGAGCTAAAAAGGCAGAATGCCAAATTTCAGAAAGACCGCAAAGGAGGCACAGATGATAATGCTGACGTGGACGAAAGCGTAGCTTCCAAAGGAAAGAAGAATACAGGTAATGCTGCAGTCTAAGCGTTTATGGCATTCGGAAGAATATCCAGCAATTTTCAAGAATTAAAGGAGAATGTTAAAGCCTTAGCACATAGTAGTGCTGAGTATTATAAACTTGAACTCTTTAATAAGAGCATGCATGGAGCTATTGCCGCCATTAAAGGTGTGGCAATAGCTCTTTTCATGTTCTTTTTCATCATGTTTATTTCTATTGCCGTCGCCGTTGCTCTGAGTAACTGGATCGATTCCCCGAGTAGTGGGTTCTTTATAGTGGCAGGAATTTATCTTTTACTGGTCCTCTTCTTCGTTTTCTTTGGCAGTAAAGTGCTAATGAAGGCCATTTTACCGGGGGCATCTAAAAAGTTCTTTCAGAAAGCCGAAAAGAAGCCGGTTCATGAAGAACATCATGAGTTCACTCCTCAAAAAGACTTCAAAACCGATGAAATTGTAATTAAGGACAATGAGAGAGTATAAGAATTTTAGAGAGATAGAACGCGATCTTCAACTCCTTAAACTTCAAAGAGAGATAGATAAGGAAAAAGTTCTGTTGAGCATGAATCAGACAAAGGAAAGTCTCTCGCCTAAACGCATTTTGAAAGACGCAGCCAACAGCCTGATGCGAAATCCTTATGTTCTGAAAGGAACTACATCAGTCCTCGCATTTATAGGCGATAAATTTAAATAGCTATTCCTCCGGGCTATCCTGGTCTTCTCGTGGAAGTTCAGGTGGAAGTTCTCTCTTCTTGCGTTCCTGTTTTTCCCTTCGTTTTTTCTCCCTTAAGGCATTTTCCTTTTTCATGGCTTCTCCAATTTGATTCGAAGCGGTAAAGGATGCGATCATGTTGTTCAACATGTCACTACCTGTTTGAGGAGAATTAGGTAAAAGGATAAGGTTACTCTGGGTTTCTTCACCAAGAGATTGAAGTGTATCGTAGTGCTGTGTAACCACTATCAAAGCTGAAGCCTCCTGTGAATTAATTCCAACATTGTTAAGCACGTCCACACTTTCTTCAAGTCCACGTGCAATTTCCCGGCGTTGATCTGCAATACCCTGGCCCTGCAGGCGCTTACTTTCTGCCTCTGCACGGGCTTTGGCCACGATCTTGATCCTTTCGGCTTCAGCTTCATATTCGGCGGCTACTTTCTCTCTTTCGGAAGCATTGATACGGTTCATGGCAGCTTTCACCTGCACATCTGGATCGATGTCGGTCACCAGGGTTTTGATGATATCATAACCATATTCTTCCATAGCCTCATTGAGCTCCCGCTTGACCGCAATTGCAATATCATCTTTGCGTTCAAAAACATCATCCAGTTTCATTTTTGGAACCTCTGCACGAACCACGTCAAAAACATAGGAAGTAATCTGGTCATGAGAATTCTCAAGCTTATAGAAGGCGTCGTAGATCCTCGCACTAATTACCTGGAATTGAACAGAGATCTTCAGTTTTACGAAAACATCATCTTTAGTTTTGGTTTCCACCAGTACATCGAGCTGTTGGACTTTGAGGTTGATCCTTCCCGAGATCTGGTCAAAGACCGGAACCTTGAAGTGCAGGCCGCTGTTACTTATGCGTTGAAATTTTCCGAAGCGCTCAATTACGGCAGCAGTTTGTTGTTTGACTGTAAATATTCCGGAGAAAAGAATTATCAATCCAAGAATTACAAAGAAAGCAGTTAGAATAGTGGGAATCATGGTTGTAAGTTAATTTTAACGAAAGATATGAAAATAATCACCTACATTAGCTCATCATTTCTCAAATCACACTTATGGATCTTAAGAAAGCTATTCTTCTTGCAGGAATTTTATTCTTTTCTTTCAGCACACAGGCACAACGGCGAGTTTGGGATGGTGAATATAACAGGCTCGGATTGCAGGGGGGAGTAAACCATTTTAATATAATGACCGGTGATCTCCAGGTGACTCCAAAGCTAAGCTGGACCGCAGGTTTTACGACCAGGGCTTCTTTTTATGAAGATTTTCAGTTCGTTTACGGCATCAACTTTTACGATTTCAACGTGGATATAGAAGGTCGTCAAAAGATCGAAACCACATCTGCTGACACGCAAATAGAATATAACATGATAGGGGTGCAGGGAAATTTCTTTGGCAGCTATAAATTGCTTGATCATTACCTTAGTGTGGAAGCCGGACCGGTAGTACAGGTGAATGGAAAGCTTGAAGCAAGACAGGATAAGGAATTGTATTACGTAGGTAATTATAACCTTAATGCTATAGATATTGAAAATGTTTCGACTTTCAATTTTAATCTCGCCGTTGGATTGAGTGGGGGATGGGAAACAGTAAAATTTTGGGCGCAATACCAGTATGGCCTCAATAACTTCCTCAAAGGACTTGATGACGAGGGGCTACAGGAAATTGATCCTTCTACTCCGTCATTCAAAGGTAATTTGAGCATAATTGCCGGGGGAGTTACCTTCTATCTGTAAACTGAATAAAGACGAATTAAAAAAGCCATTTTTGAGACCTCTCAAAAATGGCTTTTTCTATTTAAGTTTTTCCTGAATTAAAGCTCGTTCTGTGCTCTTCTTAGACGCGAAATAGTTTCCTCCTTGCCAATTGCTGCGGCAATTTCAAACACATCCGGTCCTTGCATGGCGCCCACCAGAGATAACCTGAAGGGCTGCATCACTTTTCCGAAGCCAATACCTTCTGAAGTTATCCAGGATTTCACTCTTTCCTGTACATTTCCTGCACTAAAATCCTCTGTTTCTTCAAGGATCTTTATCACCTTATCCATTATCTCAGCTGTATCTTCCTTCCAGACCTTCTTAGCCGCTTTCTCATCATAGTTTTCAGGTGCAGTGAAGAAGTAGCTCCCCTGTTCCCAAAAGTCGCTTAAAAACGCCGTTCTTTCCTTTAAGAGAGAAATTATATGTTGTGCATACTCCTGTGAAGAGGAGATCCCTTTTTTCTTAAGGAGCTCTACTAGATCTTTTGCGAGGTCTTCATTGCCTGCCTCCTGCATATAATGGTGCTGGAACCATTTGGTCTTTTCAGGATCAAATTTGGATCCGCCTTTGGAGACGTGCTCCAGGCTAAAAGCTTTTGTAAGTTCTTCCAGGGTGTAAATTTCTTTTTCGGTTCCACCGCCGGCATTCCATCCCAGGAGGGCCAGCATATTCACAACCGCTTCAGGAAAATATCCTTCTTCACGGTAGCCTGTAGAAATATCGCCCGACTTTGGATCTCTCCACTCCAGCGGAAAGACAGGGAATCCCATCTTGTCACCATCACGTTTGCTCAGTTTTCCTTTACCTTGTGGTTTTAGAATAAGCGGGAGGTGAGCAAACTTTGGTGCTGTCCAGTCAAAGGCACGGTACAAGAGCACGTGTAAAGCAAGTGAGGGAAGCCATTCTTCCCCTCTAATCACATGAGTGATCTTCATCAAATGATCATCGACAATATTGGCCAGGTGATAAGTGGGCATTCCGTCGCTTTTAAAAAGCACCTTATCATCCAGGATCTTTGTTTCAATGGTCATTTCCCCTCTAATTTCATCTGTGAGATGCAGGGTTTCATCTTCGGGAGATTTAAAGCGGATCACATATGGTTCTCCAGCTTCTATTTTCTGCTTTACTTCAGCCCCCGGTAAGGAGAGGGAATTTTTCAATTTTTGACGGTTGTGCCAGTTGTAGATGAAGGTTTTTCCTTGTGCCTCATGATCTTCCCGGTGTTTATCTAACTCTTCAGAAGTATCAAAAGCATAATAGGCATTACCCGAAGCTATTAGCATTTCAGCATATTCCCTGTAGAGACTCTTCCTTTCGCTTTGGCGGTAAGGCCCGGCATCTTTCTCTTTTCCGGGACCTTCGTCAAAAGGAATGTTGCACCAGTTAAGGGCTTCAATAATATATTCTTCTGCTCCTTCTACAAATCTTGCCTGGTCTGTGTCTTCCACCCGAAGAATGAAATCTCCACCATGTTTTTTAGCAAACAGGTAATTGAAAAGGGCAGTTCTTACTCCTCCTATATGTAGCGGCCCCGTAGGACTCGGTGCAAAACGTACTCTTACTTTTTCTGTAGACATAACGCGAATTTTATTGCGCAAAGATAAAGGATTCTTTAGGTTCTCGAAATGCTGCTGAAAATGTGGAGGTTCCAAAATTTCCCGAATAAAATTGTAATTTTATAAGATTCAAAAATGGGGAGGAGCATGGACAATTTTGAGATCTTACGAAAGAAGCTGGAGGCGTTTATAAGAAAGTTTTATCTCAATGAACTACTCAAAGGATTCATATTTTTTGTAGCCATTGGGTTGTTATATTTCATCATAACCCTCTTTATTGAACATTTGTTGTGGCTCAATTCAACCGGCAGGAGTATTTTATTCTGGAGTTTTGTGGGCGTGGAGCTCTTTCTCTTCGGAAGTTTCATAATTTACCCTTTGCTTAAGCTCTTCAGAATATCACGCGGAATTGGATATACTGAAGCCTCCCGAATCATTGGCCGGCACTTTCCTGAAGTCAGTGATAAACTGCTGAACTTACTACAGCTGAAGGAGAAAGATAAAAAGACGGATCTGCTAATGGCCTCAATAGACCAAAAGGCGGCAGATTTACGTCCGGTTCCATTTACTATGGCCGTTGATCTAAAGAAGAACCTGCCATATTTGAAATATGCTGCCATTCCTGTGCTTATTATTATTTTGGTTGTGCTTTCGGGAAGAACTGAAGTTTTTTCGGGTAGTTATGAGCGGGTAGTTAATTACAAAACTGCCTATGAACCTCCCGCGCCTTTTTCTTTTCAGCTACTTGACGATCGGTTAAGAATAAAGGAAAATGAACCGCTGACCATCCAGGTGAGCACAACCGGAAGAGTCATTCCCCAGGACGCATCTGTGCAATATAATGGTCAAAACTATTACATGAAGCGGGTATCACCGGGATTATTTGAATACACCTTTGAACCCGCACAGGCTTCTTTTGATTTTCAGATCGTCGCTAACAAAGTTAGCTCCCCGGTTTATAAAGTTGAAGTTGTTGAGGTTCCAAAAATGCGGAATTTAAGGATGATCCTTGATTATCCTGCCCACACAGGGCTAGGGGAGGAGGTAGTTGAAGGTACGGGTAATGCAACTGTACCTGAAGGTACTCTTGTAAATTGGGAGCTGGAAACTTCGGCTACTAATAATGTGGAAATAAAACTTCCTGATACCCTTCAAAAATTTGAAAAACAAGGCGATCTTTTCCGGCTTCAAAAGCGATTTAGTACTAACGTAAATTATGAAATAAGTACATCTAATGCGAAGGTTAAAAATTTTGAAAATCTGAATTACCAGATCCGGACGGTGAGGGATGAGCACCCGGAGCTTATTCTGGAGCAGCAGATCGACTCTTTAGATCCCGATTTTCAATATTTCTTCGGAAAAGTTTCCGACGATTATGGGATAAGGAGCGTAAATCTTGTTGTTGAAGAGAAGGATGATAGAGATAATTCGTTCAAGGTGCGCCTTCCACACGGAAAAGGAAATGTTGGGGAGTTCGTGACCAGCTTTCCCGATACTTTGGGTCTTGAAAAGGGTAAAACATATGAATTTTACTTCGAAGTTATTGATAATGACGCTATTAACGGGTTTAAAAGAGTAAAAAGCAGAGTTTTTAGCTATAACAGTAAAACAGATTCCGAAGAAAAGCAACAAAGACTTCAGGAACAACGAAAAGCCATACAAGGTATAGACGGTTCCCTGGAGAAAATGAAACTTTCTGAAAAGGAACTTGAAGAATTGTCCCGACTTCAGAGAGAAAAGAAAGAGCTCAACTACAATGACCGGAAGAAGCTGGAGAATTTTCTTCAACGGCAAAAACAGCAGAACCGGATAATGGAGAATTTCACTGAGAAACTTAAAAGGAATCTGCAGGAAGAAACCACACCTCAAAATAAGGATTTGAAAAAGAACCTTGAAGAGCGATTGGAAAACAGGGAAGAAGATCTGGAAGAGAATGAGAAACTTCTGGAAGAGCTTGAAAAGTATTCTGAGAAGATCATGGATGAGGGGCTTCAGGAAAAGCTTCAGGAATTGTCAAAAAATGCCCGGAACCAGGAAAGGAGTCTTGAGCAGTTGCTCGAACTAACCAAGAAATATTACGTACAGGAGAAATCGGCAAGAATAGCCGAGGAACTGGAAGAACTGGGCGAGGAACAACAAGAGCTAGCCGAAGAAGATAGCTTAAATACAAAGTCTGCACAGGATTCTTTGTCTCAAAAGACAGATGAGGTTTTTGAAGAGCTTGAGGAACTTGAGAAGGAAAATGAAGGTCTCAAGAAACCTCTTGAAATCCCGGAAAGTGAGGAGGAACAAGAAGGAGTAAAAGATGATCAGCAAAAAGCGGGAGAAGAACTGGATAAGCAGAACATGGAAGGTGCTAAAAAGGAACAGAAGAAGGCCGGTGAAAAGCTTATGCAAATGAGTAAGAAAATGAAACAACAAATGCAGCAGGCGGGGATGCAACAAATGCAGGAAGATGTTACTATGCTTCGCCAGATCCTCGATAATCTTGTCACTTTTTCTTTTGGGCAGGAAGATCTTATGGAAGATTTCAGGAAATTGGGCACCGACAATACCACCTTACCGGGAAAGCTTAGGAGACAGGACCTGTTGAGGGAAAATTTCAGACATATTGATGACAGTTTATACAGCCTGGCTTTGCGGAATGAGATGATAAGTGAGCCTATTATGAAGAAGCTTATTGATGTTGATTACAGTCTTGATCAGACCCTGGAAAGATTAGCTCAAAATGAGATAAGAATGGGCTTGAGTAGTCAGCAGTATGTCATAACAGGAGCTAACGATCTGGCCTACTTATTGAGCGACATTCTAGGAAATATGGAGGAGATGTTGAATTCCTCACCCTCAAAGGGTAGTGGGCAGGGGCAACAGCTTCAGGATATCATTCAAAAGCAGGGGGAATTGAATGAAGAGATGAAAGAGCAAATGCAGAAAGGTGATCAAAAACAAAAGGGTGAACAGGAAGGAAAGGGAGAGAATGGCCAATCTGGTGAAGAGGAGAGTGGTGAACTCTTTAGAATTTTTCAGGAGCAACAAATGTTGAGACGGGCCCTTGATGAGAAACTTAAAGAAGAAGGCCGTGACGGGAAGGGCAATGGAGTAAAAAAGGAAATGGAACAAATTGAAAAGCAACTTTTAGAGAAAGGATTTGATCCCGGGGTATTACAAAGAATGCAACGATTGGAACACAGATTACTCGAACTGGAAGAAGCGGAATTACAACAGGGCAAAAAACCTGAAAGAGAATCCACTACCGGTAAGGAAGTGTTTTCTAATGAGACTAAGTCGGCCAGGGAACGAGCCAAAGAATATTTTAACACCACTGAAATTTTAAATAGACAAACCTTACCTTTGCGCCCCGTTTACAAGCTTAAAGTAAAAGAATATTTTGAACGAAGAGATAATTAGTTTTTATTCTGAAAATGATTTCCAACTGGAAGGTAGTTCCGGTTATGAGAATTGGGTTAAAGAGGTGATTTCATCGGAAGGTAAAAAAACCGGTGAAATAAGTTTTATATTCTGTGATGACGAATACCTTTTAGACATTAATCAAAAGTATCTCGACCACGATACTTATACAGATATAATTAGTTTCGACTCTTCTGTTGGAAATATACTCAGCGGCGATATCTTCATTAGCACCCAGAGGGTAGAAGAGAATGCCAACACCTATGGAGTTACTTTTTATGAAGAGCTAAAAAGGGTAATTATTCATGGGGTTCTCCACTTCTGCGGATATAAGGATAAAACCCCTGAACAGGAACAATTAATGCGGGAGAAGGAAGAAGAAAAAATGAAAATGTTCCACGTGGAACAATAGCAGGAAATTTATGTTTCAAGACAATTATGATGTTATAGTAGTAGGTGCCGGTCACGCAGGAAGCGAGGCCGCGGCAGCTGCGGCTAATATGGGTTGTAGTACACTCCTGGTGACAATGAACCTTCAGAATATTGCCCAAATGAGCTGTAATCCGGCTATGGGCGGAATTGCAAAAGGGCAGATCGTTCGGGAGATCGATGCACTTGGAGGTTATAGTGGATTGGTAAGCGACACCAGCGCCATACAGTTCAAGATGCTGAATAAATCAAAAGGACCTGCCATGTGGAGTCCAAGAGTGCAGAGTGACAGAATGATGTTTGCTGAACATTGGCGTCTGCGTCTTGAGGGAACAGCAAATCTTGATTTTTATCAGGAAATGGTTTCGGGACTCATCATAGAGGGCGAGAAGGTTGTGGGAGTAAAAACCTCTCTCGGGATTGAAATTAAAGCCAAAACTGTCATTCTTACCAACGGTACTTTTTTAAATGGTTTGATCCATATTGGAGAGAAGCAATTTGGTGGAGGTAGGGCAGGAGAAAGAGCTGCAACCGGAATTACAGAGGAGCTCGTTCAATTAGGTTTTGAAGCCGGAAGAATGAAGACCGGAACTCCACCCAGAGTAGATGGAAGATCACTGGATTATTCCAAAATGATCGAGCAGCCGGGGGACGATATTCCGTCTAAATTCTCTTATCTAGATGAAACAAAACCTCTCACAAAACAACGGTCTTGTTATATGTCTTACACCTCTCCCGAGGTGCATAATTTATTAAAAGAAGGCTTTGACAGATCTCCAATGTTCAATGGCAGGATCAAAAGTATTGGTCCCCGTTATTGTCCTTCTATCGAAGATAAGATCAATCGTTTTGCCGATAAGGACAGGCATCAGCTTTTCATAGAGCCTGAAGGTTGGAATACTGTGGAAATGTATATAAACGGATTTTCGACTTCACTTCCGGAAGATGTTCAGTTTAAAGCTTTGCGCTCTGTTGCCGGATTTGAAAACGTAAAATTCTTTAGGCCGGGATATGCAATTGAATATGATTATTTCCCGCCTACCCAGTTAAAACACACATTGGAAACCAAACTTGTTAGCGGACTTTACTTCGCCGGGCAGATAAATGGAACAACCGGATATGAAGAAGCAGGCTCCCAGGGATTAATGGCCGGAATAAATGCCGCTCTAAAAGTGCAGGAAAAGGATGAATTTATTTTGCAAAGAAGTGAAGCTTATATTGGTGTTTTAATTGATGATCTTATTACAAAAGGAACAGAAGAGCCTTATAGAATGTTTACTTCCAGGGCTGAATATCGAACACTACTTCGACAGGATAATGCCGACTTCAGGCTTACCGAAATGTCATATAAGATTGGATTGGCTTCGGAAAAGAGGCTTCAGAAAATGGAAGAAAAGAAATCCAAATCTTATTCTTTTGTGGAATTTCTTAAAGAAACCAGTGTAGCTCCCGAAGAGGCTAATGTTGTCTTGGAGGCAAATAATTCAGCACCCATGAAGCAGAGTGATAAGATATTTAAGGTCTTTTCAAGGCCGAATATTGATATGCGGGATGTGCGGACTTTTAGTGGAGTAGAGGAGTATGTCCAGGAACATGATCTTAATGAAGAAGTGCTGGAGCAAACCGAGATTCAGGTAAAATATTCGGGATATATCGAAAAGGAAAAGAACAATGCAGACAAACTTCACAGGCTTGAGGGAATAAAAATTCCGGAAGATTTTGATTACTCCAGGATCAAATCCATGTCTTACGAAGCGCGTGAAAAACTGAAGAAGGTTAAGCCGACATCTGTTTCTCAAGCTTCAAGAATAAGCGGAGTAAGTCCAAATGATATTTCTGTTTTGCTTGTGTATATGGGTCGATAAATTTTCATAGTTCCACGTGGAACATCCTCTAAAATTTTTCAATGCTGCCATTAGAATTTTCGGAAAAAGCCTCGCTTATTTGTAAAGATCACACCGTAACCGGAGAAGCTTTTGAATTACGAAAGGCAAAGAATCTCGAACTTCTCGTCACCTTTCCTCAACCTGATCTTGATAAATTACCCGCATACTACAAGAGCGAAAATTACATTTCCCATACCGATTCAAAAAAGGGATTTTTAGATAAGGTTTATCAGAAGGTGAAAGATCTTATGCTTTCTAAAAAGCTCAATTGGATTAAAAAAGAAAAGTCCGGACAGGGAAAAATTTTGGACATTGGTGCCGGAACAGGTGATTTTTTACTGTCGGCAAAAAAACGAGGCTGGAAAGTTTTTGGTGCTGAGCCAAATTCCGGAGCGAGGGATCTTGCTTCAAAAAAAGGTCTTGAATTGAACGAAAGCACCAGCTCATTTCCTTCCCACAGTTTTGATGTTATTACGATGTGGCATGTTCTGGAACATGTACCAGATCTGGAAGAACAGATCGTAGAGTTACATCGTCTTTTAAAACCCGATGGTCTGCTTGTCATTGCCGTGCCAAATTATAAAAGTTATGATGCCCGGAAGTACAAAGAATTTTGGGCAGCATATGATGTGCCCCGACATCTATATCATTTTTCACCTACTTCCATAAAGAAGATTTTTTATTCAGCCGGTTTTTTCCTCACCTCTCAAAAAGGTCTTTTTTTTGATTCCTTTTATGTGAGCCTACTTTCTGAAAAATATGCTACAGGTGCTTCAAATATTCCAAGAGCAATTTTTACCGGAGCACTGTCTAATCTGAAGGCAAGAACTACAGGAAATTATTCTTCACTTGCCTACTTCTTCAGGAAAAGTCAATAAACGCATTTTAAGGGGTTTTAAGAGGTTTTCTACTCTTAAATGATATTCCACCTATGCCTTTTCTGTAATCGCGTCATTTTTAGCTTCTGTAAAAGCAGTTTTTGATAGATTTTTAGAATAATCTTTAATTCTTATATATCCTTTCCTTATAGCTTCAGAATTTTGGTTTTTTAAGAAGGGAATGGAAATGCTTTCTTACTTTTGCTGCCAACAAAACAAAAATTAAAATGAAGAAATTATTTATTGCTCTTTCATTGGGAGCTATATTGACCGGATGTAATAATGACAAAACCGCTTATGTTGATACGACTGTTTTAATTCAGGAGTATTCAGAAATGAAAGAAGTGGAAGCAGATTTTAATGAAAGGTCTGAAAGTTTGAAAAGAGAACTTGACTCGGCTGCACAGAGTTTTCAGCAGGAAGTAATGGAGTTTAGGGAGAACATGGCTACAATGAGTGAGGCCGAAAAGCAGGCGGCCCAGGAAGAATTAATGCGCAAGCAGCAAATGCTTCAGCAGCAACAACAAATGAGAAGCGGGCAATTGCGACAGGAGGGAGACGTAGTAATTGATTCTCTAATTACTAAAGTAAAAGACTTCGTAAAGGTCTACGGTGAAGAGAATGATTACACTTACATTTTTGGATCAAACGAATCTGCTAACATTATGTACGCTGAGGAAGGACTGGATATTACTCAGGATATTCTAAAAGAACTAAATGAGAGCAGGGGAGTGACCAAGGAAGATGCTGCGGTTACTGAATAGTACCTTACCTATTTAATTTTAAAGGGTTCCATGTGGAACCCTTTTTTTATGCAGTGACCAAAAAGATCCCAAAGATAATGACGATAAAGTATCCAACGATCGTGAAGGCGCCGGCATAGTCATTCGCTACCCGTTGCCCAAATAGAAGCATAAGCAGGGTAATAGCGGCTAAAACCAGGGACCAAAGGGCAAAATTTGGATCATCATTTAAATATAGTGTGAAGATGGAAACTAACGCCAATAATCCGGTAACCACTTCTAATACCAGAATGATTCCAAGCAGTAATGAAACCATCCCTCCCATAAAGGTGCCTTTAAAGTGGCCGGTGAGCCATTCATAATTCCCACCCCAGTTCAAGATCTTGTCAAGACCCGATTGTAAAAAGGTGATGATGGTAAAAATGAGGATGAGATAAACGGGAATATTAGGTATGAAATTGTCCATTTTGAACTAGTTTTTATGAATTAGACGGGTTAGTTTTATTGAAAGGTCTGTGAGAATGATCTTGGCGTTACCATTTCTTTCGATGTGGTAGATTGCATCCTCCAGTTCTTTCGTAATTCCGGTAATGTTATTGCCAGTAATAAAAGGCGCAAATTTTTCCAGCTTAAAGCCTTTAATTTGCGGCTCCAAAAAAACAAGATCCTTTGCTTTATAATTGTACATGAGTGCCTGCCGGAAAAAATCCATACAATAGAGCAAAAACTTTTTTTGCGGTTCTCTTCCTGTTCCGGCTATCATTTCACTCCAGGCGATCAATTCGGCAAGAGCGGTCTTATCTCCCTTTGCTTTAAAGGCTGTGCGCACCCAGGATATAAACCATTCCTCGAACTGTTCATCACCGGAATTCTCCTTTAAAATGTGAAGTGCATTATTATAATTACCGTTAGCACGGTGTGCTATGGTCATGGCTTTGGCGCGATCACACTCCTCCCTTTCGGCCAAACCTTCTGCAATTACCGCTTCGTTAAGAGGAGGAAAATGTAGAGTTTGACATCTGGACCTTATGGTTTGAATAATATTTTCTTCTTCTTCAGTAATAAGTAAAAAAAGAGTTTTTTGTGGTGGTTCCTCGATGAGCTTGAGCAGCTTGTTCGCACAGCTGTCGTTCATCTTTTCGGCCATCCAGATGATCATCACTTTGTACCCACCTTCATAGGCTTTCAGGGAAAGCGATTTCACTATGTCCTGCGCCTCATCCACACCAATTTTCCCCTGTTTGTTCTCAATGCCTAGTTTTTGGTACCAGTCGAACAGGCTACCATAAGGCTCCTGTTCTACAAATTGGCGCCATTCCTCGCTAAAATGAGAAGAAACTGCGTTCTTTTTTATCTTATCATTATTAGCAACCGGAAAGGCAAAATGAAGATCGGGATGCGCGAGTTTATTCATCTTGATATTACAGGCTTCCCTGCCGGTATTATTTTCCCCACCAGTATTACTGCACAAGACATATTGAGCATATGCTATAGCCATTGGAAGGGTCCCACTTCCGGAGGAACCTACAAATAATTGTGCATGAGGAATCCTGTTATTATCTACAGTTGTAGTAAGGTGATTCTTGATGTGGGGCAGGCCTAAAACTTCAGAAAATAGCATAAGCAAAGATAAAATTTCTTGACACTTTAGTATCTTAGAGAAAAATTTATTTACGCCAAACCAAGCAGTATGAAAACCATTAATGATTATAATTTTAAAGATAAAAAAGCTCTTGTACGGGTGGACTTCAATGTCCCGCTGAATGAGCAACAAGAGGTGGGGGACACCAGCCGTATCGAAGGAGCAAAACCAACAGTTAATAAGATTCTCACAGATGGCGGCAGCGCTATTCTTATGTCTCACCTGGGGCGTCCAAAAGGAGTGGACAAGAAATATTCCCTGGAGCACATTGTAAATAAAGCTTCCGAAATTTTGGGAGTAGAAGTCAAATTCGTGGATGACAGCGCAGGCGAAAAGGCTCAAAAAGTGGCACAGGAGCTTAAGCCGGGGGAAGTATTGTTGCTTGAAAACCTTCGTTTTAATGCTGAAGAAGAAAAAGGGGACGAAGATTTTGCTAAGAAATTATCTACTCTTGGAGATATTTATGTGAACGACGCTTTTGGTACTGCTCACCGTGCTCATGCTTCAACCACTATTGTAGCTAATTATTTTGATGATAAATGCCTGGGAGCTCTCCTCGCTAAGGAAATTGAAAGTTTAGAGAAGGTTTTAGGAAGTTCAGAAAAACCTGTTACTGCAGTTTTGGGAGGTGCGAAGGTCTCTACCAAGATCACGGTCATTGAAAATATTCTGGATAAGATCGACCACCTTATCATTGGTGGAGGAATGACCTATACCTTCACTAAAGCCAAAGGCGGAAAAATAGGTGATTCTTTGGTAGAGGAAGATAAACAGGAATTAGCCCTTGAAATCCTTCGCAAAGCCGAAGAAAAAGGGGTGAAGATACATTTGCCTGTAGATGCTGTAATAGCCGACTCTTTTTCTGAAGATGCCAACACGAAAATAGTTCCTGTAGATGAAATTCCAGATGGTTGGATGGGACTTGATATAGGCCCCGAAACCGTTATAAAATACGGAGGAATCCTTGAAGACTCAAAGACAATTTTGTGGAACGGGCCTATGGGAGTTTTTGAAATGCAACCTTTTGCAAAGGGAACAATTGCTGTTGGGGAACACATAGTAGCTGCTACACAAAAGGGAGCTTTTTCTCTTGTTGGAGGAGGAGACTCTGTCGCAGCGGTTAAACAATTCGGCCTGGAAGACAGGGTGAGCTACGTGTCTACGGGAGGTGGCGCCATGTTGGAAATGCTTGAAGGAAAGAGTTTACCCGGAATTGAAGCCCTAAAAAAGTAAAGAGGTACGATAATTGAAGGAACGAGGTACCGCTTTTTGAGAAATGAACATATGATGAAACCACTTTTGCCATTTTTGATGCTGCTGGCATCAGTAACTACTTTTGCTCAGGATGTAAAAACTGAAGCAAAAAATGTTGAAGGACAGGAGACCGGAGAAAAAGGCGATACTATACGGCTTCCCGAACAGGATTTCTTTCTCCTTTTAGATAATGATGATGTAGATCTTGCCAATAATGTGCCTGTACATAAGATCATCAAAGACTCCCTTATTTTTGCCCTTTTGGATGATCCCGGGGCCGCAATGATAGATTCCTTATGGCAGCAGGAACTCTTCCAGTCCAGTTTATATATGGATCTAAAGGATTCTTTGCTCAATCAGGAATACAATGAGGTAGTCTTTGATGAACTGCCAACAGATACTCTTAAGCTAAGACTCGAAAAGTTGAACGCCAAGACACCTTTTAACGTGGAGTACAACCCTCTGTTGGAAAATGTCATCAAGTCTTACCTCAAACGGAATAAAAAGGGGATGGAGCGTTTAATGGCTCTAAGCACTTACTATTTTCCCCTTTTTGAGCAGAAGCTCGACCACTACAATATCCCGTTAGAGATCAAGTATCTGGCTATTGTTGAATCAGCTTTAAATCCTCGTGCCCGCTCCAGGGTTGGTGCTACAGGATTATGGCAGTTCATGTTCGCCACAGGGAAGATGCACGGTTTGGATGTGAGCTCCTATGTTGATGAACGTATGGATCCTGTGTTAGCAACCGAGGCTGCCGCCCAATATCTTTCTACCCTTTATAGAGTTTTTGAGGATTGGGACCTGGTACTGGCTTCTTATAATTCGGGTCCTGGAAATGTTTCAAAGGCCATTAGAAGAAGCGGAGGATCCACTAATTATTGGAATCTACGTCCATATCTTCCACGTGAAACAGCAGGATATGTACCGGCTTTCCTGGCAACCATGTATATTTTTGAATATGCTGAGGAACACGGTTTTCAGCCTCCGCATCCCCGTACAACCTATTTTGAGACAGACACCATCCATACAAAGAAGATGTTGACCTTTGAGCAAATCTCGCAGGTGACCGGAGTGGAGCGAGAAATGTTACAGTTCCTTAACCCAAGTTACAAGCTTGATGTGATTCCTTTCATTGAAGATAAGAAATACAGCCTTCGATTACCACGTAACAGGACGGGACTTTTTGTCAACAATGAGAATGCTATTTATGGCTATGCTGAAGCTTTAGAAGAAAAGAAAGAAGAGACACATACTGAACTTGTAAAGGCCGAAGCTATAAGATACCGCGTAAGGCGCGGAGATTACCTCGGAAAAATTGCTGAAAGATACGGCGTGGGAGTCAGCCAGTTAAAACAATGGAACAACTTGCGGAGCAACAACCTTAGAATAGGGCAAAGGCTTATAATTTATCCCCGAAAGAGTACTGCAACAGCTCAAACTTCGTCCTCTCCCAAAATATACACTGTGAGGCGTGGAGATTCCCTGTGGAGTATATCCAAGAAATTTCCCGGGGTGACCGTACAGGAGATAAAAAATCTCAACAACATGAACAGTAATCGCCTTAAGCCGGGCATGAAACTTAAACTATCTGATGGATAGAAATCCATCCTGAATCAATATTTATGAAAAATCTCTTAGCACTCTTTTCTTTTTTATTTATTCTAACTGGTTGTGGTGATGGAAAGGACGATCCTGTAGTGGTCTCCAACTCCTCCGGAAAGATTAACAACCTCACTGTAGTAATGCCTAACGAAATGTGGACGGGTGAAGTAGGGGAAGCTATTAGGCGACATCTGGCAGCACCTGTAGATGGTTTGCCACAAGAAGAGCCTCTTTTTTCCTTAAGCCAAATGCCACCTGAAGCTTTTGAAGGCTTCACCAGAAAGAACAGGATATTCTTACATGTAGAAAAGGGCAGTGAATCGGGAGTTAAAATGGCAGAGAATGCCTATGCCCGCCCACAAAAAGGGATCTTTATTAGCGGAGAAACTAATGAAGAACTCATTTCTCTAATTGACGAAAATGCTAATAAGATCATCACTACTCTTAAGCAGACAGAGCTTACAGAACAGCAGCGTAGAATCAAGAAATCTCTGAAGAATGATGAGAAGCTTGAAGAAAAGCTGGGGGTGGCAATGAAATTCCCTACTGCCTACAGGTATGCCAAGGAGACAGATGACTTTTTCTGGATCCGCAAAGATATTCCAACGGGAAGTATGGAAATTCTGGTCTATGAGGTTCCGAGGCATGTCATTGAGAAGGATACTAATATTGTGGGAAACATAATCGAGATGAGAGATTCTATAGGTAAGACCCATATTCCCGGAAGGTTGGATGGTTCCTACATGGTAACTGAATCTGCCTATGCTCCTTACCTCTTCGAGTCCCAGATCGACGGCAAATTTGCCTGGGAATCCAAAGGGATTTGGGAAGTCAAAGGTGATTTTATGGGAGGTCCGTTTCTCAATTACGCGGTTCTTGATGAAGAGAATGACAGGTATGTGGTTCTGGAAGGTTTTGCATTCTCACCATCGGCCAGGAAGCGGGAAAATATGATGGAGCTGGAAGCTATCCTGAGATCGGCAGAAATTAAATAGCATAAAAAAACCCAACGAAAGTTGGGTTTTTAAGTATTATAAAAGGATCTTTTACAATCTCTTTTTATCTTCTTCGGGCTTATTGGCAGGAGCGTCATCTTTAGAAGCGTCTTTAAATTCTTTAATTCCGCTACCCAATCCTCTCATTAGTTCAGGGATCTTTCTTCCTCCAAACAACAACAACACTACAATCACTATCAGAATGATTTGTGGTGCTCCAATCTGTAATGGTAAAAATACTGCACTCATAATGATCAATTTAATGCTGCAAAGTTAGTAATAAAACTTTAATTCCTCTGTTTATGAAGGGATAAAACCTCTTTAAAATAACTTTATTATATCTTTGCCTAAGGCTTCAAATATGACCGATAACACTGAAAATAAAAGAAATTTCCGCCAAAAGCTCCTGCACAAATACAGGCTCATCATCCTCAATGAAGATACTTTTGAGGAGAAAATTTCTTTTAAGCTTACCAGGCTCAACGTATTCGTGGTAGTCACGCTTTCTGCAATCCTTTTGATCGCGGGTACGACAGTACTAATTGCTTTTACAGGTCTTAGAGAGTATATTCCGGGTTATTCTTCTACAGAACTTCAGCAAAGAGCGGTAAACCTGGCATATAAAACCGATTCTCTTCAGACTGTAGTAGAGTTGAATAATCAGTATCTTAATTCCATAAAAAGAGTACTTTCCGGGGACGTAAAGCCGGCCGAATTCAACAGGGACTCTCTAATGGAAGCCCAAAGGTTAAGTGCAGAGGAAGTAAACTTGAATCCGTCGAAGGAGGATAGCCTGTTAAGGGAGACTGTTGTGCAGGAGGATAAGTACAACTTTCTGGAAACGGCAACTTCAAGAGCAAATTATGCGCTCTTTCCCCCTCTAAAAGGACCTTTTTCGGAAGGATACAACATAAAGGACAAACATTTTGGTGTTGATATTGTAGCTTCCAACAATGCTCCCGTAAAATCTGTGGCCGACGGAACTGTAATTTTTACGGGTTGGACAGCCGAGACGGGAAATGTTATTATTGTTGAGCATAGTTATGGACTTACCTCCATTTATAAACACAACTCCTCACTTACCAAAGAGCAGGGAGACCGGGTTTTAAAGGGAGAAGTTATTGCCACAGCTGGGTCCACCGGGGAATATTCTACTGGTCCACATTTGCATTTCGAACTATGGAGTGAAGGACGACCCGTGAACCCTACAGATTTTATAGATTTTGAATAATTAGTATGTCAGTTAAATCTTTTGCATCCAAAATATTTGCAGCCTACATAAGGCGCCAGATCGATTCCTGGGCTACCAAACCGGTAGAGACCCAAAAAAGGGTTTTTGAGCACCTCTTAAGAAAAGCTGCCGATACAGAATTTGGAAAGGATCACGGGTTCAGAAATATCTCAAGCTATCGCGAGTATGCGGCAAGGGTTCCTGTGAGGGATTATGAGGATCTAAAGCCATATGTGGAAAAGGTGGTGGCCGGGGAAAAAGATATCCTGTGGCCGGGAAAACCTATCTACTTCGCAAAGACATCGGGAACTACCAGTGGCGCAAAATATATTCCATTGACCAAAGAATCAATGCCTACTCATATTGACGCTGCCCGTAATGCGATCCTGTGCTATATCAATGATACCGGCAATTCAGATTTTGTCGATGGTAAGATGATCTTTCTCCAGGGGAGTCCTGAGCTTGAGGAGAAAAACGGAATTAAATTAGGTCGACTATCTGGTATTGCCGCTCATTACGTACCCGGTTACTTGCAGCGCAACCGCATGCCATCTTGGGAAACAAATACTATTGAAGACTGGGAAACTAAAGTTGAAGCTGTAGTTGATGAAACTGTCAAAGAGGATATGTCTGTGATCAGCGGGATCCCTTCATGGGTGCAGATGTATTTTGAAAGGCTACAGGCCCGGACAGGCAAAAAGGTGGGAGAGATCTTTCCTAACTTTAATCTTTTCATTTACGGGGGAGTGAATTTTGAACCTTATCGTGCAAAATTCGAAAGCCTCATTGGTCGAAAAGTGGATAGCATAGAGCTTTTTCCTGCTTCTGAAGGGTTTTTTGCTTTCCAGGACAGGCAAGATGAAAAGGGAATGCTCTTGCAACTTGACTCCGGAATATTCTATGAATTTATTAAAGCTGATGAATTCTATTCCGAAAATCCAAGACGATATACCATTGGGGAAGTTGAACTGGGGATAAATTATGTTTTGATCATTTCAACTACTGCAGGTCTTTGGGCTTATAACATTGGAGATACCGTGCAGTTCACATCTCTGGCTCCTTTCAGGGTGATCGTTTCGGGGAGAATAAAGCATTTTATTTCGGCTTTTGGAGAGCATGTAATTGCGAAGGAAGTGGAGCAGGCAATGCAGGAAGCTACGGCCGGCACGGGAGTGCAGATCTCTGAATTCACAGTTGCACCTCAAATCACACCCGAAGGGGAACAACTTCCTTACCACGAATGGTTCATAGAATTTGAGGAAGAACCTAAAGATTTAGATACTTTTGCTTCAGCTTTAGACAGATCACTTCAGCAGCAAAATTCATATTACCTGGACCTGATAGAAGGAAAGATCCTTCAGCAGTTAAAGATCAGCCGGGTTCCCGCAAATGGTTTTCAGCAGTATATGAAATCGATCGGAAAACTGGGCGGACAAAATAAATTGCCGAGGCTTTCGAATGATCGCAAGATCGCCGAAGCTTTGGAAAACATTATAAACAGTAAATAATTTATGGGTAATTTAAAATTACAGGGACGCACACGAGCACAGGAAAGTTCAAACGCTATTGAACGAATGTATATTACAATGCGTCACCTTTTTAACCGTGGTTTCTACAAACCTATGGGCGTTTCCGGGGAGACGCTTCGCGAATCTTTATTAATTCTACGCCCCGAAATATATGGCTCTGTAGCCGAAGAAAAAGTAGAATTAAATGGTCTTCTTTACGTGATGGACAGGCTGCCTTTAGGCATTGAAGAATGTAGGTTTATCAACCTCACAAGTGATGAAGGTTATGGTAATTCTCATTTTAAGCCTATAGTTCCACCAAAAAGACGCAGGAATTGTTACAGGATAGATGAGGAGCAAATGAATATTGAGATCACCCGCGGGCGATCTGAGATCTATGACATCCTTACGCACCTTACTTTCCTCTTTATTGAATCTCATAAAGTAATGAGACGAGTTTTAATTGATGAAGAAGGAGAAGTATCGCGCGACTGGCAAAAGTTGGAGATGGCGGTGACTCAAAAAGAGCCGCTAACTCAGGCACATCGCGAAGTTGCGTTAACTCATACGGCAAATATTTTAGGTCGCACCTTTAGGGAAGTGACCACGATTTATCCCCTTTTTAGCACCTCATCCAGCCCGGAGAGATTCCTCCACATCATTTATTACCTCGGAAAATTGGCAATTGATGAGATGCTAAATAACAACAAGAGGATCGTAACTTTTAGCCCGGTGTTGCGTGAGCGACTTGGTCACCATATTCACGGGGAGATCTGGGCGAACAAGATCAAAGAGGTTTTGCTTGAAAAAAATCTAATGAACCGTCCTTTGCACATTATAAGTGCCAATATGCACAGCGTAATGAATACGCTGTATGCTTCGGAAGCTTTAAAGGCCGAGCTTAAGAAGAAATCCCTTTTCGGGATCTATGAGGACCTTAGCAATAACGCAAATGGGCAGCTAAGGATGAAGGTGATGAAAAATGCAGTTTCTGAAGGAATGATTTTTATTGAAGATACCAGTGGTGCCAATATTGATGTTCAGATCTTTGATACTGCAAAAATGTCTTCAATTAATCCGAAGTTCAGCTTTGATAAAAAGGCAAAAGATGAAGATAAGCCGGTGATCATGGTAATGGATTACGCGTTTGGAGAGCAGGCTTATGAGACGATGGACGAAATGTTGAAGCCATATCAATCTGAACAAGGGAATATCCACCTGAATGTTGCGTCCATATCATTGATGGGTAAGGCAGGAATCCTGGTCGGTGGTAAGGGAGATATTATGATTCCTACAGCTCACCTTTTTGAGGGTACAGCCGATAATTACCCGTTCAAAAATGAACTTACCAAAGCCGATCTTGAAGGCAACGGTATTCATGTTTGCGATGGTTCTATGGTTACAGTTTTAGGTACGTCCCTTCAAAACAAAGACATTTTGAAATTTTTCCACGAATCTACCTGGAATGTAGTTGGTCTTGAGATGGAAGGAGCGCATTACCAAAAAGCCATACAGGCAGCCTCCAGGTTGAGAGGGAATATAAGTGAAGATGTGAAGGTGAGATATGCTTATTACGCTTCAGATAACCCACTGGAAACCGGAAGCACTTTAGCCTCAGGCGGACTTGGGACCACAGGTGTAAAACCAACTTACCTAATCACAGAAAAAATACTGGAACAGATCTTTGAACTTCCGAAGGAAAAGGAAAAGAAAGACAAATCAGACAAGAAAGAAACCGTAAATGGATAATAAGAAATATACCCTAATTACCGGAGGTGCCGGCTTTATTGGCTCAAATTATATCAATCTTTTTATTGAAGATAAAGATACTCATATAGTAAACCTGGATCTCCTGACTTATGCAGGGGATCTTGGAAATCTTGAGGTTGACGGCCATGAGAATTACACCTTTGTCAAGGGAGACATCCGGGATAAGGAGCTCGTAAAAGAGCTGTTCGAAAAATACCATTTTTCGCAGGTAATAAATTTTGCAGCTGAATCTCATGTAGATAACTCTATTCTTAATCCTGCAGCCTTTGTTGAAACCAACATCAACGGAACTTTCAACCTACTACAAACGGCTTACACGCTATGGATGAACGGTCCTTTTGAACTAAAGGATGAATTTAGCGACGCTAAATTCCTTCATGTCTCTACCGATGAGGTTTATGGAACTTTAGGTCCTGAAGGATTATTCACTGAAGAAACTCCGTATGCGCCCAACAGCCCGTATTCAGCTTCAAAAGCGGCTTCAGACTTTCTTGTCAGGAGTTATTTCCACACATACGGAATGCCGGTATTGACGACAAACTGTTCAAACAATTATGGTCCGCACCAGCATGACGAGAAGCTTATACCCACCATTATTCGAACTGCCCTGAAAAAGCAGCCGATTCCGATCTACGGAGACGGAAAAAATGTGCGTGACTGGCTTTATGTAGCCGATCATTGTAAGGGTATAAAGCTGGTTCTTGAAAATGGGAAATTCGGGGAAACTTATAACATTGGGGGTCGCAATGAAAGGGAGAATATATATATCGCGCAAAAGATCTCCGAAATTTTGGATAGATTAGTGCCTCGTGAAGACGGCAAGAGCTATACAGATTTGATCACTTTTGTAAAAGACAGGCCGGGCCACGACCAGCGTTACGCTATTGATGCAACAAAGCTGGAATCTGAGTTAGGTTGGAAAGCCGATGAGAATTTTGAATCGGGTATTGAAAAGACGGTACAGTGGTACCTGGAAAAATATAAGGCATGAAAGGCATTATCCTTGCCGGAGGATCGGGAACACGATTACACCCATTAACGCTAGCGGTAAGCAAGCAATTAATGCCTGTGTATGATAAGCCTATGATCTATTATCCGCTCTCGACCCTCATGATGGCGGGAATAAAAGAGATCCTTATTATTTCTACTCCCAAGGACCTGCCAATGTTCAGGGAGCTTTTAGGAGATGGTAGCCGGTATGGATGTGAATTTGAATATGCTGTACAAGAGGAGCCCCGTGGCCTTGCCGAAGCCTTTATCATAGGTGCAGATTTCATCGGAAATGAAAAGGTAGCACTCATTCTTGGAGACAATATTTTCTATGGGTCGGGACTTGATAAGTTGCTTCAAAACAACAATGATCCAAACGGCGGAATGATCTTCGCCTACCACGTGCACGACCCAAAACGTTACGGAGTGGTGGATTTTGACCAGGCAGGGAACGTGATCTCGATAGAAGAAAAACCCACCTCCCCAAAATCTAATTTTGCTGTCCCGGGGATATATTTTTATGACAGTGATGTTGTAGAAATTGCAAGGAACATTAAGCCATCGGCCAGGGGAGAACTTGAGATCACAGATGTGAATAATGCATATCTTAGAAAAAGGAAATTACAAGTGAGCATTCTCGACAAGGGAACAGCCTGGCTGGATACCGGCACCTTTGATTCCCTCATGAAAGCTTCACAATTTGTGCAGGTGATAGAAGAGCGACAGGGACTTAAGATTGGAGCAATTGAAGAAACAGCCTTTAAAATGGGCTATATTAATAAAGAACAGCTGCACCGCCTTGCGCAGCCATTGCTGAAAAGCGGTTACGGAGAATACCTTTTACAACTGGATTAGATGTTAGAACTGGAAGAGACCCCTTTGAAAGATTGTTTTTTGCTGAAGCCTTCAGTGTTTCGGGATCACCGCGGCACCTTTTTAGAGAGCTTCAGTCAAAGGAGATTTGAGGAAGTGACAGGATTGCAGATGGATTTTGTACAGGACAATCAATCGTCTTCCAAAAAGGGTGTTTTGAGAGGCCTTCATTTTCAAAAAGGAGAATTCGCACAGTCCAAGCTGGTAAGAACGGTAGTTGGTAAGGTGTTGGACGTGGTTGTAGATCTTAGGCCCGCTTCTCCTACCTTCAAAAAATCTTTTAAGGCTGTTTTAAGCGATGAAAACCATCATCAGCTCTTTGTGCCTGCCGGTTTTGCCCACGGCTTTCTAACGCTTTCAGAAGTCTCGGTTTTTGCATACAAGTGCGATCAGTATTTCCATAAAGATGCAGATGCCGGGGTATATTTCAATGACCCCGAATTTAAGATAGATTGGAATTACCCAATAGACGAACTAATCCTTTCCGAAAAAGATAAAAATCTTCCACTTTTTAAAGAATTAGAGCTATGAAAATATTAGTCACAGGAGCGGGTGGTCAATTGGGAAGATGTTTCAGAAAAGCTTCTCTTAATTACCCCGATTGGGATTTCACCTTTACAACTTCCGAAGATCTGGACCTGTCACAGTTCGCTGTGGTAGGTGCCTACCTGCGCAGGGAAAAATATGACATCTGTATCAATTGCGCCGCTTACACAAAGGTCGATCAGGCAGAGAAGGAGCAGGAAATGGCGTACCTCACCAATGCAGAAAGCGTACGGAACCTCGCCAAAGACTGTGAAGAGATTGCCTGTACTTTAATTCACTTTTCTACAGATTATGTGTTTAACGGAAAGAAAACAACTCCATATTCAGAAGAAGATCAAACAGATCCCCTAAACGTTTATGGAGCCTCGAAGCTTCTGGGAGAGCAGTACATTCAGGACGCCATGTCGAAATACTACATCTTTAGGACGTCATGGCTTTATTCGGATATCGGGAAAAACTTTTTTAATACTATAAGAACTAGAGCAGAAGAAGGGGAAACTCTAAATATCACTACTTCTCAAAAAGGGACGCCAACAAACGCGCATGATCTAGCCGATTTTGTTCTGGGAATCCTGGCACAGGGTAAAAAAAATTACGGCATCTATCATTACAGCAATGGGGGCGAGGCGACCTGGTATGATTTTGCAAAAGAGATCTTGAACTTGATGGAATCTCGTACCCAGTTGAATGAAAATAACGACTTCGAAACACTGGCTGTTAGGCCGGAGTACAGCGTTCTGAGTAAGGAGAAGATACAGAAGGTCTTTGGTTTACCAGTTCCCCACTGGAAGGAGAGTCTTAAGGAGCTTTCTCAAAAGCTATAATCTCTCTCAATAAACCATTTAAAATTCTTTACATCTTCTTCCACCATATCTTCAAACACGGGATTAAAAAGGCGGGCAGCACTTTCACCGGCTATTCCGCCGGGAGCGTGGTAAGAGATCACAACGTGCAGTTCTGTTCCACCACCGGCATCGTGAAACTCTACCTTTCCTGCATTTTCAATGCCCGAACCCGGTAAGGATTGCCAGCCAAGAAGCTCAAAAGGACGCTCTTTTACAATTTCGCTTTTCCATCGCAGGGTTCCCACATGTCCCGGTAAACTTGCCTCCCAAACAGAGATGCTGTCATTTAGACTCTCTACACTTTCCAAATGTTCCATAAACAGCGGAAGATTTTCCAGATTTCTCCAGAAGGTATACACCTCTTCCCGTGGTTTATCAACAAACAATCTCAGCTGAATATTCACATTTCGGCTGCGGTTATCTGGCTTTGTCTTTCCTATAGCGTTGTATAGTAAACAATTACCCGATATTCCGCGGTAGAGAAGATAACCTGCAAGAACAGCTTCAATACCGCTCTTTTTCTCCTTTCCTAAAGCATCATATAAAAAATATGCTCCTGCCAAAAAGGAAGCACCTCTTTCTGCCGGACTAACATTGGTGTAAAAATGTTGTAAAAGATTCCTCATGGGTCTGGATTTTTCTGTTTTACAGCCTAATTTACTCATATTGAGACTCAGGCTTAGTTTTAGTTATGCTTAAATTGGGTTAAAGTATTCTTAAATGCGGCAAAAATAGGAGCAGCAGCAGGATTGTATAATGGCGATGAGGCCTAATTTTATTACTTTCGGAAGTAAAACCAACCAAGAATGAAAAGGATACTCATCACCGGGGCCGCGGGATTCCTCGGTTCTCATCTCTGCGACAAATTCATAAATGAGGGTTATCACGTGATAGGTATGGACAACCTGATTACAGGTGATAAAAGAAATATTGAGCATCTTTTTAAACTGGAAAACTTCGAATTTTACCACCACGACGTCACGACTTTTGTACACGTGCCCGGTAAGCTTGATTATATTTTGCACTTCGCTTCTCCTGCCAGTCCTATTGATTACCTTAAAATTCCAATACAAACCCTCAAGGTAGGTTCCCTGGGTACCCACAATTTACTGGGTCTGGCAATGGAAAAAAAGGCGCGCATCCTCATTGCTTCTACTTCTGAAGTTTATGGTGATCCTCAGGTCCATCCTCAAACCGAAGATTACTACGGAAATGTGAATACCATTGGTCCCCGGGGAGTTTATGACGAAGCCAAAAGGTTTCAGGAGTCAATTACCATGGCATATCACCGCTTCCACGGGCTGGAGACCCGGATCGTGAGGATCTTCAACACCTATGGTCCCCGAATGAGATTAAATGACGGGCGGGTAATTCCGGCTTTTATTGGTCAGGCACTTCGAGGAGAAGATCTCACAGTTTTCGGCGACGGGTCTCAAACCCGTTCTTTTTGCTATGTAGATGACCAGGTAGAAGGAATCTACAAACTGTTGTTGAGTGATTATGCTTATCCCGTGAACATTGGAAACCCTCACGAGATCACGATAAAAGACTTTGCCGAAGAGATCATTAAACTAACAGGAACAGATCAAAAGATCATTTATAAACCTTTACCTGAAGATGACCCGATGCAACGCCAGCCCGATATCTCCAGGGCTAAAGAATTACTTGGATGGGAGCCGAAAGTGTCACGTAGTGAAGGCATGAAAAGGACCTATGAATATTTCAAGGGCCTTACAGAAGAGGAACTTCATCGTAGCGAGCACAAGGATTTTTCAAAACATATTCGAAAATAACATTTTTCAGGCCTGTAGTTTTTGGCCGTTCCCGAAGATTTTTTATAATGACTAAAACCTTTAAATGAACACCGAATCTGTGGTTTCTGTCATTATGCCGGCATTTAATGCAGCCGAATTTATAGCTGAAAGTATCCGTTCTGTTCAGCAGCAAACCTATTCCTCCTGGGAGTTACTGGTAATAGATGATGCTTCAACAGATGGAACTTCTCAAGTAGTTGAAGGTCTGGTTGAAAATGATGACCGTATAAAACTGCACGTGCTGCCCACTAATCAAGGTGCCGGTTTCGCCAGGAATATTGGAATTAAGGCTGCCACAGGAGACTATATTTCTTTTCTGGACGCCGATGACCTATGGAAGTCTCACAAGCTGCAAACTCAGCTTGCTGTAATGAAAGAGGAAGGTGAGAAGGTCTGCTTCAGCAGCTATGGACTTATGGATGAAAGTGGTCGTAGTCTTGATAAGCAAATAAAGGCATTAAAAATTCTCACTTTTGACAAACTTAAAAAAGCCAACTACATAGGTAACCTTACCGGGATATATAATGCGTCGGTATTGGGTAAGATCTATTGTCCGCTCATCCGGAAGCGGCAGGACTGGGGCCTTTGGCTCCTGGCAGTTAAAAAAGCCGGAGGAGCAAGAGGAATTCAGGAGCCGTTAGCTATCTACAGGGAACGCCGTGGATCAATTTCGGGAAATAAAATAGAGATGCTTAAGTACAACTACAGGGTCTACAGAAAGGTGCTGAAATATTCCTCTCTAAAAAGCCTTTTTTGGATGCTCTTATTCCTGTGGGAGCAATTATTTGTAAAACAGAAGCAAAAGGTAGCCTTAGATAAGTGATTCGAACTGCTTCAGCTTTCCTCTTTTGCTTCGGTTGAGGGTGGTTTTGTGTTCAAAGTCCAGATCAAGACCCTTTTCAAGGTAAACTTCCATAGCTTCCTCGATCTTTTTTCGCTTTTCAGGTTCCAATTCTACTTCAGAAACATAAATGACCTTAAATGAACCGGGTTCAGTCTGTTGGACAATGAATTCTTTTATTTGTCCGTCATTCTCGATCACACTTTTTGTAACGTAATAAAAAGTAAGGCCCGGAACCACTTTTCCGCTGGGTAAAACCGCGACATCATTCGTTCTTCCCAGTAGCTTCTTTAAAATCGGTTTTTTGAGAGTGGAGTTTTCTGCAAGAGAGCCGGTATCGCCTATGTCGTACCGAATGAACGGATGAGCCTTATTATATAGGGAAGTAATAACGATCCTCCCTTCTTCACCGTAAGGCAGAATTTTTCCTTGATCGTCTAAAATCTCCACGAACATGGTCTCACTGTTAAGCACCCATTCCCCTTCAGGGTTTTGAAATGCAAGCAAACCAAGTTCGCTGGCGCCGTATTCATTTACTATGGGTACGCCAAAAGTTTCTTCCAGAAGTATTTTATCTTCTTCAAAGAACATTTCACTGGTCACGATACACAGCTTAAGTTGCGGACAAATCTCTTTCAGGATGAGATTCTTTTTCTTCAGGAACTTTGCGAACAGCACGATCGAACTTGTGTAGCCATTGATGTAATCAAAGCTCTTCTTCTGAAATTCTGTCAGGAATTCCTCCATCTTCTCATCGCTGAGGTTAAAAATTGGAAATCTATATCGAAAGCCGAAACGATCTTTTATTCGTTCTTTGAAATAACCGAATTTATCGAGGGGAATTCCGTAGAAACGGGCCTGTACAGACCTGTCAAGGTCGATATCATACCAACGATAACGGTCGTTGAATTCTGCCCAGGAAAGGGCGTGGCAAAAACGGTCTTTTGCAAAAATAAAGGGATGCCCACTGGAACCTGAAGTTTTCCCAACATAGCTATTCTTGGTGCTAAAATTTTTGCTGAATCGCTCTTCTAAAGGCCTCTGGAGATCGCTTTTTTTCATTACCGGCACCTCTTCCCATTTGCTGTATTTGTCCCCACCAAAGAAATCTTTGTAAAGAGAATTGTTATGCAAGTGGTAATTGACGATCTCCTCCTTCTTTCTTTCCACATAGGCGGCATATTCCGCTTCGGGAATATTTTTGATCTCCTCCAGGGCGTTTTTGGCCTTTTTGATGGGGAAGCGATTGAGTTGTAATGAAAGGCTAAACCAGTTCAAGAGTTAAGAAAGATTGTTTTTTATGCCAATAAGTTAGTGCTTCAATTTACAAACAATTATTTTTGAGGCAAGAAAGAAAACACAAGCCTTATGAATATTCTCATCCTTGGCTCCGGCGGCCGTGAGCACACCTTTGCACACCAACTTTCCAAAAGTGACAATTGCGACAAGCTTTTTGTAGCACCCGGAAATGCCGGTACAGCAAAAATAGCAACAAATGTTGCAGTAAGTGTGACAGATTTCGAAGCTGTAAAGGAGCTGGTATTAAGGGAAAATATTGAAATGATGGTCGTGGGTCCTGAAGATCCTTTGGTACAGGGGATTGTGGATTTCTTTAACCGGGATGAAGAATTGAAAAAGGTGTTAGTAATTGGACCTTCAAAACGAGGTGCATTGCTGGAAGGGAGCAAGGAAAGAGCCAAAGAATTTATGGGTATGTACAAGATACCTACAGCGGCTTATGAAAGCTTTAAAGCTGAAAGTCTTGCTGCCGGAAAAGAATTCCTTACTACTCTTAAACCTCCATACGTTTTAAAAGCCGATGGACTGGCAGCCGGGAAAGGAGTATTGATCCTCGACTCACTTGAGGAAGCACAGAATGAGTTGGAAAATATGCTTACCAATAATAAGTTTGGAACAGCAGGGAATACCGTAGTGATAGAAGAATTTCTCGATGGCATTGAACTCAGTGTTTTTGTGCTTACCGATGGAAAGGATTATAAAATTTTGCCGACGGCAAAAGATTATAAGCGAATTGGAGAAGGAGATACCGGACTAAATACAGGCGGAATGGGAGCTATTTCCCCTGTTCCCTTTGCAGATGAAGATTTCATGAAGAAGGTGGAGGAGAGGATCGTTAAACCGACCATTGACGGACTTCGAGCCGAAAATATCGACTATAAAGGCTTTGTGTTCATAGGTCTAATCAAAGTAGGAGAGGAGCCTTATGTAATTGAGTACAACGTGCGAATGGGAGATCCCGAAACAGAGGTAGTACTGCCACGAATAGAATCTGATCTTGTTGAGGTTTTTCAAAAAGTTGCTACCGGCAAGTTAAACGACGTAGAGCTTCAGGTGAAAAAAGAATCCGCTGCTACTTTAATGCTGGTTTCGGGAGGATATCCCGAAGCTTATGAAAAAGGGAAAGTGATTTCGGGACTCCAAAATGTTGAAGACTCTATAGTCTTTCATGCAGGAACTTCCCAAAAGGATGGGCAGGTAGTGACCAGCGGTGGTCGCGTAATAGCAATTACTTCATTTGGGAATGACTATAAAGAGGCCATAAAAAAATCTTACCAAAATGCTGAAAAACTTCATTTTGATAAGATGTATTTTAGAAAAGATATAGGTTTTGACCTCTAACCCAGGAAAGAATGAGCGCTGGTTTCACGCTTTTCCTCATTGCGGTCATTGAATTTTTTCAGCTGTTTCATCCAATAAATAAAAGCTGCAAAAGCAACAATGATAAAGATCCAGTTCACTGCATTTGCCAGCCACCAGCTATCTAACTCAAGATTGGCCAGTTCATTGAACGGTGCGAACAGGTAATCTTCAAAAATGGTCTGTATCCCCTCGAAAAAATCCCTCATAGTAGTTATATTTAACTCCACAAAAATATAAAAAACCCTAATGCTAACAAGCTTTTTTAGCAATTCACGGCCAATCAACTTCATAATAGTAGCCGTTTATATTCTGATCTTCTATCTGTTTGCCAATGTTAGCACTCTATTAACCTCTAACCTTTGGACTATTCTACAGGAGGTAGGAATGTTGCTCTTGCTGGTGCTTAGTGTCTTTCTGCTCAATTTTATTTCCGGAAGAAATGAGTTGACGGGGCGCAACGCTTACAAAAGTGTATTGTTTGCGGGTTTTCTCTGCATGTTTGCGGCTGCAATGCAAAACAATGATGTCATCCTGGCTAATTTGTTCGTGCTGTTGTCGCTAAGGCGCATTCTTTCGTTCCGGTCACAACGCGAGACCGTGAAGAAGATCTTTGATGCAACATTATGGGTTGGAGTAGCTTCTCTTTTCTATTTTTGGAGCATTCTGTTTTTATTTGTGGTCTACTTCGGGATTCTGGTGCATGTAGGTCACAGGTTCAAGAATTGGTTAGTGCCACTGGTTGCTCTCTTAACGTTGCTTTCGCTGGTTACCTGTATCGATCTTTTAATTACCGATTCTTTTTACACGCTTACAGACTGGGCGCAGGCTTCAAATTTCCATTTTGAAAATTATCGTGACTCCCAACTACTCATTCCCGCTGCCTTTTTACTTGCATTAACAGCATGGTCAACATTCTTTTACATGTTGATAATTCAAAAAGCCAGTGCTAATGCCAAAGCTTCCCTGTTCCTTATTCTTCTTTGCGCAGGAGTGGCTCTCACTGTAGCTGTTTTGGCCCCTACAAAGAACGGCAGCGAACTCATGTTTTTCTTTGCACCCCTGGCAATCATCGTCACCAATTATTTTCAACATATGAATGATAAATGGTTTAAAGAAATTCTATTTATAACCATTATCCTCCTGCCTGTATTGCTTCTGCTGCTGTTCTAAGCTTCAGAAGTTTGAAAATCACTCCTTAAAAAAGCTAAAAATCCGGTACCTTTGCCAAAATTGTAAATCGGTGGTTTTTCTTCAGAAGAACCGGAAAAAATTCAGAATATGTTTTCAGATAAAGCCAATCAAATATTCAACGAAGTAGTTGAAAAATATCACGAGATCAATACTGTGGGACAGGAATTCCACAATCCCTACGACGAAAAGGAGCAGTTGCTCGAGCATTTGTTGTACCGCAAATGTTGGATCGACACCGTACAATGGCATTATGAAGACATCATTCGGGACCCCAACATCGATCCTGTTGCGGCGCTAAAGCTAAAAAGACAGATAGATGCCTCCAACCAGGACCGTACAGATATGGTGGAGTATATTGATAGTTATTTTCTCGACAAATACAAGGATGTAGAACCCAAGCCCGATGCTACTATTAATTCTGAAAGTCCCGCATGGGCAATTGACCGGCTTTCGATCCTTGCACTAAAGATCTATCACATGAATGAAGAAGCAAATCGCGTTGAGGCAGGGCAGGATCACATGATCAAGTGCCAGGCGAAGCTCGATGTATTGCTTGAACAGCGAGTTGATCTTTCTACTGCTATCAATCAACTTTTGGAAGATATCGCAAACGGTGACAAGTACATGAAGGTGTACAGGCAAATGAAGATGTACAATGATGACGAGCTGAATCCTGTTTTAAGAGGAGCTAAAAAATAGCATTTTTGGATGGAGAGACCGCGCCACATCTTAGTGATCCGCCTTTCGGCTATGGGAGACGTGGCGATGATGGTGCCGGTATTGAAAGCTTTTACTGAAAAATATCCCGATGTAAAGCTCACCCTGCTTACCCGAAGATTTTTTGCACCACTTTTTGAGGAACTCCCCAATGTTCAGGTTTTTGAGGCTGAAGTCAAAGGCAGACACAAGGGTGTTGGCGGACTTTATAAACTTTCTTCTGAACTCCTCGATCTGAAGATTGATGCAGTAGCCGATCTTCACAATGTACTTCGCTCAAATGTTCTGAAGCTTTTCTTTAAGCTGAAGGGTTTGCCGGTACGACAAATAAACAAGGGCCGCAGAGAAAAAGCCGCCCTTACCCGAAGAAAGAACAAGATCTTCCAACAGCTGAAATCTACCCATCAAAGATATGCCGATGTTTTTGAAAAGTTAGGCTATCCGTTGAACCTGAAATTGGTAGAACATTTAGTAAAGCAGGAATTACCGGAGAAGGTCACTCAAATTACAGGAGAACCTTCGGGAAAATGGATCGGCATTGCTCCTTTTGCTCAGCATGCTTCTAAAGCCTATCCCGAAGATCTCATGAAGGAGGTTTTACAGGATCTTCAAAAAGAGGAAAATCTAAAGGTCTTTTTGTTGGGTGGTGGTCCGGTAGAAACCGGTAAGCTCGCCGCATGGGAATCGGAATTCTCCAAGGTCATCTCTGTTGCCGGAAAGTTGATGTTTCAGGAAGAACTGGCTCTTATTTCCAATCTTGACCTAATGGTCTCTATGGATAGTGGGAACGGACATTTGGCAGCAAATTACGGAGTGCCGGTGATCACCCTGTGGGGATTAACTCATCCCTACACAGGATTCGCTCCCTTTCGCCAGCCCGAAACCAATTTCCTCCTGCCCGATCATGAAAAATATCCCGACATCCCAACTTCTATTTACGGAAAAGACATTCCGAAGGGATATGAGGAAGTGATGAGGACAATTCCACCAAGGAGCGTGGTTCAAAAAATTAAGGAAGTTATCGTGCAGGAATAATTTTAAAGCACCAAGCACCGAGCACCAAAAATTTCAAGCAGCAAACTCCAATTGGGATTCATTGATGAGGTTCCAAAAATGGCTTTTTTGGATACCCCTGTTGCAGCCTTACAGGCTGCTCGAACCCGATCGCTTATAGTGCCGGAGCTTAGCTCCTGCCTCGTTTATTCGAGGCTTTCAGCTTCTAAGTCGGTTTTCTAAAACACAACCAAAAAAATACCCTTCAAAAATGTCCTTTTTGAAGGGTATTTTGTTAAGATTTTTGATCTCACGTCTCACGTCTCACGTCTCACATCCAAATCTCACATCTAATATCTATACATCATCATAATCCACCTTAAGCGTTCCGGAAGTGGGATGTGCCTGGCAGGTTAAGATAAGTCCTTCTTCGATCTCGCTATCCACGAGAATGGAATTTTTTTCCATTTCGGCGGTACCTTCGGTGATGCGGGCTACGCAGCTGCTGCAAATTCCGCCCTGGCAGGAATAGGGAACATCAATATCATTATCAAGAGCCATTTCGAGAACTGTCTTGTTCTTGGGCATTGTTAGAGTGAACTCTTCTTCATCAACTTTAATGACAAGTTCTGTGTCTCCTGAAAGATCTGATTTTACCTGTCCTTCAACTTCGCTGTTGAAAAGCTCGAAAAGGATCTGTTCTTTTTTAATGTTGTTGTTCAGAAGGATATCAGTGACATTGTTGATCATATTCTCCGGTCCGCACAAGTAGAACTTGGTGAAGCTAACATCTTTAAACCTGTTCTTTAGCACATAATTTACAGTACTTTGGTCGATCCTGCCGTAGTGTGATTCTTCTTCTTTGGTTCGGCTGTAAACGAACTCAATGAACAGCCTGTCCGGGTGCTCCATTTGCAGTTTCAGCAATTCTTTAAAAAAGATGGTGTCATCCGGAGTTTTGTTTCCATAAACCAGCACGAACCGGCTGTGTTTTTCCACTTGAAGAACTGTCTTTAGGATAGACATTACAGGGGTAATTCCACTTCCCGCAGCGAAGGCAGCATAGGTGTGCTGGCGACCATCCTGTTCCGGTTCAAAAATAAACTTTCCTTCGGGAGGATGAACTTCGAGCATCTCTCCGGCCTGAAGTTTATTGTTTGCCAAAACAGAGAAGGTTCCATCTTTAACTTCCTTAACAGTTACTCTAAAAGTTTCCTCTGTTGGGGGGGTGCAAAGAGAATAGGCGCGACGCACCTCTTTTCCTTCTATAGTGGTTCTTATCGTCACATATTGTCCTGCCTTAAAGGAAAATTCCTTTTTTAAGTCCTGTGGTATTTCAAATTCAAGGCTTACCGCCTCTTCTGTTTCCCTGATGATGTCTTTAATCTTTAGCGGAAAGAATTTGCTCATTTTTATTGGGTATTTGCGGCAAAAGTACAAAGTATGTGAATTTATTCTTGTAACAAAATCGTAAATTTCCATACTTGTAGTATAAAGCAAAAGGATGTACAAATACTTCATTTCTCTTCAGTGGAAAGCTTTTTACCGCTCGGCCAGTTTTGGCAGGAGCCTGGGTTTAAAGATCTTCATGGCGTTCATCGCCATTTATTTTTCGCTGGTGTTCCTCCTTCTTGGAATAGGTTTGCATCCCTTGCTTAAAAAAGCTTTTCCTGCAGAAGAACCTTTGCAGATAGTGAATCGTTTTTTGCTGGTATATCTTGCTCTGGAAATGATCATGCGATTTATGCTACAAACGCTGCCGGTGATGACGGTGAAACCCATGCTATCCCTTCCTATTCCGAAACAAAAAATGGTGAATTATGTTCTTCTGAGATCTTTATTCTCTTTTTTCAACTTTTTGCCCCTGTTGTTGTTCATTCCTTTTGCAGTATTTACCTGGTACGCAACTGACCTGCCCTGGTTTGCAATATTAGCCTGGACAGTAGCTGTTATCTCTCTGGTCCTGAGTGTAAATTACTTCAATTTTCTTCTGAAAAAGAGGTTTATGGATGATCTCAAAGCATTGCTCCCATATATCCTGGTCGCACTTATCTTCTTTGGTCTGGAGAATTATGGAATTTTCAGCATCACCAAAGTATTTGGTGCCGGACTAAATTATGTGCTGGAAATGCCCTTTTTGGCACTCCTGCCTTTAGTGCTCCTATTTGCCTTATTTAAGTGGAATCAAAAGGTTTTGAAAAGCAGGTTCTACCTGGACGAGTCTCTTAAAGGGAAAGTCATTGAAGCAAAATCCCAGGATTTTCAATGGTTAAGAAGATTCGGAGATATTTCGACATTTCTTCAGCTGGACCTAAAAATGATATGGCGTAACAAACGACCAAAGACACTAATTTTTATTTCTTTACTCATCATGGGCTACGGATTGATCTTTTATCCGCAGGAAACCTATCAGAATATGCCTTCTATTTTTGTCTTTGTGGGGATCTTTATGACGGGGATCTTTATGATCAATTTCGGTCAATTTATTCCTGCCTGGGATTCGTCGTATTATTCTATGATGATGGCCCAAAATATTCCGCTAAAGCAATACCTCAATTCCAAGGCAGCTTTGATCACCTTTAGCATCGTGATTCTTACTATACTCACTACTCCATATGTGTTCTTTGGATACGATATTCTTTTGATCAATATAGTGTGCGCTATTTATAATATAGGAATTAATGTGCCGGTGCTGTTGTTTGCGGGATCTTTTAATCGAAAACGGATCGATCTTGAAAAGAGCCCTTTCATGAACTACCAGGGAACAGGGGCGGCGCAGTGGCTGGTAGGTCTTCCGCTGGTGATCCTTCCAATCTTACTTTTTTGGGCCCTAAACAAGTTCCATTCCTTCGAATCGGGGATATTAGTGTTGGCAGTATTAGGCCTTCTGGGGATCATTTTTAGAAAAGGTATCATGGAACAGGTGACAGAATCGTACAGAAAAAATAAATATGCTATGATCAACGGCTTCAAACAAACAGGTGAATAAGATGATAACAGTTACAAACCTTTCTAAAGTATACGGCGGCACAAAGGTGCTGCAAATTGATCATCTTGAAATTTCGCGGGGCCAGAGCTTTGGCCTGGTAGGAAATAACGGAGCAGGAAAAACCACTTTTTTCAGCCTCTTACTGGACCTTATTCAACCTACTACCGGGAATGTTTTTAATAACGAAATTACCGTAAGTCAAAGTGAAGCGTGGAAGCCCTTTACCTCTTCATTTATAGATGAAAGCTTTTTAATTGGATATCTCACACCCGAAGAGTACTTTAATTTTGTCGGGGAACTACGCAACCGGAATAAGGCTGATATTGTTGCTTTCCTTCAGAATTTCGAAGAATTCTTCAACGGAGAGGTTTTGGGAAGAAAGAAATACCTGCGCGATCTCTCTAAGGGAAACCAAAAAAAGGTAGGAATAGTAGCTGCTTTAATTGGGGATCCAGAAGTCGTGATCCTGGATGAACCCTTTGCCAACCTTGATCCAAGTACACAGATAAGGCTTAAAGCCTTAATAAAAGACCTTACTGCCGATACTGATACAACTTTTCTTATCTCCAGTCACGACCTCATTCACGTGACTGAGGTTTGTGAGCGTATTGTAGTGCTGGATAAAGGGCTTGTGGTGAACGACATCAAAACCTCTGAAGCTACTTTGAAAGAACTGGAGCAATACTTTGCAGGGGGATACGCTAAAGAAATAGGATAAATGGTATTAAGGATCTGGCACGGCTATACTACCCCTGGAAATGCAGATGCATATGAGCAGCTGGTAACTTCCAGGATCTTTAAAGATATTGAGACAAAAACAGGTGAAGGTTTTAAAGGTGTAGAACTTCTGAAAAGAAAACTGAACGAAGAGGAGATCGAATTCACTACCATGATGAGGTTTAAAGACCTCGAAACAATAAAAAAGCTAACGGGAGAGGATTATGAAACTGCCTATGTACCCCCGGAGGCCAGGGAACTTCTGTCAAGGTTTGACCTAAGAGTAACACACCTAGAAGTCGTTCACTCCGGGATACTTTAGTTTGGTCACTTAGAGATAATGCCGCGAACCCGGGTAATTTGCCCGGAAAAATTACCTATTTTTACCCTTCCACAATAATATTTGCGGCACTTATAAGTTATTGCTAATAAGAAGAATCTGTTGACTTGGAAAAAATTCTAAAGGCCACTGCCGTTTTACTCCTGTTGGTTGCCTTGACGGGCTGTTCGAGAAAGAAAAATACCTTTCTTAATCGCAACTGGCATGCCGTCACGGCTGAATATAACACCTTGTACAATGGAAACATCGCTCTTGATCTTGGAATTGAGGCGCTCAATGAAAGTTATCTTGACAATTACTGGCAGATCCTTCCGGTAGAGCGTATGGAGATAAGAGATGAAGTCATGGCCCCGGGTGAAACTCTCAATCCTAATTTTGTCGTAGCCGAAGAAAAAGCTGTAAAGGCTATTCAAAGGCACTCCATGCTCATAGAAGGATCAGAGAACAATCCGCAGATAGATGAAGCTTATTTGTTGCTGGGAAAAGCCAGGTATTACGATCAAAGATTTGTACCGGCCCTGGAAGCTTTCAATTACATACTTCACAAGTATCCACTAAGCAATACTATCAATGAAGCCAGGATATGGAGAGAAAAGACCAATATGCGCCTGGAATTTGATGCGTTGGCTATAAAGAATCTTAAGAAGATCCTCGAAAGTGAGAGGCTCCAAGAGGAAAACCGGGCAGAGGCTTCTGCCATGCTTGCTCAGGCTTATTTAAATATCAATGCTCCCGATAGCGCACTTGCCCATATTCGTCGTGCTGCCGAGATCACTGATAAGAAGAACAATGAAGGCCGTTACTGGTATATCACGGGGCAGCTATATGATGTTTTGGGAAAACCCGATAGTGCCTCCTATGCCTTTGACCAGGTTATCGAACTTAACCGGAAGATTCCGCGTATTTATCTTGTGAATGCCATGATACGGCAAATTGAGTATTTGAATGCTACTGCCGGAGAAAAGGCTGTGGTGCTGGAACAGCTAACCGAATTGGCCGATGATCGCGAAAACAGGCCTTACCTGGACAAGATCTACTTTCAACTGGCAGAATTCCACTATCAGCAGGATTCTATACCACTTGCCATGGAGTATTACAACCGTTCTCTCCGTACCCCATCTAATAATACCTACCTGCAGTCCCTGGATTACCAAACACTAGGAAATATCAATTTTGATGCAGCTAATTTCGAGGTTGCCGGAGCTTATTATGACAGCACTCTCACAAAACTTTCTGAGAATAGTAGAGAATTTAGATTGATCAAACGGAAAAGAGATAATCTGGATGATGTTATCTATTACGAAAATTTGGCTGAGGAAGCTGATAGCATTCTATATGTAGCTTCACTTACAGAAGAGCAGCAATTAAAATATTTCGAGGATTATACAGCAAAACTAAGGGAGCAGGCTACCAGTGAAACTCAAAAACCCGCGCAGGAGCAGGCCGCACAGAATTTCTTTGAGAACAAACGCCCTGCAATGCCCGGGGTACCAAATCCCGGATCTTCCTTTTACTTTTATAATCCTACTGCAGTGGCTTACGGTAAACAGGAATTCTTCAGGTTATGGGGTGACAGGGAATTAAATGATAACTGGAGAACACGTAGAATGAGTGGTGGAGGGGAAGATCTTGCTACTAGTGGAGTCAATGACCTTATTGAAAACGACCCCAGGTATAACCCTCAAACTTATATAAGTAGAATCCCTACGAATCCGGCGGAACTGGACAGCATTAAGGGCGATCTTAATTTTGCCAGTTATCAACTCGGTTTGATCTATAGAGAAAAATTTAACGAGAATGAGTTGGCTGCGGAAAGACTGGAATTCCTTCTGCAGAATGATCCAGAGGATCGACTTCTTCTTCCGGCCAAATACAACCTGTTTAAGATCTATACCGATCTTGGAGTGACGGCCAGAGCACAATCTCTCAAAAATGACATTTTGGTGGCCTATCCCGATTCGAGATATGCTGCCATTATTTCTAACCCAGAGAGCCTATTAAAGGATGAGAACAATCCGACCTCAGTTTATGAAGAGCTCTATAAAAAATACGAGGATCAAAAATATGCCGAAGTCATTACTGAAACTGAAGTCTACATCAATGATTTTGCCGGTGACGAGATCGTTTCTAAACTTGAGCTATTAAAAGCCATGGCCGAAGGACGGCTTTATGGATTTGAGAAGTACAGGGAAAGTCTTAATTATGTTGCCTTAAATTATCCACAAAGTATTGAAGGGAAGAAAGCCCAGGAAATTCTTAATAAGGCATTGCCTTCCTTGGCATCAAACCAGTTTGTCTCAGATTCTACATCAAATTCCTTCAAACTTGTGTTTCCCTTTGAGAAAGGAGAACAAAAGCAAGTGATAGAGCTAAAAGAGAAAATTTCGGCTGCACTTGAGGATTCCAACTACACAGGAGGGGAGGTCTCCCTGGATGTGTATGATGAGAAGAAAGATTTTGTTGTAGTACATGGCTTCTCTTCAGTGGCAGGAGCAAAAACTTTTGCACAACGCCTGGGCGATAATAAGAAATACAGCGTTGACAAAAATTATTTCTATATTTCCACCCCAAACTACAGGATCGCACAGATCCATAAAAATATTGAAACCTACTTAACTTCATTAAACACCCCCCCACAGTAATGTTTAAACAGGAAAAGGCAAAATCGGCAACAGAAAACAGCAAAGAACAGAACAAGATCTCCCACGGCACCAAGATCACCGGGAATATTGAATCCAAAGGCTGTTTTAGAATTGATGGATCTGTTGAAGGCACTGTAAAATCTGCTGCCAAGGTAGTAATTGGCAAAGATGGAGCTGTTAACGGAGAGCTGGAATGTGAAAATGCAGATATTGAAGGAAAGTTCAATGGAATTCTTAAGATCTCCGGAACGCTTAGCCTTAGAAGCACAGCAGTAATAGAAGGGGAGGCTACAGTATCAAAATTAGCTGTTGAACCGGGAGCTACTTTTAACGCCACCTGTACGATGAGAGGTGGTGTAAAAGCCATTCGAAATGAAAGAGGAGAAAGACAACAACAAGAACAGTCAGCTTAAGAACTGGGCTATCTTTACCGGCATCGCATTTCAAATGGGTGCCACCATTTTCATTTGCGCATGGATAGGCAAAAAGTTGGATGAGAGATATCCTATGGAGAAGAATTGGTTCACCATTGGTTTCGTTCTTTTTGGACTGGTGGCTTCTGTCTATGTTGTTCTAAAACAACTCAAACGCTACAATAATTGAATTCCTTAATACTAAAAGATCTTTTCAGGTTCTCTATTCTTCTCTTTATAGTAGCCGGAATAAGCTATGGGTTGCACTATGGCCTCTTCACCTATATGTATCCCGATAGGTCACTTGATCTTGTGAATTTTGCATATAAATTCAATGTGGGTATTACTCTGTTATTTACTTCCACCATAATTTTGGCCAGTGAACATCTCAAGGAACAATTGGGATTTATCTTCCTTGTTAGTGGAATGGTGAAGCTGGGGATCTTCTTTTATCTTATTAAAACTTCAGGATTTGTCTTGAGCAAATCTGTCTTTTTGCATTTTTTTGTTCCTTATGCTCTTTGTATTATAGTAGAAATCATCTATATCTCAAAAATTCTAAATCGCACTAACTTCTCTAAAGACAAGTAATTAGGGCTGTTTGCCTTCAAAAAAACAATTAGGGTTCTTAGGCTGCTTTTTTTTATATAATTATGTACATTTGCAGCCAAATTAAAGGACTGTAATTTACCCGGAAAATGCAAAAGGAAAACGTTGCGAAGTTTTTATTAGCCTGTCTTTTAATGTTTGTGAGTTACAACTCTCAGGCATTTGGTGTTAAAGAACCTCAGGAAGGTGAGGATGCAAAGGTCAATACCGAAGAGGAGATCGAGGCATATATAGATCATCACCTACAGGATTCTTATTATGTGAATTTCTTTTCAGATGGGGAGACTGGAGCTCACTATGGTTTTCCACTTCCTGTAATTCTTTGGGATGATGGCCTGAAAGTATTTTCTTCAGGGAAATTTCATCACGGGGAAGACCTTGTAGAGGTTGACGGTCAGCATTACAGACTTTATCACTCTCACATTTATAAGACTGATGCCGAGGGAACCATAAATTATAACGAAGCTGGTTTTCCTGAAAACGAAAGACCCTGGGATTTTTCGATCACAAAAAATGTCCTGACCATGATGTTGGTTGGATTGCTAATGTTTGTTCTTTTCAGTCAGCTTGCAAAAACCTATAAGAACAGACCTATTCCGAAGAAATTTGGCCGTGTTCTTGAGCCACTTGTGCTTTATGTTCGTGATGAGATCGCAAAGCCAAATATTGGTAAAAACTATAGAAAATATACAGGTTTCCTTTTAACGGTATTCTTCTTTATCTGGATCCTGAATCTACTTGGAATGACACCGCTTGGCGTAAACGTTACTGGAAATATTGCTGTAACCTTCGCTCTTGCACTTGTTACTTTCATTATTGTACAGTTTAGCGGAAATAAAGATTACTGGAAACACATTTTTTGGATGCCTGGTGTGCCTGTGCCAATGAAGATCATTCTTGCCCCTATCGAAGTGTTGGGAATGTTCACTAAGCCGTTTGCACTTATGATCCGACTTTTTGCGAACATGACTGCGGGTCACGTGATCGTAATGACTTTACTTGGTTTGATCGTGGTATTCCAGAACTGGATCGCAGGACCTGCTTTCTTTGGGTTTACAATATTCATTTCGGTCATAGAATTACTGGTAGCTTTTCTTCAGGCGTATATCTTCACTTTGCTTAGCGCCTTGTACATAGGTATGGCAGTTGAAGAGCATGATCATCATCACCCTGCCGACAATGAAGATATCCCGGTATTGTAGTATAAACATATTTAAGAGTAAGTTTAATTTTTAATAAATAAGTAATGGAAGAAGTTTTGAACTTAGATTTGATTGGAGCTGGTCTAATTATTATTGGAGCTGGTTTTGGTCTTGGTAAGATTGGTAGCGCTGCAATGGAAGGAATTGCACGTCAGCCAGAAGCTGCCGGAAAAATCCAGACTGCAATGATTATTATCGCTGCACTTTTGGAAGGTGTTGCTTTTGCTGCTCTTTTCGCAGTTTAATCAATCCAAAAAAACATCAGGCTTTGCAGCGGTTGGCTGCAAGGCTTGATTTATTACAAAAAAATTAAACGATACAAGAAATAAGATAGAATATGGAAAAGTTAGTCAACGATTTTTCTTTTGGATTGTTTTTCTGGCAGATCATCATTTTGGTCGTGCTGGTGCTTTTGCTGAAAAAGTTTGCCTGGAAACCTATTTTAGACGCCCTTAATGCAAGAGAGCAGGGAATTCAGGATGCACTTGATTCTGCTGAAAATGCACGTAAAGAAATGCAGAATCTGCAAGCCGATAATGAGAAATTGTTACAGGAAGCCCGCATGGAGCGTGACAACATGATCAAGGAAGCAAGACAGATCAAAGAAAAGATGATCTCTGAAGCCAAGGAAGATGCGCAAAGAGAAGGAGAAAAGATGATCCAGCAGGCAAAGGCGACTATCCAGACTGAAAAGAATGCTGCTCTTGCCGATATTAAGAATCAGGTGGCTACGCTTTCAGTTCAGATTGCAGAGAAAGTAGTAAGAGAAGAACTTTCTTCCAAAGCCAAGCAGGAAAAGCTGGTTGAGGATATGCTTGATGATGTCACTTTAAACTAAGAAGATGCAGGGAAGCAGAGCAGCCGCGAGATATGCCAAAGCGCTTTTGAGCCTGGCCAAAGACAAGAATGTTACTAAGGAGGTGAATGAAGACATGAGCCTTATTAGTAACACTATAAAAGACAGTGAAGATCTTCAGGCATTTTTGAAGAGTCCCGTTGTCAAGAATACCATGAAGAAAAATGCCCTTTTAGAGATCTTTAGATCTGTGAATGGTGTGACTTCAGGATTGTTCGCAATTTTGATCGAGAACAACAGACTTGATATTCTTCCGCTTGTAGCCAAGGAATATAACCGACTTTTTGATGAGATGAATGGAGTGCAGGTAGCAAAGGTTACAACTGCAATTCCATTGACTCCTGCTCTTGAAGCTAAAATTCAGCAAAAAGTAAAGGAATTAACAGGTAACGAGGCTAAGATCGAGAATATCGTTGATGAGAGCATCATAGGAGGTTTTATTTTAAGAGTGGGCGACATCCAGTATAATGGAAGCGTTAGCTCCCAGCTTACTAACCTCAAAAGAGAATTACAGAATAACACATACGTAGCAAAAATTTAATTAAAACCGTTGCGCCCGGGCGCAGCATTTTATTCTAAATAATTATGGCAGAAATTAATCCGGCTGAAGTATCAGCAATATTAAAGAAACAACTTTCCGGGTTTGAGGCTAAGGCTTCACTTGACGAAGTAGGTACTGTTCTCAACGTTGGGGATGGTATCGCTAACGTCTACGGACTTTCCAACGCACAATACGGAGAGTTAGTTGAATTTGAAGGCGGATTGGAAGGAATTGTACTTAACCTTGAAGAAGACAATGTTGGGGTAGTACTTTTAGGTCCATACAAACAAGTAAAGGAAGGAGCAACCGTTAAAAGAACACAGCGTATTGCTTCTATTAATGTTGGAGAAGGAATTGTAGGACGTGTTGTTGACACCCTTGGACAGCCAATTGATGGTAAAGGTCCAATTGAAGGTGAAACATTCCAAATGCCATTGGAGCGTAAAGCCCCGGGAGTAATTTATCGCCAGCCGGTAACCGAGCCTCTTCAAACAGGGATCAAATCAATTGACGCCATGGTGCCAATTGGACGTGGACAAAGAGAGCTTGTAATTGGTGACCGTCAAACAGGTAAGACCACTGTGGTTATTGATACAATTCTTAACCAGAAAGAATTTTACGATGCAGGGGAACCTGTTTATTGTATATATGTGGCGGTAGGGCAGAAAGCTTCTACAGTTGCGGGTATTGCAAAGACCCTTGAAGATAAGGGAGCTCTTGCCTATACTACTATTGTTGCTGCAAACGCATCAGATCCTGCTCCTATGCAGGTTTATGCTCCTTTCGCAGGTGCTGCGATCGGGGAATATTTCAGGGATACAGGACGTCCTGCATTGATTGTTTATGATGATCTTTCCAAGCAGGCTGTTGCCTACCGTGAGGTATCATTGCTTCTAAGACGTCCACCGGGACGTGAGGCATATCCTGGAGACGTTTTCTTCCTTCACTCGAGATTACTTGAGCGTGCTGCAAAAGTTATTGCAGATGACAGTATTGCGAAGAACATGAACGACCTTCCGGATGTTCTAAAAGATAAAGTAAAAGGTGGAGGATCGCTTACTGCACTTCCGCTTATTGAGACCCAGGCGGGTGACGTTTCGGCTTATATCCCGACAAACGTTATTTCGATCACCGATGGACAGATCTTCTTAACATCAGATCTTTTCAACTCAGGGGTACGTCCTGCGATCAACGTAGGTATCTCTGTATCACGTGTGGGTGGTGCTGCACAGATCAAGTCGATGAAGAAAGTTGCCGGTACACTTAAACTTGACCAGGCACAGTTCCGCGAACTTGAAGCTTTTGCCAAGTTTGGATCTGACCTTGACCCTGCAACCCTGAACGTAATTGAAAAAGGTAAGCGTAACGTGGAGATTCTTAAGCAGGCAGAGAATAACCCTTATCCTGTAGAGAACCAGATCGCGATTATCTATGCAGGATCCAAGAACCTGTTGAGAAATGTTCCGGTTGAGAAAGTTAGAGAATTTGAAAAGGATTACCTGGAATATCTTGATGCCAAGCACAGGGATGTACTTGATCAATTGAAAGCAGGTAAATATACAGACGAGATCACCGACACGCTTACAAACGCGGCGAAAGAAATCTCGGCGAAATATAAGGCATAAATGCCAGTGCTGAGTTAAGAGTTATGAGTTATGAGCAAACTGGACAATAGCCCGATCAGGATTAAAAGTTTTCAGTTTGCTTGTGACATTGTTCTCTTCACTCGGATACTCAAGAAGCAGAATGAATTTGAGCTGGCTTCTCAGCTGTTAAAAAGCGGAACAAGCATTGGAGCCAATGTTAGGGAAGCCCAAAGAGGAGTAAGCACAAAGGATTTTAAGAATAAATTTGGTATTGCTTTAAAAGAAGCCGATGAAACCAAATATTGGTTGGAGCTAATTGAAGCAACTTCGAATAACGATTGCAAAAATTTAATTGTGAAGTGTGAAGAGTTAATGAAGATTTTGGTGTCAATAATTAAGAACTCTTAACTCCTAACTCATAACTTGAAAAAATGGCCAATTTAAAAGAATTAAGAAGCAGGATCACCTCGGTTTCCTCAACCATGCAGATCACTAGTGCCATGAAAATGGTATCGGCTGCAAAGTTGAGCAAGGCACAGGATGCCATTACCGCTATGAGACCGTATTCAGAAAAACTTTCTGAGTTACTTCAGTCTCTAAGTGCAACTCTTGACAGCGATAAATCGAGCAAGTATTCTGAGCAAAGGGAGGTGAACAAGGTGCTAATGGTGGCGATCTCCTCAAACCGTGGATTGGCAGGTGCTTTTAACTCAAACATTGTAAAGGCCTCAAAGTATGTAGCTAATCGCGATTACAACGGCAAGGATGTGCAATTTTACACCATAGGTAAGAAAGCAAATGACATTCTTAAAAAAACTCACAACATCTATAAAACTGAGACTGCCATTTATGACGATCTAAGTTTTGAGAGTGCCGAAGCTATAGCGCAGGAACTAATGGATCTTTTTGTTGCAGGTCAGTTCGATAAGATCGTTTTGGTTTATAACCAATTCAAGAATGCCGCCACACAAGAAGTGCAAACCGAGCAATTCCTTCCAATTGTACCCGTAGAGAAAGATGAGAACGTAACCCTGGATTACATTTTTGAACCTTCAAAAGAAGAGATCGTGTTGGAATTAATTCCAAAGTCTCTTAAGATGCAGGTGTATAAAGCATTACGTGACTCTTTTGCTTCAGAACATGGGGCTCGTATGACTGCGATGCACAAGGCGACCGATAACGCGCAGGAGTTAAGGGATTCGCTTAAATTATCCTACAACAAAGCCCGTCAGGCTTCCATTACAAACGAGATCCTTGAGATCGTTGGTGGAGCAGAGGCTTTGAACAAATAAGTATAGGAATTTAGCTGAGATTCAGCTTTTTTGAAACTCCGCATCTCGATGCGGAGTTTTTTTTGTGCAGTCACAAACCTCATGATCTTTCCTCAGGTTTAATTTAATGGGCTGTAACCTAATATTTTAAAGAAGATGTCTTGACTCTGGATTCTTGTAATGGAGGGTTCCTAAATCCTTCCGATGAAGGGATAGCATTTTTTTGGTACTAAATTTGCCTTTAATTTCCCGAACCCAATAAATATTTTGGCATGAAACCTTTTATTCTCTCTTTTTCTGCACTTTTGATAATCATGAGCTTTAGTAATTGTGCCAATGGAAAACAGCTTCAGGAAGAACCACCAAAAGCCGTAAAAGAAGCGTATTATACTACCTGGACGGGAGGAGTGAAAGGTGCGGGTTCCGGATTTAATTTATTTATTCCTGTGGCTGCCGATTCAGAAATAGAAATGGATACGGTGTATTTCCGCGGAAGAAAAGGAGTGCTGGAAAAAGAGCCGTCAGACCCAAATCTTTATGTTGCCCGTTTTAAAAATCCCGGAGTGAGTAAGGATTTTGTGATGCATAAGGATCCTAAAATGGAATACGGGAATGAACTTCCGGCAGTGATTGAAAAAATTCCTTTTGAACTTGAAGAAGGAGAAGCTGTAGTGCGATACACAAAAGACGGAGTAGAGAAGTTCTTCAGAATAAAAGACATCCAAAAAAGGGATGATGGCGAAGTGCGGCTAAAAAACCCTGAAAACATTCAGCATTAATAGTACATTTGTGAGGAAATCACAAGCAGGAACTATTGGCGCTTTTTCAGAAGCTATTTAAACAAACCTTTATTTACGGAGTTGCCACAGTGGTGCCCAGGATGCTATCTTTCCTGTTGCTTCCGCTCTATTCGGCCTATTTACCTACCGAGGGTTTTGGGGAAGTAGCCATTGTCTTCTCCTGGATGGCAGTTTTTAACGTGCTGCTGGCCTATGGGATGGAAACCTCCTTTTTCAGGTTCTTTCACCAGGAGAATTTTCGCAAAGAAGTGACTGCGACTTCTGCACTTTCACTTTTAGGGTCAACGGCGATATTTCTTGTTCTCGGTTTCGTATTTATGGATAGCATATCGGCCGCCACAACCATTGCTTCCCATTACGTTTTATATGTTATTCTCATTCTCGCGCTGGATGCCCTCGCAACTATTCCCTTTGCCTGGCTAAGGGCTACAGAAAGGCCTAAAGTTTTTGCTGCAATCAAGATTGGTAACGTCGCGGTAAACCTGGCTCTCAATATTTTCTTTATTATATACCTTCCAAAAATAGCATCCCAAAATGCCTTTTTTGAGACCATATATATACCAGATTTCGAGATCGCTTATATCTTTATTGCCAACCTCGTTGCCAGCGGACTCACTCTTCTGGTGATGCTGCCATTCTACCTTAAGTTGCCCTACACCTTCAATCGTGAGCTGTGGAGCAAAATGTTGACTTATGGAGCGCCAATTTTAATTGCAGGAATTGGTTTTGTGATCAATGAAGTCTTTGACAAGATCCTGTTGGCCTGGCTTTTACCCCAGGACATTGCAAAATCGGAGGTTGGTGCCTATGCCGCCTGTTACCGGCTTGCCCTCTTTATGACCCTTTTTGCAACGGCCTTTCGGTTGGGAATTGAGCCCTTCTTCTTTAGTCATGCAAAGGAGAAGAATGCGCCTCAAACCTATGCCACAATCACTAAATATTTTGTCATTTTTGGAGCGCTGATTCTGGTGTTGGTCACCATTTTTTCCGATCTTCTTAAACTGCTGCTTATTAGGGATTCTTCCTATTGGGACGCTATGGTTGTGGTACCCATGATCCTGGCGGCTAATCTTTTCCTTGGAATTTATCACAATCTCTCTGTATGGTACAAGGTTAGTGACCGCACAAAATTTGCAGGCTATATTTCCCTTTTTGGTGCCGTAGTTACGCTGCTGCTTAACTTTTGGCTTATTCCATATTACAGTTATGTAGGTTCTGCTATTGCCACAATGGCGGCTTATGGTAGTATGATGTTGCTTTCCTTTTACTTCGGAAGAAAATATTATCCCATTCCTTATGATCTCAAGCGAATAGGAAGTTATCTGTTGATCTCCCTCACTTTTTCGGGCTTGTATTTCTACCTTTTTAGGAATAATTATTACCTCGGAAGTTTATTAATTCTTATCTTTTTTGCCCTTATTTATTTTGCTGAAAAAGATCAGTTAAAACAAATTTTAAAGAGGTCTTAAAAATGCCAGTTCTGAAGAAAATTTTTTAAAATGAACGTAAAGATTATCAATAAGTCCGGACACGAATTGCCGGCATATGAAACAGGTTCTTCCGCCGGAATGGACCTGCGGGCGAACATTTCTGAACCTGTTACTCTCGCTCCCCTGGCGCGAGCCATAATTAAAACCGGACTTTTCATAGAATTGCCTGTGGGCTATGAGGCGCAGGTACGCCCAAGAAGTGGATTGGCTGCCAAAAAAGGGATAACCGTTCTCAATTCTCCCGGCACAATAGATGCAGATTACCGTGGAGAAATAGGAGTGATCCTGGTAAACCTTTCCAATGAAGATTTTACAATTCAGGACGGGGAGCGAATTGCCCAAATGGTAATTTCACGCCACGAGCATATTAGCTGGAAAGAAGTAGACAGTCTGGAAGAAACTTCACGGGGCGCCGGTGGCTTTGGTAGCACGGGAGTTTAAGTTGGCAGTATTCAGTGCCCAGTTGGCAGTTTTTGCCAACTAAACTCGAAATCTCGGTATTCTTTCGATGAGGGGTCGGGGGAGAAGATGAACAACAAACCAAAAACTAAAAACAAATAGAGCAGAGTGAGATCTTACATCTCATATCTAAAATGTCAAATCTAGAAAAATGAAAATCATAGTTCCCATGGCGGGTCGCGGGTCGCGACTTCGTCCACATACCTTAACAGTTCCTAAACCTTTGATTCCCATTGCCGGTAAGCCAATTGTGCACCGCCTGGTTGAAGATATCGCTAAAGTTCTTGATGAGAAGATAGACGAGATCGCTTTCATCATAGGAGAAGACTTTGGCGAAAAAGTAGAAACCGACCTTAAGAACATAGCCAAAACCCTTGGAGCAAAAGGCACGATTTACTACCAGGATAAACCTTTGGGTACCGGTCACGCCATTATGTGTGCAAAGGATTCTTTGGAAGGCCCCGCAGTGATCGCCTATGCCGATACACTATTTAAAGCCGATTTTACGTTAGATAAAGAAGCCGATGCGGTAATATGGGTAAAACAGGTTGAAAACCCCTCAGCGTATGGCGTAGTGCAGTTAAACGAGAAGCGGGAGATCACCGATCTTGTTGAGAAGCCTACTGAGTATGTTTCAGACCTTGCAGTTATCGGTATTTACTATTTCAAAGATGTAGCTGTTCTCAAAAATGAACTGCAGGGAGTTCTTGATAATAACATAATCCGTGGCGGTGAATATCAGATCAATGACGGAATCGAGGCCATGAAGCAGAAGGGGGCGAGATTTGTTCCCGGCAAGGTTGATGAATGGATGGATTGTGGAAATAAGCAGGTAACGGTTGAAACCAATACCAGGATGCTGAACTTCCTTCAGGAAGATGGGGAAGACCTTGTTGCTTCAAACATTGAAATGGAGAATTCAGAGATCATTGAGCCCTGCTTTATTGGAGAAAATGTAGTACTCAAAAATGCCAAGATCGGGCCTAATGTTTCTATTGGAAACGGAACTAAGATTTCTAACTCCACCATTAAAAATAGTCTGATTCAGACTTTTGCTGAAGTTGAAAATGCTGATCTCGAAAACGCGATGATCGGAAATTTTGCGAAATTCAACGGCAAATTCACCGAGATAAGCATCGGGGATTATTCGGTACTGGAATAATTTCCCAAGCCTTTACAAATGCATGAAAAAAAGTCTTTACATAATCCCATTTTTGATCCTGCTGCAGCCGGGGAATCTTTCCTATGCTCAGGAGAAGCCGGTGGTGGAAATGGCGCAGGATGATCTTGGAGATGTAACAGACGCTTTTCAGGAATTTTTCTTTGAATCCCTTAAGCAAAAGGCAATTGAAAACCATCAAAAAGCTATAGATGCCCTGGTGCAGAGCCTGGCATTAAAGCCCGATGAGCCTGTTGTATACCTGGAGCTTGGGAAAAACTATAACGCCTTAAGTAAATATTCACAAGCCGCTGTATATTTAGAAAAGGGGCGTAAAGCAGTTCCTGAAAATGAGGGAATACTTGAGGAACTTTACACCGCTTACTTTCAAAACAAGGAGTATGACAAAGCATTACTTGTGGTGAAAGATCTTGCTCAGCTCAATTCGGCCTTTTCTGAAGATTTGGTAAACCTTTACATCCAGAATGAGCAGTATGATAATGCGCTTGCTCTATTGGATTCCCTGGACCAAACTAAAGGCTCCAGCACTTATAGGGAAAGTCTTCGAAGGCAGGTTTACGCCATGACTAACAATGTAGGAGCACAGATCTCCGACCTGCAGGAAAATATTGAAGAAGATCCTCAGAATGAACAGGATTATTTGAATCTCATATTTGTCTACAGTGAGAATGGCCAGGTAGAAAAGGCTTTTGAGACAGCTAAAGAGCTCCTTGAAATGAACCCCAATTCGCAGCTGGTCCATCTCGCTCTCTACAAGTTCTACATTACCGAAAATGAAGCGGAAGAAGCAGTTAATTCAATGAGAATCCTGCTCGGGAGCGATCAAATAGATGAAGTAACAAAGTACCAGGCACTCAATGATTTTTTGCTTTATGTGACAGAGAATCCATCTTTGGAAGCAGATTTGATACAGCTGGTAGAGGTATTTTCAGAAAAAGAAAATAATAAAAAAGTATATAAGCAACTCGGAACCTTCTTCATGGAAAAAGGTAATGAGGATTTGGCTTTAAACTATTTTAAAAATGCATTGGAACATGAAAAGGATGATTTTGGTCTGTATCGGGATGTAATCAGGCTGGAAGCAGAAGCCGGGAATTTTGAGGAGGTGAAACTTCTTGCTCAAAAAGGCCTGGACATATTTCCTACCCAGTCGTGGTTGTTCTTAATGGCAGGAACTGCGTACAATGCTCTTAATGAATTCAAACAAGCTGAAGAAGCTCTTTTAACAGGAATAGATTATCTCATAGATGATCCCCAAACAGAAAAAGAGTTTCAGGAGCAGTTAGCCCTGGCTTATCAAGGTCTGAACCAAACAGAAAAAGCAGAAGAAGCCCTTAAAAAAGCTGAAAAACTAGAAAATTAGACATTTAATGACCTACAAGAATTTATTCGCCCTCCTTCTTACAACGTTCTTCCTGGTTTCCTGTGGAAGTACCCGAAAGGCAAAAATGGGAACAGTTGCTCCCGAAGATGCCGCCGTTGCTGCTGTAGTTGATCAACATTACGAGAACGAAGTGGATTTCAACACTCTTCAGGGGAGACTTAGCCTGGATTATCAAACTGAAGAAAGGAGCCAGAGTGTCACAGTGAACTTCAGGATGAAGAAAGATGATACGATCTGGATGAGCGGGCAGTTGTTGGGAATTCCGCTTGCGAAAGTGATGATCACTCCAAATTCAGTTCAGTTTTATGAAAAGATCACCAGGACCTATTTTGATGGGGACTTCAGTTTATTAAGTGATCTTCTTGGCACTCCGCTGGACTATGAAAAGGTTCAGAATTTATTACTGGGGCAAACCATTTATGATCTTAGGGATGAAAGATATATGCTTACGGAATCTTCCAGGGGTTATCAGCTTCAGCCTGAGCGGGAAAATTTTTTAAAGCGGATGTTTCTGTTGGACGCAGGGAATTTCAAAGCTATAGCTCAGCAGTTAGGGCAAGAGCGGGAAAACAGGAATGTTACTATAACCTACCCGGAATATCAGAAGATACAGGGGCAGCTGTTTCCTTCACAGATCAAGATCATTGCTACTCAAGGTGCCGAAAGCACTCGCATTGATATGAGTTTTAGAAACATTGAATTCAATGTTCCGGTTTCATTTCCTTTTTCAATACCTTCGGGCTACGAAGAAATTAGCATAGAATGAAGATAAAAATTCTATTACGGCATACCCTTGTTGCGGGATTTTTATTAATAGGCTTTCAAAGCTTCTCACAGGTAGACAAGCGTGAAGAGCTGGAACAGCGTAGATTGGAATTGCAGGCAGAGATCCAACGGATAAATTCTCTGCGTACTTCAAATCTTAAAAAGGAGAAATCTATACTTACTGAAGTCGAGGATCTCGACCAGCAAATAAGGTCTACAGAGAATCTTATTCGTGTAACCAATCAACAGGCGAATTTGCTCACCCGGGAGATCAACACCAATCAAAACAGGATTGGAGCACTTCGCAAGGAACTGGAGCAGCTTAAAGAGGACTACAGTAAGATGATCCGTCGCTCCTACAAGAGTAAATCCCAGCAGAGCAGGATCATGTTCCTGCTTTCTTCAGAAAACTTTTTACAGGCTTATAAGAGGCTGCAATACATGAAGCAGTATGCCAATTACAGACATCAACAGGGAGAAGAAATAAAACTTCGTGCCGAAGAGCTTCAGAAGCTAAACCAAAGCCTGGCAGAACAAAAGAAAACTAAAGATAAACTTATAGCCGAAAACAGACAGACCCGTGCTCAACTGGAAAAGAGCAAAAAAGAACAACAGGGCCTTATTGCAGAGGTGCGTAAAAAGGAAGGCCAGTTTGCCACCCAACTTAAAAGGAAGCAGCAGGAGATCAATGAAATTGACCGCGAGATCGAAAGAATCATTGAGGAGGCTATTGCAGCCAGTAATGAAGGAGAAGAATCTCCTTCCCGTAGTGTCTTTAAGCTAACCCCCGAGGCAAAAGCACTGGCCGCCGATTTTGAAAAGAACAAGGGGAAACTGCCTTGGCCCGTGAGAACAGGAACAGTAGTTCTTCGATATGGAACGCAGCCCCACCCGGTTGTAAAAACGGCTACCATGAATAGTAACGGGGTAAGAATAGCAACAGATCCTAACTCTAAAGCACGCGCTGTTTTTGGAGGTACTGTGAGTGAAATCATTGCTGTGAAAGGCTCCAGTCTAATGGTTATGGTAAGACATGGGGATTATATCACCATTTATAATCACCTGGATTCTGTAGATGTACGAAAGGGTCAACAGGTAGCTCTGGGTCAGGAATTGGGAAGCATTGGTATAAACAAAACTGACGGGAGGACCACTCTTTACTTTGTGATGTACAAGAATAACCAGAAGCTCAATCCTGAAGAGTGGATCTATCAGATGTAATTCTTCCTGGGGTCAGGAATCAAGAGAGAATAGCCAGGACGTGTGTGGAGTTGAAGAAAATTCTAAAACACGCTTAGAACCTGTAAAAGAAAGTTATTCTAAAGTTCCGGAGGAGCGAAATATTTGAAGAAACGGGTCAGGAAAAACAAGGAGCTCCGGAGGAGCGGCATATTTTTCCTGAAGGATTATATTCCTTATCTGCCGTTATTTTTACAGAATTCTTAGGGATTTACAAACAACGCCTTAAGCTCTGTTGCGTCGGCGGGCTTCATTTTTCCTGCTAATACAAGGCTTAATTGTTTCCTTCGCAATGCAGCTTCATAGCGCTTCTTCTCCAGTTCTGTCTCCGGTTCTAAAGGCGGAATATTTACAGGAGTTCCCGTTTCATCTACTGCAACAAAGGTATAGATGGCTTCATTTGCTTTACTGCGCTTGCCGCTCTCGCGGTCTTCTACCCACACGTCTATATAGATCTCCATAGAAGATTTAAAAGCTCTCGAGACTTTAGCTTCCACAGTAACAACGCTTCCAAGAGGTACGGCTTTATTAAATGCAACATGATTGACAGAAGCGGTCACAACAATCCGGCGGCTGTGACGTCTTGCGGCGATACTGGCAGCACGATCCATACGCGCTAGTAGTTCCCCTCCAAAAAGATTATTTAAAGGGTTTGTTTCGCTTGGAAGTACGAGGTCTGTAAGGGTAGTCTTAGATTCTTCAGGAGTCCTGGCTTGCATTGCTTAAATTTTCGGCAAAGGTAAGGTGCTTTAGCGTACAATAGAAGTTAATGCCTTATTAAAAAAGTTGGCGGTGATCAGTGGTCAGTGAGCAGTATTTTAAAGTGATCAGTAAGCGGTGGTCAGTGAGCAGAGAAAAGAAAATTGGTATTTGGAATTTGGCCCTCCTTCGCAAAAAGCTACGGCGGGTAAATGCTCGAAATTTTCGGTATCGTACTTCTAAGTTCTAACTTCGCACCTCTAACTTCTTACCTCTAACTTCTTACCTACAGTTCTTCCACCAGTAACCAGGCACCAGGATTGATCTTTTTCACCCGGTAAAGCTTATTAATAGCTTCTCTGCGGGTTTCATGACTGCTATATAGCACCTGATGTAAACCGAACCTGTTTTCACCTATCTGCCGTGCCTTAAAACCATTGGCTTTCAATTCTTCCACGGCTTTAGCTGCATTTTCGGCTTCTCTAAAAGCACCCGCAACAATGTGGAAATTCCCGGTTTGCTTTGAAACCTTTAAAGTTACAGCAGGAAGAGGGTTGTCAATTACAAACGTAGCCTGTTGGATCTGGTTTTCCAGTTGAGAAACTGCTTTTTGTTGTTCGGCAATATTGTGCTCGTTTACTTGGTCACTGTAAACATTAAGCCCGGCAGCACCACTCAAACCTATGGCTAAAAGTCCAACTGCAGCATATTTCAGCCAGCGACCGGCTCTTCTTTCAGGAGTGAAAGCAATAGGAGCCTTTTCTTCGATCTCTTCAGCTTGTTGTTTGTAGATCTCTCTTGATACTGCGCTTCGGGTAAATGTACTGAGACCGAAAGCTTCCTTCATGAAATTTGTCCCTGCAGCAGGTTCAAACTGAAGTTTACCGCCTTCCGTCAAAGTAAAAGAACCAAGGTTCTCAAGATTTACTGTAGTATTCTTTTCAAGAACAAGCTCCAGCTCATTTACAAACTGCCCGATCCTTTCAACCGCTTCCTCATAAGGAACCTTTTCAGCCTCCATCAGGTAGTTCGCTAGAAGACCATCATTCTTATCTAATTTACGGTTAAACGAAACCGTTCTTTTAGGAGGATAGAATTCCCCTGTCTGGTCATGGATCCCGGCTGAATGTTGTTGTGTGATAAAAGCTCCGAATCCCGGAAGGATCACACATTCGTACCGGTAAAGAAGGTCGTGGATGTATTTTGCTACTGCCATTGTAACAAATGTAGAAAATTTTATTTTCTGAAAAAACAGACTGCACATAAATTATTAACAAATATTTAAACTAATTTTCAGGCTTTAATATGGCTATGGAAGCTTCTGAATTACAGTACGTTCTGGCGCTGCAGCATGTCCCTAATCTAGGGGACGCTTCGGCTAAAAAGCTCATTCGGAAGACAGGCTCTGCTGAAGCTGTTTTTAAAGAAAAAAAGTCTGCGCTTTTAAAGATCGATGGAATAGGAAGTTCCAAACTCGGGGATCTATTCTCTCCTAAAAATCTTGAAGCAGCTGAAAGAGAATTGGAATATATTTTTAAAAATAATATTGAAACTCTTTATTATCAGGACAGCAATTACCCCGAAAAATTAAAGCATTGCCTTGACGGTCCTATTCTTCTTTTTAAAAGAGGTAATATGGATCTTAAAAACAAGAAGATCTTAAGCATAGTCGGGACACGCAGAGCTACTACTCACGGCCTTTCCTTCTGTGAAAGACTTATCGAGGAGCTCGCTCCTCTGGATCCTGTGATTGTTTCCGGTTTTGCCTATGGAATTGACATATGTGCTCAAAAGGCTGCCATAAAACACAAGCTCCAAACCATTGGATGTCTCGCCCATAGCCTCAATCAAATCTATCCTGCAGTACATCAAAAGTACATGGCAGGAGTGGAAGAGAACGGAGGCTTTTTAACCGATTTTTGGAGTACAGATGTTTTTGATCGCAACAACTTTTTAAAGAGAAACCGTATTATCGCCGGCCTTAGTGAAGCCACTGTGGTTGTTGAAAGTGCAGAAAAAGGAGGATCTCTTGTTACTGCAGATATTGCCAACTCGTACAACAGGGAGGTGTTCGCAGTGCCCGGTCGTCCTACAGACTTGCAGAGCAAAGGTTGCAATATGCTCCTTAAATCACAGCAGGCACATGTGCTTACCTCTGCTGCAGACATTGCTTATATTTTAAACTGGTATCCGCAAAATGAAATAAAACCGGTTCAGAAACAACTTTTTGTAGAACTGGAAGAAGAGGAGGAGGTACTTTACTCTTATTTAAAAGACAAGGGTAAGGAACAACTGGATCTTATTGCACTTAATCTCAGCATCCCCACCTTTAAGGCCGCAACATTACTTCTCAACATGGAGCTCAAAGGAGTGGTGCGGCCGCTGCCGGGAAAATTGTTTGAGGCAGTCTAATAGCCTAATTTCGTTCTTACTCTGCTTAATACTTCATCGGCTACTTTTCGGGCTTTTCCGGCTCCTACCGCAAGTGCTTCCTCCACCTTTTCAGGGTTTTCCATGTAGTGGTTGTACTGCGCCCGCTCTTTTTCAAAACGGGTGATCAACACCTCGTATAAGGCTTGCTTGGCATGGCCGTAGCCATATCCACCTGCTTCATAATTACGGCGCATCTCGGCAGTTTGTTCTTTAGTAGCAACTAACTTATAAATGTTGAAAACGTTATCTGTATCCGGATCTTTTGGATCCTCCAGAGGAGTACTGTCGGTTTGTATGGCCATTATCTGCTTCCTTAGCTTTTTATCGGGTAGGAAAAGATTGATAATATTCCCTTTTGATTTGCTCATTTTTTCGCCATCAGTTCCCGGGACGTACATCGTCTCTTCAGAAACTTTTGCATCGGGCAGTACAAAGGTCTCCCCCATTTTTGCATGGAAACGGGAAGCCACGTCCCGGGTCATTTCCAGGTGCTGTAACTGGTCTTTTCCCACGGGCACTATTTCGGCATCATACAATAGAATGTCTGCAGCCATCAGGATAGGGTAATCAAAAAGCCCCGCATTGACATCCTCCAGCCTGTCGGCTTTATCCTTGAAGGAATGAGCTAATGTCAATCTTTGGTATGGGAAAAAACAGTTGAGATACCAGGTGAGTTCTGTTACCTGCGGGATATCGCTCTGTCTGTAAAACACCGTCTTTTCAATATCCAACCCAAACGCCAGCCATGTAGCTGCCGTGGAAAGGGTGTTTTCCCTTAGCACTTCAGGGTCTTTAATTTGTGTAAGTGTATGCAGGTTGGCAATAAAAAGAAAGGAATCGTTCTTTGGGTCGTTTGCCATTTCCACAGCAGGAATAATGGCTCCTAAAATGTTCCCCAGGTGTGGAGTTCCGGTACTTTGTACCCCCGTAAGAATTCTGGACATCGGCTTGCTCTATTTTTTCACAAAGGTATCTTTTTTAAAGATTACCTTCAATCCAATTCCTTACTTTTGACCACATGCGCGTACTTAGGTCTTTCCTGGTAGTCTTGTGGAGAATATGGTTTTACATCTTGATGGCCATTCCCATCATTATCTTTTTTCCCTTTTTGCTTCTATTCACTTCCCGCACAAAATTCTATCCCCAGTTCTTCATGATCGCCCGCTGGTGGGCCGCCTTCATTCTTTTTGGAATGGGATTTTATCCTAAGGTCAAGCGGGAACAGAGACTTGTGAAAGGTGAGGCCTATATGTTGGTGGCTAATCACACTTCCATGACCGATATTATGCTCATGCTGGTAACGGTAAAGAATCCTTTTGTTTTCGTAGGAAAAAAAGAACTGGTGAAAATTCCCCTTTTTGGATACTTCTATAAACGAACGTGTATCTTGGTGGACCGCGGGAATCAAAGAAGCCGGAAGGAAGTTTTTGAACGGGCTCAGCGACGCCTGAACAACGGTACCAGTATCTGCATTTTTCCGGAAGGTGGGGTGCCCAATGATCCCTCGGTTACTCTGGATGCCTTTAAGGACGGGGCTTTTCGTTTGGCCATAGATCATCAAATCTCCATCGTACCAATTGTCTTCTATGACAACAAAAAGCGTTTTCCATATGTGTTCACGAAAGGTAGTCCTGGCAAAATGCGTGTAAAGATCAAAAAATTCATCCCAACAACAGGTCTTACGCAGAATGATAAAAAGGCACTTCGGGAAAAAACCCGTGAAGTGATCTTAAATGAATTAAAGGAGGAAAATTGCTGTGGTTAGAACTTGTAACTGAATCCTGTATAAACCCCAAAGAAATACGGTTGCACGTCGCCTGTAGGAGCATCAAAGGTTTTAAGCTGATACTTCAGCATTGGTTCGAGATTCAGCTTGAATTTTTCAGAAAGATTATAATCCACTCCTAGACCGAGGTTGGCACTAAAACTTATATCATTAAGATTATCTGCCTTCCCTTCGGCCTGCAGGTTTGTGGTGTTGAGCACCACCTCATTCTCATCCAGGAATAGAGTACTACCACCACCAATTAGGTTCAATTCGAATTTTCGTTCCCAGAGGTTGATCTCCAATTCTACCGGAACTTCTATATAGCCCATCTTTTGGTTAAGATCTCCATGAATGAATACTCCAGATGGAGTACGATTGGTACTGCTTCTTGTTCTCCCGTTAACATTGCCCGTCACCATTTTCACATCCGGGTCTTTTACTTTAACAAGGGAAGCGTTTCTTACCGGGTAGACTCCGGCGACAGATTGATATCCTACGCCAGTGGTGCTGTAGCTTAAGTCCACGCGATTAACCCCAGATCGCACCTTAATTTTATCGCTGATATTCATAGCTACAGAAACTCCGTAAGAGTAGGTCACTTCTGCTTTCCTGCTTTCGTCAAAGCCCACGTCCAAAGGATTTGATCTTCCTATCTTGCCATAGTAGATGGGAGTTGCGTGGGTAGATACCTCGAAGTTATTTTTTCTTTTGTTGCTGGCAATCTCTGTCTCTTCTGAAGTTTTAAGAGCATCGAAAATGGAAGGTTTTAATTTTTCAGGAACATCATTAGGAGAATCTTTTTTGCTTAAATCGTTGCTGGCTACCGGAACAGGCTTTTCAAAAATTGCATTTTGAGACACTATTTTTGAAGCTTCTTCTTCAGTGCTTCTAAGTTGTTCTTCCTTTTTTGAATTTAAAGCAATTGTATAACTTTCCTTCCGGATTGAAACGCCGGGTCCTATTTCAGCATTATCAATTTCTTCTGCTGAAGGAGTGAAAACAACCGGAGAGTCAACAGGAAGGATAGAGGGCCTGGTGCTCGTTTCTTCTGTGTCCTCATTAGCTACAGTTGCAGAAGGAGTTACGGGAAGCAGCCAGTCTCCCAGCATGAAAAGGAAAGCAAAAAGTGCGGCAACCCCTGCATAGCGGTACCAAAAAGGAACTGCAGTTCTGGGTTTGCGCTTTTCCTGAAGTTTGGATTCGATGGATTTCCAGACAGCATCACGCGGTGCTGCTTCGAAATCCCGAAACTTCTCCTGATAAAGCCTGTCTATGTACTTCTTTTCTTTCATTTATACAGAACGGGCAGCTGTTTTATAAAGACTATTCTCAATTTTCTCTTTAAGGATCACTCGGGCTCTGGCGAGATTCGATTTCGAAGTTCCGGTTGAAATATTCAGCATCTCGGCAATTTCTTTGTGAGAGAACCCATCGAGTACATAGAGGTTAAACACCTGCCGGTAACGATCTGGCAGTTGCTGTATGATCTCCAGTAAATAATCGACAGATACTTCATCTTCTCCTACTTCAATTTCCGGCTCTTTATGATAATCATCTCGAATGATCTCAAAGACTGTTTGTTTCCTATATTTTTGAAGGGCGGTATTGATTACGATCCTCTTCATCCATCCTTCAAAAGAACCTTTGTTCTTGTATTGAGGCATACTTTTAAAGATCATCAAAAATGCATCCTGTAGATTGTCTTCAGCTTGTTGATAGCTGGAAGAGTACTTGAGGCAAACAGGAAACAATTTATGCGCAAACATCTTGTAAAGCTGCTCCTGCGCCTTTATGTCCTGCTTTTTGCATCTTTGTATGAGTTGTTTAATGCTCAATAGTCCAAAATTTAAGTGCTGTTGAAAAATGGCGGAATAGTGTCCGCTTTTAAGTAGCTGACCCGGTTGATAGGACGGGCTTCAGGAATCCTAAATATAGGAATTTCAGCTGATTCTCCAACAAAAATAAAAACCGGAGGCCGGTTTTTTACACTATAAATATTCTGTGGGGGGATAGAGACTTTAAAAAAGGAAGAACGGGAATGGTGAGATATTCCCGATCCTCCGAAGGAATTAGCCTTTAAAATTTCCCTCTTTGCTTTGCCGTTTCTACAGTAGGACTCACATTCAAAAATCTGGTCTCGATCATTCATAGCGGCACTGGCAGGTTGGGGTCTCTGTTAAAGAGATGCAGAAATTGCTAAATGGTTGCGCCTAAAAAGAAAAAATCCCGAAAATTTTCAGGATTTTAATAGAGTTTTAGGCTTTTGCCACTGCCATGGCGTCTTTTATTTTAGTCTCCAGTTCCTCCATAAGGTCTGGATTGTCTTTTAGCAGGATCTTCACTGCATCACGACCCTGTCCAAGTTTTGTGTCTTCGTAGCTAAACCAGGAGCCGCTCTTCTTGATGATCTCGTAATCTACACCTATATCAATGATCTCTCCAATTTTAGAAACACCTTCTCCATACATGATGTCAAATTCGGCTGTTTTAAATGGCGGGGCAACTTTGTTCTTTACCACCTTCACTCGTGTCTTATTCCCCTGAACTTCGCTATTGCTGTCCTTGATCTGTGTTGAACGACGAATGTCAAGACGTATAGAAGCATAGAATTTCAATGCATTACCACCGGTAGTAGTCTCGGGATTTCCGAACATTACCCCGATCTTCTCTCTCAACTGATTAATGAAGATCACTGTACAATGTGTCTTGCTAATTGAAGCAGTGAGTTTTCTAAGGGCCTGTGACATAAGACGGGCGTGTAATCCCATTTTTGAATCCCCCATTTCTCCTTCGATCTCCGATTTCGGAGTCAAGGCAGCAACAGAATCCACTACAATGATATCAATAGCTCCCGAACGAATAAGGTTATCTGCGATCTCAAGCGCCTGCTCTCCATTGTCCGGTTGTGAAATGATAAGGTTCTCAAGGTCGATCCCCAGTTTTTCAGCATAAAAACGGTCGAAGGCATGTTCAGCATCAATAAAGGCAGCAATACCTCCTGCTTTTTGTGCTTCGGCTATGGCGTGTAAGGTAAGGGTGGTTTTTCCGGAAGATTCAGGTCCGTAGATCTCAATGACTCTTCCGCGGGGATATCCTCCAACTCCAAGTGCAAGATCAAGACCTAAAGATCCACTCGGGATCACATCTACATCAAGGACACTCTGGTCGCTCATCTTCATTACAGTGCCCTTTCCATAGGTTTTATCCATCTTGTCAAGGGTGAGTTTGAGGGCTTTTAATTTAGCTTCTCTTTCTTTCTCGTTGCTCATTTAATTCGGCTTCTTTTATATGATAGTGCTGCTAAAATACTATAAGTTTTTAGATGTGCATAAAATTAATACGCAACCTTTTGTGCTTTTCGGCATCTATTAGGTAAAGCAACACATTAACTACATGAAATTTTTAAAAAGGAATATTATTTTAAGTATTTCCGGTAGTTCTGCGGTGGTCAATTTAAGCTGCAGCTGCCGAATGGACGGTGGCTAACGTTATTCTTATTTTTAGTTGAAGAATTAAAAGTATTAATAACGAATTAGCCGTTCGAAAAAAAATGCCCCGATACAACATCCGGGCATTTTTTCATTTAAACCCTTATCTTTGCGCAAAATTCTTTAACCTTAAATAATTAGTATAGCATGCAACTGTACAATAAATTAAGCGCTAAAGAAAGGGAAGCTTTACTTGAGGAAGCCGGGGAAGACCGGCTCACGCTCTCTTTCTATCAATACGCCAAAATTGGAAATCCACATCTTTTTAGAAACCATCTCTTTGTAGCCTGGGATGAAATGGAGGTTCTTGGAAGGATCTATGTAGCTCACGAGGGTATAAATGCCCAGCTTTCTGTTCCTGCCAAAAACTTCGGGAAATTCAAAGAATTCCTTGACGGGGTCTATTTCCTCGAAAATGTTCGCCTCAACATCGCCATAGAACACGATATTAAATCTTTCCTGAAGCTGAAGGTAAAGGTACGGGACAAGATCCTGGCCGATGGTCTCAACGACGCTACCTTTGATGTTACAAATAAGGGCGTTCATGTTGATGCTCAAAAATTCAATGAACTCATAGAGGATCCAAACACTATCCTGGTGGATATGCGTAACCACTACGAAAGTGAAATTGGGCACTTTCAAGGTGCCATGACTCCCGATGTCGATACCTTTAGAGATAGTCTTGACATCATTGAAAAGGATATCCAGGATCATAAGGAAGACAAAAACCTGGTGATGTATTGTACCGGCGGAATTCGCTGTGAAAAAGCCAGTGCATATTACAAGCACAAGGGCTTTAAAAAGGTATTTCAGCTGGAAGGCGGGATCATTGAGTATGCGAGACAGGTAGAGAACCTGAAGCTGGAGAACAAATTTCTTGGTAAGAACTTCGTTTTTGACCACCGTAGGGGAGAGCGAATAAGTGAGGATGTGATCTCTAATTGCCACCAGTGTGGTAAGCCATGTGATACCCATGTGAACTGTGCAAATGAAGCCTGTCACCTATTGTTCATACAATGTGAAGAGTGTTCAGAAAAAATGAACACCTGTTGTTCAGCCGAATGTAAGGAGATCGCTGCCTTACCATATGAGGAGCAAAAGGCACTTAGAAAAGGTAAAGGGAACAGTAACAAGATCTTCAAAAAAGGAAGATCTGAAGTACTTAAGTACAAGAACTAACAATTAGTTCCTCAAGACTGCGTTCCATAAATAATGGTATATTTACCTCAATAGTTTTTAATTAAAATTCAATCCGGCGAGGGAGTTCCCCACCAGGATTTCAACATATAGATTATGGGATGTAACAGTTGCTCGACCGGCAAAGACGGTCAGCCAAAAGGATGTAAGAACAATGGAACCTGTGGAACCGATAGCTGTAACAAGCTTTCTGTGTTCGACTGGTTATCAAATATGGTCCTTCCGCAGGGAATGGAGCCATTCAATATAGTGGAAGTCCGTTTTAAGAACGGCCGGAAACACTTTTTTAAGAATACCGAAAATCTAAGCCTTAGTATTGGAGATATAGTAGCTACAGAGGCTGCACCGGGGCATGATGTGGGCGTTGTTTCCCTTGTTGGGGAGCTAGTTCGCGTTCAAATGAAAAAGAAAAAGGTGCGCCAGGATAGTAGCGAAGTACTCAAAATATATCGCAAGGCAACTCAGCGGGATATAGATATTTGGCAGGAGGCCCGCGAAAGAGAGGAGAAAATGAAGGTCCGTGCCCGTGAAATCGCTATCCGGCTTAATCTTCAAATGAAGATAAGCGACATAGAATTCCAGGGAGATGCTTCAAAGGCTACATTTTACTATACTGCTGAAGAACGCGTCGATTTCCGTCAGCTCATCAAAGAATTCGCAAGGGAGTTCAATACCCGTATCGAGATGCGGCAGATAGGCTTCAGGCAGGAAGCTGCACGCCTCGGCGGAATTGGTTCCTGCGGAAGGGAATTATGCTGTTCTACCTGGCTTACTGACTTCAGAAGCGTAAACACTTCCGCAGCAAGATATCAGCAACTTTCTCTGAACCCTCAGAAATTAGCAGGACAATGCGGGAAATTGAAGTGTTGCCTCAATTACGAGCTGGATACATATTTGGATGCACTGAAGGATTTTCCGAAGTCGGAAGTGAAACTCCATACCAAGAAAGGCACAGCGGTGTGTCAAAAAATTGATATTTTCAAAGGATTATTGTGGTACGCTTATGAAGGAGACTGGAGCAACTGGCATACGCTGTCTGTTGAGCAGGTGAACAAGATCATCAAAGCCAATTCTAAAAAAGAGCCGGTAAACAGCCTCGAGGAATTTGCAGTAGACCTGCAGCAGGAAGAAAAGCCAGATTATCACAATGTTGTGGGGCAGGATAGCCTTACGAGATTTGACTCTAAAGGATCTGGCAAGAAAAAACGCAAAAACAAACGCAAAAAGAGAAAACCTCAAAAGAATGGGTAAAGCATCTGTTTTTTTCCTCTTTTTGGGAATTTTATTAATGGCATCCTGTGATAAGAACAGAGTTTATGATGAATATAGATCTGTTCCCGGCGAATGGCATAGAGATTCACTGGTAGAATTCAAGTTCGAGGCACCAGATACAATTAAGAGCTACAATCTTTTCATCAATCTAAGGAACAATTCAGATTACGACTTCAGCAATATTTATTTGATCACCGAGTTAAACTTTCCTAATGGGAAAGTTATTAGTGATACCCTGCAGTATGAGATGGCTGCGCCTTCGGGGGAATGGCTTGGCACGGGCTTTGGTGATGTCAAGGAAAGCAAGCTCTGGTACAAGGAGAATGTCAAATTCGCCGAGGCAGGAGAGTACCTTGTTACTGTACAGCAGGCAATGCGCAGACGGGACAGCGTTCAAGGTATTCAAAATCTTGATGGCATTACCGAGGTTGGTTTTAGAATAGAAGACATTAAACAACAACAATAATAGATGGCAAAAACATCTGGAAAAGCAAATAAAGAGGCGGCAAAGAGAAAACAGTACAGCCGTTACAAGTCCTGGTTCTGGACAGTATTTGCATTAGGAATTTCGGCAATAGTACTCCTTTTCTTGCTCGCAAGCTGGGGCGTTTTTGGAACAATGCCCACCTTTGAAGAACTTGAAAACCCCGAAACTAACCTCGCTACCGAAATATTTTCATCAGACGGGGAAACTCTGGGTAAATACTACAACGAGAATAGAACCCCGGTTAAATACGAAGACCTTCCGCAGCACTTGATCGAAGCCCTTATTGCGACAGAGGATGAAAGATTTTACGACCATGCGGGGATAGATGCGAAAGGTACCCTGCGTGCAGCGGTCTTTCTGGGCAAAAGAGGTGGGGCGAGTACTATAACTCAGCAGCTTGCAAAACTATTGTTTACCGATAATGTTTCCCGTAACCCGCTTTCCCGCGGAATTCAGAAAGTGAAGGAGTGGATCATTGCAACCCGTCTTGAAAGACAGTACACCAAAGAAGAGATCATCACCATGTATCTCAATAAATACGACTTCCTGTACCAGGCAGTCGGAGTACGCTCAGCGGCTAAGATATATTTCGATAAAGAACCAAAGGACCTGAATGTAGAGGAAGCGGCAGTGCTTGTAGCTATGCTTAAGAACCCGATTCTTTACAACCCTCAAAAAGAGCAATTTAAAGACAATGCTTTGCAGCGTCGCAATGTGGTGCTTAGCCAGATGGAGGTAAATGATTATATCACCGAACAGGAAAAAGATTCTCTTCAGCAATTGCCATTGCAAACCGAATTTTCCCCTCAGGGACATGACGAAGGAGTTGCGACTTACTTCAGGGTTTATTTGCAGGGCTTCATGAAAGACTGGATCGAAAAGAATCCTAAGCCCGATGGTAGTAAATACAATATCTATCGCGACGGACTCAAGATCTACACCAGTATTGACAGTCGTATGCAGGAGTATGCAGAAGAGGCTGTGCAAATGCATATAGCAAACCTTCAAAAGGAATTTGACAGGCAGAACAAGAACAATAAAACTGCTCCATTTCGGGATATATCCCAGCAGGAGATCGACAAATTAATGACCGATGCAATGCGTCGTAGCGAACGCTGGAGGATTTTGAAGGAAAAAGGTCTTTCAAATGAAGAGATTATTGCCTCTTTTGACACTCCTACACAAATGGAAGTGTTTTCCTGGAAAGGGAACATCGATACCACTATGACTCCCAGGGATTCAATTAGATATTATAAATCCTTCTTTCAGGCAGGAATGATGTCGATGACTCCTCAAACAGGTGAAGTCAAAGCCTGGGTTGGAGGCACCAATTTTAAGCATTTTAAATACGATCACGTAAAACAAGGGAAAAGACAGGTGGGATCAACCTTTAAACCTTTTGTTTACGCTACAGCCATAGATCAATTACATCTTTCTCCCTGTGATACTTTGCCCAGAAGCCTTCATACTATTGAAGCAGGAAAGCACGGGAATCAGAACGACTGGACTCCAAAGAACAGTGATGGCGAGTACGCCGGGATGATTAGTCTAAAAAGAGGGCTTGCAGAATCTGTGAATACTGTAACGGCACGTCTTATAGATAGAACAGGCCCTAAGCCTGTTATAGATCTTATTGAAAAACTGGGAATAGAGACTGAAAATATTCCTGAAGTACCCTCTATTGCTTTGGGTACAGCCGATCTAAGTGTATTCGAAATGGTTTCGGCTTATAGTACTTTCGTAAACGAAGGTGTATATGTGAAACCGGTGATCGTGACGAGGATCGAAGATAAGAATGGAACTATTCTCTACCAGCATGTGCCCGAAACCCGGGATGTTCTCAGCAAGGAGGCTGCATATGTTACGCTGAACCTTATGGAGGGGGTAACCCAGTACGGGTCGGGTCAACGCCTTAGAGGAGATTGGGCTACCGGTGCCGAACATTACAAGCGCGCTGTAACCGGATATCCCTACAATTTCGACCGAAATGAAATTCCAATTGCAGGGAAAACAGGTACTACCCAGAACCAGAGTGATGGTTGGTTCATGGGAATGGTGCCAAATCTCACCACAGGAGTTTGGGTTGGAGCCGAAGATCGTGCCGTCCATTTTCCAACAATCACCTATGGCCAGGGAGCCACAATGGCGCTCCCAATTTGGGGTATTTACATGAAAAAAGTATACGCCGATAAAGATTTGAATGTTGCCAAAGGTCCCTTTCCCAAACCGGAAGTAGTAACTATCCAAACGAACTGTAGTGCTTATGGCCGTAACGGTGAAAATGATGAGGACAGTCTGCCCGATGAACTCGATTTTTAGGAAATCCTGAATTTATTCTGAAATTATTTATAGAAGGCCCTTTGCATTTCAAAGGGCCTTTATTTTTTTGTATTTTTCGGAATAAAACTACCAACAATGATCAATAAAACTGTACGGGATGTTTCTGAAGCTCTTGAGGGAGTACATGACGGCATGACTTTTATGCTGGGGGGCTTTGGATTAAGCGGAATTCCCGAAAATGCAATTTCTGAGCTTGTTCGCCTCAACCTGAAAAATCTTACCTGTATCTCAAATAATGCCGGAGTCGATGACTTCGGATTAGGTCTTCTTCTTCAGAAGAAACAGATCGATAAAATGGTTTCTTCGTACGTAGGCGAAAATGCCGAATTTGAGCGTCAAATGCTTAGTGGCGAGCTCGAAGTAGAGCTCACGCCGCAGGGAACATTGGCTGCCAAGTGTCAGGCAGCACAGCAGGGATTCCCGGCGATCTATACCCCCGCAGGTTACGGAACCGAAGTAGCTATGGGTAAAGAAACCCGCGAGTTCAATGGGAAAATGTATGTGCTCGAAGAAGCTTATAAAGCCGATTTTGCCTTTGTCAAAGCCTGGAAAGGAGACAAGGCCGGAAATCTCATTTTTAAAGGGACGGCTAGAAACTTTAATCCGGTGATGTGCGGGGCAGCGACTATTACTGTGGCCGAGGTGGAAGAACTGGTGGAGCCGGGAGAGTTGGATCCAAACCAGATTCATATTCCAGGGATCTTTGTACAAAGGATCTTCCAGGGGAAAGATTATGAGAAAAGAATTGAACAACGAACTGTTAGACAAAAAGATCAATAGATGGCACTCGACAAAAACGGAATCGCAAAACGCATTGCACAAGAAGTAAAGGACGGCTATTACGTTAACCTGGGAATAGGAATTCCAACGCTGGTTGCCAACTTTGTACGGGATGATATAGAAGTCGAGTTTCAGAGTGAGAACGGTATCCTGGGCATGGGACCATTTCCTTTTGAAGGAGAAGAAGACCCCGATCTAATAAATGCCGGAAAGCAGACAATCACGGCTCTGCCCGGGGCAAGTTACTTTGATTCGGCTATGAGCTTTGGAATGATAAGAGGTCAACACGTAGATCTAACTATCCTTGGTGCTATGGAAGTAGCCGAGAATGGTGATATAGCCAACTGGAAGATTCCGGGAAAAATGGTGAAGGGTATGGGCGGAGCCATGGATCTCGTCGCCAGCGCAGAGAACATTATTGTGGCTATGATGCACACCAATAGGGCAGGGGAATCCAAGTTGCTCAAAAAATGCTCTTTACCCTTGACAGGAGTGGGTTGCGTTACTAAAATTGTGACCAATCTTGCAGTTCTAGAAGTGACCGATAGAGGTTTTAAACTGCTGGAGAAAGCCCCCGGAGTGACTGTGGAGGAAATAAAGGAAGCGACTGAAGGAACTCTTATTGTAGAAGGGGATATTCCAGAAATGAAAATATAAAGAAAGACCTACAAGGTTTCCAAAACCTTGTAGGTCTTTTATTAGAACTTGCAGGTCCGTTTTTTTACGTCTGCTTCAGACCTACAAGGTCTAAAAAAGACCTTGCAGGTCCTTTAAATTTAATCCAGGATTGAAGTCGAGTGTTTCTCAAGATTTACCAAAAAGTCAATGGCTTCGTTTAATGGGATTAGTTTTCCGCGGGTGTTCACCTGGGAAAAATATTTGTGCCAGTTCGCTTCTTCAATTCCATGCTCGAACTTCTCAACAGTTTCCAGATCCGGAATTTTCCATAGCGCGAAATACCGGTAATCACTTCTATAGGGAGTGTGCTCATCATTCATAGCCCAGCCCAGGTTTTCAATCCCGGCACCGCTCATATCATTAATGGCATCTTTTACTTTATTCATATAGGCACGACGGTCTTCTTTTGAAAGATCCATCCAGTCCTTAGTTACATTCCATTGTTCTACGTATAAATACATAATTGGCTCGTTTAGTTATACAAAATATCGAGGCTCAAAAATGACATTTTTTGAGCTCTCTTTCTTAAATATACTAAATCTTTGAAAAGCAGCAGGATAAATAACAGTTCCTTAAGGAATCTCCACATGCATGATCTCATGCTCTTCCAGCAGTGCCTCCTGTCTTAACTTAAGTATGACCTGGGCGATCGCAACCACATCTCTTTCGCAGTAAGAAACAATTCTGGGGAGATCTCCTTCTTCGTAAAACACCTTACAAACCTGGCTGCCGTCAATATCCTCTTTGGGTGAAGGAATGCCAAGAACATTACAAAGTAATTTTAGGGAGGTGTAGTGCTTATAATCTCCGAATTTCCACAACTCCAGGGTGTCCAAATGAGGTACTTCCCATGGCTTCTTTCCAAAAAGATTGAGCTTGTTGGGGAGCTCCATGTTATGGATGAGCATTCTCCTGGCAATATATGGGAAGTCGAATTCTTTTCCGTTATGTGCACATAGCAAATGTTGAGGTCTGCCGAAATGGCTTTCTAGAAGACCTTTAAAAGCTGTCAAAAGCTCTTTCTCCTCACCGTGAAAGGTGGTGGTCCTAAAAGTCCTTTTCTCCCCCTGAAAGGCAAAATATCCCACCGAAATACAGATGATCTTACCAAACTCTGCCCATATTCCGGCCCGGTCGTAAAACTCTTCGGGAGTAAAATCCTCTTTTCGCTGATATTGCGACTTTGACTCCCACAATTTCTGCTTTTCTTCGGAAAGTTCTGCAAAAGTGGCATTTTCGGGAACTGTTTCAATGTCCAGGAACAGCAGATTGCGGAGTGCGATTTTCTTGATCATGTGCTTCAAGTGTGTTTAACACCTCCTCAAGATAGAAATAAAAATCGTTGGGATGTTCTTTGTCACCGGGAACTTTACCGCCTTCATGCCCCAGCCTCACTATGATCACATCCTTCTGCGGAAGTACAATCACATACTGTCCAAGAATACCACGGAAGTAAAACACTTCCTGCCCCTCATATTCCTTCAGCCAAATTCCCATTCCATAATGCGGATAATCTTCGATTTGCGGCCTAATTGATTCTGCGACATAAGCCGAATCCAGCAGCTGTTCTCCGTTCCAGTTTCCATGATGGTCGTACAGTTTTCCGAAGCGGGCAAAATCCCTCGCATTTGAGGCGATGCAGCAAAAAGCCTTTTCCATGCCGCTCTCATGGCTGTCTAGTTGCCAAAGTGCATCATTCTCCATGCCCATAGGTTTCCAGAAGCTTTCGCTCATATATTCCGAAACATTTTTGCCCGTTGCTTTTTCCAGCACCATTGCCAGCAGCTGAGTATTGCCGCTCAAATATTCAAAATCCTGTCCCGGCTTCTCCACAACTTCCAGGTCAAGTATCATCTGCCTTATATTCTCATCAAGATATGATCTTACGGTCATCGAGAAAGGGTTGTAATAATCTTCTTTCCAGTTAAGGCCAGAAGACATGGAAACGAGATGTCGCAGCTTCAGCCGCTTATCAAACTGTGGAAAGAAATCCGCTACTGGTTGATCCAGGCTTTCGATATGTCCGTCGAGAATGGCTTTTCCGAGGAGTGCTGCCACCAGGCTTTTCGCAACCGAAAATGAATTGGTAAACGAATGCGGACCGTACTCTTCAGCATAATTCTCATACCAGATGCTGTCATTCCTAATGATCAAAAATGCTATAGTTCCTGCTTCTTTGTTCTTTTGCTGAAGTTCCTGGGTGAGAGAAAATTTATTGTACTCTTTATGTTGGGGCCACGGCTGAGGTTTTCCTGCCTCTATTTTTCGGGTGTCAAAGAATTCATGATCATCTATGTGGGCAGTAAGGTGTCCCTGCAAATAAGTGGACTGTATTCCTTTAAAGATATAATCAAAGTTGAAAAGGTAAATTAGACCAATGGCAAGAGCCAGAAAAATAAGCGTGCCAAAAATGCCTTTTTTGATCCCTCTTCTCATGCGAACAGACTTTGTTGTTTTACCGGCTGTTCATGCTCCAGAAGCCATTTTTTTCTCCACAGACCGCCGGCGTAGCCAGTTAGGGAACCATCGCTGCCAATAACTCTATGACAGGGAATTAATATCCACAACGGATTCTTGCCGTTGGCTGCCGCCACTGCCCTTATCGCCAGCGGGTCACCCAGCTCTTTTGACAGGTCCATATAGGAGGTGGTGCGACCATAAGGAATACTGAGCAATGCCTGCCATACTTTTTTTTGAAATTCAGTTCCCTGCGGATTCAGCTTTAGGTCGAATTCCTTCAGCTCTCCCGCAAAATACTGCTGCAATTGATTTATTGCCTCTTGAAGTTCGGGAGCTGGAGTTGTAGTGATTTCAGGTACTTCTTCGGCTAAAGTAAGTTTTGAGATCCCTTTAGAATCCCCCTCTAAAATGGCATTTCCCAGAGGAGTTTTTAAAAAGGCTTTATTCATCCTTCCGGTCTTTATCCTCAGGTTGATCCTGCTTTAGAAGACCTAATTTTTTAGCTCTTTTTTCCCAGTTTTGGCGTGCAAGTACCTGCATGTCCTCAACGCTGTCACTTTCATCCATGATCTCCAGCCCCATTAGGGTTTCAATAATATCTTCCATGGTTACAAGGCCTATAGTATTGCCATAATGATCGACCACCATGGCCAAATGGGTTCTTTCCCGAATGAACCTTTCAAAAAGTTGAGGAATTGGAGTGTCTTCTGAAGTCATGGGAATTTCCCTTTTTAGGATCTTGAGAGGTTCAGGTCCTTTTTGATCCAGCATTTCTTCTAAAATGTCATCCTTCAGCACAAATCCTGTAATGTTGTTGTGCTTCTTATGATAAACCGGAATTCGGGAAAACTTAAGGTTACGGTGTTCCTGGTGAAATTGTTCAATGGTAGTATTTTCATCTTCGGTCACCGCAACAGAGAAGGGAGTCATTACATCCTTGGCTTTGACTTTCTTAAATAGCAGCATGTTCCTTATCACCGTCGTTTCCTGCTCTTCAAAAACGCCTTCTTCCTCGGCAACATCGGTTATGGCCATGAATTCTTCCCTGCTCATGGAACTCACATGAGCCGATTTTCCGATAAGTTTTGTAGTGAGCATCATTAGCCACAGTATTCCGGTATACTTCAGCGGAAAAACAAAGGCCTTTAAGGAGGTCGCTGTAAAGCTACCCAAAGATTTCCAGTAGGTAGCTCCTATGGTCTTCGGAATTATTTCAGAAACAATTAAAATTGCCAAAGTCATAATCGCCGAAACGATACCTACTGCATTCCCGCCGTCGCCGTATACTTTTTCGGCCTGGACACCCACTAAGATTGCTCCTACAGTATGGGCAATGGTATTTATCGTGAGGATCGCGATCAACGGCTTGTCTACATCCTGCTTAAATTTGGTGAGGGTGTGAGCATAAGCTTTACCTTCTCTTAGTTTGATCTTTAGATAGGAGGGGGTGAAACTTAGAAAGGCTGCCTCCAAAATTGAGCACATAAAGGAGAAGAAAATTGCCAGTACGGCGTATAAAATGAGTAATTCCATTCAGATTTTTTAAATTAATAATAGCTAAAACATGATCGCCACCAGGTCATCTTCGGTGATCTTGTTGAAGTATTCGTTGAGATTAAACTGTGAAAGCTTTTCCCTAATATCTTTTTCTTCGTGTCTTGTATTTTCAAGCGCCTGTTCAATCGGGCCAATATCTTTTATATGAAAGAAGTCCCCCGTTATCTTTACTTCCTGGATTACTCCATTGGCAACATTCATGTTCATTTCTACAGTCCCACCGGGAGTGCGGGCGCCTTGTTTAAAATTATAATCGGGCGAAGATCCAAAGTTCCATTCCCAGGTGCTGTATTTCTCGTCCCTTATCTTTTGAATGGCTGCCAAATCTTCCTTAGTAAACTCATATGGCCGGGCCTCCTCAAAGTTATGGATGATATAATCCATGATTTTATCTGTGAATTCATCCAGGCTTATTTTTTCCGGAAGGTGGTCACTTATGTTGGTCACCCGGTTGGGAACAGATTTCACGCCGCGGTCCTTGTATTTAAGCGGGTTGATCTTTAAAGCTCCGCTTACATCTTTCATTTCTGAAGAAAAGAGCAGCGTCCCGTGATGTAGCACCTTGTTCTTAAAAACGTGCTCTGCATTTCCCGAAAATTTCTTACCCTCTATGGTCAGATCATTTCTGCCTTCAAATTTGGCACTTACTCCCAGCTCTTTTAGCACCTCAATAATGGGTTTTGTATAGCGCTCAAAATCGATCATTTCATAACTGTCACCGGTGCGGGTAAAGGAAAAGTTGAGGTTTCCCAGGTCGTGATAGACTGCACCACCGCCAGATAGCCGCCTCACCACCTTTATTCCTCTTTCCTTGACGTATTCATGATTGATCTCTGCCTGGGTATTTTGATGTTTTCCTACAATGATCGCATTATCATTTCGCCACAGCATAAAACAGTCTTCCTTGATGTGCTTAAAGATGTATTCATCTGTAGCGATGTTAAAATATGGATCTGTTGAATGATGTTTAATGCAAAGCATGAACAGGGTTATTTACTCAAAAATAAGAAAGCTGGAACGGAAACTTCCTAAAAGGAAATTAATTCTGCATATTTTGGTATTTAAAATTGCTTATTTCTTACAAAAGCTTCTTTGCGTATCTTGTCATCTGAAGTTTTCTAATAAAAAAGATATGAAAAAAATCCCCTTTTTGAATACTCTGTTTTTGCTGGTGTTTCTGAATTCTTTTGCCCAGGAACCTGTAAAGGAAATTACTGCTGAAGATTATGAACGGGCTACAAAGTTCCTAAGCTTTAACATCAATGACTTGGTAGACAGAGCAAATGTTCGGCCTACCTGGCTCGACGACGAACAGTTCTGGTACAAAGTGAGCATACCGGGCGGCACTGAATATGTGTTGGTGAATCCCGGAACCGGACAGAAAAAAACAGCTACTTCTTTGGCGGAATTACTTCCGCAGAAGAAACAGCAGAAGAGAACTCCTGAAGTTTCGCGGAATGAAGTTCTATCGCCCGATGGAAAGAAAGCGGTTTATATCAAAGACTGGAATTTATGGCTCCGTAACCTCGAAACCGGCGAAGAAAAGCAACTGACGAGCGATGGCATTGAAAATTTCGGCTACGCTACAGACAATGCTGGATGGAGAAAGAGTGACAAACCTATCGTCCTCTGGTCACCCGATTCTAAAAAACTTGCCACTTACAGGCAGGACCAGCGTCACTTGAGTGATATGTATCTGGTAGAAACAAAAGTTGGTGCACCCGAACTTCAAAAATGGAAATATCCCTTACCCGAAGATGAAGAGGTGATCAAGATCCACCGTGTAATTGTGGAAGTAGATGAACCTAAAGTGATAGAATTCCAGGTGGAGCCCGATCCCCGCCGCGGAACTTTATGCGACGATATTTCCTGTAGCGGCGCTTTTGATGACAACTACTGGAATGAAAATGCTACAAAACTTGCTTTTGTATCCACTTCCCGGGACCATAAGGAGGCCAAACTTCAAATTGCCGATGCGTCAACAGGCGAGGTGAGAGAGATCTTTACTGAAACTGTAGAGACTCAATATGAGTCGGGGCAGGGGAGTATCAACTGGCGATATTTGCCCAAGAGTAATGAGATCATCTGGTATGCGGAAAGGGATAACTGGGGGCATCTTTATCTCTACGATCTAAACACAGGCGATCTAAAACACCAGATCACTAAAGGAGATTTTGTGGTAACGAAACTTTTGCATGTGGATGAAAAGAACCGGGTGCTATATTTTGAAGCCAATGGTGGGGAAGAGGGCAGAGATCCTTACTTCTCACATTTGTACCGGATAGATTTCAGCGGAAAAAACCTGAAACTCTTAACTCCCGAAAATGCCAATCACAACATCTCATTTTCACCAGATCATGAATATTTTGTGGACAGCTATTCTACACCAACTACACCACCTGTAGCGATTCTGCGAACAAAAACCGGAAAGAAAATTGCCACTTTAGAGAAAGCAGATATTTCGAGACTTAAAGCTTCAGGATGGAAAGCGCCGGAGCCAATAAGAGTAAGGTCGGCAAACGGGCAGTGGTATCTTTACGGGCTCATGTTCACGCCCACTCATCTTGATGAGAACAAGAAATATCCTGTGGTGAATTATGTCTACCCGGGTCCGCAGGGAGGGAGCGTAGGCAGCCGAAACTTTTCGGCGGCACGAAGGGATCATCAGGCTTTAGCGGAGTTGGGCTTTGTGGTAATTCTTATCGACGGCTCCTGTAATCCCGGTCGTTCCAAAGCTTTTCATGATGCCTGTTACGGGGATATTTCAGGAAATACTTTGGAGGATCAAAAAGCCGGAATTCGTCAATTGGCTAAAAAATATCCTTACATAGATGCTGAAAATGTTGGGATCTGGGGACATTCCGGAGGTGGATTTGCCGCTGCTGCAGCAATGTTCCGTCATCCGGAGTTCTATTCCGTGGGAATTGCAGAATCAGGTAATCACGACAACCGGAATTACGAAGATGACTGGGGAGAGAGATATATTGGCCTAATGACAAAGGGATTGGAAGGCGAGGATAATTATGCTGCCCAGGCTAATCAGCTATACGCTGGAAACCTGCAGGGAAAGCTCCTGCTTGCTCACGGCGGTTTGGATGATAATGTGCCCCCATACAATACTTACCTGGTGGTAGACGCGTTGATAAAGGCAAACAAAGATTTTGATCTTATCATTTTTCCAAATGCCCGCCATGGTTTTGGGGAAGATTCTTATTACATGATGCGCCGCCGCTGGGATTATTTTGTCGAGCACCTTTTGGGAACGACTCCGCCAGAGAATTTTGAAATTGAACCAGTAAAATAATTTTCGACCTGCAAGGTTTCCGAAACCTCATAGGTCTATAATTTTCTGTTGCGCCTGAGAAGCGAAGAATCGCGTCTCTAGCCCTTGCGGGTCTTTTTATCAACCTCTTCTTTCCAGTCTTTACCAATTGCGGAAAGATACTCAGAATAGTTCCAGGTATTCAGGCTTGAATGTAGCGCGGGATCCTTTTCGGCTATATAAGTTTCATCTTCGGGCATTGCGGTTACTTTGAGTCCGCAGCTTTGTAGCATGGAAATAATCCCCTGGTGATTAGGTGCCCACCAATTGGTTGGATCACCGGCTAATTTATGCTCAATAAATGCCATTTTTGGCCAGGCATTCTCTTTCATGATCTCCCGCTTGTGAAATTCCACATCCTCCGGAATTTCCATTTCCTCTGTGCCGGGTAGGGAAAGCGTTTGGAAGACCATCATTTTTTTCACTTTTTGAGAGAGTATGTCCAGTGCAAGCATAGGATAACGCAGGTGATAAAAAACGCCCATAAACCAGATAAGATCAAACTCTTCTGCGGTGTGGGCGAGGTCGTAGACCTGCATTTGTTTAAATCTTATCTTGTCATCCAGCCCAAATTCTTTGGCAGCCCACTTTGCCTGCCTTAGGTAATGTTCATCGAGATCTATGGCCAAAACATCTGCCCCGCGCTTTGCCAGTTTCAGAGAATAGAAGCCTGCATTGCAGCCAATGTCGAGTACCTTCCAGCCTTCAAGATCTTTGGGAATGGAATCTTTGATCTTTTCCCATTTAAAACTGGGAAAATCACCCAGAAAATGATCGGGTGCTGTTTGGTTTCCATTCGGTAGATGAATGTTGTGGAACCAGGGTGCCAGTTCCTTAACTTCTGTTTGGCTAGACATACTTTAAACTTTTTCTGAAGGTTGTCGCACTTCCTTCACATAATTCACTAATTCTTTTGCTCTTGCCCGTGCAGTATGGGATTTCATCACCTTTTGACGGGCATTTTCTCCTATCTGTTTTCTTTCTTCTTCAGAAATACTTCGGAAATATTGCTCAACTTCTTTACTGCTTCGGGCGATAAGGATCTCCTTTTCCTGCTCAAAAATGCTGTGAATTCCATCCCAGTAATCTGAAATGATTGGAACCCCGCAGGCGGCAGCTTCAAAGAGGCGGACACTCGGGGAGTATCCTGCTTTTATCATGTCCTGGCGAGTCACATTCAGAGTAAATTCCTGAGAATTGTAGAATTTCCTGTGTTCGGCGGGAGGCAGGTGATCAATTCGCTCCACATTCTTTGACCAGGGAAAGTCATCAGGATATTGAGGTCCTGCAACTACAAATCTTTCCGAAGGAAATTGTGCGGCAGGTTTATTCAGTAATTCTTCAACTGTAGGCTGCCTGTCATCACTGTATGTTCCTAGATATCCCAGCTTCCATTCCTTGGTTCCATCTTCAGGGTAATAAAGATCGGGATCAACAGAGCAGTAAAGGGCTCTTGCCATGGGAGAGCCATAATGCTCTTCTAAGTGCTGCAGAATGGGACCTCCCGAAAATGACAAATAAAGATTATATTTTGAGATGATCTCGGGATCAAGATATTCGTAATCTTTCCGCTCAAGTTTTGCCAGGGTAACGGGAGTATCAATGTCGTAAAAAGCAGTGACACCTGTAGCAGTTTCTATAGCCCAATGGCCTACTTCAACTCCCTGCTGCACGTATGAGCCAACGATGACAACATCGGCTTCGGTAACTTGTTTTTTATATTTGGTTTTGAGCTCTTCATTGGTTTTGTAAAGACCGAGTCGACAAAAATCGGGTGCAGGCATATCGCGGTGCGGGGAATACCATGGCACATCCTTTTCGAGGAAGAGAATGTCATGTCCCAGCGCCTTTAGCTCCTTAAGGAGGGCCCGGTAAGTAGTGGCGTGTCCATTACCCCAGGAGGAAGTGACGGAAAGTCCTATAATGACAAATTTCATTCGCTACTGTTTTTTTTAATGAATTTTGGCTTCTGTATTTAGTTTTTCGGAAATAACAGATTCCAGTAATTCCGCTCTGTGCTCATAGGTATGTGCTGCGAGTACTTTTTTGTAGGCTGCATTCCCAATTTCTTTTGCTCTTTCTGAAGTTAGTCCGGAAAGGATCACCTGTACCTCTTCGCCGCTATTGGCGACAAGGATTTCTTTTCCCGGTTCAAAAAAGGTCTCAATTCCTTTCCAGTAATCTGTGATCAAACAGGCACCGGCACCAGCGGCTTCAAAAACGCGCGTTGCAGGTGAGAAACCATATTTAGCCATACTGTCCCGGCTTATGTTTAAAACTGCTTTTGGGGTGCAATTAAAAGCATTGTGATCTTTTGTGTACACGTGGCCGAGGTAATCAATATTTCCCGGCATAGATTTGTCGCCCCAACCGCTGCCTCCCAGCAGAAACTTATTATCGGGAAGATTTTTTGCCGGTTTAATAAAGAATTCCTCCACCCGCTTCTCCCGGTCGGGGAGACGGTTACCCAAAAAGGCCAAAGTACCCTCAAATTTAGGATCCGGGTCGACCGGATAGTGAGTATCCGTATCTAAAGCATTGTAAATTGGTATGCACCTCTTCGCTCCGTTGCGCTCATATGCGTCGATGACCGGTTGGCCGCCACCATAGGTGAGCACAAAATCATATTTTGGAACGAGTTCATTGAATGGATCTGAAGGGTTTGATTCAATCCTGTCCAAAGTTGCGGGAGCGTCTACATCCCAAAAGATAATGAGATTATCATCTTTTTTAAGCTGTACGACGGCATCTTCAAGAAATTCATCAAAGGCACCAACCCCACTTGCTTTAATAATCACATCTGCTTCTGAAGCTTCCCGTAACAATCCTTTTAGAGTGACTTTATCTTCAGGATAAACTTTTACCGTACACCATTCGGGATCTTCAATATCCCGGTGCTTCTGACGTTCGTAAATGTCAGGTTCGTAAAATGTCACTTCATGCCCCATCTTATGTAGCGCCTTCACAATCCCGCGGTAGTAAGTCGCTGCACCGTTCCAATAGGCCGAAACTATACTGGATCCAAAAAAGGCAATTTTCAAGTCTCTTTTCATGCTTCCAAAGTTTTTTGGTGAATAGGATAGATCTTCTCCTCGGGGATTTTGAGCTCCTGAAGTATATTTTCCAGTAGATCTACTCTATGTGCACATGTGTGGCGGTCGAGAATGGTTCTTCTGCCGTTGTCGGAAAGGCTTTTTGCCAAGTGCGGACTTTTTAGAACTTCTGCCAGTTTGTAGCCCATGTCATTACCATCTTTAGCAATCAAATAATCCTCTCCCGGAGTGAATAGATTTTCTGCATCATTCCACGGGCTGCAGATCAAGGGAATGCCACAGGACAGTGCTTCAAAAGGCCGGATAGTAGGGATCCCCGGCAACATTTGAACATAAGGCCTTCGCGGCACATGCACTGTAACTTTATACTTTGCAAAAACTTCCGGCACCTTGTAGTTAGGAAGATATCCTCCGTACTCGATCCCGGCTTCTGCCAAGGCTTTCTTGGCTTTCTCGGGATAGCGCACGCCATACACCTTTGCTTTTAGTTTTAATTCTTTAATGGGTTCGATAAGAAACTCCATGAGCTCTTCGGTTCTTTCGCCGTCGCCCCAGTTGCCTATCCAAACAAGGTCGCCTTCCTTCTCCTCATCGCGGTTCGGGCTGAAGAAATCTGCATCGGCAGCTTCATGCCAGGTCCAGACCTTATCTACCCAATTCTTTTCCTGATATATTCTCTTTATCACCTCACCAAATACAAGTGCGCCATCAAAGTGAGTGAAATCGAATTTTGCCATCTCCTTTTGAGCCGAAACTGCACGGTGGTGGGTATCGTGAAAGAGCAATTTGAAGCCGAATTTTTCCTTTTGCCGGCCGATCTCAGCTATTAGATGGGGCTCATTCCATTCGTGCACGATCACCAGATCGGCTTCTCCAAGCATATTTTGATAGTTAAGTCTTTTTTCAGGATTGTAGAACTGCGGATTAAGCGAAGGATAATACTGCCGAAATTCATCCAGCTGCTCGGCGCCATGGTCTTTGAGCAGGTTTTGCAGGCTCCAGCCGCCTTCGGGCTCATAGACATCCACATCATGCCCCCGCTTTTGAAGTTCTTTAACGATCCCGCGCAAAAAATGCGCATTCCCATGATTCCAGTCGGAGTAGAGGGAATGGTAAAACATCACTATTTTCATATACTCATCAAGTTTTTTTCTTTCTCCAAAATTTCGAGGTAGAGGCTGTTGTAGCCGGCTCCCATTTTTTCTGCTGAATACTGTTTTGCCCGCTCTCTGGACTTTAGAGAAAGCTCCTCCAGGAATTTAGGACTCTCCATGAGGCGAACTATAGTTTTTTCGGCTTCGGCCTCATCTTCAGGATCGAAAAAGAGAGCTGTATCATGCCACAGCTCCTGTAGGGTGTCGAGGTTGCTCAACACCAAGGCACAGCCATTTCCTGCGGCTTCTAGAATGGCCAGACCAAAAGGTTCATAACGGGTGGGGCTCACGAAAATACTGGCCCGCTGCATCCAGTCCTGCACTTCTTTAGGAGACAATTTTCCCAGGAACTTGATGTTTTTAAATCTGCATTTAATTCCGGTGCTTGGATTTATTGATTCCCCGGCAACATATACCGGCCACGGGAGGCGTTCTGCAATTTTTGAAAGTAAAGGCAGGTTCTTGGCTTCATCCCACATCCTGCCCATGCAAAGGATGAATTCTTCTTTAGGTTTGTCGATCTTAGAAAAAACTTTTCTTCCGTTGTGGATCACTTTTGATTCTGAAGTGAAATGATGCATGTCTTTCGCCTTCTTGAGGATGGCTTCGGTTGGAGCTACAACCACAGTAGATTCCTCCAAAGATTCCTTTACGATCTGGGCATACCTGTCCCACTCATGAGGTGCTTTTATTCCTTTCACAGCCTGCCACCATGTCTGTACGCAGGAATGGAAAACGGTCACCACAGGTGCTGTCCATTCTTCCTCCACATGAGCATAATTGTTCAGGTGAACCACATCGGGTTTCACGGTTTGGTAGATACAGTTGATCCATTTGCGTGACCGCTCGACATCTTCCCATGGATTCTCCATCCATTCCAGTTTATAGTCACTTTTGTAAAAAGTGACATTGGGAATGTTTTCTGCCTCTACCTGCTGTGCCGGCGAAGGCCATGCACCCAGAGCGACCAAATGCACCTGCACATTGTACTGCGCCAGTGCCCTGCAGAGTTCAAGGGAATAAACCCAAACTCCGCCTACCGTATCGGTAGTCATCAATACCTTTGTCTTTTTATCTTCCATATATGCGGTCTATTACTTCGGCTGTTTTTATAAATTCGGTGGCAGATCTTTCATCAAATCCGTCGTTGTTTAAAAGGTTTTCGACCCAGACTACCCCGGCGCGTCCACTCCATTCATCAGGTGGATCTACAAGTGTTTCGGTCTGAGTACCATGATATTTTTCGGCTTTAAAATCATAGAAGGAACCGTTGATATTTTTGAAGGAAGCCCCTCCTTTGGTTCCGTAGAAAGTGGCTTCTATAATGGCGTCCTTGCCGGCTGAAACATGCCAGGAGCATTCCAGGTTGATCACCTGCTCTTTCTCTGAAGTAAGGGAAATGCTTGCAAAATCTTCGACATGCTCCTCGAAAGAAGTGAGTTTTTTACCCTTGTGAAAAAGCTGACTTCGAACGTCCTTTATTTCCGGAAAATCTAGGCTCCACAGGGCCAGATCCACCAGATGAATTCCCAAATCCATCACACAACCACCACCAGATCTCTTGATGTCGTAGAACCACTCTTTATCTGGCCCGTAGGCATTGTGAAAAGTGAGATCTACAGCAAAGATGTCTCCTATTTCCCCTTTTTGGATGGTATCATAAACCGCTTTGAAAGCTCTCGTGTAGCGGTAAGAAAGATCTACAGCCAAAAGTTTATTCGCCTCTTTTGAAGCCTCAACGACCTGCTTCACTTCTTCGGCAGTACGTCCTAAAGGCTTTTGGCAGAATACCGCTTTTCCACTTTTAAGAGCTTCCATGCTTTGTTGGGCATGCATGGCACTGGGAGTTGCGATTACAATCCCATCGAGATCTCCTTCAGCAAAAAGTTCTTCAGGAGAGGTCTTCAAAATGGCATTTTTGGCACTCTCTATTGCAGCATCTCTGTTATCTGCATTAGGTTCTGTGATTGCAGTTGCCTTAGCAGATGTATTGTTGAGAATAGCCTCCATCCGGTTTCGGCCAATCCAGCCAACACCTAGAAAGCCTAACGATAATTCCTTTTTGATGGGTTGAGTTTCGATCATTCCTGGTTTACAATTAGTGCTTTAATAAATCCGTCGGGGCGTTTGGTGAGATGTTCATAGGCTTTGTCCATCTCTTCAAGTGAAAAGGTGTGGGTGAACAAAGGACAAGGATTCATTTTTCCCTGTTCCACTGCTTCCACAGCCGCTTTGATCCCTTTGATGTACTGCTGTGGATCTCTCTCATGAGCGCTAATCATATCGATACCACGCCAGTTTAGCATTTGCACATTTACACTGCGCATCCCGTCCTGGTGAAACCCGGCAACAATGAGTTTTCCTCTTTCGCCGGTAAGCTCAATGGAGAGGTTAAGTGGCCATTCTTTGCCCGTACATTCAATAACCCGCTCACAAAAATTTCCCTTGGTCAATTCTTTAACTTTTTCAATGATCTTGTAATGGTCGTCCATTTGAACAAGGTGATCTGCCCCTGCCTTTTTAGCGGTTTCCAGTGAAAATTCCCTTCTGGAAACAGCAATTACCTCGGCACCTGCAGATTTCGCCAGCTGTACAAGGAGTGTCCCTAAGAATCCGCTGCCAACGATGGCAACTTGTTGTCCTTTTTGAATATCGCTGCGATTGAAGATGTTCATAGCGCAACCTAATGGTTCTCCGGGAAAGGGTTTGCCGGTGAAAGAATCGGGCAGCTTTACGATACTGTCTACTTTTGCAAGGTCATGAGTGGCATAGGCATTATAGGTAAGTGCTGTAACTCTGTCGCCTTTTTTCCAGTTGGTAACACCTTCTCCCACCTCATCGATCACGCCCCAGCCCTCATGTCCCGGCTCCCCGGGCCTAACCGGATAATCGAACCAGTCGCGACCTTCCCACACCGGAATATTGGACGCACAAACTCCCGACCCTTCCAACCTTATTCTAACCTCACCTTTTCCCGGCTCGGGTATTTTGACTTCTTCCACAGTCACTTTTTGTGGCGCTTTTAAAACTGCTGCTTTAGTACCGGTAGCATTTTTTATAACAGGGGATTTCTCCTGCACTGCCTGGTTTGTTATCATATGGCAATCTCTTTAGTGGATTTAAGATTTGCAGGTAATTCGATATTTCTGTTTTCACAGAGCCATTTAAGTAGATTTTCTACTCCCGTGTCTACATCGTATTTTGGCTGCCAACCTGTAGCTTCTTTGAATTTATTGGTATTCGACACGTAATAATACTGGTCTCCGGTACGCCAATCCTCAAAACTTACGTTCATTTCCTTTCCTGCTTTTTCCTTGATCGTGTCAAGGATCTCCAGAAGACTAACGGTGTTTTGAGGTCCTCCGCCAATGTTGAATACTTCCCCGGCCAGTTTGTCAATATTCTTATGGGCCAGCATGAATGCATCAATAAGATCTTCAACAAATAGTATGTCCCTTACCTGTTTTCCATTGCCATAAATTGTAATAGGTTCATCTTCAAGAGCACTAATTAGGAAATGCGCCACCCAACCCTGATCTTCTGTGCCAAACTGGTGAGGACCATAGATGCAGCTCATTCTAAAGACGGCAGTTTTTAAACCATAGGTTCTTGAATAGTCAAGGATATACTGATCTGCCGCACCTTTCGAACAACCATACGGACTGTGGAAATCAAGCGGAATTTTTTCGTTGATCCCGTACTTCTTCATTTTTGCATCGGCCGGATAGAACCTGGTCTCATTTTCCACCATCTTCACATCCTGAAGATTTCCATAGACCTTATTAGTAGAAGTAAAGATCAACGGCGGCTGCTGTTTACTCTTCCTAATTGCTTCAAGTAAGTGGAAGGTTCCGCTGAGGTTTACCTGGAAATCATGCACGGGGTTTGTAACCGATGAGGTCACCGCAACCTGTGCGCAAAGGTGAAACACTTCGGAAGCATGATTCACACACTCCTGCAGTATCCTTGTCTCATTAATGTCTGAGATTTGAATAATGAGTTTATCCCCGTACTCCTTCTGAAGCCATTGCAGATTTTCTTCGACTCCATCTCTAAAGAGGCTATCGTAGATCATCACCCGCTTTCCTTCAGATAGAAATCTTGAGGCGAGATTTGTTCCTATAAAACCGGCACCTCCGGTTATTAAGGTATATTTCTCTCCTTCTTTGATCCTGTATTGCTTCTGTATATAATCCTGCTGCCGGATCTTCTCTACCCCGTTCTTTTCCAAAAGCTTGTAGAGGAGCTTTTTTGTCCCATCGGTCTTTTTTAGGCCGAAATAGTACTCTCTTTCATCAAGATGGAAACCGCCAACAGTTGAATTTTTAGGGTCAAGATCTTTTAGAGAATACCAGTAGATCCTGTCGGCTTTTGCGTTAAGGACATTCTTGAACTCCTGGTATTGTTTTACCTCATCATTCTGCCAGGTAGAGAAACCAACTTCAGAGATCCAGATCTCTTTGTCATAACCAAATTTCTCCATCACTTCTCTAATGCTTTCTATGTTGATCTCCCAACCTCTCCACTGTTGATCGAATACATGCGGAAAACCGTGAATTCCAACTGCGTCTATATGATCCAGAACTTTTTGTTCGATCATCATCTGCATCCAGTTTGGGTCTATAGGGCTCATTCCCCCTAATAGGGTCTTCTTTCCTCTTTTTTGAGCCCAATGGGCAGCCATGCCTATCATGGTAGAGAATTTATTCCAGGAGTAATCGAGAGTAAAGTCGTATTCTACTTTGTTATTTGGTTCGTTCCATAGTTCCACCCACTCGAAATAATCACCGTAACGGGTGATCATGGTGTCAATAAAGTCGGCATAGGCTTTAAGATCCTTTGGTGGAGCCGAAGTCTTTGGCATTTCACCAATAGAGGGTGGAGTGTAAAGGAAGCAAGGCAGAACTTCTACATGCGGAGCAAGTTCTGCGAAGAGCCAGTCGTACCATTCTGCTGTACCTTCCACATACCAGTCGGCCCAGGAAATACCTGTGCGCAGGTGGCGAATTCCTAATTTTTTTAAATCTTCTATTGCTGCTTTTACCTCCTCGTATTCACCCGGTCTAAACCATTCAAGTATTCCAAGTGCAGGAGTATTTCGTTCCATATTCTTCTTTACTTTCATAGCTGTTCTTTTATACGGTTAGACCTCTGGAAGACAATTCGTTGCTGGCTTTTCCAACATTGTCGGTGGCTATTTGGGTTTTAAGCCATTCGGCCAGTTCGAATAATCCATCTTCGAACTTGACTTCAGGTTGAAAACCTAATTTTTCACGGGTTTTTGTGGTATCGGCAAAACAGTGTCTTATATCACCTACCCTATATTTTCCTGTTACTTCTGCCTTTATAGTTTCTTTGCCCATGACTTCAGCAAGTTTATCGGCAATCTCCAGGATAGTATATTTATTTCCGCTGCCAACATTAAAGACTTCTCCATCGGCTTCAGGTTTTTCCATAGCCAATCTAATAGCTCTGGCCACATCTTTTACATGGATGAAATCCCGCTTTTGGTTTCCGTCTTCAAATATCATTGGTGGATTGTTATTCAGCAGTCGGGAAGCGAAGATCGCAAGCACCCCAGTGTAGGGGTTGGAGAGTGCCTGCCGGGTTCCATAGACATTAAAGAACCTCAAAGCTGTTGTGGGGATATTATAGGCTTTTCCGGTGATAAGACTCAGTCGTTCCTGGTCGTATTTAGAAAGGGCGTAAACTGAAGACAGGTTTGGAGTTTTAGTTTCGGGAGTGGGAACCGGTTTGAGCTCCTTTCCATTGCTGTCATACATTTCCCACTGTCCGTTTTTAAGATCGGATAGTTTTCTATTGCAATCCATTCTTTTTTCTCCTGACTCATCGAGGTAAAGACCTTCCCCATAAATGCTCATACTGGAAGCAGTAACGAGTTTTTCGACAGGCTTATTCATCAAAGCCTCCATGAGAACAGCGGTTCCTACATTATTGACATCTGTATAATCTTTTATTTGGTACATGCTTTGCCCCACTCCCACCATTGCGGCAAGATGGATAACGGCATCAATGCCATCTAAAGCTTTATTCACGGCTGTCTTATCCCGAACATCTCCTATTTGCAGCTCTACATTTGGGTTGAGGTAATCGGGGCGGGTGGCATCTTTGCCGTGCACTTGTTCTGAAAGATTATCCAAAGCCCGAACCTTGTACCCCTTGTTCAAAAGCTCATCTGCAAGATGAGACCCAATGAATCCTGCGCCTCCAGTTATCAATATTTTCTTCTGCATTTTATTGGTTTTGGTTGTTAGAAGTTTTGTAATGTTGGTCTGGTTATGATCTTGTTTATGCTTGTTCCTTTTTTCTTGTTGAGCGCATACCACACATCTTCTGCAATTTCTTCCGGATCAATAGCTCCCATTCCCATTTGCTCGACTGTATTGTCGCCCGATATCTGGTGCTTAAAAAAATCGGTATCTACAATTCCGGGGCTCACTACCGTAACATTGATATGCGGAAGAGCTTCCAGTCTTAAGGTCTCTGCGATAACCTCTAAAGCAGTTTTTGATGCTGCGTATATTCCTCCATAGGGGTGAGGTTGATTGGCAGAAACTGAAGAAATAAACACTACATTTCCGCTTTTTTGAGAGATCATGTTTGGCGTAAATGCCCTGATGCATCTTAGTGCTCCCAGTAGATTGGTATCCAGGATCTCCTTCCATTTTTCTGGGTCTCCTTCAGTTAATTTTTCCTGTATGCCTCTTCCGGCATTAAGGACGAGATACTCAGGGTGACCAAAGTTTTTGACGGTCCAGTCATAAAGCTCATTAATGTCACTTCCCTTACTTACATTGCAGCTCTTAAAGGCAATGCCTTTAGAAGCAAATTCAGGCTTGGCAACGTCTGCCACTATAACGGTTAGTCCTTCCTGCTCTAACTTTTTTGCGATAGAGAGTCCTATTCCGTTGCTTCCGCCGGTGATCAAAGCAATGCTGGAAGATTGAGTTTTACTCATGCTGTTTTTTGGCCTTTAATCTGAAAGAATCAGATGGATTTTCTACAGGTTTCTAAACGGGGGAGAGGGAAAAAACCTGCTGAAAAAAACGGCTGAGTTACCTCGCCGCTCTTTTTCAAAGGTACATGAGGAGGCTGTGAAATTTTATTAAAGGCAACCTAAAACATTCTTAAACCCCGCTATTTTACTGGGAGTTTGGGGATGGATCAGCAGCCGCGATTAATTAAAGCAGAGTGAGAGAATTCTTAATAAAGTCAATGACAACACGGGTTGAAGAAGCTTCAAAAAGAAAGAACAGGAGCATTTGGCTCCTGTTCAAAAAAAGAGATTATGTTTTATGATTAAAAATCATATTTTAAAGATAAATCCAGATGTATTAAAAAGCAATTAGAATAAAATTCTTATAAAAGTTTAACTGCATCTTTTGCAAAATAGCTTGCGATTATTTGTGCTCCGGCCCTTTTGATGGCAGTGAGCTGCTCAAGCATTACGGCATCATGATCTAACCAACCTTTTTCGGCTGCGGCCTTAAGCATAGAATACTCGCCGCTTACCTGGTAAACCGCTACCGGCACATTGACTGCATTTTTTATCTCTCTTACAATATCCAGGTAACACAGCCCCGGCTTCACCATTACAATATCAGCTCCTTCTTCCACATCCTGAAGGGTTTCTTTAATCGCTTCTTCCCGGTTAGCAGGATCCATTTGATAAGTCTTCTTGTCTCCGAATCCGGGCGCCGAATCAAGGGCATCACGAAAAGGTCCGTAAAAGGCGGAAGCATATTTTGCACTGTAACTTAAAATTCCGGCGTTATGGAAATTCTCCTGCTCCAATAGCTCCCTGATCGCTTTTATACGACCATCCATCATGTCGCTGGGAGCAACAAAATCTGCTCCTGCCTGCACGTGCGAAAGTGACATGTTAGCGAGTACTTCTTTTGTTGCATCATTAATGATCTGCCCGTTCTCTACAATTCCGTCATGGCCATAAGAGGAATAAGGATCCAGGGCAACATCGGTCATCACCAGCATTTCCGGGACTGCATCCTTGATCGTCTTTACGGCGCGTTGCATGAGACCTTCAGCATTCAGGGCCTCAGTTCCTTTATTGTCCTTTAAGTTATCAGGCACTTTCACGAAAACCAAAACAGATCTTAAACCAAGATCCCAAAGTTCCATTACTTCCTTTTTCAGGAGGTCAAGGCTGTATCTGTAGTAGTTGGGCATGGATGCGATCTCTTCCTTTACATTTTGTCCTTCCACAACAAAAAGAGGTACTATGAAGTCATTTGCCGTAATAACAGTTTCTCTTACCAGGCTCCTTATTGCTTCGTTAGTTCTAAGTCTTCGGTTTCGTATGAGCATATTTGTCAATTCTGAATTTAGGTATCAAAGTTCAAGATTATTTTGTTCATCAAAAAGATATTGAGGCTTATATTCCACCTCATACAGCTTTAGGAATTTCTCATATTCTTCTCTAAAGCTACTCTTCTTATGATGCTCTTTCTGGTGTTCGATATATTTTATGGCGGAGGTTAAATGTGAATGGCTGAGACTAAAAGCTCCAAAGCCTTGCTGCCACTCGAATTTTCCATTAATCCAACTTTTTTCATTTATGAACCGGGAGGAATTGGATTTAATGTCTCTGACTAAATCTGATAAAGCTATGTCAGGTTTAATCCCTACTAAAAGGTGCACATGATCTGCTACACCATTAATCCTGATCAATTTCTGTCCTTTGTTTTTGATGATTCCGGTAATGAAAGAAAAAAGTTCAGCCTCCCATTTTGTTGAAATCAGGTTTTGTCTGCCTTTTACAGCAAATATAATATGAAGGTATATCTTTGAATATGTATCAGCCATTTTATGACGCTCCTCCGGAGCTCTTTTATTCTCGGGGATCAAATATTGCTATAAATATAACGCTCCTCCGGAGCTAATTGAAAATACTAAATCTCTTTCATGTAACTCTCGAACATATAATTAAAACAGAAATTGAGTTTCCCTCAGCCTCAGAGAGGCGACATATTTATAGCCATGAATATCCGACTCTTATTGAGCTCCAGAGGAGCGACATATTAGATCCACGACCGTGGTTGCTTCAAAACCTCCACCAGCTTCTCTTCCTCACTTCCCGGCTTGGGATGATGGTCGTAAACCCACTGCACATGGGGAGGGAGGCTCATCAAAATACTTTCGATCCTGCCGTTGGTCTTTAATCCAAATAAGGTGCCTTTGTCGTGTACCAGATTGAACTCGACGTATCGGCCTCTCCTTATTTCCTGCCAATTACGGTGCTGCGGACTGTAAGAAAGATCCTTTCTTTTCTCTACAATTGGAAGATAGGCTTCTAGAAAACTATCTCCTACATCTGTAACAAAGTCGTACCACGCCTCTTCATCCATTTCTTCGGAAGGTCTCAGGTAATCAAAGAATAATCCACCAATCCCGCGAGCTTCGTCACGGTGTGCATTCCAGAAATATTCATCACACCTCTTTTTAAAGTCTGGGTAAAAAGATGGATCATGCCGGTCACAAGCTGACTTACAAATGTGATGAAAATGTTTCGCATCCTCCTCAAAAAGGTAATAAGGAGTAAGATCTTGACCACCGCCAAACCAGCTGTCCACTGTTGTTCCATCCTTGTCATACATCTCAAAATAGCGCCAGTTAGCATGCACAGTTGGTACCATAGGATTTTTAGGATGGAGGACGAGACTAAGGCCACAGGCAAAAAAATCAACATCTCCAACGCCAAAATGCTTCTGCATTGCAGGCGCAAGAGGGCCATAGACTTTTGAAATATTCACTCCTCCTTTTTCAAAAACAGCTCCATTTTCTATAACCCGGGTGCGACCACCCCCGCCTTCTTTTCTATGCCATAGATCTTCTTTAAAAACGGCCTCGCCGTCTATGGCTTCAAGGTTAGCAGTGATCCTGTCTTGCAGGTTCTGAATATATGAGTAAAACTTTTCTTTCATCATATTGGTCTAACTTCTTCAATAAAAACCAGGTTTGTCCTTACTTCCTCAATTTCTTTAAAAGACCTGATCTTTACTGCTTCTTTTGTTTCTTGTTGTAAAAGAGTTACAATATCTATCTCTTCGTCAAAGTTTTTAAGAAATATTTCTCTGCCTATCCTGTTGTTATGCAGGTCCATGGCCTTTGCCAAATCGGCATTGGGGGATAATCGCTCATGCAGGTCCGTGATCTTTTTGCTCCAGTTAACAGCTTTTTCCATTGAGCCCGCGACAGATAGACAATACTTGCAGATCAGGTAATTCCACAGCGCATGTCGAAAAGCATTGGTCCTGTTGTCTTCATGATGCAGCGCCCCATATAAGCGGTTACTGATCTTAACCGTTCTATCAGTCGCCTTATAAGTAGGTAGAAGGTAAAGCGGATGTTTTAAAAATATCCTGCTTAGAACAACCAGCTCTTTAAAATTTAGGCTTGCTATTCTTTTACCTATCGCCACCTTTACGAGGCTTTATATTCCTTAACAGCTTCTACAAAAGCGATCGCATTCTCTACAGGAATATCAGGAAGGATCCCGTGACCAAGGTTGACTACATATCTGTCTTTTCCGAAGTCATTGATCATTTGCTGTACCATTCTTTTTATTTCTGAAGGAGGAGAATACAACCTGCTCGGATCAAAATTTCCCTGAAGCGTGATATTTCCGCCGGTTAGCTTTCTCGCCATTTGTGGGGAACAGGTCCAATCCACGCCCAGAGCAGAAGCTCCCGATTGCGCCATTTTATCCAAAGCAAACCAACAGCCTTTCCCGAAGGCGATCACCGGTATTTCCGATTTTAGAGCATCTATGATCTGCTGAATATATTTCCACGAGAACTCCTGGTAATCTTCCGGAGAAAGCATTCCTCCCCACGAATCAAAGATCTGCACCGCATCTACTCCGGCTTCAACTTTAGCCTTTAGATAAGCAATGGTAGTATCTGTGATCTTTTGGAGCAGTGTATGGGCAGCCTGCGGATTCGTAAAGCAGAATTTCTTCGCAATATCAAAATTTTTGGAGCCCTGTCCCTGTACTGCGTAGCACAGAATTGTCCATGGAGAACCCGCAAAACCTATCAGAGGAACCTCATCGTTAAGTTCCTTTTTCGTCATTTTTATTGCCTCCATTACATATCCCAGTGTCTCATGAACATCGGGCACTATCACCTTTTCAGCATCGGCAGATGTTCTCACAGGATTTGGCAGCCAAGGACCGAGACCGGGTTTCATCTGCACTTCAATGTTCATCGCCTGTGGAACTACCAGAATGTCACTAAATAGAATAGCAGCATCTGTGCCTACCTGGTGGATGGGCATTACGGTGATTTCAGTAGCCAGTTCCGGGGTGCGACATCGGGTAAAGAAATCATACTTATCCTTAAGCTTCATAAAATCGGGCAGGTAGCGGCCCGCCTGTCTCATCATCCATACCGGCGGACGTTCCACCGTTTCGCCTTTTAAAGCTCTAAGAAAAAGATCGTTTTTTATCATTTTTGAAAGGTTTCTTCTGTTGATGTAAAAGTTTTCACCACCTGCACGATCACGTTCTCAATAGATGGGGTGGAGGCGATGATGATGTTGTTAGTATAATTTTTAGCCTCTGTGGCTGTTGTTGTTCCTATACAAAAAGCTATGCTGCTTCTTAAGTCATTACGCGAACCATAACTTTTCACCGCGCTGGGGCTAAAGAACAGAACTCCATCAAAGATACGTTCAATTTTTGTCGGCTGCGTATGAGTGTCATAGACTTCTACTTCAGTAAAATTAATACCTGCTGATGTCATTTGCTCCGGAAGCTCTACATGTCTTTTTTTTCCGCAGAAAAACAGGAATTCTTCATTCTTATGGTTGCTTATGATCTCTGACGCCAGATTTGCTCCGTAATTTGCCATTTTAGACACTCTGAATCCCTTATTTTCTAGGAGAACTGCGGTTTTTTCTCCGACACAAAAGATGTCCTTCTCGCGGATCTCATTTACTAAAGGATGCTCCAAAATAGCGAGGACAGAATTTTTACTGGTAAAAATGACATTTTTAGGGAGGTGCTCTATGTTGAAATCAATGGGCTGAATTTTTATAAAGTTTGCTTCTACCAATCCAATCCCTTTATTGAGAAGTAACTCCCGCTGCCCTGTTGTCAATTTCTTTGTAGAAAGAACAGTCGCCGCCCTGCCTCCCCGAGGAGTTGGTTTGGATAGGCTGTCACTGTCTTTGAAGTTTGACAAATTGTTTGGAAGCTTTGTTGGCAATTAACCTTTGGTATTGTTAACGGCTTGTTTTATTTCCCGCATAAGTTCTGCGCCGCCGGCTTCAAGAACTTCTTTTGCGCATGCCCGGCCAAAGCCTTGGTGTTCAGAAACAGGAATTTCCTTCTCTACCCCAATTCTTTGTTGCCCGTCAAGACTAAAGAGAGCAGCTTGAAAATGAATACTTTCTCCTTCAATGGTCGCCAGCGCACCTATGGGTGCAGTACAGCCTCCTTCCAGAATCCGTAAAAACTCTCTTTCGATATGTACACATATGGCTGTAGCTTCGTGGTTTAGGGCAGATAAAGCATTTCGACAAAAATCATCTTCTTCTTTGGCCACGACCAACATCGCTCCTTGTGCAGGGGCGGGGATCATCCATTTAAGATCGATAAATGAATCTGGTTTGAGATTGATTCGCTCCAGGCCTGCCGCAGCGAAGATCGCACCGTCCCAGTTGTTATCTTTTAGCTTTTGAAGGCGTGTATTCACATTGCCTCTTAGATCTACAATTTCATGGTTGGGATATTTATGAAGCCATTGGGCCTGTCGTCTAAGGCTTCCCGTAGCAACAATCCCTTCTTCATTGAGAAAATCGGTGCCTTTGTGAACTAAAATATCTTGTGTATTTGCCCTTTTTAAGATCGCAGCTTCTACAATTCCTTTGGGAAGGGCAGTAGGAACATCTTTCATTGAATGCACAGCAATGTCAATTTGATCTGTGATCATTGCCACATCCAGGGTCTTGGTGAAAATACCCGTTATTCCAAATTCGTAAAGAGGCTTATCGAGCACCAGATCCCCCTGGGATTTTACCGGAACTAATTCTGTTTCATGGCCGAGCTTCTCAAGGGCATTTTTAACAGCATTAGCCTGCCAAAGAGCCAGTTCACTGTCGCGGGTCCCTATTCGGATCACCCTGCTCATCTTTTTACGGGCTCTTCGAGTTGAAAAACTTTCTGGATCAATTCCAGGCTTTCATCAGTAGAATTTGAGTCACCTTTTAAATGATTGGCAAACTGGTTCATGATCTTCTGAATGATCCTGTCCCCTAAAACTTCAGCCTGGCGGTCATTGAAATCCTCGATCTTTCTACGTTGAAAATCTACTTCGGCATCTTTCATGGCACGAAGTTTCTTTTTCAGAGCTTTAATTGTAGGTGCAAATTTTCTTGTTTCAAGCCAGGAGTTGAAATCAGCTTCCATTTCCGCGATGATCTCTTTCGCTTTGGGAATCGCTGCTTTTCGACGTTCAAGAGTTTCATCAGTAATTTGGGAAAGGTCATCAAGATGAATAATTGAAACTCCGGGAAGTTCAGCTACTTCATCTGAAACATTTTTCGGGATCGATAGGTCCAGTATTAATAGGTCCTTTTTATTGTATACCAGTTCTTTTGTTATGGTAGGATTTTGTGCTCCTGTGGCTACAATAAGAATATCTGCCTGTCTTATTTCTGCCTGTAGATCGCCGTAGTCCTTAACGGTAAGATCAAATTTACCGGCTATTCTTTCCGCCTTATCCTTAGTCCTGTTGATAAGTGTGATGTGGTTATTTTTAGTATGTTTCACCAGGTTCTCACAGGTATTACGACCTATTTTTCCGGTTCCGAAGAGAAGAATATTTTGGTCTGCAGGATTTTCATAATTCTTCAAGATATATTGTACCGAGGCAAAACTTACCGAAGTAGCACCCGAAGAAATATCTGTTTCGTTCTTAATGCGTTTGCTCGCCTGGATAACAGAGTTGATTAACCTTTCTAAAAAGGGATTTGAGACTCCTATATCCTTTGAGTGATTAAATGCAATTTTTATCTGGCTAATGATTTCGAAGTCTCCCAGGATTTGACTGTCCAATCCCGTACCAACGCGAAACATATGAGAGATGGCCTCTTTGTTCTTATAGACGTAGGCGACCTTTTCAAATTCCTCAACAGTACCGCGGGTATGTTCACACAATAGTTTGATCAATTGAAAAGGGTGCTGGGCAAAACCGTAGATCTCGGTCCTGTTACAGGTTGAAGTAACAATAAGTCCATCAATACCTTCAGCTTTTGCCTGCTCGAGCAAATTCTTCTTGCCGGTTTCGTCTAAACTAAAGTGTCCTCTTATTTCTGCATCGGCTTTTTTGTAACTAAGGCCAATGGTATAAAAATGCTTTCCTCTTGAAATATTGTAATCTTCCATGTACCTGATTAGGAATTCAACGGACAAATTTAAGACAACGTTAAAGTAAAAAACAACGCTCAAAGTACATTTTTTGTCGCTGCACGTGATTTTAGCCCAAAAACTGATCAAAATCATATTTTTGGGCTAATTTTACCTATGAAATATGGCAACTCCGATATTCTGTTTAGAATGTTTCTAAATAGAAGCTGCCAAAATAACAATTTTGCTATGGAAGAAAATGTCGCTCAAAGTCCCTTCGAAAAGACAAGGCTGGAAGAGGGATTTTATCTGCTTAAGTTTCAAAATCAATCGAAGCAACCGCTAAAGGTGCAACGAAACATCAACAGCAATTATATTCAGTTTCACTTTTCGGGTAAGGGAGAAGGAAGGTTTTTCTTTAATAATGGAAGTTATAAGATCCCGCTTCTGGAGGAGAACGCGCTGCTCCTTTACAACCCTAAACGCGATCTCCCAATAGATCTTGAGCTACAGCCCCAAAGTTGGGTTGTCTCTATAGTTATCTCAATAAAGAAATTCCATGCCCTGTTTTCTGAGGAAGCAGGATATATAAGTTTTCTGAGCCTGGAGAACAGGGATAAGCAGTATTATAAGGATAGCGTGCTTACCCCGGGGATGGTCATTGTTCTCAACCAGGTCATGAACTACAATGTTATTGCTTCGATAAGGAATCTCTACTTTAAGGCAAAAGCCTACGAATTACTCAGCCTTTACTTCAATAGATCTGAAGAGCCCGATGTGGAGCAATGTCCATTCCTGACAGATGAGGAAAATGTTTTAAAGATCAGGAAGGCTAAGGAGATTGTCATTGCGAATATGGCCGAACCCCCTTCCCTGCAAGAACTATCGCGTGATATAGGCCTCAGTATGAAGAAGCTGAAGGAAGGTTTCAAACAGATCTATGGCGACTCCGTTTTTAGTTTTTTATTCGATTATAAAATGGAATATGCGAGAAAACTTCTGGATTCGGGAGAGTATAATGTCAATGAAGTTGGTCTAAAGGTAGGCTACAGCACGTCGAGTCATTTTATTGCTGCTTTCAAGAAGAAATTTGGTACTACTCCAAAAAAATACCTGATGTCGCTTACTTCGGAAGCCTGATCTATAAATTCCTTCAATGGAACCATTTTTCTAAAGCTTTCTGAAGCATTTTCAGCAGAAGTTAATAATTGTATTTTTGAAGCAAAATTAAAAGATGAGCAAAGGAGTTTTACTTGTCAATCTTGGTTCTCCCGACAGTACAGATCCAAAAGATGTAAAGAAATATCTCGATGAATTCCTCATGGATGAAAGGGTGATAGATGTGCCTTACTGGGCACGTACCCTTTTAGTAAGAGGAATAATTCTCAATACCAGGCCTAATAAATCGGCCGAGGCTTATGAGAAGATCTGGTGGGAAGAGGGCTCTCCTCTTATTGTTCTTTCTGAAAGGCTTCAGGAGAAAGTAGATGAATTAACTTCTGTACCCATTGCCCTTGCCATGCGGTACGGAAAACCTTCTATTAAAAGCGGACTTCAGGAGTTGCAGGATAAAGGAGTGGATGAGGTGCTCATTTTTCCGCTATATCCGCAGTTTGCCATGGCAACTACCGAAACAATTCTGGTATTGGCCGAAGAACTTCGGAAAAAGCATTTTCCACAAATGACTTTTACTTCGGTTCCTGCATTCTACAATCACGAAGATTATATTCGGGTGTTGGGTACAAGCATTGCAGAATCTTTGAAAGGAGTGGATTTTGATCATCTTTTGTTCTCTTACCACGGTGTTCCAAAAAGACATATTAGGAAGAGTGATATCACGAAATCCCATTGTACAATAGATGGCAGTTGTTGCCAGACCCCTTCTGCGGCGCATCAATTCTGCTACCGCCATCAATGTTATGAGACCACAAAATTAGTAGCCGAGTACCTGGGGCTTGAAAAAGGTAAATATTCGGTGTCTTTTCAGTCAAGACTTGGTTTCGATCCCTGGTTGCAACCTTATACAGACAGGACTATTGAAAGAAAGGGACTGGAAGGGGTAAAGAATCTTGCTATAGTTACTCCGGCCTTCGTCTCAGATTGTCTTGAGACCTTAGAAGAGATCGCAATGGAAGGGAAAGAGATCTTTGAAGAGGTAGGAGGGGAAAAATTCACTGTGGTACCATGTCTTAATGATCGCGAGGATTGGGTGAAGGTCCTGGCGCGTTGGATCGATGAATGGGCTCACCAAAATGTAGCCGTATAATCTCATTTTTGACACCTCTTCAAAATGCAGTTTTCTTTATCTTTGTTAGGATATGGAAAAGGAGAGGCTGAAGTTGGAACTTTTAGAGAAGATCATTAACTGTGATGATGCTTCCGTTTTGAAGAGGGTGGAGGAGATTTTGCTTGACTATTCGCCTAAAGCTTCAGAAGCAGGAGAGGAATATACATCTAATAAAAGGGCTGCACTTTCAGAAGAATTGAACATTTCGCCAGAGCAAGAGGAAGAGCTGATGAGAGGTTACGACGACCACTTGAAGAATGGTGGCAAATCCATACCTTGGGAAGTGGTGAAGCAGAATCTGAATGAATCTTCTGAATTCTAAAAAGAAGCCATTTCCAACACTCGCCTCAATCCAGATAAAAAACCTTCAGAATAAATTGGAATACTACAATTACATCAAGGCCCTTCATCTCATCTTTGTGATTACCTGGTTCGCCGGACTTTTTTATATTCCGCGGCTGTTCATTTACCACATTGAAGCTTCAGAAAAACCGGAGCCCCAAAAAAGCATTTTAAGCGACCAGTTAAAGATCATGACCAAAAGGCTGTGGTATATTATTACCTGGCCTTCGGCAGTTCTTGCTACTTTTTTTGCTGTTTGGCTCCTCATCCTTATGCCAGCCTGGCTGCAAATGTCCTGGATGCATGTCAAACTATTGTTTGTGGTGCTGCTATTTGCTTATCACTTCAAGTGCCACCATATTTTTAAACAAATGCAAAATGACAAGATCGCCTGGACCTCAAACCAAATGAGGCTGTGGAATGAAGTTTCTACTCTAATTCTTTTCGCTGTTACTTTTCTTGTCATCGTAAAGGATGCCATCAACTGGATCTATGGAGTGATCGGGATCTTTTTACTGGCCGGAATGTTGATGCTGGGAATAAAGGTTTATAAGCGGGTTCGGTCCAAAAATCCCGATGCGTAGAATGGTTTAATAATTGTTGAGTATTTTGCCACTTTAAACAAGAACATTTGAAATTCTCTTTAAGAACCCGAATTTTCCTCTCAATGATCGTCCTGGTCTTGCTGGCCTCGATCCTGATTGGAGGAATTACGGTTTTACAATACAAGAAAGAAGCACAGACCTATCACAGGGAGAGACTTGAGAGAAAGGAAGAGGCTATAAGGGAGCATATCAAGTTTGTAGTAGAAAGTACTACTTACGAGGTGAGCGAAGAGAATGTCTACCTCATTTTAAAGGAGAGGGACAAGATCCACGAGGTTTCCCAGGTACACAACATGCCTATTAATGTGTACAGCCTCGATGGAGATCTAATTTTGAAATCAAATCAATCCTTTTTTCCAGATACTACAGATCTAAGGCTGGATGACCAGGTGCTGGATCAATTACAATCCTCTTCCCGAAAGAGAGTTATTCGCCACATTGTCAAAAACGACAAAAGATTTCAGTCTTCTTATACTTTTATTACTGATAACAAATTCCGACCACTGGCTATTCTGAATCTTCCTTACCTGGAAGATGATTATTTTATCACCAGGGACCTTCGGAATTTTCTCGTAAAACTTACTGAAGTCTACCTGTTCATGCTGGTGCTGGCTATCCTACTGGCGTATTTCCTTTCTAAATACATTACCCGAAGTTTAAAAACGGTTTCCGAAAGGATACATCAAACGCGACTGGATAAAAAGAACCAAAAGATCGAGATTGGCAATGTAAGTGAGGAGATCTTTACCCTTGTAGCTGCCTATAATTCAATGATCGACGAGCTGGAAGAAAGTGCGGCGAAACTGGCTACAAGTGAGCGGGAGCAGGCCTGGAGGGAAATGGCAAAACAGGTGGCTCATGAGATCAAGAATCCGCTTACGCCAATGCGATTGAGTGTTCAGAATTTCCAAAGGAAATTCGATCCCAATGATCCGCAGATGCAGCAAAAAGTGGATGAATTCAGTGATACTTTGATCACGCAGATCGATACGATGAGTTCAATTGCTTCAGCTTTTTCCAATTTTGCAAAGATGCCGGCGCAGCAGAATGAAACTCTTAATGTTCCAAAAATAGTAAAACTGGCTCTCGATATTTTCAACGAAGATTATATCCTGTTCTCGTCAGAAAAAGAGGAGATCATTGCCAAGTTTGATCGTACGCAATTGATAAGGGTCGTAACAAATCTTGTCAAAAATGCAGTGCAGGCGGTCGATAAGGAGAAGAATCCGGCGGTGCTGGTAACCGTTACTGAAGAAGAAGGCCGTGCCTGTTTAATAGTATCAGACAACGGGGTGGGCATTTCCGAAGAGAATAAAGACAAGGTATTTGAGCCTAAGTTCACAACGAAATCCAGCGGAATGGGTCTGGGCCTTGCGATGGTAAAGAATATTGTAGAGAGCTGCGGCGGGAGTATCGAGTTTACATCAAAATTAAATAAAGGCACTATCTTTAAGGTGCACTTTCCAAAATAATAAGAAATGGAGTTTGAAAACATACTTTTTGAAGAGAATAACAGCATAGGCTACATCACGATCAACAGGCCTACCAAATTGAATGCTTTAAATAAAGCTACTATTGCTGAACTTAATGAAGCTTTTGAATCTGCCAGGGAAGATGGCGACATTAAAGTGATCATTCTCTCCGGAAGCGGTGAAAAGGCATTCGTTGCCGGTGCTGATATCAGTGAGTTTGCTGAATTTTCACCTGAAGAAGGAAGGCGGCTTGCAGCTGAAGGTCAGGAGAAACTTTTTGATGTTGTGGCCAATTTCCCAAAGCCCGTAATTGCAGCGGTAAACGGATTTGCCCTTGGTGGCGGACTCGAACTGGCTATGGCTGCACATTTTAGGATCGCCAGCGACAATGCAAGAATGGGCTTGCCTGAAGTTTCCCTGGGAGTTATTCCGGGATATGGTGGCACACAAAGATTGCCTCAACTCGTTGGAAAAGGCAAGGCCATGGAAATGATCATGACTGCCGGAATGATCGATGCAAAAGAAGCGAAAGAATATGGTTTAGTGAACCACATTACGACTTCTGAAGAGCTTATCCCTTTAGCCGAAAAACTGGCCGGTAAGATCATGAACAACTCAATGGTGGCAGTTGCTGCAGCTATAAAAGCCCTGAATGCAAACTATCAAGCCGGAGTCAACGGTTTTGAGGTGGAGATCGACGAATTCGGAAGCTCCTTTGGGACCGAAGATTTTAAAGAAGGAACTTCAGCTTTCCTCAACAAACGCAAGGCCGACTTTCCGGGTAAATAGGAAAATTTCCACATAACAGGAAAATATCCTATTTTTGTTCCTTATGGAGAGGAACGATTTTATTCGGGGAAGGGGAGCGCAGCATCAGGTTAAAAACCGGTTTGATGCGCTGTCTTATGAAATGAGGGATGATTTTCTCAATTACTGTGCGGCCGAGGGTGATGAAGCAACCCCTTCAAAAACTGCCTTTATTGATACTTTTCCAAAAACTATAGTGAATAAGGTTACCAGCCCCGATGTGGGGCTGGAATATTCCCTCAATCCTTACCAGGGCTGTGAGCACGGCTGCGTTTACTGTTATGCCCGAAATTCTCATGAGTATTGGGGCTATGGTGCCGGACTCGATTTTGAACAAAAGATCCTTGTCAAGCGAAATGCGGTTGAACTTTTGGAACAAAAGCTGCGAAGCAAGAGCTGGAAAGCAGTTCCTATAGTACTTTCGGGAAATACAGATTGCTATCAGCCGGTCGAGCGAAAACTGCAGATCACCAGAAAATTGCTTCAGGTATTTCTCAAGTATAAACATCCGGTAGGGATCATTACCAAAAATGCTCTTATTCAGAGAGATGTTGATATCCTGGAGGAATTGGCAGCTGATAACCTGGTGCGGGTAAATCTTTCCATTACTTCCCTGGATGAAAAGACAAGACAGCTTCTCGAACCGCGAACTGCCAGTATAAAGAAAAGATTGCAGACGATCGAAGTTTTGAGTTCCAGAGGTATTCCGGTGAATGTAATGATGGCGCCCATTATTCCCTCGATCAATAGCCATGAAATCCTGCCGCTTGTGAAGGAGATCTCAGAAAGAGGCGCATGTGGCGTGGGTTATACCGTAGTAAGGCTGAATGGCGCTATAGGGGAGATTTTCGCTACCTGGATAAAAAAAGCCATGCCCGGAAAGGCCGAAAAAGTGCTGAACCAAATAGCAGAGTGCCACGGCGGAACTCTCAATGACAGCCGCTTCGGAACACGAATGAAAGGTGACGGGAATATCGCCAATCAGGTAGCACAGCAATTCGCGATTGCCCGAAAATTGTACCTAAGAGGAAGTGAACGACCGGTTTTGAACTGTGAGCTACACGAACAGTATAAGGACGGGCAAATGAAATTGTTCTAAAAATCCCATTTTTGAGAGGGTAGTCCCCATTCCTTATAGAATTCTGCAAGAAAGTTTTCCATGAATTCGTGCCGTTCTTCAGCAAGTTTCCTTCCGGTTTTAGTGTTCATCCTGTCTTTGAGGAGAAATAATTTCTCATAGAAGTGATTTACCGTTGGAGCTGTTGAAGCTTTATATTCCTCCCTGCTCATGTTGAAGTTAGGCTTTACATCGGGATCAAAAATTGCTCTTCCTTTAAAGCCTCCATAATTAAAGGTGCGGGCAATCCCAATGGCTCCCAGCGCATCAAGCCTGTCGGCATCCTGCACGACATCCAGTTCGGGAGAGCAAAATTGCTGGGTTTCATTTCCGCCTTTGAAGGAGATCCACTTGATTATATTTTCGACATGGAAGATCACTTCTTCCGGTACCTGCTGTTCCTCTAAAAATTTACGGGCCATTCCAGGTCCTACTGTTTCGTCACCGTTATGGAACTTGGAATCGGCAATATCGTGGAGCAAGGCTCCCAAAGCAACAACAAATTCGTCTACCTCCTCAGAAGCGGCAATCTTTTTGGCATTTTGAAATACCCTCTCTATGTGAAACCAGTCATGACCACCTTCAGCATCCTGCAAAGTCTGCTTCACAAATTTTTCAGTTTCAGAGATGATCCTGTTCTTATCCATAATTGCTAAAAAGGGAATTTTTGAACTTACTTTATATCGGCTGTGATTATTCGCTCCACTTGTGCAACTAAAGCATCGGCGCCTTCAGAATTTGCTGTAATTGGTGCGTGTACTTTAAGTTTGAGATGAACTCCTATGCCCATGGGAAAGCTTCCGTAGCGAAAGAGTTTCCAGCTGTTATTGATGGTGATTGGAACAATGACGGCTTCGGGCATTTTTTTGATGAGCAGTTGCAAGCCCTGAACTGCAAACTTCTTGGGAGCACCTGTGCGACTGCGGGTTCCTTCAGGAAAAATTACGGCAGAGCGTTTGTGCTGATTCAGATAATCGGCGAATTTTGACATTTTCACCAAAGCTTCCCTTCCGTTCTTGCGATCAATTAGCAAATTTCCGCCGTGTCTTAAATTGTATGATATACTTGGGATTCCTTTACCTAGTTCTTTCTTGCTAACAAATTTGGGATGGTGCTTCCGCATATGGCAAATGATAGGTGGAATGTCATACATTCCCTGGTGATTAGCCACAAAAATGCAGGATTTGTCGGTTGGCAGGTCGTAAGGATTCTCAAATGTATATCGGGTTCCCAGGATGTTCAGACAACGTAAAAGAAAAAAGTTGAAGATGTCTACACTCTTTTTATGCGCCTGATAGCCTCCTAATTTCAGACAGATCCACTGAATTGGATGAAATACCAACAGCGTAATAAAGAAAAAAATGTAGAATACTACCGAAAGCGGGTAGGAAAGGATCTTTTTAAAAGTCTTCATTTGTACTTGCTTGCAAGAGGCTGCAATTTCTGCAAATAATTCCTGCCGTGCAAAACAAGAGTCAGTTCCAGTAGTCATTTTACTGTTTCTCTAATACTGATACAGTCAACCCTTCCAAAATGGTCACAAGGAATGACGGATATACCCAATTAAATGTTTGGCGAGTTTTTATTGCTGCCAACCCACTTTAAATATGGCTGGAAACAGGGCCTCAACCGAGGCCGGGTGAAAAACAGCCATGAGAGAAACTAAGTTAAAGATGAAAATTGGATAAAAATTCTTCTTCCTTTGGTCAGCAGAATTCTGCGTAACCTACCGAAGAAAAGCTCGGATCCATGTTCAAATTCTCAAAAAATAGTTTACCGGTTCTTTAATTTATTTGACAGTGAATGTTTTTAACATTCCCTTGCTTTCCGCATCAGGAACCTCAGCTATTAGAGCGTAAGTTCCAGGTCTAAGATCTGCAGTAAAGTAACCTGTTTTCCCCGATTTCATTTCCTGCATCCCGCCAAGGAACTTAAATCCTTCCGGTGCCGGCGTCTGAAGCCCATCAGGTGCTGACCAATTCACCCAGTCAATAAGATTAGACATATCTGCCCCTTCTTCCACCCGTACCAGATTCACATCATGCATTAGATAATGCTCATGAACTTTCTGCTCTCCAAACTTTACCGCAAATGTTTTTTCTCCGGCTGTGACCTTATCATCGAAAACAATTCCTTCATTAGCTGAAATAATTATGTTATAGTCAGGAGTAGGCGCAGACATTCCACTGGCTTTTTCCACTACCTCGATCTCCTTCGCCATCCCCATTGTAGTGTGAAAAATGCCATTCGGCATCTTCACATAACATTCTATAATATACGTGCCGGGTTCAAGATATAATGTGGACTGGGCAGTTGATTGAGGAGAAATTAATCCAACACCTCCAACAAACTCGACGTCGTTAAACCATTCAGGTAATTTGCCAAAAGCTACACCTGCTTCTTCCATCTTACCTTCTTTAATGAAATTCATCCCTTCCTGAAATGGGGGAACAACAGAACGAACTGCATCTTCTAACCCTTTTCCTTCAGGATATTTATCAAAAAGTATAAGATGCGTCTCATTGGAATTATTTTTATACTCGAAAGTGTTCCAGCCGGAGGGGAATTCATCTTTCGTTTTGAAATTCATGGCATCTGTTACGATTTCAATAACATCAGAATCTGAATGACCCGGCTTATCTGTAGCAACATTGGCCTCCAATAATTGCTCATCAGGCACTTCCTTGTTTTCACTTTTACATGATGTGAACAGGATAGAACATAAAAAGAACAATGGCGTGAATAAAAATAAGTTTTTCATCTTTCTGACTTTTATTGAATTTCCCATAACTTTCTCGTTGTAGGGTGATTTTCCTTTAATTAAAAGTAAATATTTTTTTTTGAATACTGAGAATGAGGCAAAAAGTGCCTCAAAATCTCCAATATGAATCGGTCCAACGACAGGGTACAGGAATAGAAACAATGGAGCAATTTCCCGTTTCGATCCTTTTCCTAGAAATAAAAAGAGCAGTCAAAAATGACATTTTTGACTGCTCTTTTTTATTTAAGTTCGATGCTGTTTAGCAGAACTCGTTATAAGCTTCAGTAAGATTATCTGCAATAACCTCTGCCGGACGACCTTCTATGTGGTGTCTTTCCAGCATGTGAACCAACTCGCCATCTCTAAACAAAGCCATAGCTGGAGAAGAAGGAGGGAAAGGAACCATATAATCACGGGCTTTTTCTGTAGCCTCACGGTCAACTCCTGCAAAAACGGTCACCAGGTGATCTGGACGTTTGCTGTTCTGTAAGGACATTCTTGCAGCGGGACGTGCATTTGCAGCAGCACAACCGCAAACAGAATTCACCACCACCAGGGTAGTTCCTTTTCTTGCGATCGCCTCATCAACCTGCTCTACTGAGTGTAATTCTTCAAACCCAATGCTCGTAAGATCTTCTCGCATTGGCTTCACTAATTCCGGTGGATACATATATCAATTTTTTATTGTTAGAACTAAAGATGCAAAGATACCAAATAAATGTAAGAGCATAAATTTTCGGGAGTTAAAGGCTTGACCGGCTCCTCTTTCAGAAAAAAAGCCATTGTAAAATACTATCTTTACAGCCCAAAAGTACCTTAATGATCAAATGGTTTGCCGCTTTTGTCGGCTTTATGTTTTATGGATTTCGTGGAGCCATCCTCGGATTTATTATAGGAAGCATCATAGATTCTCTCACCTCATCCCGTCGCGGCGGATTCTTTGCTGAAGAGGAGCGCGTAACCCCGGGAGACTTTGAATTGCATTTGTTGACTCTTTCGGCTATAGTAATTAAGGCAGATGGTAAGGTGAGTCAAAAGGAGATGGATTATGTGCGGAATTACTTTGTGCAGGCCTACGGAAAAGAACGCGCAAATGCTGTTTTTCGCACCTTTAATGACGTGGTCAAAGACCGGCAACTCGATGAACGGCGAATTTCTCAATTTTTGGCAGCCCGAACTCAATATGCTGCAAGGTTACAGATCGTTCACTTCCTCTTCAGCATAGCAAATGCCGATGGTAGTGTGAGCCAAGCCGAGGCAGGAAAGATAAGGCAAATTGCAGGGTACTTGCGCATTGGGGTAAAAGATTTTGAGAGCATGTATGCCATGTTCTTCCAGACTACCGATAATGCTTACAAGATCCTGGAGATCGACAAATCGGCTACTGATGCTGAGGTGAAGAAAGCTTTCAGGACCATGGCCAAGAAATATCACCCAGATAAGATCCAGCACATGGATGAGGCTTATATCAAGGGAGCTGAAGAAAAATTCCGGAAAGTCCAGGAAGCCTACGAAAAGATTCAGAAGGAGCGCGGCTTTTAGGTGTCAAAAATGGCTTTTACTGAAGCAATTTACTTCCGAATTTCAATCCTATAAAAGCTGTTCTGGGTCGTGAAGGTCCATAGACATAGTTCGCATCACGGTCTACACCCCGATCAAAATCCTGCTGATACTGATTAAAAATATTCTGAATTCCCAAATTCAGTTCGAGCTGAAATCCTTTTGACAATTCGAAGATGTAGGCCGTTTTAAAATTCACCTCCATGAAGTCTTCAGTTTTTTCGAGTCGGTCATTTTCAATATATCCTGCCAAATGCGGTACATACATGCTACCGGTGTAAACGCCGGAAAGGTTGTTCTGCCAGTTCTTTACAGGAGCATAGGTGAGGATGAAATTTCCATAGATGTTGGGAGACTTGAAGAAGTTTTCGGCATTTTCAAGAGATACATCGGGATCATCGCTAAATTGCACGGGAGAATCGTATTGTGCTCGCTGCAATGTCCCTCCCAGCTGCAGGATCCAATCGGGATTGGGGGCAAAGACTGCGTCCAAATTGATTCCGTAAACATCTGCGCCTTCGCCGTTCCGTTTCTCAAAAACAGTTTCAGAAATTCGCTCCAGGATGAACGGATCTGTGAGTCTTGTGTAGAAGGTTTCAAAAGTAAGTCGGTAGTTTTCATCTAAAGTGGTTTTGCTCCACTCTACGGAAGCGAGATAACTATGGGACGTTTCTGAGATAAGATCATCAGAAAATTGAACCAGGTTCACTTCCCCGGCAGCGATCCTGGCATGGATATCTTCTGTAAATACTTGTGGTGCTCTGAATCCCTTCGCATAGCTCGTACGGAATTGCAATTGTTCACTTGCAGCAAACAGTAGATTCAATCGGGGATTAAAAATGATATTTTCTTCTGCCGCATTATGAAGATCTGCACGTAAACCTCCGAGAAGTTTCAACTTTTTGGTGGCCTGCCATTCCTGCTGAGCATAAATTCCGAGAATATTCAGGTTTTGGTCAACAAAAGCATTGTAGCCCGGCTTCCTATCTTTCATCAGGTTGTTCTTGAACTCACTACCAACAGTTAAAGTCGCTGTTGATCCCAAAAAGTTTTCCTGATCAAAGGAGAACTGGGAGCCGAGCAGGTATGTGTTGTCGAGAGAATTTCCATAACCTCTTAAACTCTCTTCCAAAGTTTCAGCTTTTCCACCGTAGAAGTTGTCATTGCGGGACAATTGTGCCGTGCTGTACAGAGAATATCTGAAATTTCCACTTTTTGAGAAGGCTTCGTAGGTAAGGCCACCGCCGATAACGTCACTTTCGATCTGTTCGGTGATATCGGCTTCAAAAGGAAGAAGGTCGAGTTTATTTCCGCCGCGACGAAATTCGTGAATAGTATGGAAGTCCAGGCTTAATTTACTTCTGTCATTAGGTCTGTAAAATGACTTAAATCCAAAGGTTTTATTTTCGACTTGTGTGAGTTCGGTAAAGCCATCTCCGTTGTGGTCGTAGGGATTCCGGTCTCTTAACATTCCGTAGACATTTAGTCCTGCATTATAACTGTCGGTTAGGACTGTTCCATTAAGAGTTACGGCCTTGTCACTTGTTTCAGCATTTATAGCAGCTAAATTACCTGCTACTTCGAAATAATCTTCGGTCGGGACTTTCGTGATTATATTTATTGTTCCTGCAATAGCATTAGAGCCATATAATGCTGAGCCGCCGCCGCGCACTACTTCTATTCTATCTATAGAATTTGCCGGGATCTGGTCGAGGCCGTAAACTCCGTTTAGAGCACTGAATATGGGACGGCTGTCAATGAGGATTTGGGAGTAAGCGCCGTCCAGGCCGTTCATTCGTACCTGAGAAAAACCACAATTCTGGCAGTTGGTTTCCATCCTTAGACCGGGCTGGAAGTTCAGACCTTCACTAAGGCTAATAGACTGGGTGGCTTTAAATTCTTTTGCAGAAGTAACTGAAACAATGACGGGAGCGGTATGTCTAAGCTGGCCATTTCGACTTGCAGAAATCACCACCTGGTCCAGGCCTGTAACGTCTTCCTGTAGGGAGAAATCAATTAGTTGCGATTCTGAATTTAAAATGTCCAGGTGGTGTTTTTGTGTTTTATAACCTACAGCCTGTAGGATCAATTCGTGGTGCCCTAAAGGAACTTCCAGAGTAAATTGTCCTTTCTCATTAGTTGTAGTTCCCGTTTTTGTCCCTTCGAGATAAATATTAACGAACGGCACCGGCTCACCATTAGCCAGGACCTCTCCGGAAATCGTCGCAGTCTGCGCCTGATTAATGAAAGGAGTGAGCAAGACAAGTATAAAAAGTAAGATTCTCACAATACAATTTTTGACAAAGGTATAAACAATTTTTAGACAAGGCTAAAAATTGTTTATGAAGATTAAAAAATGTAATTTTGACCCGTAAAAACAAGCTTTATATGTTCAGCCTTTCCGAAGAAAATTACCTCAAGGCCATTTTCCATTTAGAAAAGAAATATTCGGCAGGAGTGAGTACAAATGCCCTGGCTGAAGAAATGGAGACCAAGGCTTCGTCTGTCACAGATATGCTGAAGAAGCTTTCTGATAAAAATCTGGTAAAATACCGGAAATATCAGGGTGTTCATCTAAGTGAAAATGGAAAGCATGCTGCCATAGAGGTAATTCGAAAACATCGCCTCTGGGAAGTTTTCCTGGTCGATAAGCTGAATTTCTCCTGGGATGAGGTTCACGATATCGCTGAACAACTCGAGCATATCAAATCAGAAAAACTCACCGATGAACTGGATAAGTTCTTAGGACATCCCAAAAGGGATCCTCATGGGGATCCAATTCCCGATGCAGATGGAAATTTCAGGATCTCCAACAAGATGTTACTGGCCGATCTTACTGAGGGGCAGTCGGGAATCTGTGTTGGAGTAAAGGATTCTTCCACCGAGTTCCTGAGGTACCTCGATAAGAACGAGATCACTCTTGGGAAACCTATCAAAGTAGTGCAGCGGGAAGAATATGATGACTCCCTTTTGATCCAGGTCAATGAAAATGAACTGCGAGTTTCGAAAAGCATTTCCACCAATTTATTTGTAAAACCCACCGAATCATGAATAATATAATCGCATATTTTGAATCCCTGGATCCCGTAATGGCGGCTTTTTTAGCCACGTTATTCACCTGGGGTCTCACGGCTCTAGGAGCAAGCCTGGTGTTCTTTTTCAAAAAAATGAATAGGGCATTGTTTGACGGAATGTTGGGATTCACAGGCGGGGTGATGGTCGCAGCAAGTTTTTGGAGCTTACTGGCACCCGGAATCGAAATGAGTGAAGGAGAGGGCTTTGTGAAAGTTATTCCGGCTGTCGTTGGATTTGGTCTCGGCGCATTTTTCATTTTTGGGCTGGATAAGGTGCTGCCTCACCTGCATGTGAACTTTAAAATGGCCGATAAAGAAGGCGTGAAGACGCCCTGGCACAAATCGGTTCTTTTAACTCTGGCGATCACTCTGCATAACATTCCGGAAGGACTGGCTATAGGGGTACTCTTTGGTGGTGCTGCAATGGGCCTGGAAGGTGCCAGTATTGGAGGGGCGGTCGCCCTGGCAATGGGAATTGGGTTACAGAATTTTCCTGAAGGATTCGCGGTAGCAATGCCATTACGCGGACAAGGAATGAGCCGCTGGAAAAGCTGGAATTACGGACAGTTATCTGCAATAGTAGAACCAATAGCAGCAGTACTTGGAGCATGGGCTGTCATGACCTTTGAACCAATCTTACCTTACGCGCTTTGTTTTGCCGCCGGTGCCATGATCTTTGTAGTGGTGGAGGAGGTAATTCCCGAAGCCCAACAGGACAGGTACACCGATATTGCCACCATGGGCTTCATTGGAGGATTTATGGTGATGATGACTCTGGACGTTGGATTAGGCTAAAATGCAACAGCGACTATTTTATTCCGTCTTTAGAGTATGAAGAAGATTTTGTTTGTAATTTCTATGGCCTTGTTTCACTTGGCCGTTCCTGCACAGGAAGTGCCTGTAAGCTTAAATGTTGATCTCGAAATGGGGCAGGCAATTGAGCTGGAAAAATCGAGTATAAAATTCCTGAAAGTAACATCCGATTCCCGCTGTCCAAAACAGGTGACCTGTATCTGGCCGGGAGAGGCGAAAGTTTTGCTTGGGATTACAGTAATGGGGAAATATTTTGAGAAAGAAGTGGTAGTTTCGGGTACGGGAGGAGAATTTACAATTTCTGAAGACCTACAGGTGCTTGTTTCTCATCTTAGGCCTTATCCTGAAACAGCAATACCTATAGCCCCCTCTGAATACTACTTAAGAATTGCAGCTGCAGGAGAAAAAGGAAATTAATGACAGCTTCCGCAGGCGGGCCCGCAGGCTTTATCAGCTTTCTTCTTACCTCCAAAGATAAATTTCGGTTTGTACACAAACTTTGTGAACATGTAACCCACAGCTAAGGCGAAGGTTATAAAGACGAGTATTTCCTGAAGTATTTCCATAATTCTAATTCAAAATTTGAAAGGCGAACAGGGCGGCGACATATGCTATGGCCGTCATGACTACTAATTGCAACACAGGCCATTTCCAGGTGTTGGTTTCTCGTTTTACTATAGCAAGGGTACTCATACATTGCATTGCGAAAGCATAGAACAGCAGAAGACTTATTCCGCTGGCAAAAGTAAATAAGGGTCCTCCCAAAATATGATTCTTTTCAGACGCCATTCGTGCTTTAATAGTTTCTTCCTCATCACTCCCAACACTATAGATTGTTGCTAATGTGCCAACAAAGACCTCTCTTGCAGCAAACGAGCTAACTATTGCGATCCCTATTTTCCAGTCGTAACCCAGCGGGGCTACGGCAGGTTCAATTGCTTTTCCTATGTTTCCTATATAAGAATGCTGAAGTTTATAGGAAGCCACCAGCTCATCCACTTCTTCATCGGGCAGGGCAGTTTCACTGTACTCTGCTTCCACGATCTCCCGGGCATTGGTGAAATTATCTCCGGGACCATAGCTGGCCAGCACCCAAAGAATAATGGAGATCGCCAGAATGATCTTTCCGGCACCTAGAACAAATGCTTTGGTCTTTTCAACTACATTGATCCCCACATTCTTGAACATTGGCACTTTATAGTTGGGCATCTCAATAACAAAATAGGATTTGCTCTTTAACTTCAGGATCTTGTGGAGTATCCAGGCCGATCCTATTGCCATGGCAAACCCAAGGAGGTATAAAAGCATCAAGGTCAACCCCTGAAGATTAAAACCCATAAACGATTTATCCGGAATTACCAGTGCTATAATTATGAGGTAAACCGGTAGTCTTGCAGAGCAGGTGGTAAATGGTACCACCAAAATTGTTATAAGTCTTTCCTTCCAGTCTTCGATGTTCCTTGAGGCCATAACCGCAGGAATGGCGCATGCAGTTCCCGATACCAGGGGCACAACACTTTTTCCGCTAAGTCCGAAGCGGCGCATGGTGCGGTCCATCAGAAATACCACCCGACTCATGTAGCCACTTTCTTCAAGAATTGAGATGAACAAAAAGAGAAAGGCGATCTGCGGAATGAAAATTACAATACCTCCCAGTCCGGGAATAATCCCTTCAGCAATAAGATTTGTAAAAGGCCCCGATGGCATGGCCGTTCTTGTTACTTCGCTTAGTTTGGCAAAAGAGGCATCTATAAAATCCATTGGATAGCTGGACCAGTCATAAATAGCCTGAAAGATCAATAAAAGAATAGCAAAGAATACTACATAGCCCCAAACTTTATGGGTTAGGATCCTGTCAAGATTTGCTCTCAGGCCCTTTGCAGCGTTAACATCAATGGTCATCGTCCTCTTAAGAACATTATTGATGAACTGGTATCGCAGGATGGTCTCCTTTTGCTGCATTCTTTTGAGAGTGCTCTCGTCTTTGGTGACAAAGTCTTCTCTAAGAGAGACGCTGTTCCTGTTCACGTTCCCAAAATTGACATCCTGGGTAATGACCAGCCAAAGCTTATATAATGACTGATTGGGAAAGGCATTTCGCAGCCTGTTGAAATAATCAGGATCCATGGAGGATGCATTCAAACAAGGCTCGGTTGAGATATGCCTGTAGTTTACTATATGCTCCTTTAGCTCATCAATACCCGTTCGTTTGCGGGCACTTACCAAAACAACCTTCGTTTTCAATTCCTTTTCTAGGGCAGGAACATCAATTGAGATCCCTTTGCGCTTCATCCTGTCGGCCATATTTATGACCAGAATGGTGGGTATTTCAAGATCTTTTATCTGGGTAAAAAGCAGGAGATTTCGCTTTAGATTCTCAACGTCACTCACCACAACTGCTACATCGGGGTAATCCTTATCGTTTTTATTGAGCAGTAGTTCAATAACCACATTTTCATCAAGAGAGGAGGCGTTAAGGCTATAAGTTCCTGGCAGGTCAAGAATGTGTGCTTTAATATTGCGGGATAGCTTACATATTCCTTCCTTTTTTTCAACTGTGATCCCGGGATAATTCCCAACCTGTTGGTTCAACCCGGTAAGCTGATTGAAAACAGATGTCTTCCCTGTATTAGGATTGCCAATTAACGCAACATTTATCTGTTTGGCCATGATTAGGGAAGAATTTCTATTTCTATATGCATGGCGGTCTCCTTTCTTATCGCCAGGTGGCTGCCGTTAATGTTAAGGTATAGGGGATCTCTAAATGGAGCTGTTTGCACCAGCTCAACTTCATTGCCGGGCAGGCATCCCATTTCCAGAAGCTTTAGCGGAATTTTTTCGGCTGAAATTTCTTTAATGATGCCCCTCTGGCCCCTTCTAAGATCGGCAATTGTCTTGATCAACTTTTATTTAGATTGATTTTAAACAAGGCAAAAATAAGGCAAAATCTACACTTAGAAAAACTTGCACCCACAAAAGAACTTTTAATTATTGCTTTCCTGACAAAGGTCAGCTTAGCGGTCCTCTCGCTTCAGGATCTTGATATCCTGCATTAGCTCCTCAATAGCGGAGGGATCTGTGCCGTCGTAGAAGCCTCTTATTCTTTTTTCCTTATCGACAAGCACAAAATTTTCGGTGTGGATCATATCAAAAGTACCGCCGTCTCCGTCAGATTTTGCAGCCAGGTAGGATTTTCTCGCCAGGTCGTAGATCTCTTTTTTATCTCCCGTTACCAGGTTCCATTTCTCATCCATCACCCCTTTTTCATCGGCGTATTTTCTTAAGACAGGAACACTATCATAAGCCGGGATCACGGTGTGAGAAAGTAAAAGGACATCTTCATCATCCTTCAGCTTTTCCTGGATCTCCAACATATGATCTGTCATGATTGGGCAGATGGTCTGGCAGGTCGTGAAGAAAAAATCGGCTACATAGATCTTATCATTGTAGAAATCTTCAGTAATTATATCGCCATTCTGGTTGTAGAGCTTAAAATCCTGAATAGTGTGATACTTCCGAACTTCCTGCATAGTGGAATCCACCAGCTCATTGTTCACCATATTGGGCTGGAAAACAGGGAGTCTTTCTTCAGGCTTCAGGATGTTGTAGATGATCGTAATGATGATCCCGGAAAGCACAAAAAGAAAAATTCCGAAGAATTTATATTTGGCAAAAAAGCTGAGCATAACTTTTATTTGAGCACAAAATTACGATTCTAAAATGTCATTTTTGACACCCTACTATCTTAAAATCAATTGATCCTGAACCAGCTGAACTTTAAACTTTTGTGTGAACCTTTAAAAGGTTACTTTTGTGCGATTTTAATTTAGCCAGATTTATGGATCCTTTTTTTATAAAAGCACTTCAGCTAATCCTCAGTTTATCCCTGCTTATTGTTCTGCATGAGCTTGGGCACTTTATTCCCGCAAAGATGTTTGGGATCAAAGTGGAGAAGTTCTTCCTCTTTTTTGATGTAAAATTTGCCCTTTTCAAGAAGAAAATAGGGGATACGGTTTACGGTATTGGGTGGCTTCCTTTAGGAGGTTACGTGAAGATCGCCGGGATGATCGATGAGAGCATGGACAAGGAGCAAATGGCGCAACCGCCAAAGCCCTGGGAATTCCGCACAAAACCTGCCTGGCAGCGGTTGATAGTTATGGTAGGCGGGGTAACAGTAAACATCATCCTAGGATTCTTTATTTATATGATGGTCGTATTTACCTGGGGTAGCCCTTATATCGCACCCGGTGATATGCCAAATGGTTTTGCAGTAGATGACACCTTTAAGGAATTCGGCTTTCAGGATGGTGACAAGGTGCTGCAGGTAAATGGAGAAGATCTAAAGAATAGTATCGACATCAATAAATACCTTTTTTTAAGGGATGTAGAGACCATCACAGTTGAACATCAAAACGGGCAACAGGAAACCATTGCTGTTCCTGCAGAGATTGGTTCTCAAATGTTTCAGGAAGGTGTGATGCAACCCTTTGTTCCTATGACCATTCCCATACTGGATTCGGTAATTGCAGATAGTCCTGCAGATCGTGCAGGTTTGAAGAAGGGAGATAGGATTATCTCAATAAATGATGTTGAGATTGGATATTGGCATCAAATGACCCGCGAGGTTGATCGCAGTAAAGATAAAGAGCTAAGACTGGTTTACAGCCGTGAAGGAGAATTTGAGAGCGTGGAGTTAGATGATCAAAAAGCTGCTGCACTTGCCCCGAATCAAAAGGAGATAAAATTAACACCCAATGAAGAAGGTAACCTTGGAGTGTATGTGGATCCGCAGTCTTCAATAAAGGTGAGCAGGGAGTACTATTCCTTTGCTGAAAGTATAGAAAAAGGCTTTGACCTGGCTTATTGGACGCTGCATGATTATGTGGCTCAGTTCAAATACGTCTTCACTAAAAAAGGTGCTACTCAAGTGGGAGGTTTTGGAGCCATTGGAGGACTTTTCCCCGATGCGTGGAACTGGCAGGCATTCTGGATGACCACAGCTTTCATTTCTATTATACTTGCGTTTATGAACATCCTTCCTATCCCGGCGCTTGACGGGGGGCACGTGGTGTTCTTATTATATGAAATGGTGACAGGGAGAAAGCCGAATGAGAAATTCATGGAATACGCGCAACTGGTTGGGTTTGTGATCTTGATCGCGCTTGTTCTTTTCGCCAATGGAAATGACATTTATCGCTGGCTCTTTGAGTAAGACAGTCTATTTTTAAAACATTAAAGGCCGAAATATCATATTTTGGCCTTTATTTTTTCACCCTCTGTATGGTCACACATTTATCAATCTCTGCTGCGGAATACCTTCGGAAAATGACATTTTTGACAGGTATTCTTTTCCTGGTGTCCTGTTCTTCTGAAACACCCGAAGATCCCGCGCCGCCCGAAGTAGAACCGCAATCTGAAGAAATCGTTATCTACTCTATCAATGATCCACATGGTAAGATCCATAACTTCGGAAAGATCAAAGCGATCATCGACAAGGAAAAAGAAACTGAGTCCCAGGTATTCTTCGTCTCCGGCGGAGACATTTTCTCCGGAAATCCAATTGTTGATTACCATCCCGAAAAAGGATTTCCTATTGTTGACCTCATGGGTAAAGCCGGAATGGACGTGAGTGCTTTAGGAAATCATGAGTTTGATTACGGGCAGGAAGTGCTTCAGGAAAGAATGCTGGATTCGGAGTTTCCGTTTCTTTGCGCAAATATTGAGACGAGCACTTCAGGATTTACTATTCCGCAGGGGAAACTGATCCTTGAAAAAGATGGATTTGAGATCGCTTTCATCAGTGTGGTAGAAACAGGTTCGGCAGATAATAAACCGCTGTCCCATCCTAAAAAACTGCAGGGGCTTGAGTTTTCAGAAGGTGTGAATGCCATGGCAAAATATCGCAACGATGCTGAAGTTATGGCTGCCGATCTTGTGGTTGCGGTGACTCATTACGGAAGAACGGGAGATAAGATGATCCTGGAGCAACACGATTTTGTGGACCTTGTTGTGGGTGGTCACAACCATTCAGTTTACAGTGAGCAGGTGAATGGGAGGTACATGGTCCAGTCAGGTTCAAATCTAAAGATACTGACAAAACTAAGCCTGACTGTGGAGAATGGTGAAGTTACAAATTATGCCCATGAACTAATTTATCTTGACCAGGTGACCGAAACTGATGATGCTATGGAAGAATTAATAGCTGAATATAATAATCAGCCGGAATTTTTTGTGGAAATAGGAACATCGCTTCAGGACCATAATACTGCTGAAACTGCCTGTTTCTACACTGATGCCATACGTACCATTACAGGTGCCGATGTAGTTTTCCAGAATTACGGCGGAATTCGTGCCGGCTTGGATTACGGGAGTATCACACCTTTCGATATCTATACCATAGATCCATTTCAGAACGGTTTAGATTCTTTTACCATGACCGTTGGAGAGCTGGAGGATTTTCTCAATTCATCCTATGCGCCTTCCCTTGCGTATTCGGGAATAAGGATGGAGAGCAGGAATGGGAGGAAAGAACTCATTGCTACCAATGGTAGTAACATGCCCGATAATACACAGATCACGGTAGCTCTTAGTGATTATATTTCCAACGTCTATGCACAGGATTTTCAGCAGCCAACCAAAACCTATGAAAAGACCACTGCGGAATATTTGATCGATTACCTGCAGCAACACCGGTCTGTGATAGACAATGACGGCTGTAACCGCGGAATATAAGAACTTTCAAAAATGACATTTTTGAAAGTCAAAGTTTCAGGAAAACCGAAAGAACAAAAAAAAGCCTAACAGACATGTTAGGCTTTTTTCTTTGCTCCTCCTCTTGGGCTCGAACCAAGGACCCTCTGATTAACAGTCAGATGCTCTAACCAACTGAGCTAAGGAGGAATTTCAATATGTCTTCAGTGTCATTTTAAAAGGTCACTAACACCCTTTTTCTTTGCTCCTCCTCTTGGGCTCGAACCAAGGACCCTCTGATTAACAGTCAGATGCTCTAACCAACTGAGCTAAGGAGGAATGTCGCAACCATTTTTGCGGTTGCAAATATAGTTGAAAATTTCTATTTCACTAAGGAAAGAATTAAAAATTGCACTTCTTTAAAAAAAAATTTCTTGTCTTTCTTTAGGTCGAGACTTACTATAGTACCCTTCCTGAAATTTTTTTTATCAATTATAAATACCCTGCACGAACTCCTGGTATTTCTCCAGGATGGTTCTCCGCTTCAGCTTTAGGGTTGGAGTCAACTCCCCACCTTCGATGGTCCATTCGTTTGGGATCAAGTTGAACTTCTTTATCTGCTCCACCGGATTAAATTGCAGATTGTATTTTTTCACCGAATCACTTATCAACTGTTTTACTTCAACAGCATGAAGAACTTTATCATTTCCGGGATAGGGGATCTCCTGTTCCTGGTACCACTTTTTTATGGCTTCAAAAGCCGGAACCACTAAAGCACCAACAAATTTCTGCAGTTCCCCTACCACCATGATCTGTTCGATCCATGGACTTTCTACCATTTTATTTTCTATAGGCTGAGGGGCTACGAATTTTCCGCCGCTGGTCTTGATCAACTCTTTCTTTCTATCTGTGATCTTCAGGAATTTTCCATCTATTAATTTCCCAATGTCACCTGTACGAAGCCACTGTCCTTCCATGACCTCTTCGGTTAGATCTGGTCGTTTATAGTAGCCCATCATGACATTTGGCCCTTTACACAGTATTTCCCCGTCTTCAGCAATTTTCACTTCAACATCCTTAAGTAGGGGTCCAACAGTGCCAAACATGCGGTTCTTTTCATTGTAGCGGTTCCCACTAATGATAGGAGAGGCTTCAGTTAGACCGTACCCTTCCTGGATGACGATTTCGGCGGCAGTGAAAATTTTCAGCAAACGCACCTGGCAGGCGGCCGCACCTGTAATGATCGATTTTATTTCTCCACCCAAAGCCTCTCTCCATTTACTAAAGATGAGCTTATTGGCAAGGGCAAGCTGTAGCCTGTAACTTAGACTTTGAGGCTTATTTATCTCGAAATTCTCTGCCAGGTCAAGTGCCCAGAAGAAGAGTTTTCTTTTCACACCTATTAGGTCATTTCCCTTAGCGAGGATTCCCTCATAGATCTTCTCCAGTAATCTTGGAACGGTGGTGAAAAGTGTGGGTCTTACTTCCTTTAGATTTACAGCAATGGTGTCCATGCTTTCGGCATAGTAAACAGCAGCTCCACTATAGAAAAAGCAGTAGGTGGCCATTCTTTCAAACGCATGGTTGAGGGGCAGAAAACTTATGACCCTTTTGCCTTCAACCCCCACCTCCTGTATCACATCGGCCGCACCAAGGGAATTACTAACTATATTGCGATGTGACAACATAACTCCCTTTGGAGTTCCTGTGGTGCCTGATGTATAAAGTATGCTGGCAAGATCTGTTTCCTGGACAGAATTTTTAAGTTGTTCTAATTCGGATTGTCTCCCCGCTAAAGGTTCTATCATCAAATCCTGCAGTTGAGGAATTCCGGATACCTTCTTGAATGAATAAACCTGTTGCAGTGCCGGCAGTTCCTCCTTAATTTCAGAAATCTTGTTGTAAAGAGAGGCATCTCCAACAAATATAAATTTGACGTTGGCATCCTGGAGAATGAACTTCAATTCATTATTGGTGATATTGGGGTAAACCGGAACAGAAACAGCCCCTATTTGCTGGATCGCCATGTCGACCATCATCCACTCGGGACAGTTCTGACTTATGATCCCGATCTTGTCCTTGCCTTCAATACTGCCATCCCCTCCCGAAAATCCCAGTTTCAGTAAACCGGCGCCTATTTCATCTACCTTTTTACTAACTTCAAGAGTGCTGTATTTTCTCCATTCTCCATTTTCTTTGGCTGCAAGCATATCTGCTAAGGGGAAATTCTGAAGTTGATAGGTAAGGCAATCAAAAAGTCGCCGAGGCTGATTAATGGTCATATTATCTTTCATCATTAAAATCTGGAATTGGTCTTCTTCCGGGAATTTATCAATGTAGTTCCGGCAGGGAAAGGCAAAAGTATTACATATAAGCAATATCAGCCAAGAACTCTAGTGTTATACTCGATCTGCTAATCAAAAATCAAGCTGAAATTAGGGCAAAAAAAAGCCGGCAATATTCTTTGAACATGCCGGCACTAATCTGTTAGCGGTTCTCTTAGCTTTCCTCACCGAGCTCCACAGCCCTGTCAAAAGCGGCATAAGCTGCTTCCTTGATCAATTCCTTTACATTATTATCATCCATGGAGTCAAGCGCGGCACGGGTCGTTCCCCCTTTTGAGGCGACGCGATCCATCCACAGAGTGGGGGAGAGGTCATTTTGGTTGAAAAGTTCAACCGCCCCTTCAAAGGTCTGACTTACAAGGACTCTGGAATCGTTCTCCGAAAAGCCCATTTTTAAGGCAGCTTCGAGCATAGAGTTCATAAAGTAAAAGACATATGCCGGTCCACTTCCTGAAATTCCTGTGGAGGCATCAATATAATTCTGATTTTTTACGTGTATGGATTCACCCGTAGTATCAAGAAGATTTCTAACCATAAGTAATTCCACGCGGGAAACTTCTTTACTTTCAGTATAGGAAGTAACTCCTTTTCCAACCTGCGCAGGTAGATTTGGCATAGCCCGTACCACTTTCTTTATTCCCAGTCCTTCCTGGATTCTTTCTATAGTAACACCTGCCATGAGGGAAACGGCTATTTGTTCCTTGTTCATCATGGGCTTCATCCTTTCAAACAGTTCTTCACTGTGGTAAGGCTTTACAGCAAGAAAAACCAGATCTGCTTTGGGCAAAGCATCCTCAAGTTTTTCCTTTACATCAAAAATTCCCATGTCTTTGAGCAGGACAATTTTATCTGGTGATACATCGTACACCATCAGCTTTCGCCTGTTTAAAAATGTTGATGACGCCATTCCTTCTGCATAGGTAAGGCCCATATTTCCTCCTCCAATAACTAAAACTTTCATTACTTGTAATATTTTGACAGGTTTTGTGCAAAGACTGTACAGGACTAACCAGATAAAAAATTTAATCTAAGTTTTCTTTGCGGAATAACGCTTATCCCTTTGAGAATCAGGTTTTGCCCCATTTCCCCTGAATATTCTGATTACCGACAATTCGTCAAAAACCTGTAAATGCGTCAGTATTAGCAGAAGTTCAGCAGGAGGAAATTTACGTTTAATTAATATATTTGGTCGAAACCGAACTTAAACTATAATAATTATGAAAAAATTTTCAGGAATTTGGTTCCTGTGTTTGCTATTTGCAGGACAACTTTCCTTTGCACAAAGTAATGACCAGGTCATTGAGAATATCGTTCAGGAAGCCGAAGAAAATTCACATTTGGAGCAACTCGCACATCAATTGCTGGACAGTATTGGCCCAAGGCTGGTAGGTACGCCACAAATGAACAATGCACATAACTGGGCAGTACAAAAATTTGAGAGCTGGGGTATTCCTGCCGAGAAGCAGAAGTGGGGCGAATGGCGTGGCTGGGAACGAGGGATCACCCATATTGACATGATCGAACCTCGCGTGCAGACCCTCGAAGGAAGGCAACTCGCCTGGAGTCCATCAACAGGAAAAAAGCCCGTGACTGCAGAGGTGATCACCCTACCCGAAACAGTTACAGATTCCATGGCATTTCAGCGTTGGCTTCCTAGCGTAAAAGGAAAATTCGTGCTGATCTCCATGAAAGAACCAACAGGAAGGCCGGATTACAACTGGGAAGAATTCGCGACCGAAGCTTCTTTTGAAAAAATGAAGCGTGAACGTCGGGAGCAAACAGAGGCATGGAGAGATAAATTCCGCACCATGGGATATAATTCCAGAACCTTGCCTGCTGCACTTGAGAATGCGGGAGCTGTTGGAGTAGTTACTTCCAACTGGTCTGATGGATTTGGTGTAAATAAAGTTTTTGCTGCGTACACCAAAAAGGTTCCTACGCTGGACCTTGCTCTTGAAGATTATACCATGCTTTACAGGTTGGCAGAAAGCGGAAGCAAACCAAAGATCAGGGTAACTGCAGAATCCAAAGAACTGGGAATGGTTCCGACATTCAACACCATCGCCACCATTAAAGGAACCGAATTACCTGAAGAATACGTAATCCTTTCTGCGCATTTCGACTCCTGGGATGGAGCTACAGGAGCAACCGATAATGGTACCGGTACTATTGTGATGATGGAAGCTGCCAGAATTCTGAAAGAACATTATCCAAACCCAAAACGAACCATCATTGTGGGATTGTGGGGTAGTGAGGAGCAGGGCCTCAACGGCTCGCGTGCTTTCGTTGAAGATCATCCTGAAATTGTAAAGAACACGCAGGCGGTCTTCAATCAGGATAACGGAACGGGAAGAGTAGTAAATATCTCCGGAAATGGCTTTTTACACGCCTATGATTATTTAGGCGACTGGCTTTCCAAAGTTCCCGATACTGTATCTAACCATATCGAAACTAACTTCCCGGGAAGACCCGGTCGGGGAGGCTCAGACTATGCCTCATTCCTTGCCGCCGGAGTACCAGCCTTTAACCTTAGTGCACTTAACTGGTCGTATTGGAACTATACCTGGCATACTAACAGAGATACTTATGATAAGATCGTTTTTGATGATGTGAGAAATAATGTGATCCTCACTGCTGTCCTTGCTTATATGGCCAGCGAAGATGAGGAAACCACTTCAAGAGAACAGATCAAGCTACCGAACAATCCTCGTACAGGAGAGCAAATGACATGGCCGGAGCCGCGTTCTCCAAACCGAAGAGGAGGAGTGGAGTAAATGAAGAAGCAAGAACCAAGAGTCAAGACTTTTTTGAGAACAGATCTCCAAAGCTTTCATCATGGACTTTTTGCTATTTAAATGGTTAAAATCATTTATGGATTATAGTTTTCCCATAGCCCCGGGTTTAAACCTGGGGCTATAAATATATACGGCATGATCTAAACCGTTTTAACGGTTTATAAACTGCAGGTTTTTCATTTCATATTCAGAATCTTTTTGCCATCGGCAACTTCTCTGCGTGCCCTGTCGAAAAGCACCTTATCGCCCCCAACTAGAACCCGGGTAAGTTTCTCCATTTCATAGAGGTACTTACGGCCAAAGCCGGGATCGTTCTTTACAATATCGGGAGTATTGTCAATAACGTCGGCCAGCTTAATGGTTTTTGCCTCTTTGCTAATTGTAGCTTGTCGTTCTACTTCTTTATCCTTTCTAGCCCTGCGGTTGAGGTGTGGATAATGGACCTTCATGTATTCATCTGTAAGTTCCTGCACCAAATCGGCTACTTTTTTTCCGAATTTCTGCTGAATTTCCTCTATTTCTACAGGAGTATCCTCAACTACATCGTGCAGGTATGCTGCGCAGATCATTTCTGAAGTATGAGGAACTGTACGGACTATCTCGGCTACCCTTTTAGGATGTTCTATGTAAGGTTCTTCAGAATATTTTCGCATTTGATCCCCATGAGCTTTTGTGGCAAATTCAAGAGCTTCTTCTTCCATGTTTTTCCTCTTAAAATATGAATTTTTCAGAAGTGATAAAAAAACAAAAGGCTGCAAAAATTGCAGCCTCTAAAATGTCATTTTTGAATACTTCTATTGCAGCGGAGATCCAACCGGAACTGCACAGTCATGGCCCGGCTCCCCGTGCGGCGGATTCACTTTTGGAGTTTGATCAACTCTAATCGGAGAAACTGAAGTGGACGGCGCTTGATTTGTTGAAGTAGAATTTCGCGTAGTTCCTGTACTTGCCGTAAGTGGCGCTCCTACCGGTAAGTCACACCTGTGTCCCGGCAGTCCGTGAGCCGGGTTCACTTTTACTTCTTCACCTCCTGCAGCTTCAGCAGTTGTTTCAGCAGTGGTTTCAGAAGTTTCCTGTGGAGATGTTTGAGCAGTTTTCTCCTCATCCTTACAGGAGACTATAAGGACCAAACCGAGAGCGATTATGATGTATTTAAAATTTAGTTTTCTCATTTCTTTTATTTTATTAGGTTTAGCAATTCTTCTTGTGGTATAGTGAGCAACCCGGCAGAAGGCAATCTGCGGGTCATTTCCTTCCAGTTCTCATCGTCTGCAAATACGGCTTTAAAAATAGGTTTTGCTTCATCCATTCTTCCGCTGTTGGCAAGGGCTACAGCTGTCCAATACTGCATCTCCAGATTTTCGGGGAAGAGCTTCATAGCGTTTCCATACTCTTCCAGAGCCTTGTCAATATTGTTGTTTTCCATGGCAAGATCGCCTCTATTCATGTACTCATAAGCACGGGCGACCTTTAAAAGCCTTTCCAGTTCTACCAATGGCTCCTCATGATCATCCACACGCAGGTCGATCTTCTTTTCCTCCCATGGATTCTCAACTTTTTCTGGACCTACGACAATAATGGCAGCAGATTGCTTTCCGCGAAGATCGCCGCCGGAAGCCTCGGCAGCCTGCAATACCTTGAGCACTCTTTCGGCTAAAGGAAGATCCTTGTTCTCCAAAAAGGCTTTTTGCATGGCAGGTACTACTGTTTGATTGAGCATCATATTGGCCTGAACTGAATAGTTTTCTCCGGTGAGATGATCGGCAGCTTCAACGCAATTTTCACCCGTATGGGCAGCAGTGTGGCCCGAAGTATCCAAAAATGCCACTTGCCGGTATGTTTTTCCTTCGTCCTGAGCGAGCAAAATACCAAGAGCTTCCGAAGGATTTTTACCCTGCTCCATGAGCTCTAATCCTTGAGGCCCATAAGCAGGATTAACAAAGGATTGAGTGGCAACCACTCCAACCCCAGATTTTCCCCAGGAGACAATTGATCCCACAGAAAACCAGTGGCTTTGCACTCCCACGGCCATTTCACCGGTCTTGGCATCTCTGGCAACAATGGAATAGGTGTGTGCAAAGGCATCTTTCATTATCTCAGGATTTTTTTCCTGTGCTAAAACAGTAATTCCACACATTAAAGCGAGGAAGGGAAGGATCTTCATGATCATATAATTTGTTTAAAAGTATGAAATATTCCTTTATTAGATATTCCGGCATTTCCATTCTAAAAATTTGAAGGTTACGACGGATAACTAAAAGGAAGTTTTTAAATTTGCGGCCTTGGCCTCGTAGTTCAATGGATAGAATAGAAGTTTCCTAAACTTTAGATCCAGGTTCGATTCCTGGCGAGGCTACTATTTCAATGTTAAACACGAAAAAACCCCGAAACTCTTCTGAGCTTTGGGGTTTTTTATGACCTCTTTTCTCGTCTTGTTTTTGCTACTTGATTTTTCCTTATCGGAATTAGGTATGGCAGGAATTGATCAATAAACAAAAAAACCGATTCTTAAATAACCATTGTCAGGCTCTCCTTAAGCGAAGATCTAACCCTTGTGAGATCAATGTTTCAAAAAAAATGCTTTGAGTTTTATTAAAGCAACTTTTCTGTTGATAAATGTTCTTTTTATAAAGGTTTCGGCCAACATAGCAATGTCTTTTAAAGCTCTATGGCAGTCGTTATTGATCCATTAAGTTCAAAAATGGGCACAAATCCAGAACAAATGGATCAAAACCTTAACATTTCGTGAAATAACTTCCGATTAACACTTTTTCGGGTGCTTATTCAGTAAATTAAGGTGATAACCAAAAAAAGAGAAAGTTATGAAACGAATTTCGTACAACTTGTACAGCGGACTTATTGTCTTGATGCTATTATTGACTTCGGCAACATTAAATGCCCAGGATCAGGAAAGGATCATGGATATGGAAAAGCGCGAAGTAATAAAATCTGACGCCATGGATGCGAAAAGAGCCTTTATGAGGGCTAACCCTCAGCTGGAAAGCATGTTGAATGATGCCGTAGGATATGCCATCTTCCCTAATGTGGGGAAGGGTGCCTGGATTCTTGGAGGGGCTGCAGGAAATGGAGTTGTTTATGAAAATGGACAGGTGGCAGGATATGCAGAACTAAGGCAAATAGATATAGGATTCCAGTTTGGAGGAAAAGCCTTTAGAGAACTTATTGTCTTTGAAACTCAGGAAGCTCTAAACAAATTCAAAGAAGGAGATTTTGAATTTGGAGGTAGTGCTTCTGCAGTGATCTGGGATGAAGGTAAAGGTGGCGCCATTACCTTTGAAAACGGTGCCGGGGTTGCCATTATGCCAAAAGCGGGAGCTATGGCAGGTATCTCTGTAGGTGGTCAGGAATTTGATTATCGGGCCGTCAAATAATAGAACATAAAAACTGACATTTTTAGAAACCGGATCTACACGATCCGGTTTTTTTATTCCCAGTTGTTTATTTCCAAATTTTCTTCTCCTGTGTAACAGAAGTTACATAAAAAAAGATCTACAGGTCTTAAATTTATATTGTATTTAAAATGAACGTCATGAAAAATCTAGTAATTCTGGGAGCCGGCACTGCTGGGACGATGATGGCAAATCACCTAAGGCCCAGGTTAAAGAAAATCGATTGGAACATTTCCATAGTTGACCAATATAAGACCCACTATTATCAGCCTGGATTTTTGTTTCTGCCATTTGACATTTATACTGAAGATCAGGTTAAAAAGGATGGTAAAATGTTCATTCCCAAGGGAGTCAATTATATTCAGAAGAAAATTGAGCAGATCTTCCCTGAAGATAAAAAGGTAAAGTTAGAGGATCAGACTCTGGATTATGACATCCTTATTATTGCTACTGGTTCTAAAATTGCCCCTGAAGAAGTCGAGGGAATGAAAGGAAAGAACTGGCACAAATCTGTCTTTGATTTCTATACCTATGAAGGAGCACTGGCCCTAAGAAACAAACTAAGGGAATGGAAGGGAGGACATATGGTCGTACACCTTACAGAGATGCCTATAAAATGTCCTGTAGCTCCATTGGAATTCGCCTTTTTGGCTGACTCATTCTTTGAAAAAAAAGGAATTCGGGATAAGGTAAAACTTACTTATGTAACACCACTTTCCGGAGCCTTTACAAAAGAAAAGAGTTCCAAAGCCTTAGGTTATCTGTTACAAGAGAAGAACATTAACCTGGAGATCGATTTTGCCATAGAAAAAGTAGATAATGTAAATAACAAGATCATTGATTATGGAGAAAGAGAGATATCCTTTGACCTGTTGGTGACTGTTCCCACGAATATGGGAGATGAGGTAATTGCACGATCGGGAATGGGGGATGATCTCAATTTTGTACCTACAGATCATCACACATTGCAATCCAAAGAGTATGATGAGGTCTTTGTAATAGGAGATGCCACAAATGTGCCGGCTTCAAAAGCGGGTTCCGTAGCACATTTTGAAGCAGAAACGCTCGCCGACAATATTCTGCTTTATATAGACGGAAAGCCACTTAAACCGGAATTTGATGGACATGCCAACTGCTTCATCGAAACAGGCAAGAACAAGGCCCTCTTGATCGACTTTAATTATAAGCAGGAACCCGTAGAGGGAACTTTTCCCATAGCGGGGATTGGCCCCTTAAAACTCTTAAAAGAAAGTGTCTTTAATCACTGGGGAAAATTAGCCTTCAGGTGGATCTACTGGAACATGTTATTAAAGGGAATTCCTATTCCCCTGGTGAGTAGAAATATGAACACCAAAGGCAAAAAACTTTAGAAATAATAATCCAAAACTATAAATCATGGAAACTTTAATTGCAGGATCAAACGTAAAGGTAAACGAAGAAGGATATTTACTTGATTTTTCACAGTGGAACAGGGAGGTAGGCGAACAAATTGCCGAAGCTGAAGGGATTCAGATGACCCCACGACACTGGGAGGTGATCGAATGGCTTCAGGAGCAGGTAAAGGCCGATAAGGCTTTATCAATAAGAGGAATTAAGAAAAGTGGTGTTTTAGACATTAAGGAGTTCTACTCATTATTCCCCGGCGGACCCTTGAAGATCTCTACCAAAATTGCCGGTGTACCAAAACCAAAAAGTTGTATCTAATTTAAAAACTACTAAAATGAGCCAGACTAAAGTAAAAAAGATGCTCTTTATCCTGTCAAAAGCTACTATAGAAAACGTGTATGCAGCTTTTATTATGGCAAATGGAGCCAGGATGGAAGGAATTGAATCTGAAATATTCTTCACTTTTTTTGGGCTGGAAGCTATCCAGAAGAAGAAAATGAATAAGTTACACGTGGCAACTGTTGGTAATCCCGCCATGCACATACCTACTATGGTAGGAGGGCTGCCGGGCATGGAAGCTATTGCAACCAAAATGATGAAGAAGGAAATGGATAAGCTCGACATGCCCCCTGTTGATGAGTTCCTGGAAATTTTATCTGCTTCGGGAGTAAAACTCTGGGCCTGTAAACTTGCGTATGACATGTTCCACTTAAAAGAAAATGATCTTATTGAAGATCTCGATGGAATCCTTACTATCGGGGATTTCTATAACAGGGCAGATAAAGAAGGCGTTCAAATGTTATTTATCTAAATATTCCAAATTACAGAAGCAGCAAAAGAAGATGTAACCCCACAGATTAAACCTCACCTCGAGAAAGGAGAACAATTTCCAGTTACTGTTTTCATGATAGACGGGGTAATCAAAGCCGGCTGAGGAATCAGCCGGTTTTTAATGCTCCTCAAAAATGCCATTTTTGACTGCTCCTGTTCCTATTTTATTTTGATCCTTCCGAGTTATACAATCCTGTTCCAGGCTTGCCACTCACCTATCACAGATCCTTGCCAACCTGTATCATGCTCCCTGGCCCATTTGCTGCATTAATCCACCGTCCATGACATACGTGGATCCGGTGACATAATCGGAGTCAGCTGAGGCGAGAAACACTGCGAGCTTTGCAATTTCCTCAGGTCTTCCAGCCCGCTTCATAGGTATATGCTGTACCTGTTCCTTCCTTGCACTGTTGTCATCAATGGCTTCCTGGTTCATGGGAGTAAGAATCATCCCCGGCGCAATATTGTTGACATTGATCCCTTCTTCGGCCAGTTCCAGGGCCAGAACCCTTGTAAAGTTGCGCACGGCACCCTTGGATGCACAATATTCTGCTGTACCCGGAGCAGGAATTTCCTCATGGACCGAGCTAACGTTAATGATCTTTCCTTTTTGGTTGGCTTTGCGCAGTTCTTTTATGAATCTTCGGGTACAGAAAAATGTCCCGTAAAGATTGGTTTTGATGGCAAGATCGAATTTCTCGGTAGGCATTTCTGCTACTTTGAAGCCCTGGCCGTTAATTGCGGCATTGTTCATGAGAATATCCAGTTTTCCAAGTGCCTGCAAGCTGCGATCAAACATTTGTTCCACCTCCTTTTCTTCGGAAATATCCACCTGTAACACAATTCCTTTACTTCCGGCATCTTCAACTTTTTCCAAGGTTTCCTTTGCACCTTTCTCATCTGTGTGGTATGTTATTACCACATTTGCTCCTTCTTTAGCAAAGGCTATAGCTGAAGCCGCGCCAATTCCCGAATCTGACCCCGTGATTAGTGCCACCTTTCCCTCTAGTTTCCCCATAGCTACTTTTTTGATTTTCAATATTCTATGAAGCTAATAAGGAAAGTTGAAAGCTGCCGTTAAGAAAAAGGTAATTTACTTCTCTAGTATTTGAAGTTGAGCATTACACTTAAACGGTTGCCGTCACTTCCATGATAAAGACCAATGTTTCCCGTTACAGTGAGTCCGGCACTTATCCAGATCGAGCCTCCATAATTATTATGCCATTGTTTCGAATTTTCACCGGGTGTCCATACTCTTCCGTAGTCAAAGCCTGCAGTTACACCATAAACAAAGGGTAGAAAATTGTTTTCCCACAGACCTAAAGCGCTTCGAAGATCTGTACTGTGGTAAAAAGCCTGCTTCCCATTAAAACGGTGATTGCGATAGCCGCGAAGATTTCGGTTTCCGCCTATGGCTGCAGCGTGATAGATCTCGTAATCATCTCCAAAAATGACCTCTCCACCAATTTTTGTGGCAAAGACTGCGTAACCGCTGGAGATTAAAGGATAATTGAAGGATACCGATGGTTCAATGTACCCAAATTCATTATTTGCGTCGTCTATGCTCTTCTTGTAGCCGGTGGTTAACTGAATATCTGATCCCAGGCTTGGGAATGCCTCAGTATTCTTACTGTAGAACCTGTAATTGGCTTCGGCACCTGCATATAGTTGCTGTTCAAAAATATCATTTTCGGGGTCTAATATTTCACCCAGGAATGAGTCGGGTTCGTACTTTACCTGATAGGATTCGAGAGATGGCCCAATATCAAAAACACTTCCGGCATCATTCCGCCAGATCAATGAAGGCGAAAAATGCCCTTTTTGGATCCTCACCCGATTGTAGTCTCTTTCGGTATCGGCAGGATTGTAGGTCGTTTCTGTTCCCTTTCCGAAGTAATTTAAAGTGTAATTAGGACTGGTGTAGCGTGCGGTGATCCCCAGGTTCCAATTGTAAAATAGATGGGCGAACTCGCCGCGGTAACTTACCGAAAAACCATTTGTTGCAAAGTAGTAATTTGCCAATAGCTCATGCTGTGCCTGGAAAGGATTGTTTACCAGGCCATATTTCGTCCACACAGCCTCGGCACCCAGTGTAAAGCCCGCATCGGTTTCGAAATTGACGTAGGGAAGGGCCTTAAAGGTATTGTATTTGAATTTTTTGTAGTGAAAGTTGTTGATCTCATAAGAATCTACCAGTAATCTGCGGGAGCCGGGCTGCACGATCTCATTTTCTGAACTTCGGAAATCATACAGCTTTACATTTCTTTTATTCTGAAAATCGTAAATATCCTTTCCAGGGCCGCCCAGGATCCTTAGCCTTACAGGGTTCTCGCCTTTACCACTTACAGTAAAGCGGTCTTCCCCGTCCATTCCATAGATCCATATCTCTCCTGTCTCTTCAGAACTATAAGTGTGCCTGAAGATCTCTTCACCTTCGGAAAACTGGGCAATTTCTGTAAGGCCGTTTTCCCGACGGGTTATCTTGAAATCTTCGTCTTCATCTGTTCCTGTGATCACAGTAAATTCTAGCATGTGCTCATAATAGTCGCGGGCGATCTTCATGAGGTTTGCACGTCGGCCTTTTAATTTCTGCTTGATCTCTTCAATTGTTTGATCCTGTGCAGCTTTTGGTAGTTCTGCGAAAGCGGCTGCTATCTCTTCGTCGGTGATTTCCTGCTGAATGACCTTCACCTGCTCCTCCCACTGCTGCCAGTCGGTCTTAAAAAGGACCTGCAAATCCAGTGGATAGCCCGACCAGTTGAACCATTTGACATTATCGATATCTTCATCATAGGTTTGCATCTTCCGCAAGTTGGGCAAGGCGAGTTTTAAAAGACTAATTAGAGGGCCGTCATATTTTGTAAACGCCTGGTCGCGGTCCCGGGGGATGGGTAAATAATACACCTCTTCCTCATCGCCATAAGCCGCCCATCGCCAGTTGTCCTGGTGGCGGTCCCAGTCTCCAATTAACATATCAAAAAGCCGTGCTTTGAGATATTCTTTCTCATCGACACTAGCTTGCGGATTTTCCCTTAACTCTTCTAAAAGGTCAAAAGTGCTTATGATCTCATCTGGTTTTTCAAATTGCGCAAAAGATTTGTTTTCGCTGCCGGCATGGGCCTGCAATTCGTAAAGCTCATCCCCGTATTCATCATTGTGAATGTCTAAAGCAGGTTGGCGAGGCACGTAATAGATTTCAGGTTTTATGTGAGGTAAGTCGAGAGCTTCAGCAAAATTATCTAGGGCAAATTTGGCGTAAGGATGGGAAGTAGTGAAATAATCCAGAACAAGCCGCTCGGGAAAAGTGTTCTTTACCCGGTCTTCAACATAACTTGTGGGAATGAGATCGGCCTGTATGTACTGTGACGGGTTTTTTCTTAAAGCCCTTAGAGTGAATTCATGATCCTGGTCATTTATAAACCTAATGGATCGGGACTGTTGGCCGCCTCCCTCTTTGATAGGTCTGAGTCCGCCGTGGATAGTGTCGAGCAACAGCACGGGAACCTCGATCTTCCTGCTGTAGACATCCCTATAATGTTTACCCCATAAGAGGCGGTAAAATGCGGTTTTTTTAGTTTCTTCGGGAGTATAAACTGATGCGGAATAGGTGTCTCCGATCTTCTCCCAGGCTGCTCCTTCCAATTCAATTTTCGTAGTCCTTTCCCTCGGAATTACTTTACTGAACACAGGTTGTGAAGCTTCAGCAGTAAAAAAATCCACTCTGGAATTGCCATTTTTGAATACTGTAAGTTTCGCGTATCCATGTTCTTCAGAAGCGAAATGGCCTTCTTCACGGGCAGTGGCAGGCTCGGTTTCGGCAGCGGTAGCACTAATGATCTGTGGATTTCTACCGTTGTGCAAATACTGAAGGTTAGCATGATTTCCGGAAACAAAAATGACGTCATCAAATTGACTTGCCAGGGTTTCCAAAGTTTTTCGAAATTCCCGGTATCGTGGGTTCTCAAAATCCTGCCTTGAAAATGGGAAAACACGGTCAAGGAAACCTAATTTTGTGGAGCTCATTACCGGGTGATGAACCGCAACAATTTTGAGCTTGCCGAAATTGTCTTTTAGGGCATCTTTTATTTCTATAAAAAATCGCTCGCGTGTTCTTATATCACATTCAACATTATAGTCGCTGCTTCGATCCCAATCCTGCAGGTACCACTGGGAATCAACGGTTATTAGAGCAATCTCATCATTAATTTCAATATCTTCTACAGGGCAACCGTCATCTGGAAGAAACTTCCCGTTGCTGTTATCCTGGAGAAAACTTTCCATGTCATCAATGCTTTGAGGTGCAGATTTGTTCCATTCGTTTTCCCCGGGGACATAAATGATATTTCCGTTGAAATCCTCCAGGGGATTTAGAAGGTAATTTTGAAGAAACTTTTTTGTCTCCTTTCGCTGTTCTTCTGCTTCAGGATATCCATGTGCTAAAGTGATATTTCCTGGCCACAAAAGGGTCGCTGAAGGATCCTTTTTGGAAGCTTTTATTATATCTTCGAGAAGTGTGGAGGTAGCGACATTGGCACCAGGACCGGTATTAGACAAAATATAAAAGGAGCGGCTAACCTCATTGGTGTCACTTTTTTGGTGCTGTGCGTTAGCCGAAATTGAAAAATAGAATAATGTAACGATATATATAATAACAGGCCTTAAAAAACGGCCCGGGGATAATATTTTTTGGATCATAGAGGAGTTCCGGTTTATAATTTATCCTTTGTAAAACAGCAGTAGCTGTATTAACTGCCTCAATTTCCAAAAAATAATGGCTATTCCGTGTCCTTTTAACCCGTTTATAACATTAATAAAGGGATTCTCCCAAAAAGCACTAAGCTTGACATAATAGGATATTACTGTCTAAAAGGTCGTTTTTGAGGATTTATATAGTGATTTGAAAAGCTTAAATTGTTGTGCGTCTTCAACAAGAATAGAGAGGTCAAGGAGCGTAAAATGCTTTACTTAAAATTTCGTTAAACCTAAATAGAGGTTATATTTGTTTACGAGCCTCACATTTTTAAAATTCTATAAGTTTTGAAGATCTACTTCTACGTCTTTCTTTTTATCAGCCTTGGGATCACAGGTCAGGAATTACCTCCTGTCACTAACTTTTCGCCCAGGGATTATGGCGCAGGAAATCAAAACTGGATGATCGCCCAGGGACCTGACAAGAAAATTTTTGTCGCAAACAATTCGGGTCTTCTCCAGTATGATGGGGAGCACTGGACCCTCTATAGGGTTCCGGGAGGGACGGCAGTGCGCTCTGTTTTAGCTTCGGGTGAGAACATTTACACCGGGGCTTACATGGAATTTGGTTATTGGCGAACTCAGGAAAATGGAAGGCTTCAGTATTCCTCTTTAAAAGACTCAGTAGCGTCGGGTTTGGTTGATGGAGAACAATTCTGGGATATTAAAGAAGTGGAAGATTACGTGATCTTTCAAAGTCACCAGAGATTATATAGTTACAATAAAAAGACAGGTAAAGTTACTGCTATCGTTACTGAGAAGAATATTTCAAATTTGTTTGGAGTCAGGGACAAGATATATTACCAGGTTGCTGAAAAAGATCTCTATGTAATTGAGGATGGCGTGGGTCGGGAGTTCGTTTCTAATGAGAAGATCCGGAATAAAGCGATCATTGGACTTTTTCCATATTCCAGCGACAAAATGTTGGCTGTCACCCGGGATGATGGGGTTTTCATTATTACGGGAAATCAATGGGATCCCTTGACTGTAGAGAATTATCCTCTTTCAGTTAGTTTCTTTTCTGCGCTCTACTTAAAGGATGGTTCCCTTGCCCTTGGGAGTATAGGTGGAGGTCTTTATCTCTTAAGCCTTGAAGGGAATCTTCAATACCAGCTTACACAACCTACCCTGCTCAATAATACGCTTCTTGCTGTCATGGAAGATGAAGAAGGTAATATCTGGGGAGGGCTTGATAATGGGATCGCTGTGATCAACCGCGAAAGTCCTTTCCGGTTATTCGTAGATACCTTCGGAAAGATAGGTACAGTATATTGCAGTGATGTCCTGGACGGACTAATGTATTTAGGTACAAACCAGGGGCTTTACTACAAAGTCGCTGAATCTGAAGGGCCTTACCAGCTTATAAAGGGCACGACCGGGCAGGTGTGGAGTTTAAAAGTAATCAATGGGAAACTTTATGCCGGTCATGACAGGGGAACATTTATTATTGATGGAACAGAAGCCTACCATGCATGGGACGGTTTGGGAACCTGGACGGTAGAGAAGTTCGGTCCAGGCATAATTCAGGGTCATTATAATGGACTTAGTTTTTTACCCGATACCTCAGCTACTTCCAAAGCACATTTTATAGAAGATTTCGACCTTTCTGTTCAGGATATGATTGTCGAGAACGATTCTGTAATTTGGTTGAGTCACTACCATAGAGGTATTTTTAGACTAGAGATCAATAAGGACTATAACCGCGTTGAAAATCAGAAGAACTTCGGTATGGGCAAAAGATCTGAAATGGGCCCACAAATTTTTAGGTTTGAAGACAATATCTACTATTCAACAGAAGATGCTGTTTATATTTATGATAAAGACAAAGAAGAATTTACAGCTGAAAATGAGCTGAACCAAATTAGCAGGGACAATGATAGGATCAGTGGTGTATCCTTGGTATTGGACGATGGGAACTGGTGGACGTTTGGCAGTGACAATCTGTTTTATGTAACCAGGGATCCTTTTGAGCAGAAACTCATACAGCGACGGGTACCCCTTCCTCTGGAAAGTAGAAATATAAGCAAGGGTTTTGAAAATATTTCTCTTGTTGGGTCTAATGAGTACGTTGTAGGCTCCAACGGCGGTTACATAGAATTCTCTTTGCCTCTTAAAAAGATCCCTTCCGGTGAACTAATGCTAAATGCAGTTGGCACTGCTTCAAAAAGAGAGAATTTTTCTTTTAAATCTCTTGGAATTGACGGCCTGGATCTGGAAAGTGAGGTCAATAACCTTGCATTCCTGTATAGTATCCCAAACTACCAGGCTTTGTCGGAAACTCAATACAGTCATCGACTGCTCAACTATTCTTCAGCCTGGTCTAATTGGAATCAAACGGGTACAGTGAAGTTTGAAAATTTACCTTCAGGAAGCTATACTTTCGAGCTAAAGGGTAGGATCAATGATATAGAAACAGAAGTAATTAGTTATAATTTCTCAATAGCCCGACCCTGGTATTACAGTAATCTGGCCTGGTTCCTTTACTTTCTACTTTTTCTTCTGGGGCTTCTTGGCATTCATTATTCCTATCGCAGGCGCCACAGAAAGATTGTGGAAGAAAGGGAAAAGAATCTAAGAATGAAAAATATGGAGGCCGAACAGGAAATTATCAGACTCCAAAAAGAGCATTTAGAGAAGGACATGGCAGAGAAGAATGGACAGTTGGCTGCTTCCACTATGTCTCTCATTAAAAAGAATGAATTTCTTTCCATACTTAAGGAAGAGCTTAAAGAAGCAGAAAGTTCAAAAGTAAAAGGAGTAATAAAAACAATTGATAAAGAACTAAGGGAGGAAGACAACTGGAAGATGTTCAAGGAAGCGTTTAAAAATGCAGATAAAGAATTCTTTGACAAGATAAAGGCAAAACATCCTGAACTTACTTCAAACGACCTCCGACTCTGTGCCTATTTAAGATTGAATCTATCTTCAAAAGAAATTGCACCACTTATTAATATTTCTGTAAAGAGTGTTGAAATAAAGCGATATCGATTGAGAAAGAAGATGAATCTTCCCCGGGAGATCAATTTGACAGATTATATTATGGATTTATAGCCTTTACAGCGGGCTAAAAAAACTTTACAACACCTCTACATTTCCCGAATAGAATACAAAAATATCTTTTTTCCAAAGCCCGCTAAATTCGGGTAATTCCCCTGAAACTATAGCATTCTACAGGCTTTTTGAATATCTATACAAGAATCTTTGTACCTGTATGTTTTTTGTAAAGGCGGTTTTTCTTTCACCTGTGTTTATACTTAATATATTGGTAACACAATTTTAACGACTAATTAAGAGTCCAGATTGAGTATTCTATATTTTGCCCTAATAAAAATCTGTTTTTGGTAATTCGAAATCGATTTCGAACTGGAATGCAATTTTTGGCCTTCAAACACAAATCTTAAAATTAATGCACCAACAACTAAATTCAACAGTCAATGAAAATTAAAAATTATTTAGTGATGTTATTTTTGTTTGTTTTGAGCTCTGCCTTGGCTCAAACGCAGGAAGTAACAGGTACCGTAGTCGATGACAGTGGGATGCCCTTACCGGGAGCCAATGTCATTATTAAAGGTACTACAACCGGAACTCTTACAGATTTTGATGGAAAATTTGCCATAATGGCTGAGCCCGAGGATATCCTGGTATTCTCTTATGTGGGCTATGAAACCATTGAAGCTTTAGTGGGAGACAAACAAGATCTTATTATCACTCTTGCACCTAGTGCTGCTGCACTAGATGAAGTGGTGGTTGTAGGATACGGGACTCAAAAGAAAAGTGTGACTACCGGAGCTATTTCTTCTGTTAAGGCGGAAGAATTGGAAGCTGTCCCCAATGGTAGAATCGAACAAACTTTGCAAGGTCGTGTATCTGGGGTAACAATTGCACAAAATTCCGGTCAACCTGGCTCTGCTGCTACAGTAAGGGTAAGGGGTCTTACCACTTTTGACACCTATGGAGGTAACTCTCCTCTCTGGGTAGTGGATGGAGTTATTGTTGATTCCGGTGGAATTGGCTATCTAAACCAACAGGATATAGAATCCATTGAAGTACTTAAGGATGCTGCTTCCCTTGCAATCTATGGAGCGCGTGCTGCTTCGGGGGTTATTCTTGTTACTACTAAAAAAGGAGCTGAAGGTCGCCTCAATGTAAATTACACTGGCTTCTTTGGAGTTTCAGCGCCGGAAAAAACCGTTGATCTTTTAAATGCTGCCCAATATGCAGCTATAATGAATGAAAAATCTGTAGCGGCGGGAGGAAATATCCTTTATCCCGACCTTTCTGTTTTCGGAACAGGTACAGATTGGCAACAGGAAATTTTTAACGACAGCGCCAATAGAGAATCACACGAATTCAGCTTAAGTGGAGGGAATGATGTCTCTACTTATTATGCATCTTTTGGATATCTGGATACAGAGGGTATTGTCACTACAGAAATTTCACAATACCAAAAAAAGAGTATGCGTTTGAACTCTACTCATGATCTGTCTGATAGGTTCACAGTAGGACAAACTTTTGGTTATACTTACCAAAGAAGTACAGGTCTGGGAAATACGAACAGTGAATATGGGGGACCATTGAGTTCTGCCCTTAACCTAGACCCGATCACTCCGGTAGTGGTAACCGATCCTGCTGTAGCTAATACACCGTTATACACAAGTAACCCGGTGTTTAGAGATGCTAATGGTAATCCATATGGTATTTCCAGTTTTGTAGGTCAGGAAATGACAAACCCTGTGGCTTATATCAATACCAGACTGGGTAATTATAACTGGTCTGATGATTTTGTAGGTAATGCATTTCTTGAATTTAAACCAATAGAGCAGATTTCTTTTAGAACCTCTATTGGAGGAAAGCTGGCGTATTGGGGTGGAGACGCTTTTACTCCTGAATACTTCTTAAGTTCAACTGTAAGAACTTCTACAAACAGCCTGAGTAGAAACACAAATAAAGGCTTTGGTTGGAACTTAGAGAATACTCTTTCTTACGACGACACTTTTGGAAAGCACAATTTGACTGTTCTATTAGGACAGGGTGTATATGTTGATGGTATTACTGAAGGTACATATACCTCATATCAAGGTCTTCCTGTTACCAGTTACAGGGATGCCTCCTTTAATTATAATATTCCTGCAGAAAGAATAACAGGAAGTGCATATACGGGGAATGAGCACAGGGTAGTTTCTTTATTCTCACGTTTGAACTATAACTATGATGAAAAATACTTGTTCACAGGTATTATTCGTAGAGATGGATCTTCCAACTTTGGTCCGAATAACAAATTCGGTGTGTTCCCTTCTTTCTCTGCAGGATGGAATGTTTCTAATGAGGATTTCTGGGAAGACAGTGAATTCTTTAATACTTTAAAACTTAGAGCAGGATACGGGATCACCGGTAACGATGCCATTAGACAAAATGGATATTTAGCTCTTATTGGAGGTGGCCGAAACTATACATTTGGACGAGATGGTAGTTCAATTATTATTGGTTACAGCCCTGATGCACCTGCCAACCCCGATCTAAAATGGGAAGAGACCTCTCAGCTTAACATTGGTGCCGATGCAAGGTTCTTTAGAAATCTTACTATGACACTTGAATACTACAAGAAGGTAACCTCAGGAATTCTACAGGAATTCGAGATCCCGGGATATGTAGGTTCTACAGGTCTTCCTGTAGGAAACGTGGCTGACATGGAAAACCGCGGATTTGAATTTGAACTTGGATTCAACAGAAATTTTGGAGATCTATTCTTCTCTGCAAACGGTAACCTTACTTACCTGGAGAACGAAGTGACCTACCTTGGTCAGGACAAAGAATTCATTACCACAGGTACTGCAGGATTCCAATCTATGGGTCCTATAACAAGAACTCAAATTGGACAACCGTATAACTCTTTCTATGGCTATGAAACAGCCGGAGTTTTCCAGTCTTTTGAAGAAATCAATTCGTACACAGGACCAGATGGAAATGTTATCCAACCTAACGCTGTTCCCGGAGATTTTAGATGGGTAGATACTAACAACGACGGAACTATTACAGATGATGACAAGCAGTTCCTGGGAAGCCCGCTACCTAAGTTTACTTTTGGTCTTACCCTCAACATGAATTATAAGAACTTTGATTTCATGGTGTTCACTCAGGGTGCTATGGGTAACAAGATCTTTCAGGGTCTTAGACGTTTAGACATTCCAAGTGCAAACTACCAAACAGAGGTACTAAGCCGTTGGACAGGACCCGGAACGTCAAATGATTATCCAAGGTTGACAGATAATGATACTAATGGAAACTTTAGTAATATGTCTGACTTCTATTTGGAAGATGGTGATTATCTTAGAGTGAAATTAGCTCAAGTAGGATATACTATTCCTAAGTCCTTTACCGATAGTTACGGAGTTCAAAGATTGAGATTCTATGTAACCGGAGAAAACCTATTAACGCTTACAGATTATACTGGCTTCGATCCTGAAATTGGAGGAAATGTCTTTGGAATTGACAGAGGTTTTTACCCACAAGCGAGATCTGTACTTTTTGGAGCCAACATACAATTCTAAAAAAAATAAAAATGAAAACAAACACATTCAAGTTAGTATTAGCTGCATTAGCAGTGATATTTACGCTGAATTCCTGTACCGAGGATTACCTGGAAGTACCTGTAAAGGGTACGAACCTGGAATCTAATTATTACAGGAATGAGAGCGAAGCTTTTGCCGGCCTTGTAGCAGTTTATGACGTTATGAGGAAGTATTCCGGAGGATTTGAGAACATGGTGACTTTCTTCAACGCCGGCTCCGATGATTTTAGAGCGGGTGGAGGTAATGCCTCGGATGGGGTAGGGATCCAAAGTTTTGATGATTTTACAATTACCCCTTTTACAATGCCTCAGAGTTACTGGAGTGATTTCTACCAGGGAGTTGCACGAGCAAACTTCCTTCTTACGAAATTGCCGGAAGTTCCTATGGATGAAGAAGTCACTGCACGATTGACTGCTGAGACGAGAGCCTTAAGAGGAATATATTATTTTAATCTGGTAAGGATGTTTAGGAATATTCCTCTTATTACCACTCCTCTATCGAGTAACGAATTCAACAATGTTCCACAGGCAAAACCATCAGCAGTTTTTGCTCAAATCGAAGAAGACTTACTTGCTGCAATTCCAGATCTGCCTCCAACAGTTTCGCCTGAAATGGCTGGGCGTCTTACCAAAGGTGCCGCGCAGGCAATGCTCGGAAAAGTGTATCTGTGGCAGGGGAAAAATTCAGAAGCTGCAACTGTACTCCGGGAAGTTAATGGTACGCCGGGTGAAACTAACCAGTACGGGAACAGGTTATTAGATAGCTTTGAAGCCCTTTGGGAAACAGACAACAAATTCAATGCAGAGTCTATTCTTGAAGTAGCGCATACTAACCAATCTTTTTCATATTGGGGAATATGGGGACAGGGAAATGATGAAGGGAACACCATAAATACGATGGTAGGACCGAGATCTTACGTACAGTTAACAGAAGCGGCTCCCGATCTTCCTTCGGGATGGAGTTTTAATCCTGTGGAGCCAGAACTTTATGATCTTCTGGAGAATGATCCTAGATTGGATGCTACTATTCTTAATTTAAATGCTCTTGAAGAAGCCGGTGCAGCAGATTACCTGCCTGGTTATGAAGATACCGGTTATTTTCTAAATAAATATATTCCTACTCGTTCAGACGTCACTACTGCTGCGGGGGAACCTATTCTTAATTACCGTCAGAACCACTATGTGATAAGGCTGGCCGATACTTACTTAATGGAGGCTGAGGCTCTTGGTGGTACAGGAGCGCGTGCTCAAGCTTTACTTGATGCAGTAAGAGCCAGGGTAGGTTTACCTAGTATTCCTGTTTCTATGGAGAATATTTACAGAGAACGCAGGTTGGAACTGGCCGGGGAAGGCCACAGGTTCTTTGACCTGGTTAGAACAAACAGAGCCGCTGACTTCTTAGCAGATGAAGGTTTCGTGCCAGGGAAACATGAAATTCTTCCTATTCCTTACAGGGAGACGCAGAACACTCTTATAGAACAAAATCCGCAGTATCAGCAATAAATTATGAAACACATGAAAAAATTTAAATTTATACTGGGCCTCTTCAGTCTTCTTGCGATCGCAGGTTGTACGCTGGAGGATGGTATCGACCAGGATACTTCTTTCCTGGACACAGTAAATACTGATGATATAGGTGCAGTTTTCGAAATAACCAATGATAATACCGGGGTAGTGACCATTACCCCGACAGGTGAAGGTGTTAGTAGGTACGTCGTAGATTTCGGAGACGGATCTTCAGTTTCAGATGAAATTAGACCGGGAGAATCTGTGCAGCATATTTATGCTGAAGGAAACTATGATGTGGTAATTATTGCAAAAAACCTGGCGGGAGAATCCTTCCAGGGTACTCAGCCACTTACGGTATCCTTTAGAACACCTGAAAACCTTGCAGTAAATATCTCAAGAGACCCTCAGGATAACTACACTGTAAATGTGAGTGCTACAGCCGACTATGCTGCCCTGTTCCACGTCTACTTTGGCGAAACTGCAGATGAGGACCCTACTCCGCTTATGCCGGGAGAGAGTGTTTCTCATACCTATGCGACCATAGGTACTTATGACGTAAGAGTTGTTGCTCTAAGTGGAGGTGCGGCCAGCCTTGAGGCTACAGAACAGGTGACTATTACAGATCCTCTATTCTTTCCAGTAGATTTCGAATCTAATAAACTGGATTATGCATGGTTTGGATTTGGAGGAGCAAGTGCACAAGTGATTGACAACCCGGATATGAGCGGGATCAACACCAGTTCCAAAGTAGTTGAGCTCACAGAAGAGGTGGGAGCACAAACCTGGGCCGGAGCTGTTTTAGCTCTTGATGAACCTCTTGATTTCTCTCAGGGAACTGCAATTAAAATGAATGTGTGGTCACCGGAAGCCGGGGTACCTATTCTACTTAAAATTGAAGACTCGAGTTCAGAGCCAGACGGAAATGGAAACCCATCAGTTTTTGTAGAGGTTATTGAAAATACTACTACCTCTGGCGAATGGGAGGAAATGACCTTTGACCTTAGAAGTTCTGCCATGTTTAATCCCTCAGTGAATTATGACAGGGTGATTGTTTTCTACGACTTTGGAAATCCGGGAGAAGGAGCGACCTTCTACTTTGATGATCTTAGACTGGCTAAACTTGAGCTACTTACATTACCTGTTACCTTTGAGTCTGATAAATTAAATTACTCCTGGTATAACTTTGGACCCGATCAGGCAAATGGGGTTCCAATAGTAGACAATCCAGATCCTAACTTTGTGAATTCAAGCGATAAGGTTGCAGAATATACTAAACCTTCCGGATCTGAAACCTGGGCAGGAACTTTCCTAAACCTTGACGAGCCAATTGATTTCTCAACAGATAGACATATAAGTGTAGATGTTTGGTCTCCAATTGCTGGTGCACCCGTTCTTTTAAAGGTAGAAAACAAGGATGATAATTCCATTGCTGCCGAAATGACTGTGAATACTACAGTTAGCGGCGAGTGGGAAACATTGACCTTTGATCTCAGTGCTGTCGATCCGTCCCAGGATTATGGAAGAATAGTGCTGTTCTTCAACTTCGGAGTTTCGGGAACTGGGGAGACTTATTACTTTGATAATATTAGAACAGTAAATCCAAATATTTTAGACTTACCACTTAATTTTGAGTCTTCAACTCTTGATTATTCATGGTTCAACTTTGGACCTGATGTCCCTAATGGAGTACCAATTATTGATAATCCTGATCCAAGTGGCGTAAATCCAAGTGATAAGGTGGCCGAATATACTAAGCCGGCTGGTTCTCAGGTATGGGCAGGAACTTTCCTTGAACTGGATGAGGCAATTGATTTCTCTTCACAAACAAAGGTAAGTGTGGACGTATGGTCTCCAATAGCAGGAGCGCCGGTACTTTTTAAAGTGGAAAATTCTGGTGATAATTCCATTGCTGCCGAAACCACTGTCAATACAACAGTGAGCGGTCAATGGGAAACGTTGACCTTTGATCTTAGCGGTGTAGACCCTTCTCAGGTTTACGACAAAATTGTAATATTCTTCAACTTTAATGTTGCAGGAACCGGTGAGACATATTATTTCGATAATATTCGATTGACAAATTAAAAAGTAGCAAACATGAAAAATATATTAAAGTTAAAAATGCTGTTCTTTGCCAGTCTACTTTTCGCTGTAGGTTGTTCGGAGACAGACTATGAAATGGGAGACCTTTCTGCACCTACTAATGTAGTGGTAGATGTGGAGCTCGTTGGACAGGATGAGGCTCATCCTTATGGAGATGGTTCGGGGGAAGTCAATATTACCGTATCTGCAGATAATGCCCTGGCATATAAAATAGATTACGGTGCTACATCTACGCTTAACTATGTACCTTTTAGTGGGCAAACTTCCAGGAGATATACTAAAACAGGAGTAAATACCTACATGCTTTCGATCATTGCTTACGGGGCAGGAGGAACAGCAACGAACCTTACCCATGAAATAACTGTGGAAAGCGTCTTTACGCCGGAGCCTGAGATCATCTCTGCTTTGGTAGGAGACGGGTCCAAGACCTGGGTGGTTGATAAACCTAATGCCGGGCACTTTGGAGTAGGACCATGGTCTGATAGTTCAGTAATTCCTGAATGGTGGTCTGCAGGTCCTAATGAAAAAGAAGGTTCAGCAGATTGTTTCTATTCTGCAACATTTACCTTTAGCCAGGAAGGTGAGAACAATTTCTCTCTGGATGTAAATACTCCGGATGGGGCATTCACTAAGACAGGTAACCTCACTACCCTGCCGGGAATACCGGCGTCGGGAGATGAAGGATGCTATGACTATGATGGTGGAACTTCAGATTTCTCTTTTGCTCCGGCAAGTACAGCAATTCCTGCTTCATCACCATCTACCAAGACAAGTATCATTTTGTCTGGCACCAACACCTTTATAGGTTATGGAGCTGTTCAAAAAGAATACGAGATCCTTGAGATAACTCCAGATATGGTTTACCTGCGGGTGCAAGGTACAGAGACCGGAAATGCCTGGTATCTTAGATTAGTGCCGGCAGAATAATTGCCGGTTATACCTGAAGATTTCCGGAGGAATTACCTATTCCTCCGGAAATTTACCAGGATAATAATATCAATACTTTATACTTTTAAAATGAATATTCGAAAGCTAATTTTTAAGCTCGGGCCATTCTTTTGCCTAATTTTTTGGATGATGCCAATGAGCTGCAGCAGTTCTGACCCCAATGAAGAGGATAATTCCAAGCTTTCTGATCTTACGGTCGATATCGAAATAATAGGAAGTTCAGCTTCAAATCCAAATGGAGATGGCAGTGGGAGGATCAATCTATCCTTTTCGGCCAAAAATGCAAATTCCTATAGAGTAAATTTTGGAAATGGTGATGTATTAGAAACCACATCCAATAACATGTCTTATACCTACGTGGGAAGCGGCACAAATACTTACCAGGTATTTGTTTCAGCCTATAAGGGAAGTGAATTTATTTCCAAAGGGGAATCGGTGACTATTTATGTTACCCCCAGTATGATCTTTTCTGAAGAATTCAATTATAGTGGAGCACCAGACGCTTCGAAGTGGACCTATGATATTGGTAGAGGAGATGGAGGCTGGGGCAATAATGAAGCACAGTTTTATACCAGTCGATCTGACAATGTCGTGGTGGATAACGGTATTTTAAAGATCACCGCTAAAAAGGAAAATTATGAAGGTGCAGCTTTTACTTCCACCAGGCTTAAGACTCAGGGTAAATTCAGTTTTAAGTATGGAAAAGTTGAGGTAAGGGCAAAATTACCGCAAGGTGGTGGTACCTGGCCTGCCATCTGGACATTAGGTTCAAATATTACTTCTGTAGGTTGGCCGGCTTGTGGAGAAATAGATATAATGGAGCATGTGGGTAATAATCCAAATACGGTTATTAGTGCCATTCACACTCCATCAAGTTATGGTAACACACAAAATAAAGCTACTACCTCTGTAGATAATGCAACCACAGAATTTCACGTTTATGGCCTTGAATGGACACCTGAGAAATTAGTCTTTTCTGTAGACGGAAACGTGCACTACACCTATAATCCTGCTACTAAGAACTCTAATACCTGGCCTTTTGATTCAAACCAGTTCCTTATTCTTAATATAGCTGTGGGTGGTACTTTAGGCGGTAACATAGATCCCGATTTTGTTTCGGGAACAATGGAGGTTGATTATGTAAGGGTCTATAATTAAAATTCCTTTTGAGAAGGTAAAATAAGTTATGTTAAGGCTAGTCACAATTTTATTTTTGCTCGTGGTGTATACCGCTTGTACCAGCGATACTGAGCCAGATACACCGGCTCCTCCTCAACCTCCACAGGTAGAGAATGAAGTGGATTTCTATCTCACCAAAGGAGACCAGTCGCAAAAGTTTAAAAAGCAGTCTGGCATTCTCGCTTTTACAAATACTTATAATTCCTATCCTTCAATAAAAGTTAGTACTTCCGATACTTATCAAACTGTTGAAGGTTTCGGTTTTACCCTGACCGGGGGTAGTGCAGAGGTTATTAATAGCCTCAATGCCAGCAAGAAGCAGGAATTACTGGAAAAGCTTTTTGGTAGCAGTGAAAATTCCATAGGTATCAGCTACTTGAGAATAAGCGTTGGAGCATCAGATCTTAGCGCTTCTACTTTTTCTTATAATGATCTTTCAGCCGGAGAGACTGATGAAGATCTCTCAGAGTTTAGCTTAGAACCCGATTTAAAAGATGTTATCCCTCTCCTTCAAGAAATTCTTGAGATCAATCCGGAGATAGGAATTATGGCCACTCCATGGTCTCCACCGGTATGGATGAAAGACAACCAGAGTACTGTGGGAGGGAGTCTGCTGCCCAGGTATTATGATGTCTACGCCAACTACTTGGTAAAATACATCCAGGAAATGGAAAAATTGGGAATCTCCATCGATGCCCTTACTCCACAAAATGAACCTTTACATGCCGGAAACAATCCCAGCATGCACATGACCGCATCAGAACAGGCCAACTTTATTAAGAATTCCCTTGGACCGGCATTTAGAGATGCAGGAATAGATACCGACATCATTATCTATGATCACAACGCTGATAATCCGGGGTATCCTATTTCAATTCTTAATGATCCTCTGGCAAGACAATATGTGGCAGGCTCAGCTTTTCACTTATATGCAGGAGATATTTCGGCTCTTTCAACAGTTCATGATGCTTATCCTAATAAAGACATTTACTTCACAGAACAGTATACAGCTTCAAACGGGGATTTTGGAGGGGATCTAAAATGGCATTTAAAGAATGTTATTATAGGATCAATGCGCAACTGGAGCAAAACTGCTTTGGAATGGAATCTTGCGAACAATTCCAACTTCGGGCCGCATACTCCAGGAGGATGTACAACCTGCAAAGGTGCCGTAACTGTAAGTAGTAGTTCATCATACAACGAAAATGTAGGATATTATATCATTGCCCATGCCTCAAAATTTGTTCCTCCCGGTTCTGTGCGTATCTCAAGTAATATGATAGAGGACCTTCACAATGTGGCTTTTAGAACCCCTGCTGGGGACAAGGTTCTTATAGTGCTGAATGACGGTAACAGTTTCCAGGCTTTTAATGTAGAATACAATGGGAAGTGGATTACCGCTTCACTTGAACCCGGTTCGGTTGGAACTTTTGTGTGGAAGTGATCTGAATAAAATAAAACCATGAAAAAGCTCATACTTCTTGTCTTTCTTTCAATTTCTTTTTCAGGATTCTCACAGGAAACTTCATTTCCGCAATTCCTTCACACCAGTGGTCAAAAGATCCTGGACAGAAATGGTGAAAATGTCCTTTTAAGAGGAATAGGCCTGGGAGGGCATATGCTGCAGGAAGGATACATGCTTAAAGTGCCATTTTCTGGTCAGCAGTATGTGATTAGAGAGCATATAGAAGAGTTAATAGGACAGGAAAAAACTGATGAATTCTATAAGGCCTGGCTTGAGAATCATACCCGGAAAATAGATATTGATTCCATGAAGAGCTGGGGCTTTAATTCAGTTCGGCTTCCCATGCATTATAATCTTTACACCCTTTCTGTAGAAGATGAACCTGTAAAAGGAGAAAATACCTGGCTCGAAAAAGGCTTCCAAATGACCGACTCCCTTTTAAGTTGGGCCGAAGCAAATGAAATGTACCTAATCCTGGACATGCATGCTGCTCCCGGCGGACAGGGACATGACGTGAATATTTCAGATCGTGACCCATCCAAACCATCTCTTTGGGAAAGTGAAGCTAACCAGCAGAAGCTGGTGGCCCTATGGAAGAAAATTGCTGAAAGATATAAGGACGAACCCTGGATAGGAGCGTATGATATCATAAACGAACCCAACTGGACCTTTGAAGAAGGCAAACATAAACATGGAATTGAAGACACCCAGAATGCGCCTCTAAAAAAGCTGATGGTCGAAATTACTAATGCTATTCGAGAAGTTGATAATAACCACATCGTGATCATTGAAGGCAACGGCTGGGGAAATAATTACAATGGCATCCTACCGCCATGGGATGACAATATGGTCATAAGTTTTCACAAATACTGGAACTATAACGACACAGCTTCTATTCAGCAATTCCTTGACTTCAGGGAAAAATATGATACTCCAATATGGCTTGGAGAAACCGGCGAGAATTCGAACGTCTGGTTTACAGATGCTATAAGGCTAATGGAAGAGAATAATATTGGCTGGGCATGGTGGCCTCTCAAAAAGCTTGGGTTCAATAACCCTCTGGAAGTGCCGGTTAGTTCCGGATATCAAAAGATGCTTGAATACTGGAGAGGAGAAGGCGAAAAACCATCCGAAGAGGAAGCCTATAAAGCGGTCATGGAACTTGCTGAAAACACAAAACTGGAAAACAATTACTTCCACAAAGGGGTGGTGGATGCCATGATAAGGCAGCCGCATTCCAAAGAAGCCATTCCGTTTACCAAAATTATCGTCGATGATTCTGCGACCATTAAAGCAGCGAATTATGATATGGGACCCTTGGGGACAGCCTATCACGACAGTATTTTTGCTAACTATTATATCTCCACAGGGGGAGAAAGGCAAAGCTGGAACACGGGTCGAACCTACCGCAATGATGGTGTGGATATTTACCCAAAGGAGCCAAGAACAAGCTATGATGAGGTCTATGTTGATGACATGGATGCTGAAGAGTGGCTGCAGTACACTTTCCAGGTATCTGAAAAGGGCAATTTTGAGCTCTCTTTTAGAACTGCTGCCGATGCTTCCGGAAAGGCTGCCGTTGAGATCAACGGGAAAAAATATCCGGCTTTTGTTATTCCCAATAGTCGAGCACAATGGACGGAAACAAGTATTAATAATATCTCCCTTCAAAAAGGGCAAAACCGGTTGAGGTTTTTAGTGATCGATGGGGGCTTTAAGCTGGAAGAACTGAATATTAATCGCCAAAATTGAGCTTTATGAGATCCCAACATATCTTTTCTTTTCTTTTGTTGTTCATATTGGCATCATGTGCAAATGAGCCCAGGGAATTAACACAGGCCAAACTTTGGTTAACAACTCTGGATGAAAAATCCCTTCTTGCAGAGCGTGCGCTTGAAGTAATTTCGGCAGAAGACAGTGTAGCTGAAACAGCAATAACAATTGACACCTCCCAGACATTTCAGGAGATAGACGGATTTGGATATACCCTCACCGGCGGCAGTGCGCTCCACATTAACAGAATGAAAGATTCTGCCAGGACTGCTCTTCTTAAGGAGCTTTTTGGAACCGGTGAAAATGAAATTGGGGTGAGTTATTTGAGGCTCAGCATTGGTGCTTCAGATCTCAATAAAGCACCATTTTCCTATAATGATATTCCGGAAGGAGAGACAGATGTAAACCTTGAAAATTTCAGCCTGGCAAACGACACGGTTCATGTCATTCCGGTTTTAAAGGAGATCATAAAGATCGCTCCGGATATTAAGATCATGGGTTCTCCCTGGTCACCGCCGGCCTGGATGAAAGATAATAAAGACACTCGTGGGGGCAGTCTTCTTGAAGAGTATTACCCTGTTTATGCTGAATATTTTGTGAAGTATATCGAGGCGATGGCCGATCATGGGATCACCATAGATGCTATTACCGTTCAAAATGAGCCGCTGCATCCCGGAAATAACCCAAGCTTGCTTATGCTTGCTGAAGAGCAGGCTGAATTTATCAAGAATCATCTAGGGCCTGCCTTTGAGAAGAACAATATCGATACGAAGATCATCATTTACGATCACAATGCCGATAGGCCAGATTACCCCATCAGCATTTTAAATGATCCTGAAGCAGCTCAATACATTGATGGTTCTGCTTTCCATCTCTATGGCGGGGAAATAGAGGCTCTATCTGAAGTGCATGATGCCCACCCCGACAAGAATCTCTACTTCACCGAACAATGGGTTGGGGCACCGGGAAATTTTGCACAGGAAATGTCCTGGCATACCGAAAATCTAATTATTGGCGCTACCCGAAACTGGAGTAGAAACGTCCTTGAGTGGAATTTGGCAGCCGATGAAAATCAACAACCTCATACAGATAGAGGGGGCTGCGACCGCTGCCTTGGCGCGATAACCATTACAGGTGATGAAGTGACAAGGGAACCGGCATACTACATAATTGCACAAGCTTCAAAATTTGTTCGTCCGGGGTCTGTAAGAGTGGAATCCAATATGCCGGAAAACCTTCCAAATGTGGCATTTTTGACACCCCAGGGAAAGATCGTTCTTATCGTTCAGAACAAAGCGGAAAAAGAAGAAACTGTAACTGTAAAATTGGATAATAAACAAACCTCCTTTCAGCTTCCGGCAGGAGCAGTAGGGACCTTAGTATTGTAAAGATGAAGATCACACAGATAATTTTAGGATTGGGCCTTATAATGGCCACCGGCTGCGGGGTTAAGGCGCAGGATAAAGCAACTGCTCCCTCAAAGGCAGATATTACTGCTAAAGCCAATGAGCTATTGTCAAAAATGACCCTCGAAGAAAAAGTAGGGCAGATGACCCAGGTAACTCTTGATGTTATTGGAAAAGGCGACGATCGCTATTCTAGCTTTGAACCCTTCGCATTGGATAAGGAGCTCGTCAAAAAAGCAGTCTCTGAATACCATGTGGGTTCTTTTCTGAATACCGCAAATAACCGTGCCCTTCCAAAAGAGAAATGGTATGAAGTGATTAAGGAACTTCAGGATATCAATAAGGCCGAGACCAGGCTGGGAATACCAATAATTTACGGAGTTGACATGATCCACGGTGCCACTTACACTGCGGGTGCGACTATGTTTCCACAGCAAATAGGGCAGGCAGCCAGCCGTAATCCGGAACTTGTTCAGCGGGGAGCCGGGATCACTGCTTATGAAACCCGTGCCAGCGGAATTCCGTGGAATTTCTCTCCTGTTTTAGACCTGGGAATGGATCCGCGTTTCTCAAGAATGTGGGAATCTTTTGGAGAAGATCCCTATCTGGCATCTGTCCTGGGAGTGGCGATGATCGATGGTTACGAAGGTAAAGACAACAATATTGGACATCCGGAGCATATCGCTTCTACCCTGAAGCACTTTTTGGGCTATCACGCTGTAACTTCTGGAAAGGACAGAACTCCATCTTATATTCCGCAAGATGCTTTAAGAGAATATCACCTGCCGCCATTTAAAGCTGCAGTAGAGGCTGGAGCGCACACGATCATGGTGAATTCCGGGATCATTAACGGAGTTCCGGTTCATGCCAATTACAACCTACTTACCTCTCTTCTTAAAGAGGAACTTGGCTTTGAAGGATTAGTAGTGACCGACTGGGCCGATATTGAAAACCTGCACCGTCGCGACCGCGTAGCAGCATCTGATCGTGAAGCTATAAAAATGGCAATTAATGCCGGTATAGACATGTCAATGGTGCCTTATCAATATGAAGTTTTTGTAGATAACCTGGTTGATTTGGTAAAGTCGGATGAAGTTAAGGAGTCACGTATTGACGATGCAGTGAGAAGGATCCTGAAAGTTAAGCTCGCACTTAACCTTTTTGAAACTCCTGTAACTCATTATAAGAATTACCCAAAGTTCGGGAGCAAGGAATTTGAAGAAGCTGCCTACACCACGGCTGCCGAATCAATAACGCTGCTTAAGAACGAAGAAAATATACTTCCGCTTGGTAAGAATGTAAAGGTGCTTGTCACTGGTCCAAATGCGAATTCTATGCGCACGCTTAATGGTGCCTGGACCTACTCATGGCAGGGTGAAAAAACTCCGGAATTTGCTGAATCCTACAACACTATTCTGGAGGCAATTCAGAAGGAAGTAGGAGCCGAAAATGTCATTTTTGAACCCGGAGTTTCCTACGTCGAGGGTGGTAAATACTATGAGGACGAAAAAGTGAATTTTGAGCAGGCAATTTCCGCAGCTAAGAACGTTGATTACGTCATCCTTGCTGTAGGTGAAAATACTTATACTGAAAAGCCGGGGGATCTTAATGATCTCTACCTGTCTGACCATCAAACAGAATTAGCCAAAGCACTCGCAAAGACCGGTACCCCCGTGATTCTTGTCCTAAACGAAGGGCGCCCCCGGATCATCAGTAAGTTCGAAAGAGAAATGGAAGCGATCGTGCAAACCTACCTTCCCGGAAACTTTGGAGGTGATGCCCTTGCCGATGTTTTATTTGGAGATGTTAACCCTTCCGGAAGGTTGCCATACAATTATCCGCGTTATCCGAATGCATTGATCCCGTACATTCACAAGCCTTCTGAAGAACAGGCCAAAGCGGAAGGAGTGTACAACTACGAAGCCGATTACAATCCGCAGTTCTTCTTTGGAGATGGATTGAGTTATACCACTTTTGAATATTCAGATCTAAAGCTGGATAAGCACAAGATCAGCACCACCGGAAGTGTCACAGTAGAAGTGAAAGTGACCAACATCGGTAAAAGAGCAGGAAAGGAAGTCGTGGAATTATACACGTCAGACCTTTATGCGAGCCAAAGTACGCCCGATGTTAAGAGATTGAGAAGGTTCGAAAAGATATCTCTTGAACCGGGAGAAACAAAAACTGTCCGCTTCAATTTAAATGCAAAAGACCTTGCCTACTTCACTCCTAAAGGAGAGTCACTGGTAGAGCCTGGTGATTTTGAATTAATGGTGGATGACCTAAAAACAAATCTTGAGGTGACCAACTAATTGAGCAACCTCTAATATCAAATTAAATCAGTAAAATGAAAAAGCGAATATTACTCCTGGCTTGCCTTTTTCCGGTCCTTTCAGCCGCGGCACAGGATGCTGAAATTAAAAGTTCAGTAAAAAATGTAGAAGCAAAAGTCGATTCTGTACTTTCTCTTATGACCCTCGAAGAAAAGGTGGGACAAATGGTGCAGTACAGCGGCACCTGGGATCTTACCGGCCCGGCAACCGGAGATCAAAATCAGTACCGCAAGGAACAGCTTAAAAAAGGCCTGGTAGGTTCTATGCTGAATGTACTTTCGGTTGATGCCACCCGTGAAGCACAAAAACTGGTCATGGAGAATTCCAGGATCAAGATCCCTCTTATGTTTGGATATGATGTGATCCATGGGTATAAAACCATGTTCCCCGTACCGCTTGGGGAAACCGCGAGCTGGGATCTTGAGGCGATGGAAGAGACAGCACGAATCTCTGCGCTTGAAGCAGCAGCCGATGGAGTGAACTGGACCTTTGCGCCAATGATAGACATCTCCCGGGATGCCCGATGGGGCCGCATCATGGAAGGTGCAGGAGAGGATCCCTACCTCACTTCCCGCGTTGCTGAAGCAAAAGTAAGAGGATATCAAAGTGAAGATCTCTCAAATCCCGCATCGATTGCAGCAACAGCCAAGCACTTTGCAGGATATGGTTTTGCTGAAGCCGGTCGTGATTACAATACCGTACACGTGGGGGAAAATGAGCTGCACAATACTATTCTGCCGCCTTTTAAAGCCGCTGCAAAAGCTGGAGTGGCAACTTTTATGAATTCCTTTAATGATCTTGACGGAACTCCCGCCACAGGTCACCGTATTCTGCAGCGAGAGATACTCAAAGGAAACTGGGACTGGGATGGTTTCATTGTTTCCGATTGGGCTTCAATAGCCGAAATGAGAGATCATGGTTTTGCTGAAGATCTTACTCATGCCGCCGAAATTGCCGTTAAAGCCGGAAGCGATATGGATATGGAAGGTGGCGCCTACGAAACCGGACTTGTCAAGCTGGTTGAGGAGGGAAAAGTAGATGAGGAATTGATCAACGAGGCCGTGAAAAGGATCTTAAGAGTGAAGTTCAAACTTGGCCTTTTTGAAGATCCATATCGTTATTCAGATCCAAAAGCTATGGCTCAGATTGACCAGGCTGCTCACAGAGAAGTTGCCAGAGATGTGGCTAAAAAATCTATCGTTCTTCTAAAGAATGAAAAGAACCTTTTACCGCTGAGTTCTTCAGTTAAAAATATTGCTGTGATTGGTCCCCTGGCCGATGACAAGAATACTCCAATAGGAAACTGGCGCGCCCAGGGAGAAGCAAACTCTGCGGTCTCTATTCTGGAAGGTGTGAAAAATGCAGTCGGAAAAAATGTTAAAGTAACATACGCAAAAGGAGCCGATCTCGGGGTAGGAGAAAAAAGCTTCCTAAAGCCTCTTGAGATCAACACCACAGATAAATCTGGTTTCAAAGCGGCAGTAGATGCTGCTAAGAAGGCAGACCTTGTGATCCTTGCCCTGGGAGAAGATGCTTTCCAGAGTGGTGAAGGAAGAAGCCAGGTGAATATAGGTCTTGCAGGTGTTCAAAAGGAGCTGATGAAAGAGATCTATGCCGCCAATAAAAATGTAATTCTGGTGCTTCAAAACGGAAGACCTTTAGAAATTTCCTGGGCTTCGGAAAATATTCCTGCGATCCTCGTTGCATGGCAGCTGGGTACCGAAAGCGGAAACGCTATCTCCGATGTGCTCTTCGGAAAATATAATCCTTCAGGAAAACTTCCGGTTTCGTTTCCGAGAGCCGTTGGCCAGGAGCCATTGTATTACAATCAGAAGATGACCGGCCGCCCCACCAATCCTACAGATGTAACTTATTCAGCTTATACAGATGAAGAAAAGACAGCATTGTATCCATTTGGTTACGGTCTTAGTTATACGACCTTTGACTATGGTGACCTGAAATTATCTTCAAAGGAGATGACTCAGGATGGATCTATTGAGGTGACTGTGCCGGTAACAAACGCCGGAAGTACAGCAGGAAAGGAAGTAGTGCAATTATATCTGCGCGACCTGGTTGCCAGCACTACAAGACCTGTAATTGAACTTAAAGGATTTGAGCTTGTTGAACTGCAGCCCGGGGAGACTAAAGAAGTAACTTTTGAGATCACAAATGACCTACTTGAGTTCTACAATGCTGAAAAGAAATGGACTTCAGAGCCGGGAGAATTTAAGGTTATGGTTGGTGGTAATTCTGTAGATCTAAAAACTGATACCTTCAGGCTTAAATAAATAAAGGGTCTCAAAAATGACATTTTTGAGACTCTCCTTTTCAGGTGAATAATGAATTTTAAAATGAAAGAAATGAAAAACTATATTACAGTCGCCCTTCTTGCGTTGGTGGTTTGCTCAGGTGACAGCCTCTTCGCCCAGCATTCAGTTCAAACAAAAAAAAGCGATACTTTATTTTTTGATGATTTTTCTCAAGACTCATTTGATAGAACTAAATGGAACGTGGTAGGTACAGATTTCCACGTGAACAATGAACAGCAGGCTTATTTTGATTCCACGGCCACTATTTATACAGTAAAGGGCGAAGAAGCGCAGGGAGCTAGAAGTGGTGCTTTAGTTCTTCAGGCGCATTATTCGCCCGATTTTACAACCATAAACGGAAAGAACTTTGATTTTATTTCGGGGCGCATCAATACCCGGGATAAGGTGATGTTTACTTATGGGACTGCGGCAGCGAGAATGAAACTTCCCGAAGGGTCTGGATTCTGGCCAGCTTTCTGGGCACTTGGTGGCGGTGACTGGCCTGCAACAGGCGAGATCGACATTATGGAATATGTAGGAGAAACCGATTGGATAGGGGTTGCCCTACACGGGCCCGGTTATTCCGGAGAAACACCTTTAGTGAATAAATACTTTTTTCCGGAGGGAGAGAGTGCTACAGACTGGCATGTATATTCAGTAGACTGGACACCCGAAGGATTCGATTTTAGAGTTGATGGCCGACTGATCTACCGGGTTACGAAACCTATGGTGCAACATTATGGAGAATGGGCTTTTGATAATCCAAAATTCCTCATTGTAAACCTTGCCCTTGGCGGTGCATATCCTTTCAAGACCAATCGTGTGGAAGAACCCTACAACGGGCTTCCTCAGTCAACAGTGGACCTTATCAAAGCAGGAAAAGCAAAAGTATTGGTAGACTGGGTATTGATCACCCAATAGAGATTTGTCTCTTAGCCTGTAATACCCTTCAAAACTGTCATTTTTGGAGGGTATTTTTTTTGCCTGGCCGCAACAGAGTCTGAGCCTGTATGGCACAAAGATCATAGGCCGGGCAAGGTCTCGGAAGGAATATTTTTCAGCCTTGCAGGCTTATCAATAAGGACCCTTAGAATCCCGAAGCCTTGCGCTGAACTAAAGTTTTGAGACTTTCAGCCTCAAAAGGTAAAAAAGGTCTTGTCTCTTGTGTCTGGCAGCTGAGCGATCTAATTTAGATTCCTCCGCTCAATAAAAAACCTCTTTAACAACTCAGACGCTTCCTGCTCTAAAATGCCATTTTTGACCTTCGTTTTGGGGTGGAGTTTTGCGCCCATTTTTCTGTAGCCTCTTTCCGTGTCCGATGCTGCAAAGACAAGATTGGAGATCTGGCTCCAGTACAAGGCACCCGCACACATTTGGCAGGGCTCCAAAGTGACATACATGGTGCAGTCGAGGAGGTATTTCCCGCCGAGAAAATTGGCTGCAGAGGTGATGGCCTGCATTTCGGCGTGGGCTGTAACATCATTTAAAAGTTCTGTGAGGTTGTGACCTCGTGCAATGACCTGTTCTCTGACCACAATAACTACCCCTACGGGAATTTCCCCTTTTTCATAGGCAAGTTGTGCTTCTTCCAGCGCCTTGCGCATAAAATAGCTGTCGTCAAAAACTAATTGCATATTCAAAAATACAATTTCAAGATGTACCTTTGCGATTTATGGCCCAAACTATTCTCAATACTATAAATTCCCCTGCAGATCTGCGGAAATTAGCTCCGGAAAAACTTCCGCAGCTGGCGGCAGAGCTCCGGAAATTCATTATTGAGATCGTGGCGACAAAAGAGGGGCATTTAGGTGCCAGTCTTGGAGTTGTAGAGCTTACTCTGGCACTGCATTATGTCTTCAAAACGCCTGTAGATCTACTCGTATGGGATGTGGGGCACCAGGCTTACGGCCATAAGATCCTCACCGGAAGAAGAGATATTTTTGATACCAACCGGCAGCTTGGTGGGTTAAGCGGTTTCCCGAAAAGAAGCGAAAGCGAATATGACACTTTTGGAGTGGGACATTCTTCGACAGCAATTTCTGCTGCGCTGGGAATGGCACTGGCGTCCAATCTTAAAGGAGAATTTCAAAAGCAGCATATAGCAGTTGTAGGTGATGCTTCTATTGCGAGCGGGATGGCTTTCGAAGGCCTCAATCACGCCGGCGTAACCAATGCCAATCTCTTGATCATTCTCAATGACAACGCCATTGGCATAGATCCCAGCGTTGGAGCGCTTAAAAATTATCTTACCAAGGCCAGAGTAGGTTATAAGCCGAAACAGGATAATATCATTGAGGCGCTCAACTTCAAGTATTTTGGTCCCGTTGATGGTCACGACCTGCAAAGTCTTACAAGCACTTTAGAAGAACTAAAGGAGATAAGCGGGCCAAAGTTCCTTCACGTCATCACCACTAAGGGAAAAGGCCTTAAAAAGGCCGAGGAAGATCAGGTGAAGTACCATGCCCCGGGGAAATTTGTTCCCGACACCGGAGAATTGCTTCCATATGATACAAAAGGCCTTCCGTTAAAGTTTCAGGATGTATTTGGTCTTACTCTGGTGGAGCTCGCAGAACAGAATGAAAAGATCATAGGAATCACTCCGGCGATGCCAACAGGAAGTTCCTTAAAATATATGATGCAGGCCTTTCCCGAACGCGCATTCGATGTGGGAATCGCAGAGCAGCACGCAGTGACCCTGGCTGCAGGAATGGCGACCCAGGGATTTAGTGTCTTTTGTGCCATTTATTCCACCTTTTTACAAAGGGCCTATGACCAGGTGATCCATGATGTGGCACTTCAGAAGTTACCGGTAATATTTTGTCTTGATCGCGCGGGGCTCGTAGGAGAGGATGGTGCTACTCATCATGGAGCTTTTGATATTGCATACCTGCGGTGCATCCCCAACATGACCATTTTTGCGCCATTAGATGAAGTTGAGCTAAGAAACATGTTATATACGGCTCAAAAAGGTGTTTTATCCGGGCCATTGGTAATAAGATATCCGCGGGGACGGGGTAGCAAAAAAGACTGGCAATTATCTTTTGATAAGTTGTTGATAGGTAAAGGCAGAAAGCTGCAGCAAGGAACAGTTATTGCAGTTTTGAGCTTTGGTGCAATTGGCGTGAACATCATTGAAGCCCTTGAAGATCTTCCGAACCGGAAGGAAATCGGGCATTATGATATGAGGTTTGCAAAGCCTCTTGATGAGGAACTGTTGCACGAGATCTTTATGGGCTACAAAGCTGTGGTGACTATAGAAGATGGCGTTGTTAAAGGCGGCTTTGGATCGGCAATTATGGAGTTTGCTCAAAAGCACAACTATCAATTGCCTGTAACCACGCTGGGCCTGCCCGATGAATTTATTGATCACGGAAAAGTGACTGAATTACAAGAAATAGCAAAAATAGACGTTCACAATATTAGAAGTTGTCTTAAAGACATTCTCAAAACTACTAATCACCCTAATGCATAAAATAATTCCTTGCCTCCTTCTACTTCTCGTAAGCACATTCTCTCATGGACGGGCAATTGAGCTCGTTAAAATAGACACAGTAAAGGTAGATTCAGTGAAGATAGCAACTCTAAAAGCAGATTCTACTGAAGTTGATACTGCTGTTGCTGATACTATTAAAGTGGTAAATGAAAAGATCGACTATTGGAAGAAGACCAACAAAGTGGGAGTGAATCTTAGTGAGGTAGCCTTTATTAACTGGAATTCTGGAGGGAATAATTCTTTCTCTGCTTTGCTTCACGGGCTTTTCGGAAGAAAATATCAAAAAGAACTTTTGAACTGGAATTCCACCCTTGCTGTCAAATACGGATTCAATGCGCAGGAAGGCCGGGAACTCCGAAAAACTGAAGATCACCTTGAAATAAATTCTAATTTTGGATACCGCCGGGATTCCGTCTCAAACTGGTATTATTCAGCCAAATTCAATTTTAATACTCAGCTTACATACGGGTATCGTTATCCAAATACAGATTCCCCAATATCTAAATTCATGGCACCGGGATATGCTTTTCTGGGTGTGGGTACAGAGTATTCTGCTCCCGAAGAAGACCTCACTGTCTATATCTCACCAGTTACCCAGAAATCAACCTTTGTGCTGGATCAGGCTTTAGCAAATGAGGGGATGTTTGGGGTCCAGCCCGCAATTAAAGATGCAGAAGGGAATATTCTGAAAGACGGGGAACGAATAAGAACAGAATTCGGATTCCTTTTAAGCAGCGCATTTACCAAACAGATCTTCGAAAATATTGGTCTTAATCAACAGCTGAAGTTGTACTCCGATTATCTTAATAAGTTTGGAAATATCGACGTGGATTGGGAATTGAATCTCGACTTACAGGTAAACGATTATGTAAAGGCCAATGTGGGTTCCCATCTTAGGTACGATGATGATGTAAAATTCAAGCAGGACCTGGACGGCGATGGTAAACTTGAAACAGGTGGTCCAAAAGTGCAATTTAAGCAGCTCCTGGGGGTAGGTGTTGTTTATACTTTTTAGGAGCTATAGTGATCTATTGCTTTTATTACTTTTTGAACACGGGTTTTTCCTCCTCCTGTAATTCGGAAGATATACATTCCCCGGGCTTCATACGAGAGATCTACCGGGAAAGATTGATTGGCCTCTAAAGGAGTTTCTATAGATTTTATTAGCTTCCCCTGAATGTTGTACACTAAAATCTCTGCGTTTTGAACATCTTCTCCTGAAATAATATTAAAACTACCTGCTGATACTGTGGGGAAGACCTGTATCTCATTCTCTTCTATCACGACTTCACCCCGCTCTTCGGCTTCCTCTTTAGCAGTTTTGAACTGGCCGGAAAAGATTCCGCGGCCATAGGAAGCGGCATAGACCACATTATTACCTTTTTTGAGGTCCAGGTCGGTCACCTTTACATCGCTCATGCCATTATAGGATTGTACCCACACCGGCTGACTGCTCCTGAAATTCTCGGTTGCCCAGACTCCCAATTCCGTCCCCACAATTACCTCGTCCTTATTCAAAGGATTTGGCAGTATGGAAAGCACAGGAAGATCGGGCAGGTTACCCTCTTTGTTCACCCAGGTAGGGCTGCTTGATGTGCCATTTGAAGTGTACCAGATGCTTCTCACTCCATAATTGTAAAAAGTTACGTAGATCTCATCTTCAGAATCACCGTATTCAATATCGGAGATGCTTCCAAGGAACTGTGGGCCAGTAATCGTCCTCCAGGTCATATTTGCAGGATCACCGTTGGCATTCTCTACCCGTAGAAGTTTTGAGTTGACAAGGCCTAGCAAAAGTGTGGTGCTTTGAGTGGTATAAGGAGAGACTGTGATTGCACTTATTGAAGCGTCCAGAAGATCCTTTCTTATAGATGTTCTTGGTGCCACAGGAGAATTATTTGTTATTCCATTATCCAGGGTTTCCAGTTCTGTAAGTTCTTCGTACCTGTACAAGGTACCTTCAGGCCCGTTTGAATAAAGGAGATCGAGATTAGAATCCAGAGCTTGGGGATTTATAAAAAATCCATCCCTGTCTTCATTGTATGCAATTAGGCTGAACCCTTCTTTTTCATAATTATACATGATAATTAGGTCGTTGTACACCAGGTTGCCAATAAAATATTCAGTATCAACCTGATCATAGAAGGAATGAGCACCGTCACCACCCAAAATCCCTATAGAAGCAGGATCTCCATTCTGAATCAAAAGCGTACCATTGTCCTGTGTCCCCCCTAAAAAGTAATCCCCGCTGGCAAAGCTGGTCGGCGCAACGGCAACAGAATAGAACTGGGTGGTGATATAATTATTTTCAGGGGTTATGAAGACATCAGAAGAACTTGCGGCAGCAAGGTCCCTTGCGTAAGAAACGCCCCCATCATGACCGAATATGGCCTGGTTTGTATTTCCCGGTCTAAACTGCATGACATGATGATCTGCATGTACAAATGAGACAGGAAGGTCGTCCAGATTTTGATTATCTGCCCATCTTGAAATTTGTTCCCAACTTTGGCCACTGTTAGTGGAGCGAAAGAGATCAATTCCACCTGCATAAACTATGTTGTCATTAGTAGGATCAGACTCGATCATTAGATTATAAAAAGCCTGTCCCCGGGCAAAATCATCGGCCGGAATATCGAGGTCGGCATCATTCGGCTCGTTTAAAGGAGAAATAGAACCAAAAGCATCTGTGGTTATCCACAATGAAGCTTCTTCGTCAATATCTTCAGCCAGGATGTAGAATTTCTCAGGATTCGTTGCTGAAGCTTCGATTTCGGTCCTGTAAACATTAGGTACTGTGGCAATTTGGTTCCAGGAGGTGTTTTCTCCAAGTTCACGTTTAAAGATCTTACCGCCAAAAGAATTCTCTTCACCCGGAGAATAAGTGGTTGATGCCCAGATATTACCTTCGGCATCGACTTCAAAGTCATTGAATGATTCTTCCTCGATGATCTTAGTCCAGGAGGTGCCTCCATTTTTACTGCCATAAAGTCCTCTCTCAAAGAACCCAAGCAAATTTCGGGGATCTCTGGCGTTGGCGTAGAGGTGAGTAGAAACGCCAATGAAAACTTCGGTGCTACTGCCGTTGTCCCAGGCCTGAATATCATTAATGTAATAAACTCCTCCTATTACACGGATATTTGTTCCTCCCCCGGCCTGCGAAAACTGCTCGACATCTAAAACTTTATTCCAGGTTGCTCCCCCATCTATAGTTTTATAAACTCCCGTCCCAACAACGTCGCCGCCGGTATATTGTTCTCCTGTGCCCGCATACCAGATGTCCGAATTCCTCGGGTCAACTGTTAGGCAGGAAATATTCAAATTGGCCGGGAGACCTTCTACCTGCCTCCAGGTCGAATTTTCATTGGTGATGTTCTCGTTGACCCAAAGACCACCGCTTATTGCTCCCGCAAATACTCTGCGGCCGCTGGTATCATTAGGATCGAACAAAAGAACCCTTGTTCTGCCTCCTACATTGTTAGGTCCTCTGGAAATCCAGGGATGGGCATCACTATCGCCGGGAGATTTGTTGTAGTTCTTGTTCTGTCTGGATTTCACCAACTGCTCATGAAGCTCTCTCACTTTGTAGGGTTCGGGATAGCCCAAAGCAGGATTCATGGTGAGATACTCCATCTCCTCGTAGTACTTCTTTGGAGGTAAGGCTCTTTTGATCTTTTCAAGCCGTGAAAATCTGGGGTCTTTTGAAGGCCTGTTCTTCTTCAGAAATTCAGAATGTTTCTTCCTTATTTCCGTCGTATTATTAGTGGTCTTATCTTCTGTAGTAATAAATAGACCAAAAACAATGGCAAATATTACGACAGGAAGTACAAAATGCAGTCGTTTAATCATATAGGGATACTAATTAGCTTAAGTAAAGCTAGTCTGGCAAAATACGAAAAATTAAATTTTCAGCCCCTTGAATTTTTTGAAAGAGGAAACAATGTTACTGTCTGTTAATGAGGAGATATAGCTGCATATTTTTATAAGCTTATCATACACCGGAAGATCTTCAAAATGCCCTGCCTCAGGAATTAGCTTTAAGACCAGTCGGTCATAATTCGTTTGCTCCCCATTTGCAGGCAGCAGGGCGGTAGTATAGGTGTCCAGCAGGTGTGAGAGCATTTGGTAGCCGGCAATTTCCTTGCTCACTACCTCTTCGCTTTGGTAGATCTTGTCGATGCTAATCTTAATGATATCTTTGATTTGAGCTTCATACTTACTCTTATCAAACAAGGCCTCATGAAATTCCCCTTTTAAAATGGCCTCTTCATTAGCCATAAAAATTTCAACGGCCTCTGTAAGAAGTGTATTAATTGCCAACGCACGTAAATAGCTCAACCTGTCGGCGCGGGTTTGCAGGTTATGGTATTTTTTAGTGATAATTGAATCCTTCACCAGGTTAATGAGGTACTCCAACGCGTACTCCTCCTGAATAAGTCCAAGATTTATCCCGTCTTCGAAATCTATGATGGTATAGCAAATATCATCGGCCGCTTCGACAAGGAAAGCCAATGGATGCCGGCAGTAGCTCATGTTCTTTCGGCTGCCGGTAGGAAGAAGGCCCAGTTCATTTGCTACCTCTTCAAAAAAGGCTTTTTCAGACTGAAATATTCCAAACTTCTTATCGGCTATTCTTGAAGTAGGTTTATGCGGAAGAGATTCTTTCGGATATTTTATAAAGGCTCCAAGAGTAGCATAAGAAAGCCTGATGCCCCCGTCAATTCCCGGCCGGTCTTCAGTAAGGATTTTGAAGCCGTTGGCGTTACCTTCGAATTTCACCAGGTCCTGATATTCTTCAGGACTAAGCATCTCTTTAAATCTTTTTCCATTACCATTGCTGAAATATTCTCCAATGGCCTTTTCTCCCGAATGTCCAAACGGCGGATTGCCAATGTCATGCGCCAGGGCAGCAGCAGCGACTATGGCACCAAAATCGTTCATCTGGTATCCATGGGTTTTCTCAAGCTGAGGATGTTTCTCCAGGATCTTCTGTCCCGCAAGCCTGCCTAAAGAACGACCAACAACCGAAACTTCGAGACTGTGGGTGAGGCGGGTATGAACAAAGTCTGTCTTCGAAAGCGGAATTACCTGTGTCTTGTCCTGTAAACTTCTAAAAGCAGAAGAAAAGATGATCCTGTCGTAATCAACCTCAAAACCTAAGCGGGTAGCATTTTGTTCTTTTCTTAATCTTTTATTCGTGTCTCCTGCTTTTCTTAAAGAAAGCAGCTGCTCCCAGTTCATCATTTTTTTATTATTTCACTAAAGCTTCAAAAATAAACAATGAGCAATTAACAATTATCAATTAGCAGGTAATAATGAAAATAAGCACCAAATTCCAGGCGCCAAATTCCAATTTAAGAAGAGGACTAGGCAGTCGTTCTTATTTCACGCAGAGATCGCGAAGCAAAACGCAAAGAGCGCAGGGAAATTTTTCTAGTGAAAAGTTCTGCGTCCTTTGCGAAACCTTTGCGTCCTTTGCGAGAAAATTTTAGTGAAATTTCTTTTCTGCGTATATCTGCGAGATCAGCGGGAAATTGAGCTGAGAGAAAAATCTCAAATCTAAGATCTCAAATCTACGATCCGCACATCAAACAATCATCTCCTTCGGCTTCTTTTGAGCTGGCGATAAGCGCTCGTAATTCCTCCGGAGTGAGTGAGGTTCCTTCAGGAACGGGAACTGCAGCTGGTTTTGGTGCTTCCGCAGGAATTTCTTCCTTCTTTTCCTCTTTTGCAAGAGTAAATTTGATAGCATCCACAGCACTTTTGGTGCGCAGGTAATACATTCCCGTTTTGAGTCCGCTTTTCCAGGCATAGAAGTGCATGGAGGTGAGCTTGCTGTAGTTCGCATTCTCCATAAAAAGGTTTAGCGACTGTGACTGATCGATAAAATATCCGCGGTGACGGGACATGTCAATGATGTCTTTCATGCTCAGTTCCCAAACTGTTTTGTAAAGCTCCTTCAGGTCTTCAGGAATTACATCGATATTCTGCACGGAACCATTGGATCGTAAAATGGCATTTTTGACATCCTCTGTCCACAGGTTTCTTTCCACCAGGTCTTCGAGCAGGTGTTTGTTTACTACAATAAATTCCCCCGAAAGCACGCGGCGCGTGTAAATGTTGGAAGTGTATGGTTCAAAAGCTTCATTGTTTCCAAGGATCTGTGAAGTGGAAGCAGTTGGCATTGGAGCCACTAAAAGTGAGTTGCGAACGCCATTTTTGAGCACCTGCTTGCGCAGTTTTGCCCAATCCCATCTTCCGCTAAGATCTTCATCATTGATACCCCACAGGTTGAATTGGAACTGCCCTTTGCTCATTGGGGAACCTTCATAGGTGGAATAAGCTCCTTCTTCTTTTGCCATTTCCATAGAAGCCGAAACTGCAGCGAAATACAGGGTTTCAAAGATCTCCTGGTTTAGCTTTTTGGCTGCATCACTGGTAAAAGGCAACCTTAATTTGATGAAAGTATCTGCGAGTCCCTGAACTCCAAGTCCCACCGGACGGTGCCTGAAATTTGAATTTTCGGCCTCTTTCACCGGATAGTAATTTCGGTCGATCACCTTATTGAGATTCCGCGTTACTCTTTTTGTAATTCTGAAGAGTTCCTTGTGATCGAAGTCATCTCCCTTGATGAACATGGGTAGCGCAATGGAAGCCAGGTTACATACCGCAACTTCATCTTCGCTGGTGTATTCCAGGATCTCTGTACAGAGATTTGAAGACCGAATAGTTCCCAGGTTCTGTTGATTGGATTTACGGTTTGCTGAGTCTTTGTACAGCATGTAAGGAGTTCCGGTTTCAATCTGGGATTCCAGGATCTTCTCCCACAGGTCACGGGCTTTAATTGTCTTCCGGCCTTTGCCTTCGGCCTCATATTTTAGGTAAAGCTCTTCAAATTCGTCCCCGTGAATATCGTAAAGCCCGGGACATTCGTGCGGACACATGAGCGTCCAGTTTTCGTTAGCTTCTACTCGTTTCATGAAAAGGTCGGGCACCCACATAGCATAGAACAGGTCGCGGGCGCGCATTTCCTCTTTTCCGTGGTTCTTTTTAAGATCTAAAAAGTCGAAAATATCTGCATGCCATGGCTCTACGTAAATAGCAAAGGATCCTTTTCGTTTTCCGCCACCTTGATCTACATATCTCGCCGTGTCATTGAACACTCGTAGCATGGGAACAATTCCGTTTGAGGTTCCGTTGGTTCCCGAGATATAAGATCCGGTTGCTCTCACATTGTGTATTGACAAACCGATTCCACCGGCAGACTGGGAGATCTTGGCAGTTTGCTTCAGCGTGTCGTAAATGCCGTCGATGCTGTCATCTTTCATGGTGAGCAGGAAGCAGGAAGACATTTGCGGCTTGGGAGTTCCGGCATTGAAGAGGGTAGGAGTGGCGTGTGTGAAATATTTTTTCGACATTAGCTCATATGTCTCGATCGCAGCTTCCATATCATCAGGATGGATCCCTACTGAAACTCTCATGAGCATGTGCTGAGGTCTTTCTGCAATTTTGCCGTTGATCTTCAGCAAATAGGAGCGCTCCAGAGTTTTAAATCCGAAGTAATCATACTGGAAATCCCGGTTATAGATAATAGTGGAATCCAGAAGTTCCTTATTTTTCTGGATCACTTCATACACATCATTGGCGATAAGAGGTGCCTTTTGATTGGTCCGCGGATTCACATATTCATAAAGATCGGTCATGACTTCCGAGAAGGTCTTCTTCGTATTCTTATGTAAGTTAGAAACCGAAATTCTCGCAGCAAGCTTAGCATAATCGGGATGAGAAGTGGTCATGGTCGCCGCGATCTCGGCTGCCAGATTATCGAGTTCACTGGTGGTCACCCCGTCATAGAGTCCCTCGATCACGCGCATTGCTACTTTTACAGGATCAACAAGTTCATTAAGTCCATAACACAACTTCCTTATTCGGGCTGTGATCTTGTCAAACATTATAGGTTCTCTGCGGCCGTCTCTTTTTTCTACGAACATAACTGAAGGATTTAAGCCCCTCCCGACCTCCCCAAAGGGGAGGAGGTGTGGGCGATTATTAGATGATGCTTCACCGAAGGTGAAGCAAAGATATTTAGTCCCCCCTTCGGGGGTTAGGGGGGCTAGAAGTCTGCGTCGAAGCTAATCTTGTCGGCGTCTTTGTCTTTGTTCATCACTCCTGCTTTTTGGTACTCGCCAACTCTTTTTTCAAAGAAGTTGGTCTTCCCCTGCAGGTTGATCATATCCATAAAATCAAATGGATTTGCAGTACCGTATTCTTTCTCACATTCCAGTTCCACTAACAAACGGTCGGCAACAAATTCAAGATACTGGGTCATGAGTTTAGCATTCATACCAATAAGACTTACCGGAAGGGATTCAGTAATGAACTCGCGCTCAATATTCAGCGCGTCTACAATGATCTCTCTAATTCGCTCTTTTGGCACCTTGTTTACCAGGTGGTTATTGTGCAGGTGAACGGCAAAATCGCAATGTACGCCTTCATCTCTCGAAATAAGTTCGTTGGAGAAGGTTAGTCCGGGCATTAATCCGCGCTTCTTCAGCCAGAAGATGGAACAGAAGGCGCCCGAAAAGAAGATCCCTTCCACAGCTGCAAAAGCTATAAGCCTTTCAGCAAAAGAATCAGATTCTATCCATTTTAGGGCCCACTGCGCTTTCTTCTGAATAGCCGGGAATACTTCTATAGCTTTAAAAAGCTGATTTTTTTCCTTCTCATCCTTAACGTAGGTATCGATGAGCAGGGAGTAGGTTTCAGAATGGATGTTCTCCATCATGATCTGGAATCCGTAGAAGAATTTAGCTTCAGAATACTGAACTTCATTTACGAAGTTTTCAGCTAAATTTTCATTTACAATTCCATCAGATGCGGCAAAAAAGGCAAGGATGTGCTTGATGAAATATCTTTCATCTGCACTCAATTTTTGGTTCCAGTCAGTAAGGTCCTGGTGCAGGTCAATTTCTTCTGCAGTCCAGAAACTCGCTTCCATTTTCTTGTACCAATCCCAGATATCGTGATGTTTAATGGGGAAGATCACGAACCTGTCCTTGTTTTCCTGTAAAATGGGTTCTAACTGGGCCATATTTATAATGATTTGGTTGGTTATTTAGTAATGGTTGTAACAAATATTGAAAAATATAACAGATTTTATACCTGAGCAGCAGAAAGCTTTTCAACAAAGTTTTTAACATGAACAGAAAAAATTGTTGCTGAAGTTTTGTTAAAACAAATATTTATTTTGTTGAAATATAAGGAGTTAGTGCCTGTTAAGGGAATTAAGAACAATAAAGACTTCTTCTGAATCTTCAGAAAATAGGAGGTGTCTAAAATGACATTTTTAAAGGGTATTTATTTGAAGTCTTTTCCCGCCTGAAGCAGCCGATTCGTAGATCTTTTCAAGCACTGTGATATCTCGTAAACCTTCTTCTCCCGGAACAATCATCGGTCTGTTGTTTAAAATAGCAAGGGCGTCATCATCCATTTGCACCGCCTGCTGATTTTTCCTGAAAGGTTCGAGCACCTTACCATCACTGGTGCCGCCTTTTACCCCGCTGTATGATTGGAAAGGCTGCAGGTAATAGGACCCGTCGCGGCAGGAGACTTCCAGATTGTTCATGCCCTCACCGAAGCTGGTGCGGCAACTGGCCATGATTCCATCGGGAAATTCAAGAGTGAAATCCATAGTCTCATCGACCTCCTTAAAAAGCTGATCCCGCGTGGTGGAACTTTTGGCAGAAACTGCAATAGGTTCCCTACCGGTGCTATAGCGGGAAGTGTTCAAAGGATAAACGCCCATGTCATACATGGCGCCGCCACCCATTTCTTTTTCTGCACGCCAACCCGGATTGCTGCTGTAGAACCCGGCGGCCGCTTTTAAACTTTGAATAGGGCCATAAGGAGTTGTCTTTGCCCACTTCATCATAATGCGGTTATTCTTTTCATGCTGAAGCCGGTATCCTATGGCCAGTTTCACTTTATTTTTTTCACAAGCAGCAATCATTTGCCGGCATTCTTTAGTATTCATGGCCATGGGCTTTTCGCACCATACATGTTTTCCGGCATTTGCTGCAATAATGGAATACTTTGCATGCATGGAATTTGGCAGTACAACGTAGATGACATCAATGTCATCATTGTTTGCTATCTCCTGCATGTTCTCATAGTTATAGACATTAGCATCGGGGATGTTATATTTTTCCTGCCAGCGGGGAATTTTTTCAGGACTACCGGTGACAATGCCGCGGAGTTCGCAATACTGAGTTTGTTGCAGGGCGGGAGCGAGTTGATAAGTGCTGTAGCTTCCCAATCCTACCAGGGCAACTCCCAGTTTTTTCTTATCCTGAGAAAAGAAAAGACCCGGAAAGGGGAGGCTCGTTGCAGCCAGTGCCAATCCGGATCTTTTTAAAAAGGTTCTTCTTTTGATCATTTTAGTCATTTCAGGGTGAGAGAAGTAAAAGTTACTCTATTATTTGCCTCCGCCACCCATGCTTTGATATTCTGAAGTATTTATGGTAAAAGGTTTTTTTTCAATACCTGTGCAGGTCATGCTAACATTTTTATCGGGATTTGCCTTATCCTGCATTTGCATTTCCATCATCAGGCCGGTTCCATCTATTAGCCAATCGGCGTTTAAGCCTTTGGGGATGTTCTTCTGGTTTTCGTGATAAATATCTCTAAAAGATACTCCTGCCTCATCTGTAACATAAAATGTATAAATATTTTCTTCGTCTTCAGCGCGATATCCCTGGCAGTTATACCCCAGGATAGTCTTAGTGCCAATTTCCTCAAACTCCATCTGCCCATACGAATCATTCATCGCCATTTCCTCTTCAGAAACTTCAAAACGGGTGGCCATTACCATTTTGTTGCCTTCCGAGTTCATATAGAGCACAGTCATGTTTTCATTGTTATCTAAAACTGTGAACATATTCTCGGCCTCCGGGATTTTCACTCCTACATAGGGTGCATTTTCCTTAATGTGATAGACCATGTCCATTTTACCTTCACTGGTATTCATTTCAAGGGTGTAGATCCAATCAAAATTATAGGATTCCGGAATTTCTGATGGATCGACCATGTCCATTCCCATTGAGAACTGATTGTTCTTGACCTGCTGAGACCATAATTTATTCAGGGATTCATCCGTTTTTTCAGCCGCTTTGTCAGAGACATTATTAACTGCTGCGTCCTCTACTTTCTCTGTGATTTTTTTCTTGAGCTTCTTTAGGATCTGGGCTTCTGTTGTTGAGGTTCCTGCCATTAAAAATATTGCAAGACCCAAATAAATGAGTTTCTTCATAACTATAGTTTTTGAATTAGTGCCTCCAGGATCGGGTCAGGGGGTAAACCGGAAAATAATTTACGCTGCCTGGGGGAAGTAAAAAGCAGAATACAATCTAAAGTTAGTAAAAATATAAAATAAAGGAAAGCTAATGAACTGTGTATTAGTTTTGTAGCATCTGGAAATCAAAAGGGGGTTCTTAGAAAAGGAAAGTTACTCCAGGTCTGTAAAAGTTCAGGAAGTTGCCTCCTCACTCCAGAGCTTAATCCACCGCTTTGTTCTTTTCTTTTTCTTCAAGCTGTAGCGCCACTTTCTCAAGTTCGGCATACCAGTCTTCCCCAAATTTCCTGATAAGGGCTTCCTTAACAAATTTGTAGACGGGTACCTGAAGTTCCTTTCCCAGGGAGCAAGCGTCATCACAAATATACCACTGGTGGTAATTCACTGCAGAAAATTCGGAGTAATCCTGGGTTCTAACCGGGTAAAGGTGACATGAGACCGGCTTTTTCCAGGGAATATCACCCTGGTTGTAGGCTTCTTCAATTCCGCAAAGGGCGGTACCTTTATGGTCGAAGGTAACATAAGCGCAATCTGCACCGTTGATAAGCGGTGTTTCATATTCTCCGTCTTCCCCAATAATGGAAGTTCCCTGCTCCTCAATAGCCTGTATTCCTTCTTTTCTCAGGTAAGGCTTGATCTTGGGGTAAAGATCTTCAAGAAGATGGGTTTCTTTTTCTTCCAGGGGAGCGCCGGCATCACCGGCTATACAGCAGGCTCCTTTGCAGGCAGAGAGATTACACACAAAGTCCTTCTTCAGGATCTCTTCAGAAACTATGGTTTTTCCCAGTTGAAACATGCCGCAAAGATAATTTTTTCAGGCAGTTATTCTAGCAGCGTTGGCTGAAAGTCGCCTGTTAAAATTTCTTAATTTCCGGAAATCTTCAGATCATAAAAAGTACTTTTGCAGGCTAGTTATTTATAATGGAATTTAACTTTAGGGAAATTGCCACAGCCAGTATGATCCTCTTTGCAGTGATCGATATTATTGGCAGCATTCCTATCATCATTGACCTTCGGAAAAAAGCCGGACACATTCAAAGTGAAAAAGCGACTGTTGTTGCGGGATTACTTATGATCGCGTTCCTTTTTGTGGGAAAGGAGATCCTAAATCTTATTGGGATTGATGTGAATTCATTTGCGGTAGCGGGCTCGTTTATCCTCTTTTTTCTTGCTCTGGAAATGATCCTTGGCATAACGCTCTACAAGGATGAAGCTCCCGAAACTTCTGCGGTAGTTCCCCTGGCTTTTCCGCTTATTGCGGGGGCGGGAACAATGACCTCAATTCTCTCCTTAAGAGCTGAGTATGCAGCTGTTAATATTATTGCTGCCATCATTATAAATACTATTTTTGTTTATATCGTCCTAAAGTCTTCGGGAAAGATTGAGAAATTTCTCGGGAAGCAAGGTATAAACGTGATCCGGAAGATCTTCGGGGTCATTCTCCTGGCAATTGCCGTTAAACTTTTTGCTACTAATATTAAGAGTTTGTTCATATGAAAGTCCTCATCTATTTTTTGATCGTACTTGCAGTAGGTCTCATTATCTATAATTCCACATTTCTTGATCTACAGGATACATTTTCAGGAGACAGTAAAACGGCATTGATCGGCATTCTGGCTTCCAGCATTGTGGTGGTTCTAATGATCATCCTTCTCATGTCAAGAGCTATTTCTGAAAAGTCTCAGGAGTAGTGGAATTTGATGCTCTTATCATAGGTGGAGGTGCAGCAGGTCTCTCCTGTGCACTTGTTATGGGTTCTGCTCTTTCAAAACCGTACTGCGCCAATAAAAAGCTAGGTGTCATTGCGCATCAACGTGCCTCTCATCTCTCTAGTGCCCTGCTGATTAATGCTCTGGGAATTCCTGCCGGTACCCCCGGAAAGGAGATCCTGACTTCCGGAATGCAGCAGCTCAAAACTCTTTATCCTGAAGTAGAAATTATCGAAAAAGAGAAGGTGCTGAAAATAGCATTTTTGGAAGGTGGTTTCGAAGTGGTTACCAATAAAAACTCGTATACCTCTGAAGTTGTAGTATTAGCTACCGGCTATGCAAAACCATTTGCAATTAAAGGTCTGGAAGATTTTATTATCCCTCATAAAAAATCGAAGGCTTCAAAAGAGAGAATTCAGCTGGAGAATGAAGACCACCTTGTAAGTCCCGGCCTATATGTGGCAGGCACTCTCGCCGGTCATCGAAGCCAGTACGCTATCGCATGCGGCAGTGGTGCTGCAGTGGCTACAGATATTCTTACACTCTGGAATGAGGGAGAGCACACAAAGGTGCACGATAAGCTGAAGTAAGATCTATTTTTTGAAGTTGCGGTTAGCCGAAAGTTGAATGATCTTGGCTATAGCAGGATCTTCCTCATTGAGGATCTGTTCAAAAGCAGTACTTCCGAACAATTGATTAGCCATGGCCGCTTTGAGATAAAGCTTGAGAGTGGCTCTGTAATTGTTGAAGCGCATGTCAAAATTCTCCCGCCTCATAAAAGCCCGGAAATCGTCAACAGTAGCATCTGTAATTAATTCCCGCTGTAGAAAATCTTCATAGCTTAAGGAATTATAATATTTCCTGTCTTTTTCAAGAACCTCGAAAACGAATCCGTCCATATAACCATTGCGTAGCATTAGGTTAAGACTCTGCTTCTCAAAATTCGTGTCCTTTGGGATGAAAACATCGGGAATGATCCCTCCGCCACCATAGACTATCTTCCCACCCGGAGTTTCATATTGCAGAGAGTCGGCAACCTGGATGCTGTCTGCACTTATCAGCTCCCCGTTCTTGTAACGGTTGAGGTAGTCATTGTGGTACTCTTCGCTGCCGTTGTCATAAGGCCTTTGAATTGACCTTCCTGTGGGAGTATAGTACCTGGCTATGGTCAATCTCACGGCACTGCCATCTCCCAAAGCCATTTCTCTTTGCACAAGGCCTTTTCCATAGGATCTGCGTCCAACTATAGTTCCTTTATCATTGTCCTGCAGCGCACCGGCAATGACCTCACTGGCCGAAGCAGAATTTTCATTGATGAGAACATAGAGATCCCCCTTTTCAAAATCTCCTTCTTTGGTCGCGAAGGTTTTTTCAACAGCACCTTTTTTATTCTTGGTAAGAAGCACAAGCTTATCTTCCGGCAGGAAATCATCCACAATTTTTGTGGCTTCAGCTAAATATCCGCCGGGATTATCGCGAAGATCAAGAACAATTTGAGAAGCACCTTCTTTTTTGAGCTTAACTAATCCTTCCTTGAATTCCTTATAAGTGGATTCGGCAAAACGATTGATCTTGATATAGCCCAGGTCATTAGTAAGCATGTAAGCCGCATCTACACTCTTTAGGGCTACTTTGCCCCGCTTCACATCAAATTCAAGCAGGTCGGGGGCACCCTTGCGGTAGACCTTAAGAACCACCCGGGTATTTTCTTCACCTTTAAGTTTGCTGGTAATCGAATCTTCATTGATGTTGGAGTCAAAAAGTGGTTCTCCATTGGCGTAAAGGATCCTGTCGCCTCCTTTTATCCCAACCTTCTCACTGGGGCCGCCTTCCATGGTTTGAATAACGGCAATAGTATCATTGATGTTTCTAAAGCTTACTCCAATTCCAACAAAATCACCTTTCATGCTGGCGCTTAGCTGTACATATTCTTCCTGCGGGATATAGACCGAATGAGGATCAAGATCTGTAAGGATCTCGTTTACGGTTACATCGACGATACTGTCCATATCTACTTCGTCTACGTACTCATATTCAATGTAGTCGATTAGGCGGGCCAGCTTCTCTTTCTTCTTATTGGGCTTAAGAAAGGAGCCCGAGGTATAGCTGGTAAAATCCAAAGCAGCGCCTAGCAGCACTCCGAGAGCACAGGCAAATCCTAAGAGGAGTGGCAGATATTTTTTGTTGGTATCCTTCAACCGTCCAGTTCAGTTATTTGTTCTATTTCAACCCCTGCTTTCTCTAAAAAATTAAGTCCGGAGTTGTCCTTATAATCTATGTTATATACCAGGCGGGTAATGCCCGACTGGTGGATCAATTTGCTGCATTCCTTGCAGGGTGACATGGTGATGTAGAGAGTGGCTCCTTTGCAGGATTGAGTGCTTCCAGCAACCTTTAAGATCGCATTTGCTTCGGCGTGCAACACATACCATTTCGTATACCCATCTTCATCTTCACACGGATTTTCAAAACCGGTAGGAGTACCGTTATATCCGTCAGAAATGATCATTCTATCTTTCACAATAAGTGCGCCAACCTGTTTTCTATTGCAGTGGGAAAGTTTGCCCCACTCCCTGGCGATCCTTAAATATGCTTTGTCAAATTTGAGCTGCTTGGTTCTTTGCATAATTCAAAAATGCCTGCAATATAAGAAGCTTTTTAAGCTGCTGAAAACTTGAGCTTTACTAAATTATTGCAAGACTGAAATTAATCCAATAAAGGAAAGTTAAATTTTTTAGAGAGCAAGATAATTTTCTTTTAGAATAGGTAAAATGATACCAATTACAATAGCTGAAACTACAAGGATCCAGTCCCGCCTTGCTACCCGAAGCACATTTTGCAACAGGAAACTTAGCAGCAGCACCGCTATTACCACAATGATCTGCGCTGCTTCAATCCCCAGTGCAAATTCAAGTAAGGGCAAGAATACATCTTCGGTACCACTGGCAATCATCTTGAAATACGTAGAAAATCCCAGGCCGTGAATGATTCCGAAGAAGGCTGTAGTAAAATAAAGAACACTTATGTTATTTTTATTCTCTCTTTTTTTTGCGTTCAGGATATTGAAAATGGCAGTAATCAGAATTGTTATTGGGATGAGGAATTCAACCCAGGCCGTATCTACCAGTACAATTTCATAAACCGACAGGAACAGGGAGAGGGTGTGTCCAAGGGTGAAGATGGTCACCAGCCAAAAAACTCTTTTCCAGGCCAAAAAGGAATATGCAGCCACAAGAACAATAAGAAAAAGGATATGATCATAGGCATTCCAATCCAGAACATGTTCCAAACCTAACCTGAAGTATAACCAGAATTGAGACATAAAGAAAGCAGATAAAGGCCGAAAATACGAATTTCTCTTGAAGATGAAGAGATTTCATTTAATTGTCCTGGAGCGGTGAGATAATTAAATTCTTTAATTTTATTAGCGAATAGAAAAAATTATTACTTTTGCCGTCCAGTTGCCTTGGTGCCTGCCTGCCGGCAGACAGGCGCGCTGGAAAACGTTCTAGTATGTTTTATGTTTATGCCCTATCAAGTCTGGAGAAGAATTACATTTATGTAGGTCTTACCTCAAATCTTGCCAGAAGATTTGAGGAGCACAATTCGGGAAAAGAGAAAACAACAAAGGGGTTTCGTCCTTTTAAAATAATTTTTACCGAAATTTGCAATTCACGAATCGAAGCCAGAGCCAGAGAGAAGTACTGGAAATCTGGGATAGGTAAGGAAAAATTGAAGGAGTATCGTAACAATTGAAATATTGCCTTGGTGGCGGAATTGGTAGACGCGCTGGATTCAAAATCCAGTGACTTCGGTCGTGTGGGTTCGATTCCCACCCAAGGTACTTGTTAAACCTGTAAGTGTGTTGTTAATCAATACTTTGCAGGTTTTTTTATGTCGTGTTGACAAATATTTGACAAAGGAAATTAAAAGTACCTCCTTTTTTATGCGTTTGAATAACAATTGAACCGGATCTTAATTCCCCCCTACTTTCTATGTAAAAGAACATTATTTTAGGTGTTGCAATCTGTAGTGATGCAAAAAATAACCGTGGACACTAAGTGCCAACGGTTAAAAGTATGAAATGTATATAGCATTAATCTCCCTCGCTAAGAGAAAAACTGCCATCTCCATTAAAAGAGGTTAAAGTAATAGTGACAGACCAAATACCAGGAGACCCTGCTGATGTTACACCTGAAAAAGAATCAGGCTCTGTAGCGCCATTTAAGGATCTATCCAGAACAGTTTTGCCGTCTGAATCTTTTACTACCATTCTAAACACTCCACTGGTAGTAGCAGTAATATCTGCATTATAATCGGCTGTACTTAATGAATTAGCCCAGGTAAATGTTCTGGCAACACTTCCACCAGAACCCGTAAAATCCCCATTTATGTCCCCAAAGAAGTCGTCATCGTTGCTAACTAAGGCTGTTCCATTGACTTTAACTATTGCTTCAGTAGTATCGTCGTCACTACTGCAGCCAACCATAATAAAAGCGCTTAAGAAATAAAAAAATAGGAGGCTTGATTTTAAAATTTGCCTAATTTTCATAATGTCTATTTTGAAGTTAAGTTGCTAATATAATGGTTTACCATAAACGTGATAAAATTTTTTATAATCCTAGTTACTGATACCCCCCCCTCAGATTTTCTGTTGGAGTAAAATATTTATTAGGTGGCGATGTAATTATCCAATTGCTCCAGGTGTTTTAACCCCTATTGCCCCTTTTGTAGGCTAATATGTTAAAAATTTCTTTAACTGTTTGAGAATGAAATTGGTAATTCTTAATTTTATTGCAGATCCCCCATCTAAAATTTGTGTTTCCCCTATCTGAATATCCCTTGGTACGGCAAGGGATTTTCGTTTAAAACAAATGGTATGGACAAAGATGGAATGGTAAAGGATTATTTTAGAATACTAAAAATTTTAATTTTATTGGGGAGTGTATTTTTGGCTGCTTATGTAGTTAATATTCTCCTCGGGTAATTTTGGTATTACTTTTTGATGTAACTTTACCTCTCTGTGATTAGATTAAAAGGGGTGAGAAATAGGGGCTTGCCCCTTTTTTTGTTCTCAAATTTCCAGTGGCTTGTTTTTAAGTAAACAATGTTATGCGGTTTCAATCTCCCACTAAGAATTGAGATAAATTTATAATCTTGATAAAAGTTGATTAATCAATTCTTCGCGCGCGTAGTTCCCGAAAACCTTTAGTGCATCCTTAGTGCATTCTTTACATACAGGTTAAAAATAACCTTGTGAAAAACGTTTGATTAATCAAAAGAATAATTAAAAAAGATCATTAATGATTTTTCGCGCGTGCGTGTAGTTGTTAAAAAACCTTTATTTGCTTTAATAGAGTTTAACCGGGTGCAGTTCCTCGCGCGCGCGTGCGTACTGTTCGGATTTTATTTGAGGTTGCTAATATGCGTGAACAGATAGTCGAATATTACCCGCGTGAACAAATATGAGATGTTCTTTTTTATGCGTTGGAGAAACAATAAACCTTGCAGTAACCTTGTTGTAAACCCTCGCCCTATTCGCGCCCTTTTTTATAGAGTCCGAAAACTCTATTCTACTTTTTATCCTTAGTGCATCCTTAGTGCGCGAACAGATAACAAAGAAGTTAAGTTTTGTTAAGTAGTGTGCGCGCGCATTATGGCTCCTAAATATGCGCGAACAGATACCAATGAAGTCTTTTAAATATCAGGTTTTATCAGGTTCTTACATGCGAACAGATACCCATATTTAACAGGTTGTATAATACGCATGAACAGATAGGGAGATATAAGAAACCTTGCAATAAACTACAGTATAGGAATTTGCTGAAGTTGCCGTTAGTATTAAGGTTGTGCGGTGTTTTTGGTTTTAAAGACTTTGAAGTATAACCGGGTGTTGATCTTACCGTAATTCGCCGTAATTATCGGTATTAATTCGATATTTTAAACTGTAAATAAACTGTTATGCCGTTGCCAGTTCAAAATAATGTCTGCTCCTGGTATCTTCCAGGGTTGTTAAAGTATCGGTTTCTTATCTGCTTTGAGATCATTGAATAAATATTCCTTTCGTAATGGTTCGGGTTGCCTGTCAAAAGTTGATCTTTAAGAAAATTAAACTTTGCCGGGTTTGTCTGTTGAAGATATTTTAAACCTGTATTTGATAAAAGAAAACTATCTTCTTTTTGCATATCAATTGGCAACCTGGTAACCGGACAAATCTTTGTTTCTAATTTAGTGCGGTTTCCCCTTATATAATTAGGTGAATATGCACTATTATTTAGCGGTTTCTTTGGTGGTGAATATGCACTAAATTGGAGGGTTTGAATTTTCTTTAAAATAGTTTGCCTTAAATTCTTATGAATATCTTTTTCAGTTTCCCCTAAGAGGGATAAATACTTCTTTTTGTGATATGCAAAGTTGTTTCTGCTTCTTTTATTCTGAAGTATTTTATACCAAGTATGAGTATTTAAATACTCTTTTAACGTCTGTTTTTCTTTCCTGGTTAAGTTGGTGAAATCTGTATTATTATCCAGTATTAAAACCTCTGACAATTCTTTAAGTAATTCTGTTGCCAGTCTGTTGTAAATTTGCGGGTTTAGAAGATCGGTAATATTATAAATCCCTAATTTATTTATATACCTACTTTTTTTACTTTTTACTTCAAATCGGAAAGTATTACGGTCGGTGTATTCCGGGAATTGTAAACCTTTGGCGTATGCCTTAATTATCTTGTATGTATTCTCTTTTCCATTGCTTGTGGAGGTGTAACTCCTTTTGCTGTAAGAAAGTCGTCTGTCGGTCTTAAAATCGTTTTTCTGGTGGTAAGTAATAAATGTTATTAAATCTTCAATTTCCATTTCAGGGATAACATTAACCCCGAATTCTAAATTAACAACTTTCAATTTCTCAACCTCATCAATATTAAGAATATCAATAAATTCTTGAACAACTTGAATGCAATTCTTGACGGGAAAATCATTTGCATTGTGTTTGTTGTAATTGAAATAGTAATGGGGTCGAAATAACACTTCTAAATAATTAGTATAGAAGCAAAATAGAATTCCTTTGCATATCCTCGTTTCCTTTGTATAAACTTCTTCAAAATCAAAATGAGATAAATTTTCTTCTTTTGAGTTCCAGGTCAACAAAGAATTACAACGTATTTTTTCAATAATTGCCCTATTGGTTATCCTTACTTTTATAAAGTCTGGTATCATTTTAATTCTTATATTTGAGTGTTGGGTATGCATTGCCGTATAACCGAACATTTGAACACTTAAAGAGGGGTTATGCGCCCCTCTTTTTGGTTTTTGTCGGTTCTCATTGTGTGAGTGGTAAAACGCGGGTTAAATCGGCTGTAAAGAAGTCTTTGAAGTAATAAACCGTAGCCCGGCTTTGATCTTCTGTAAACCTTAAAATTAAAAGGTGCTTTTTATAATTGCAGTCGCCTTTGTACAGGTTTTCTGTTGAGGTCTTAAATAAACCTGTTATTGGTCTGCTCCAGTTCTTACCCTCTTTGATCTTTAACCAATAATCGGGTGTTGAACGTGCAAATTTGCGGTCTTTACTTATGTTTATTTTTTCAGATAATAAACAGTTGCCGTTGGTAACCTGGTCTAATTGGTAGTGCTTAACACTTGCATATTTTCCCGGGTTAATTTCTTTGAAGTGGTGAACGGTGGGTGTTGGAGTCGTTGCCATTTGTCCGGGGTTTTACAGTTCAATAATTGCCTGTTCTACTTCCGAACGTTTATAATAAACCCGGTTGCCTAACCCATGCCTTTTAAGTTTCCCGGCTTTGCCCCAGTTGTGAATAGTTGAAATATCAACTTTAAGCAATTTAGCAACCTCCGAACGGCTCAAATATTCCTCCGGGTTCCGTGGTTGGTATTGCTTTTTAAGGTCTTCTAATTGCTGTTTAACCCCTTTTAAAATAGCATCGATTAACTGCTCCGGGGTCGAGTTGTGAAGTTGTGTTACATTGCTCATTGCAAACTGTTTTAAAGATTAATACAGGTGCAATGATATTGTGAGAGAGGGGTGTGTGTAAAAGGTGTGCAAAGGAATTATTGCACAAATACTACTTCTTTAGAGATGAGATATAAGCAGTTATTTGTTGTTTTCTAACTTTGTCCGTTCTTGTGCCATTAATTCTATTTCGAATATTATCCTTATCATTTCCCAGGATATATGCCATTAACTGATATTTTTCACTGTCTTGAATATTCAGTTCATTAATTATTTCAGTAAAATTTAAAAATTCATTTGCTAACATAATTCGTTCTGAAAGGTTCATTTTTTTACCATTGAACAAACTACTTTTATTAGCAGGTAAAGGTTTTAGTTCCATTCCTTCCTCCAGTGGTCGTGCCATTCCAATTCCTTCAAAAAGAAGTAAATTGTGGTATAAACTTGCAAGTGCCATTGCTTCAATAAACCTCTTGATTTTCTTTATTTGTTTACGCTTTCCTCCTAACCGGGTTTGCCATACATATTCCTCATTCTCTAGTATATTTTCGTCTAACTCTACTAATTCTTCAGACCAAAAAATTTCACTTATGTAATTATAACAAAGGGTTTTTAAGGTTTCATTGTCATCGTGAAAGGTGTCTTCATGCAATATTGCTTCTCTTAAAAAGCCTGCTAAATTTCCGTCGTATTCTCCTATTTGCTCTTTTACTTTTTCCAGTTTTTCAGTTGTGAATTTGTCTTTGCTTTCAGGGTCTTTTTTCCGCAAAGCATAATTCAATCTGAGATTGTCAATTTTTTTATCAATTGCAAATCTTACTTCAGTCTCAACTATTTCTGTAATGATTTGAAGGCGGTCTAAAACCTCTTGAGGGGTTTGATAGGTCATTTGAACAGGGTTTAAATTGCGTTGCCATTGCTAATATAAAATAAAAAACCCCTTGCTAGGTGCAAAGGGTGTTGAGGTGTTTAGTCTTTATTGGTTTGACGCGTTTTTAATAATCTTTAACTGCGGTTCTTTGTCTTTGTGTATGGTTTCATAAAACTGCATAAATAAGTCCGCATTGAGGTCTTTATCTTCGCGCCTGTTGATATACTCTAAAAACATGCTTTCTTTAGAGTGTCCGGTTATTCCAATTAAAACGGCTGTTGGTATCTTCTTATAATAATTAGTTGCAAATGATCTTCTGAAGGTGTGAGAGGTAACTAGTTGCCATTTTTGATAAGTTCCAGTTTTTTTGCGCCCGGTCTTTTTGTCGTACTTCTTGCCCTCTATTTCTTCCTCTAATTTTGCCAGTTTACATACCTGCTTAATATGTTTGTTTAACTTCTGTTGTGAGATCGGGTAAGGAAAGTTATTTTCAACAATATCAATTACGTGCGGTGCAATTACTCCAACGGTAACGGCTTTGCCTGTTTTCTGTTGTTCAATATCAATATAAATGCGGTTGCCTTTGTACCTTAAATTGTCCGGGGTTAACCTCAACAAGTCGCCTGCTCTTTGTCCTATTTCACAACCTAATAACAACCAATTACGCGCGTTTTCCTGTGCTTCAGATTCTAATTCTGCTTCGCGTATTTGCTCCAGTTCTTCAAAAGATAAGGTAACTATATACCTATCTTCTTTTTGTTCCTTAAAACTCTTTATATGCTGTGCATAAGGATTAACTTGAATACCTGCTTTGTCTGCATCCGCACAAATTGCCTTCAGGTTTTCAATAAACTTTCCTGCGGTGTTGGTTGCGTAGTTTTCTGAATTGATTAACCATATAACAAATTTGTCAACAAAGGTTTTATTTATATCCTGAAAGTGTATTTTCTTTTTAATAACTGTTTGATACCTGGTTATCATTTTTAAAAAGGTGTTATAACCTTTAATAGTGCGTTCAGATAATCCTAATTTAGTCTTTCCTGCAACTTTGCGCGTATTGGCATTGTCGATTATATATTGAGTATGGTTGACTAACAAACTGTGATCTGTTTTTTTCACCCGGTTAAAACATTCATCTATTTTCTCTTTTAACCAGTAAACATCTATTAATTGCCCTTGCCCCTGTGCGGTGTTTACCTCATCATAAATGAAATCTTGAAGGGTGTTTAATTTACTGTAGGTCTTTTTATTTGCTTCTGAATTTTGCTTAGGTCGTTTTGTAACCTTGCTCCAGTCTTTTGGGTGTACTGTGAAACCTGAAGGTGTAGATATTACATTGCCCTCTTCTAACGAAACATAAAGGAAAATAGAAACAGGTTTACTTGCCTTACTGCGAAGTCTATAATTAACGGTTGCCATAAATATAAAGTATTGAACATTTGAACAATACTAATTTACTTTAATTTGTCAACTTGACAAATATTTGACAAAGGAAAGTTAATGACCATTAAATACTATTCCACTTCATTAATAACCTGTATTTCTATAAAACCTTATAAATACTGGTGTTTGGCTGATCTTATAATGATTTTTAAAAGGTTGAATAAAATTAAAAAATAGAAGGTTTCTATTCCCACCCAAGGTACAAAGGTCTCAAAAATGCTTTTTTTGAGACCTTTTTCTTTTCTGATAAACCGCGGATATCCAAAGAATCCGGTCCAGCTAATCTCCTTTAAAAAGGAATTAATTTCTAAATTTGCAGGACAACAACACAAACAACACACAATGCCTGAAGTAACTACCGCAGTTAAAATCTTTTCCTGTAAACAGAGTCTGGATCTCGCCGAAAGAATAGCCGAATCTTATGGTGCCAAATTGGGAAATGTCATCACCTCCACATACAGTGACGGGGAATTTCAACCCTCTTTTGAAGAGTCTATAAGAGGTTCCCGTGTCTTCATCATTGGATCGACCCATCCCGGTGCAGACCACCTCATGGAGCTATTGCTTATGCTTGATGCCGCAAAAAGGGCATCTGCAAGGCACATTACCGCGGTAATGCCTTATTATGGCTGGGCAAGGCAGGACAGGAAAGACAAGCCACGGGTCCCTATTGCCGCAAAACTTATTGCAAAAATGCTGGAGACAGCAGGTGCTACCCGCATCATCACTATGGACCTGCACGCAGATCAAATCCAGGGCTTCTTTGAAAAACCTGTCGATCATCTGTTCGCTTCCACTGTTTTCCTGCCATATCTCCGCAGTCTTAATTTAGAGAATCTCACCATTGCGTCACCAGATATGGGTGGTTCGAAAAGAGCCTACGCTTACTCCAAAGCCATGGAAAGTGATGTAGTGATCTGTTACAAACAAAGAGCAAAGGCGAACACCATTTCTCATATGGAATTGATAGGAAATGTTGAGGGCCGGAATGTGGTGCTGGTAGACGATATGGTCGACACTGCTGGAACCCTTACCAAAGCAGCCGATGTTATGATGGAAAGAGGCGCCCTTAGCGTGAGAGCTATTTGTACGCACCCGGTACTTTCGGGAGAAGCATACGAAAGGATAGAAAATTCGAAACTTCTGGAACTTATTGTGACCGATTCCATTCCGCTGAAAAAGGAAAGCAAGAAGATACGCGTGGTTACCTGTGCCGATCTGTTTGCCGATGTGATGAACAGAGTTCACAACAACAGGTCCATCAGCTCAAAATTTGTCATCTAAACCCAAAGTTAGATCTTAAAAGTAAGAAGTACGGGAGATTTAATGCTCAGTGCTCCCTGTTCATGCAGAAGTGGACACCCGGTAATTACTAGGCAAAAGTCCTGGTTCTTGACTCCTGGCTCCTGATTCTTTCTATATCATAAATAATTAGGGCCGAAGCTTTTATTAGCTCAAAAAAAGATTTACTTTTGCAGCCTAAAATTTTTAACAATGAAATCAATTACGATCAACGGATCTAAAAGAGAAAGCGTGGGCAAGAAAGCTACTAAAGCCCTACGTAATGCTGGACAGGTTCCTTGCGTATTATACGGGGGAGATGAGCCATTACACTTTGCAGCAAACGAGATTGCCTTTAAGGACCTCGTGTACACACCAGATGTACATACTGTAGAGATCGCTTTAGAAGGTGGTGAGAAATTTAATGCTGTGCTTCAGGACATCCAGTTCCACCCGGTAACAGATGCAATTTTGCACATCGATTTCTACCAGATCTTCGAAGACAAAGAAATTACCATGGAAATTCCTGTACACACTACAGGTGTTGCACGTGGTGTGAAAAACGGTGGGGTATTGAGATTCAACCTTCGTCGTATGAGAGTGAAAGGACTTCCAGGAAATCTGCCTGACTTTATTGAAGCAGATATCACTCCACTTAAGATTGGTAACAAATTATATGTTACTGCTCTTAAGAGTGATAACTTCAAGATCATGCACCCTGATAACACTGTTGTTTGCCAGGTTAGAACTTCTCGTAACGTTATCGCCGATACCGAAGATGAAGAAGAAGAAACTGCAGCAGATGAAGTACCTGCAACAGAGGTTAACGAAACCGAATAAGCATCTCATTTCTTATTCAAAATATAAAGCATCCCGAAATGGGATGCTTTTTTTATTTTTACCAAAAAGACATGCATGCTATCTTTCTTTGGTAGATTATTGGCAAAGCCACCTAAAGAAGAAATTTCCCCTATGAAAAAGTTTCTCATTGTTGGGCTGGGTAATATTGGCCCCAAGTACCATAATACACGTCACAATATTGGATTTAAAGTGCTGGATCACCTCGCAGAAAAAGAGGGGCTCTCTTTTGAATCCCAAAAGTTAGGTGACATTACCACCTATAAGTTTAAAGGTCGCAGCTTTATTTTACTGAAACCATCCACCTACATGAACCTTAGCGGAAAAGCAGTAAATTACTGGTTGCAAAAAGAAAAGATTCCGCTGGAGCATCTTCTGGTGATCACAGATGATCTCAATCTGCCCTTTGGGACGCTTCGGGTGAAGACCAAAGGAAGTGATGGTGGCCATAATGGATTAAAAGATATCCAGGCGCAACTGGGCACTACTCAGTACAACCGGTTTCGCTTCGGAATAAGTGATGAGTTCTCTAAGGGCCGGCAGGTAGATTATGTGCTTGGAGAGTGGGATGAAGAGGAGACAAAAAAGCTTCCGGAGAGACTGGATAAATCGACTGAAATAATCAGGTCATTTGGGACGGCAGGAATAAATAATACAATGAATACCTTTAACGGGAAATAGGAACAGACTTGAAAGAACACAAAGGAGCAAATGCTTTTAATAGCAGTCACCATACAGTAGTCACTATTGGCACCTTTGATGGAGTGCACGTTGGCCATCAAAAGATCATTGAGAGGCTGGTCAATACCGCAAAAGCCGGAAATCTTGAGTCGGCGATCCTCACCTTTTTTCCACATCCCAGGATGGTACTTCAAAAAGATGCCAATATCAAGCTTATCAATACCATTGAAGAGCGTAAAGAGATCCTTGAGAAAAGCGGCATTGATCATTTGATCATCCATCCCTTTACGCAGCAGTTCTCGCGACTAACAGCACGGGAATTTGTAAGGGATATCCTGGTGAATAAGCTAAAGGCAAAAAAGGTAATAATCGGTTATGATCATCGCTTCGGGCGCAATCGTACTGCCGACATCAACGACCTGAGGGAATTTGGAAAGGAATATGATTTTGAAGTAGAGGAGATCTCAAAACAGGATATAGAAGATGTGGCTGTGAGTTCTACAAAGATCAGGAAGGCGCTGCTGGATGGAAGAGTAGAAAGGGCCAATCGCTATCTCAGCTATCCTTTTGCCCTGGCAGGACCTGTTGTCAAGGGAAGAGGCCTGGGAAAAGAATTCAGCTATCCCACAGCAAATCTCCAGATAGAAGAGGAGTACAAGTTGATCCCCAAAAATGGTGTTTACGTAGTGCGTTCTGTCATTGACGGGCAGGTGGTTTTTGGGATGATGAATATAGGCACGAATCCTACTGTTGGGGGTACAGAAAAGACTGTCGAAACCTATTTCTTCAATATTGAAAAGGATCTTTATGGTAGGTATCTCTCAATACAGCTGCTCACACGGATAAGAGATGAGAAAAAATTTGATTCTATTGATGGATTAAAGTTGGCCATGAAGCAGGATGAAGCCTTCAGCCTGCAATTCATTCGCGACAACTATGCTGAATAAATGGCTTTTTACCCGAATAGATAATTCTGCACTTATAGTGTTCAGGATCCTTTTTGGGATTTTGCTGGTTATTGAAGCTGTAGGTGCGATCTTTACCGGATGGGTGCGAAGGGTCTTCATCGAACCCGAGTTCACTTTTAATTTCATTGGATTCGAATTTTTGCAGCCCCTTCCGGGGAATGGAATGATCTGGTACTATGCGGTGATGGGGTTCTTCGGGCTTTTGGTAGCATTGGGCTACAAGTACAGGTTCAGCATCTTTATGTATGCCGTCATGTGGGCTGCAGTTTACCTGATGCAGAAAACATCCTATAACAACCACTACTACCTTTTGATGTTGCTGTGTTTTCTCATGATCCTGCTTCCGGCACATCGCTATGCTTCAATCGATGTATGGCAAAAGCCGGGTCTTAAGAAAATAAGTATGCCATGCTGGGTGTGGCTTTTGCTGGTAATTCAAATGTTCATTGTTTACACTTACGCAGCAATAGCCAAGATCTACCCGGACTGGTTTGATGCCACCCTGCCGGGATTGCTTATGGCTGCACGAAAAGATTACTGGCTTATTGGAGAGTTTCTTCAGCAAACCTGGGTGCACTATTCCATTGCCTGGTTCGGATTCTTCTTTGATCTCTTGATCATCCCGCTATTGCTCTGGAAAAGGACACGTATTCCCGCATTTTTGGCAGCTATATTTTTCCACATCTTTAACTCCATAGTTTTCCAGATCGGCATCTTTCCTTATTTAGCGCTTGCTTTTATTCTGTTCTTCTTTCCCGCGAAAAAGATCAACCGTTATTTTCTTTGGAAGAAGCCATATTATTCGGCAGGAGAGATAGAGGTTCCGCCGCAGCGGAAATTAATAATCGGTTTTATGACTATATGGCTGCTGGTGCAGGCAGCTCTACCGGTAAGGCACTGGTTCTTTGAGGATGATGTGCTGTGGACCGAAGAAGGGCACCGGCTTAGCTGGCGTATGATGTTGAGGTCGAAGTCGGGGAGAATTCAGTTTAAAGTGGTCGACAAGGCAAGGCCGCAGGATACTCTTTTCATTCAAAACAGTAAATATCTATCCCGGAAACAGCAGCGGGCAATAGGTTCCAAACCCGACATGATCTGGCAATTTGCGCAGCATCTTGAAAAGGAATTTCAACAGGTGGGTAAAGAGGTTGAAGTTTATGTTGACAGCAAAGTAAGCGTGAACGGGAGACCTTATAAGCCATTTATTGATCCTAAAGTCGATCTCGCAGCTCAAAAATGGGATCATTTTGGCCATGCTCCCTGGATTTTACCTTCCTCAATAGATTGATGTTTTCGGGCTTTTGCTATTTTTGCTCTATGATTCCGGAAATGCCGTTTCGGCAAATCTTCAAAAAATAAGACTATGTTACAGGTAGCCAATATCAGGGCGAATAAAGAGGCATATATTAAGGCCTTAAAAAAGAGAAATTTTGATGCTGAAGATATTTTTTCTGAAGTGCTTGAACTGGATGAAACCCGTCGTTCCACCCAGGCTGAGCTCGATGAAAAACTAGCTGAATCTAACCGCCTTTCCAAAGAAATCGGAATGCTGTTCAAAACAGGAGAGCACCTGAAGGCGAATCAGCTGAAGCAACAAACTTCAGACCTGAAGGAATCTACCAAAGAACTATCTGAAAAACTGGCGGCTACCACTATGGAGCTTAACCGGACCTTATACAATATTCCAAACATTCCAAACGACCTCGTTCCGGCAGGAAATTCGGGAGAAGATAACGTTGAGGTCTTCAAGGAAGGAGAGGTGCCGCAACTTGCCGAAGGTGCCCTGCCACACTGGGAACTCGCCAAGAAATACGACATCATTGATTTTGAACTTGGCAACAAGATCACCGGTGCCGGTTTTCCTGTTTATAAAGGAAAAGGCGCCCGACTACAAAGAGCTCTTATTTCTTACTTTTTAGACAAGAATGTCAAAGCAGGTTATACCGAATTTCAAATGCCATTGATGGTCAATGAAGCTTCCGGTTACGGTACAGGACAGCTGCCCGATAAAGAAGGGCAAATGTACCATGTGACCGAAGATAATCTTTACCTTATCCCAACTGCCGAGGTGCCTATTACCAATATGTTCAGGGATGAAATGCTTACCGAAAGCGACCTGCCTATCGCCTGTACAGGTTATACTCCTTGTTTTAGGAGAGAAGCGGGTTCTTATGGCGCGCATGTTAGAGGACTAAATCGCCTGCACCAGTTTGACAAGGTGGAGATCGTAAGGCTTGAAAAGCCCGAGGATTCCTATACTGCTCTTGACAATATGGTAGAGCAGGTAAAAGATATCTTGAGAGACCTAAAGTTACCTTACCGTATCCTGAGACTTTGCGGCGGGGATCTTGGATTCACTTCGGCTTTGACCTATGATTTCGAAGTGTTCTCTACAGCACAGGATCGCTGGCTGGAAATTAGCTCATGTTCGAACTTTGAAACTTTTCAGGCCAACAGGCTGAAGTTGCGATATAAGAACAAAGAAGGCAAAAAGGAATTGGTGCATACGCTTAACGGAAGCGCCCTGGCTTTGCCACGCGTTCTCGCCGGTATCCTGGAGAATTACCAGACCCCTGCGGGAATAAAAGTGCCGGAGGTGCTGGTGCCCTACACAGGTTTTGATATAATTGACTAGAAGAAATCATTCTTTTATATTAGACCTCACAGGTTTCCAAAACCTGTGAGGTCTTTCTTATTTAGGAATAAATAGCTCTCTTTCAGGTTCTAAAAAGAGCATTTTCTTATCTTTATAAAAATTAAACCGGGATGCGCGACCTCTACTTCCTTCTCATCCTTCTCTTCACAGTTATTTCAGGCTATTCCCAGTCAGAACAACTGGCGAAGAACTATTTCGATCGCGGGGAGTTCGCAAAGGCAGAGAACATCTACGAAAAGCTGCTGAAGCAGGAACCACATAACGCTTCTTTTTTCTACGGCTTAATAGCCACCTACCAGCAGCTCGAAAAATACAATCAGGCAGAAAAACTGCTGAAGGACAGGGTGAACAATACCGCCAATGCGCCGCATTATTTGGTGGAACTCGGCCATAATTATGAGCTGCAGGGAAATCCTGCCCAGGCCGATCAATTTTATGCCGAAGCTTTAAGGGCTATAGAATCCCGACCTAATTATGCTTTTTCCATTGCCCGGTCCTTTGAGAAGTACAGCAAACTCGACCGTGCTGTAACGGCTTATGAACTGGGAATGAAAATGAATCCCGATGCCGAATACAATATCCAGCTTGCGAGGCTTTACGGGGAACAGGGTGAGATCGAAAAGATGTTCAGCAACTATATAGATGTGCTGGGGAACAATCCGAATCTACTGCCGGGTGTGAGCCGCATTTACGGGCAGTTCATTACAGATGATCCCGCCAATGAAGCGAATCTTATCTTTCGAAGACTGCTTCTTAAAAAGCTTCAGGAAGATCAGAATCTTTTGTTCAACAGCATGTTGAGCTGGCTGTTTGTGCAGCAAAAGGAATATCAAAAGGCATTTCAGCAGGAGAAGGCGATCTACCGCCGGTCAGATCAGGGCTTGGGTGCTATTCTTCGGCTTACGGTGATGGCGCGGGAAGAGGGGCAATCTGCAACGGCACTTGAAGTCCTGGACTTTGTTATTGCCGAAGCGCCCAATGAAGACCTGAAACTACAGGCGCATCAGCTTAGACTGAATATCCTGCAGGAGACCCTTCCGAAGGAAAAATATTCAGAAATAGAAACAGGTTATAATGCCCTTTTTGACACCTATGGAAATGGTTCTCACATGTTGTCCATTTACATCGACTACGCGAATTTCCTGGCCTTTAAGCAACAAAAAATTTCCAAAGCTGAAGAAGTGCTTCGCAATTTTCTGAACCGCGAGCTAAAGAAGCTGGAAGAAGCAGCTTTAAAAATGGCATTGGCCGATATTCTTGTGCTGGACGAGAAATTCAATCAGGCGTTGATCTATTACTCCCAGGTACAGAACCTGGTGGAAAACGATGTGATCGCACAGATGGCGAGATTTAAGGTGGCAAAAACGAGTTATTATAAGGGCGATTTTGATTGGGCTACAATTCAGCTGGATGTTTTAAAATCGGCGACTTCCCAGCTCATTGCCAACGATGCCATGGAGCTCAGCCTGTTAATAAGCGAGAATTCTCAGGAAGACAGCACCAGGACTGCCTTGAAAAAATACGCACGGGCCGATCTCCTGGCATTTCAGGAAAAGAACAGCAAGGCGATTGAGGTCCTGGATGCTGTTTTGTCTGATCACAAAGGGGAGAAAATAGAAGATGATGCGCTTTTTAAACAGGCAGGACTTTATGAGCAGGCCCGGGAATATGCTAAAGCTGAAAGAAATTATCTCGCTATTATAGAGCATTACAAAAATGGTATTTTAGGAGATAATGCGCATTTTCATCTCGCCGAGCTCTATGCCGAAAAACTGGAACAACCCGGAAAGGCGCAGGAGTTTTATGAAAAAATTATCTTTAATTACGCCGATAGTATTTACTTTGTCGACGCCCGGAAAAAATTCCGGCAACTACGGGGGGACGAGCTGGAGTAGAAATTTACCTGATAGCCCTCCTGCCACAAAATAATAAGCATCTTATGTATATCTACAACGTCACTATAAATATTCAGGAAGATATCCACGATGAGTGGGTGGAATGGATGAAAAAAGAACACATTCCTGATATGCTCAACACCGGAAAATTCACAAAAGCCCTTATGACAAGGGTAATGGTGAATGAGGAAATGGGCGGCGTGACCTATTCGGTTCAATATACTACCGAGAGCAAGCAGATGCTGCAGCGATATTACGACGAAGATGCCAAAACGCTGCGGAGCAAAACAGCTCCTTTTGAAGGGAAATTCGTAGCCTTCAGGACCGAATTGGAGATCATTAGCGAGCAATAACATACCCACCTTCCATGAAGAAAAACTACAAAAAGAAAGGTGGGAAACACCAAACCTCTGCTGCGCATGCGCCTCAGGAAGGAGATGTAAGAGCCAAGAAACACCTGGGCCAGCACTTCCTTACCGATGAATCTGTAGCCGAAAGAATAGCCGATACTTTAAGCTACAAAGGTTATCCTCACGTGCTGGAGATTGGCCCCGGGATGGGAGTGCTCACAAAATATTTACTCAGAAAGGAGACGGATGTTCATGTCATTGAAATAGACACAGAAAGCGTGGCTTATCTTCATGAGCACTATCCTGCACTCGAAGGAAAGATCCATGAAAAGGACTTTTTGAGGTATGACATCAGCGAAGTTTTTAAGCAGGATCAATTCGCCATCATCGGGAATTTTCCCTACAATATTTCTTCACAGATAGTTTTTAAAATGCTGGAGCTGCGGGATTATATTCCGGAATTTTCGGGCATGTTTCAGAAGGAAGTCGCAAAGCGGATCTGTGAAAAGGAGGGCAGTAAAACCTACGGAATTCTCTCTGTCCTCGTGCAGGCATTTTACGAAGCCGAATATCTTTTTACTGTGCCGCCTACAGTATTTAATCCGCCGCCAAAAGTGGACAGCGGAGTGCTTCGGCTTACCCGAAAAGAAGAGCTTTCCCTGCCTTGCGATGAGAAATTGTTTTTTAGGGTGGTAAAGACTGCTTTTAACCAGCGAAGAAAAACCTTGAGAAATTCTTTGAAGATCTTTGACCTGCCCGAAGATATTAAAGAAGATAGTATCTTTGGCCTTCGCCCGGAGCAGCTGAGCACTGCACGGTTCATTGAACTTACACAAAAGATCCAGCCACATGCAATTTGAGGTAAGCGAAGAATATATCGAGCACATTCAGCATCTCATTGAAGAGAAGCGCGATGCCGAGCTCCTGCAGCTGCTGGATGAGGTGCACCATGCCGATATTGCCGAGATCATTGATGAACTTGACCTCGACCAGGCTACCTATATCATAAAGCTGCTTGACAGCACCAAAACTTCCGAGGCTCTTATGGAGCTGGAGGAAGACGTGCGGGAACGCATTCTCGACAATCTTTCGGCAAAGGAAATTGCCGAGGAGCTCGAGAATATGGATACCGATGACGCTGCCGATATCATCGCCGAACTTTCTGAAGAACGAAAGCAGGAGGTGATCCAGGAAATGAGCGACGAGGAGCATGCCGAGCATATTGTCGAGCTGCTGCGCTACGACGAGAATTCTGCCGGGGGTCTTATGGCAAAGGAGCTCGTGAAAGTCAACGAGAACTGGAGTGTTACCGGCTCGCTGGCCGAAATGAAGGCCCAGGGCGAAAATGTTACCCGCGTCCATTCCATTTATGTGGTCGATGACAAAGGCAAGCTAAAAGGTCGGCTTTCCCTAAAGGATCTGCTGACCGCTTCTAGCCGGGCGAACATCAGTGATGTTTATATCGATAAGGTAGATTATGTTACCGTGCACACTAAAGGCGAAGAGGTGGCGCGTATCATGCAGAAATATGACCTGGAAGCTATTCCGGTCGTGGATGAAATGGGCCGCCTGGTAGGGCGTGTCACCATTGATGATATTGTGGATTTTATTCGGGATGAAGCGGAAAGAGATTACCAGCTCGCTGCAGGTATTTCTGAAGATGTGGAGGCCGATGATTCCATCCTGCGGCTCACCCGGGCGAGATTACCCTGGCTTATTCTGGCACTTTTAGGAGGTTTCGTTTCTGTGACCGTGTTAGGAACTTTCGATGCCGCCATGCAGGAGCATGCTGCCCTGTTCTTTTTTGTGCCGTTAATTGCGGCCATGGCAGGAAACGTGGGCGTGCAATCTTCCGCAATTGTTTTACAGGGTCTGGCCAATCAAAGCCTGAGTGGTTCTCTTTGGAACCGACTCATAAAAGAAATTCTGCTCAGCCTCTTGAATGGTGCTGCGCTCGCACTGCTGCTTATCATTGGCGGAATTTTCCTTTTGGGCTTTGACTTCTGGTTTGGATTAACCGTCGGAATTTCTTTGGTTTCGGTGATCGTGATCGCTTCTTTGATAGGGACCTTTGTGCCCATTATTCTGGATAAATTCGGGATAGACCCTGCGATGGCGACCGGTCCTTTTATCACTACCAGTAATGACATTTTTGGGATCCTTATTTATTTCACTATTGCCAAAATGATTCTGGGTTTTTAAGTGATTTGCCAAAGTTTTTAAATTCCTGGAAACAAAGTCTGCTCAAAACTTCAGTAACTCTAGATATTAACTTTGGTAAATCTGAAGTTGTGTTCAATTTGGACAAACAGATTTGCCAAAGTTTTCAGCTTTGTAAGCTTGAGTCTTTTTCTATCCTAATTTAATATTTTAAAGGACTTTGGTAAATCTGAAGTTGTTTTTCTAATGATATCAAATTTACCAAAGTAAACTCCCTCAAATTTTAACTTTAGCCGTATCACTCTTCTTCTTTTATAGGGAACTTTGGCAAATCTGAAGTTGTGTTCAATTTGGACAAACAGATTTGCCAAAGTTTTCAGCTTTGTAAGCTTGAGTCTTTTTCTATCCTAATTCAATATTTTAAAGGACTTTGGTAAATCTGAAGTTGTTTTTCTAATGATATCAGATTTACCAAAGTACATCCGCAGGAACCTTTGATTTAATGAAGGTGTTTCTCTTTCATTAATGAGAACTTTGGCAAATCTGGTAAAAAGAATTTGGTGCTTGTAATTTGGTATTTCGGGCTTGATCTCTTTCAGACTTTTATTTATTAATTTAGTTTCTTCTTAATACCTCACAAAAATGTCATTTTTAAAACCCATTGATCCAAAGGAAAAACTAACTAAATTCAGCAACCACTGGCATCCGCGGCAAATAGGAGTCGTGAACGATATGCAGGTGCTGGTGGCGAAGGTAAAAGATGAATTTGTTTGGCATCAGCACGATGAGGAAGACGAGTTGTTCCAGGTGTTGAAGGGAACTTTGTATCTTCAGTTTGAAGATCGAACAGAGACTGTAAGAGAAGGAGAGCTCATCATTGTTCCTAAAGGCGTAAAGCATTGCCCAATGACCAAAGATGGCGAGGAAGTTCATATTATGCTTTTCGAGAAGCTGAGCACCAAACATACCGGAGACGTAAAAGACAGCCTTACCCAATCTGACTATCCAAAAATCTGATTTTTCATGATCATTCTGCACGCCGATTCCAATCATCCCACATTGATCCAACAACTCGAAGCAGCCGGGCATCACAATATCGAAGCCTATGACCAAAGTGAACAGGAGATCCTGGAGAATCAGCATCTCTATGACGGGATCGTGATAAGAAGCCGGTTCCATATTAGCAAAGCCTTTCTTGATGCCGCACCAAATTTGAAGTTCATCGCTCGCGTAGGCGCAGGGCTCGAAAGTATAGATGTGGAATACGCAGAGAAACGCGGAGTAAAACTCTTTTCTGCCCCCGAAGGCAACCGAAATGCTGTTGGCGAGCACGCTCTGGGAATGCTGCTTTCCCTCTTCAATAAGTTGAATCAAGCCGACAGGCAGGTGCGGGAAGGTCTGTGGTACAGAGAAGCCAACCGCGGCGTCGAGCTGGAAGGGAAGACCATGGGGATCATTGGCTACGGAAATATGGGTAAGTCCTTCGCAAAAAAACTGCAGGGTTTTGATGTAAAGGTGCTCTGTTTTGACATTTTAGAAGGGGTAGGAGATGAGTATGCTGAACAGGTTTCTTTGGAAGAATTCAGGCGGGAATGTGATGTGGTGAGTTTACATGCGCCATGGACTCCCGAAACCAACCGAATGGTGGACAAGGATTTTATTGCGGCTTTTGCAAAGCCCTTCTGGCTGCTCAACACGGCCCGCGGCAAAAGCGTGGTGACAGAAGATCTTGTTGCAGCTTTACAATCAGGAAAGATCCTGGGTGCAGGCCTTGATGTACTGGAGTATGAAAAAGGCTCTTTTGAAAGCCTGTTTTCTGAAGGCGCCGAAATGCCACAGGCGCTGCAGGAACTGCTGGTGATGCCGAATGTGCTACTGAGTCCGCATGTGGCGGGCTGGACCGTAGAATCACACCGCAAGCTGGCAGATACCATTGCTCATAAGATTATCACGCATTTTGAAGGGAACAATTAGGACACCATTAATGGATCGTTTTTTCCCTTTGGTCATTGAGGAAATTGCTTTTTTCATGATTGTTCATTTTTTTGCTTGTCCAAAAAAACGAACCAAAAAAAGGACACTTTTTTGATAGGTGTTTCCAATTTTGCTCCCGCAAATTGGAACCGTGCTCCCCCGGCTAAATTTTCTCCAAGGCTTCAAAAATTTTTAACGCCGGGAAAGCACTACACTTACAAAAAAGAACTTCCATTACAATATTCCGGTTCCTATTTCAGGAGTGAATTCTATAAGATAATTATGCGTATTCCTCGGTTAGGCTTTTATTATCTTTAAATCGGAACAAATAATATTAGAGTATGAAAAAAAGAGTAACCGGCATTGGCGGGATCTTCTTCAAAACCAAAGATCCAAAAACAACAAAAGATTGGTACAACAAACATCTCGGCCTTAACACAGACCAGTGGGGGAGCACCTTCTGGTGGAAGGATAAAGAAGGTAGCGACTGCTCCACCCAATGGAGCCCTATGAAAAACGACACCGACTATTACGAGCCTTCAAAAAAGCAGTTTATGATCAACTATCGGGTGGAAAATCTGGAAGAATTGCTGGAGGAGCTAAAGAAAGAGGGCGTAGAGATCGTGGGAGAGATGCAGACCTTCGAATACGGGAAATTCGGGTGGATCATGGATCCCGATGGCAACAAGATCGAGCTGTGGGAACCGAATGATAAGGCTTTTTTATAGCAGCTTTCCTGCCACTTTCTTTTCGTGCTTCATGATCTCGTCATTGAGGTATTCCTGGAAAAGCCTTAACAATCCGTCTTCCTCGCTTCTAATGAAGTGCATCAATCCCAGGATCGCAAGCGGAAAGATGGCAAATTGTATGAAGAAAATTGGCCATTCAAACCGGAAAATTATTTGAAGAAAAACAACAAGCAATGGTAGAACGACCAACAGCGTAGCAAGGAAAGTTTTGCTTCTTGTTTTCAGTTCGATCTTCGATTTGGAATTTTCTATTTCACTCAGTTTCCCGTAAAATATGATCTCACTTTTGGTATTTGGCCGGTTTACATCCCACACCAAATTGCTTCCGAAGGAAAAATTCAAGCTGATGATGAAACTGTTGTCCGTCAACCAATGGAAGTGAAATCTTTCCGGATCCCCATTCAACACTTTCTTCAACTCCGCAGGTTTCATGGATATTCCCAGGTTCTCGGTCCTGGCTTTATAAAGGGAGCGAAGTTTCATTTTTTAATGATAGCTATGCTCCGGAATAACTCAATTTGTAGCATTGGAAAAAGAGGTTTAGCCTAAACGTAATTTTTATTAGGTACTCAAAAATGTCATTTTTGGGTGCTATTGTCAATTTCTGTTATTCGTAAATATGTTGCAATTAATTGTCTGATTCCACGGATTTTAATATTTGACCATTCTTTAGTTTCCATTCTGTCAGCCCATTTGCGCTTCTACCCATGACCACCGCTGCCGCAGCCGAAGGGCTAGAGAATAAGTAGTCTTCCTTAAAAACTAATTTATCGTCAATTCTTGTTATTATTTGATCATCAATAAGACTCTGTCTGAATTTTTTCCAGTTTTCAGGAAATGAATTGGTCAATGTAGTGGCAACTTCTGAACTTTTTAGAACTACAAATCCTTCATTTGTCATTTGACCTTTTGCATTAGCTCCTCTCGCAGCATCAATATAGAAAGTACTTTGTATTTGTTCTTCTATGGTTTGATCTTTTCTTAATTCTTCAAATATTTTAAAACCTAGAGCATTTACTAAAAGTTTTATATTATCTAAGAATTCTTCCATTTCTGCTTTATCAGATTCTGATATTACAGACTTAGTTGGATTGTTTCCGTTTTCAATATCATATCTATTAACCTTTCTTGCTATTTCATACAGTCGACTCTCCAAATATTTAATATGAGCTTTATTTAAATTTTCATCTTTACTAACGAATACTAAGGCTTCATTCCAGAAATCTTTTGCCGCCAAATGTTGGTTTAATCTTTTATAAATTCCTTCAGCTTCTCCTATGTATGCTAGTTCTTTATTTTCTGATTTGTCAGATTTTCCAAATAAAATATAAATACCAGTATTTTCTAACTCTGGTCTGTCAGATGATTCTTTTATTTTTTTTCTCGGAATCTTCAATGCTTTTCCTGTCCAGTTTGATAATTCGCATGTCATTCTTCCGTTAGGTTCTCCATCTACTAGAAATATTTTTATTGTTTTACCAAAGTTTTTCATCAAGGAATTTTTGTTGAATTAAAATTATGTGTGCTGCACAACGTCTCGTATATGAAAAGTAGGCGATTTAGAAAACGAAATTTTCAAGGAAGCAGAAAGTTTAATATGAACCAAAATCCTTGATGTTACTGCTATTCCGCCTATTTTTTATATACATTGTTGGCAACAGTTATTTCATTTTTTTGTCAATGGTTGTTTTCATTGCGTAGTAATCCATTTCATAACAAACTCTCCCTAATAAGATTGCAGGATTGATTCTGTGTTCATCTCCTAAAGCTTTTATTTTCTCATCATTTAGAGGAAGATGGTTCTCCAAGATATCTCGCCATATGTTTTTAGGAATTAATTTTTCTTGAGCGTAATTATCTGCTTCGCTCTCACATTTATCCAGATTTTGCTTTCTGGTTAAATCTATGAATTTTCTGTCCTTATCATTTCTTAAATGCAAATCAATATGTCCAATTTCGTGCATAATTGTAAAAGCAAAATTGTCAATACGATTATACCTTAAAGTCAAGGCTATTGCTGGATTTTTATCGGACCAAAATGAAAAACCGTCAATGGGTGTTTTCTCGAGTTTATCAATGAGGAGCATTTTAATTCCAAATTGGTTGAGTGCAGCTTTAACTCTCTCTGGTGTTCCAGAATTTTCATAGAAAATATTATTTAAATTTATGCAGAGTTGATTTAAATTATCAAAATTGAAAGTATTCGTTTTTTGGTTTTTAGCTTCATATTGAGCTAGTGAACTCCAAGCGAACATATTTTTCTCATCAATTTTTAATTTATCTGATTTACGATAGTACGCCAATTTGTCTTTAGAAAATGAAGATACTAAACCATCAATAGTTTCTACTTCATATATCTTTTTGATTGTTTTTATATCAATTTCGAGGTCATCAATTAAATAGTTCTGTTTTTTAAAATATCGAACTGGAACATATTCTTTTATAATGCTCCAGAGTTCAATATTTCTAACTCTCCTAATGTTTTTTTGCTTTACTCTTGCCTTATCAATTTCGTACTGAGACTGAAATTTCATCCAATAATCCGCTGAGATTCCAAGAATCTTTTCTAATAAAATTGCAATATCTGCGGTTACTGGTCTTTTCCCTTTGATGATTTCATTTAAAAATGATGGTTTTACGCCTAATTCCTTTGCCAAAGTTCTTTGGTTCATTTCAGGTGTAGCATCTAATTCATCCTTAATTAAAACTCCTGGGTGAGTCGCTTGTGCCGGTGTTAAAACTTTGTTGTTTGCCATCTTTCCCCTGTTTACTTGTAGTGATTACTCAATTCAACAATTGAGCAGATTGTAATACTATTAGGTTCTTCTCCTTCTAGTGCAGTTATAAATTCTACTCGATATTTGCCATCCACTCGAACAGATTCTATTCCCTTCTTATCTCCGATTAGTCGTTCGTAATTTAAACTCCTGATGGGATATAACTCTTCTGTATTTTTTGCAACTCTTAATTTATCGATCGTTTGTATATATTTTTTAATAACGTTGGGTTGAAACCTATGTTTCTTGCTTCGAGCTTTTCCATTTTCATATAGTTCTTTTAGGTATTCTTTCTCGAAAATTATTTCCATAGCTTTCTTTTATCATAATGCAAAGATATGCATAAAAACATAAAGTTCACTAAATAAGTGAACTTTTAGATGTTATTAGTTTTCAATTGTTGCCAGCTTGTTATACCACAAATAAACCTACTGTTTCCAGTTTCTGTTTACCGGTTAAACAAACTCACCTGTTAGTAAATCTATTAAATTTCTGTTAATGAAGTTTATGGAAAACCGTAAAGGAGCCGGTTCTCAACCAACAAGACGTTTTCAATTCTTTTGAGAAAGTATACGCAATCCTTTTCTTTTAAAAATATCCTAAAGCGCAGCTAACTTTTTCCCGGCGGGAATAAGGCCTTACCTTTGCAGCTTCAAAAAAGGCAATTTGAAGGATTATTTTTATTTTCTAAAAGGAAATTTCAGGACCGTAAGCTTTGGCTGGCTGCTCACGCTGCTATCGGGCTTTGGGCAGACTTTCCTTATTTCCCTTTACGTACCGGAGATCATCAGGTCCTTCCGTATTTCTGAAGGTGCTTTTGGAGCGATCTATGCCGGGTGTACGGTTGCCGCTTCATTTATCATGCTTTCCGTGGGGCATACCGTAGACCACAAACCGGTAAAAAAGGTAACAGCCTTTACCATCACCGCCCTGGCACTGTCCAGCATCCTTCTGGGGATTTCAGAAAGTATCATCCTGCTAATAGTTGCAGTGACGGGCCTCCGGCTTGCAGGTCAGGGACTGCTCACGCACATTAGTATGACCATCATGTCAAAGCAGTACGTGAACGACCGCGGGAAAGCCCTGAGTTTTTCCTCCCTGGGTTTTTCAGTGGGGGAAGCTATTTTCCCGTTGATCATCGCCTTTCTCATCAGCTGGTTCGACTGGAGAGTTGCAGCAATTGCAAGTGGGGTTGCTCTTTTGATCTACCTCGTACGCCTAAAATTCACCCGACTGGAATATTTTGATGAGAAGCTGTCCACAAAAGGAAGCCCATCTCCCTGGTCTTTATTAAAGGATTATAAAACTGTTGTTTTCGACAGGAAATTCGGAGTGATGATGCCTGCCAGCTTCATTTTAAGCTTTGGTGCTACTGCTATTTTCTTTTATCAGTATGTTTTTGTGGAGGACAAAGGCTGGTCGGTTCAATTATACGCCACCTTCTTTACCGTTTACGCAATAACCCGCTTTCTTTTTTCCCTTTTTGGAGGGGTATGGGTGGATAAGTACACAGCGAGGAAAATGTTCAGGTATTATTTGATCCCTATCAACCTGGGGCTGCTGCCTTTTGCTTTTATGGAAAGCATTGTGGGAGCCCTGATCTTTCTCGTCACCGCGGGAATCAGCATGGGAGTGGCAGGAACTGTAAAAACTGCTTTAATAGCCGAGCTTTACGGCACCGAAAAAATGGGAGTGATAAGAAGTGTCTTTACGATGTTTTCCGTCATCAGTACCGCTCTTGGGCCTCTTGTTGTCGGCTTATTAATGGACGCCGGAGTTGGGTTTGAATATTTGATGGGAGGGATCTTTGTGGTCATGACAATGGTTATCATTAATTCTCAGCGTATCAAATCCTACCAGGACCAGGAGCTATCTGCATAATGCTTTATGTTCGATACAAATCTTTTCTTGCTTCGGCAGTACGAGATTCAGAACCATATATGTATCTTATGAGAATTCCCCCACATAAGTAGGAACAATGGTGTCAAGTTTATCCACGTTTCATAAGACCGAATGTTCTTTTTTTGCATCGCCCAAAAAAAGAACCAAAAAAAGTCTAGGCTTACGAAAGCTTCTCTAAATTTTTCATTCGGTGGCTAAATTTTAGGAACTCGCTAGAATATATGTCCTTGCGATAATAATCCGTTTCGCTCAAACAGCCTAAAATTTTTAACGCCCTTCTCATTTCAAATTTTACGAAAAGCTTTCGTAGGCCGGGGAAACACGTGGTCCGGAATTGACGACTGCAGTTAAAATTGTTTATTGATGAATGTTAATTGATCAGGCCTCATTCTCACAAATCTGTTCCTGCTATCGCAGTTCCAGATTTACTACCATTAGCAATTTCTTTTAAACATTGATTTCTCCCTTCGGTCGTTAGAAATTCCATTCTGTTTCAGGATTGTTCATTTTTTTGCTGTGCATTCCTCTCCCTCCGGTCGTCGGATGCAATAAAAACGAACCAAAAAAAGGACACTTTTTTGATAGGTGTTTCCAATTTGCTCTCGCAAATTGGAACCGTACTGCCCCGGCTAAATTTTCTCCAGGGCTTCAAAAATTTTAACGCCGGGGCAGCACTACACTTACAAAAAAGGAATATTACGAGAAGAATTCTGCAATAGTTGAACCAAATTAACCGATCAAGACCGAGGGCCTATCGAAAATTTTAGCAACATTTTCGTAAGCCTAGATTTTTTGGTCCTTTTTCATCAATGGAAAAAGAACAGAACTTCTTTTTTACGAATCCTTCCATGTTTTCCGAAGTCTTACATTGATGGCTGAAACGCTGCCAACTGCTAATTGTTCATTGATCATTGAAACTCACGCCAGTGAATCCTCGATCTTCTGAACTCTTCCCACTTCCCCTGTTTCCAAGCGCACTTTGATCCCGTGGGGATGCATGGGAGATTTGGTCAGGATATCTGCCACGGTGCCATAGGTCAGCCTGCCCGATCGTTGGTCCTGCTTCTGCACTATGGCCACCCGTGTTCCCGGGCCAATATCTTTTCTCGTAGGTTTCATCGAAATGTCTAAAGTCTAAGGTCTAATGACGAAGGTCTACCGTCTACCATCTAAGAGCTACCGTCTAAAGTCTACCGTCTACCGTCCAATCTATTCCCTGCTCAGTTCGATCATAGCCGACTTGATCGGCTCTTCACCTTCTATAGCCTCAAAGGTCATGTTCTTCACAAGAGGATCGGCAAGTGACATGATGAGTAAAAAAGCTACATCGTCCCGCGGTATTTCTCCGCTGCTATCAAGTTTTTCAGCCAGTTTCACCTTTCCTGTACCCATATCATCTGTAAGAGCTCCTGGACGGATTATTGTGTAATCGAGGCCGCTGTCACGCAGGTGTTGATCGGCTGCTGCTTTGGCTTCGAGATAGTGCTCCAGCTTTTTGTGCTTTGAAGGTTCATCGGCTCCCATGGAACTCAGCATGATGAACTTTTTTACCTTCGCCTTTTTGGCTGCATCGATGACTTTAATTGCACCTTTTTCATCTACTTCGGTAGTCTTCTCAGGACCTGTATCCCCGCCGGAACCTGCGCAGAAGATCACCTTTTTGACACCTTTCAGAGCAGGGCTTAGATCCTCCTGTTCGAGGTCGGCATGTACCCATTTCACCTCCATGTCGTCAAAGATCTGCTTCTGCTCTTCCTTTCTTATCATCGCAATGGGCTCGAAACTCTGACTGTTATTAAGGATTTCGATGATCCTCTTTCCAGTACTTCCGGTAGCTCCAACTATTAATATCTTTTCCATTTTTTAATTTTTTTTCCTGAAACAGCAAGTTAAGCATCAAAAAAGCGAATTCCAACCCCGTACTTTTTGTATGCAATCAGATTTATTTCGGCATTTCCCCTTTTTTTCGCATCTCGGTCACTTTGCGCTCCAATTCCTGCTGTAATTCCTCCATCACAGGTCTAACTGTACTTTCAGGAAGATCGGCTATTCTTATATACATGAGTCCGTCTACCGCGTCGTTGAAGAGGGGATCAACATTGAAAGCTACTACCCTTGCATTTTGTTTGATGTATTTTTTTATGAGTACGGGAAGCCTCATGCTGCCCGGTTCGACCTCGTCGATGATCTTATCAAACTTGTTGAGATCGGCTTTGGTCTCATCAAAAATCATGTCCTTGTCTCCATCCTTCAGCTTCACCTTAAATTCTTTCTTCGGTCTCACGTACTGCGCCACATAAGGGTCGTAGTAGTGAGAGCGCATGAATTCGATCATCAATGACTTGGAGAAATTCGAAAATTTGTTGCTGATGCTTACACCTCCAATAAGGTACTTGTGCTTCGGAAACCTTAGAGTGCAATGCACGATTCCCTTCCAAAGTAAGAATAAGGGCATGGGCCGCTGCTGATATTCCTTGATGATAAAAGCTCTTCCCATTTCAATGGATTCGCTCATCATTTTATGCAGTTCGGGTTCAAACCTGAAGAGATCCTGCAGGTAGAATCCGTTAATGCCGAATTTTTCAAAGATCTCGGCTCCCATTCCCATCCGGTAAGCCCCTGCGATCTTATTAGCCTCATTGTCCCATAAGAACATGTGGTAATAATAATCGTCGAACTTGTCCAGATCGGTTGACATATTTGTTCCTTCCCCTATAGCTCTAAAGGTGATCTCCCGCAGGCGGCCAATCTCCTTGAGAATATTGGGGATAATTTCCTTTTTTGCCAGGAAAACCTCATAGTTCTTGCTTTCCAGCAGGCGCTTGTCCAGTTTGCGGCAGGTTTCTACCTCCCCGAGCATCAAATCTCCGCTGGTCTCCTCCACGATCTTCTTTGGTGGCTTCGGAATTTTAAAGTTCTTCGGGATACCCTTCAAAAATGGCTTTTTTTCAAAGGCATTTGCCAACATATAGGTTTTGCGACGCAGAAAAGCAGTAAGGGATTCCACAGTAGTGATATCTGCAACATCCTGGGGAGAAATGGCATTGCCTATCCTTACCTTGATCTTTCGCTTCTTTTGGGAAAGCATCTCGCTCGGTAATTTGGCAGTCCGCAAAATATCGCTCACCGATGCTAACCTGTAAAAGAAGGTGCTGTTCTTCGCGTGAAAATAAATTGGAATCACCGGCACCTTTGCCTTTTGAATAAGCTTCATGGCAGCAGGATCCCAGGGGCGGTCTACAATTCTACGTTCATCCCTGTAGGTGGATACCTCTCCGGCAGGGAAGATCCCCAGCGGTTTGCCGTCCCGCAAGTGCATAATAGCTTCTTTGAGGCCTTTGGTGCTGCTCTGTGCCTCTTTGTGATCTTCAAAAGGATTTACCGGCATAATATAAGGCTGTACCGGCTCGATGCGTTGCAGCAGGAAATTTGCAATAACCTTAAAATCCTCTCTTTGACTCAGGAGAAGTTTAAGCAGTATCATTCCGTCTATTCCTCCCAGCGGGTGATTGGAAATAGTGATGAAAGGTCCGGTTTTTGGAATTCTTTTGAGGTCATCTTCAGGAATTTCGAAATCGATCTCAAAAGCTTTTAGAATGGAATCAATGAATTGTGGCGCAGTCATGTGCTTCCGCTTTTCGTATTCCTTATTTATCACAGAAAGCTTGGTGGTTTTAAGTACCACCCAACCCACTGAAGTTCCCAAAAATCCGAACTTCTCCAAATTCATGACCTTTGCAACTTCTTTTGCACTAACTATTCCCATTCAGTTATATTTTAAAGCCAATAATCAGGGAATTGCAACTATCTGTACCGTTTCCCGGGTGGTTTGTTTCAAAAGGATCTTTTTTTCTCTTTCCAGCTCCTGCACCGCCTTTTCATCAAAGTGCCTTATGGTGTACAGAGAAACTCCGGTGTTGTAAGTGACCCTGAAAGTAGCCTTTAAATGACTTATCAACTTTTCTAAGTTATTAAATTTATTGTCAATGCATACTGAAAAGCTGATGGCCGAATTCTGTATGAGATCGACTTTGATCTGGTATTTATGGAATAAGCTGAAGATCTCGCTGATGTTCTTTTCAAGAATAAAAGAGAAATCCAGAGAAGATAAGGAAATTAGAACCTGATCTTTCTTGACTATAAAACATGGTATCTTCGGAAGGATAGGCTGCCCCTTTCTTACTGCCGTTCCGGGATTTGCAGGATTGAGGAAAGACTTGACAAAAAGCGGAATTTCCTTTCGCTGCAACGGCTGAAGGGTCTTGGGGTGAATGACCGAAGCCCCGTAAAATGCAAGTTCTATAGCCTCTTCATAGGATATATGTTCCAGTAACTGGTGGTCTTTAAAAACCCGCGGATCTGCATTCAGTACTCCCGGCACATCTTTCCAGATGGTCACGCTGTGGGCATTGAGGCAATAGGCGAAAATTCCGGCGGTATAATCACTTCCTTCCCTGCCCAGGGTAGTCGAAAAGTTGTTAGGATCTGCACCAATGAACCCCTGGGTGATGGTGAGATTTTCAGGATTTACTTTCAGCCTTATCTGCGCCTGAGTTTCCTCCCACTGTACCTGTGCATCACGGTAAGTGCTGTCTGTGCGAATGCAGAAACGGGCGTCTAAAAAGTCATTTTTGACACCTCTTGAAGATAAGTATTGGCTTACGATTGTGGTGGAAAGCAGCTCCCCGTAGATCACCACCTGATCATACACGAAGTCGTAGTTCGTAGAACGGTTGTGGTTCAGGAAATTCTCCAGTTCCTGAAACAATTCTCTCACAGCATTAAAAGCTGAATGCTCTTTATTTTCGAAGAGACCGAGCATGATCTCGCGGTGAAATTCTTTTACAGGTTGAAGAGCATCATTAAAATCGCCTTTTTGGAGGTAATCTTTTACAACTTCTTCCAGCGCATTTGTCGTCTTCCCCATGGCAGAAATGACCACAAGTTTTTCACCAATTCCCTCACCCTGCAGCACCCGAAGCACATTTTTCACCCCGTCGGCATCTTTTACAGATGCACCTCCAAACTTAAAGACTTTCATGAGTTTGTTTCCACATATTTAGTGATGCCATTCTCGTCCATTTGTACCGTATACCAGTCCTTAAGGATGTTAGCGCCGCTGCGATGGTAAAAGTCGATTGCGTGCTGATTCCAATCCAGCACCACCCACTCTACGCGTTTAAGACCTTGAGCTTTGGCATATTCGATCACCTTCCGGTAGAGGGCATTACCGAGTCCTGTTCCTCGTTTCTCTTCCCGAACGATGAGGTCTTCAAGGTGCAGTGTACGACCTTTCCAGGTGGAGAAGCGGTAGTAGACCAAAGCCATTCCTTCAATTTTTCCGTCGACTTCTGCAACAAAGACATTGAACAGGGGGTGCTCCCCAAAACCTTCTTTCTCGAGGGTTTCCACGGTGGTGATAACGGCATCGGGCTCTTTCTCAAAGGCTGCCAGTTCTTTAATAAGTTCCAGCACTGCCGGCATGTCTTCTTTTCGGGCGTCGCGAATAATTGTTTTCATTGCTGCGGTTTAGAGACAAAAATAGAGAATTGATTTTAAGATTAAATTACGAAAACGTTGTAGTGGCTTAATATTATTTGGTTTAGTTTTGTTGGGTAAAGCATACCTACTATTTCAATGGTCAAGAAAAATCAGACATTAGGCGAATTCATTATTGAAAATCAGGCAGAATTCGCTTACTCATCAGGAGAACTTTCAAGATTAATCAATTCCATAAGACTTGCAGCAAAAGTGGTGAACCACGAGGTCAATAAGGCCGGACTGGTTGATATTACAGGAGCTGCGGGTGAAACCAATGTGCAGGGGGAAGATCAGCAAAAGCTGGATGTATATGCAAATGAAAAGTTCATCCAAACCCTTACCAACAGGGAAATTGTCTGCGGAATTGCTTCCGAAGAGATGGAAGATTTCATCACCATTGCCGGACAAAATGGTGATCATAAGAACAAATATGTGGTTCTAATGGACCCTCTTGACGGCAGTTCCAACATTGACGTGAATGTTTCTGTAGGGACCATCTTCTCCATATACCGAAGAGTTAGTCCTATTGGCACTCCCGTGCAAATGGAAGATTTTCTGCAACCCGGGAATAAACAGGTAGCTGCCGGTTATATTGTTTACGGAACTTCAACCATGTTGGTCTACACCACCGGCCACGGTGTAAATGGTTTTACGCTCAACCCTGCCCTGGGTTCCTGGTACCTTTCGCACCCGGACATGAAATTTCCTGAAACCGGAAATATCTATTCGGTAAACGAAGGAAATTACATCCACTTTCCACGGGGAGTGAAGAACTACATTAAATATTGCCAGGAAGAAAAGGATAACAGGCCGTACACTTCGCGGTATATTGGTTCCCTGGTTTCAGATTTCCACCGGAACATGATCAAAGGCGGGATCTATTTTTATCCCACAACTTCAAGTGCACCAAAGGGAAAGCTAAGGCTGCTCTACGAATGTAATCCCATGGCATTTATTGCTGAACAAGCCGGCGGAAAGGCCAGTGACGGATTTAACCGAATCCTCGACATAGAACCAACCGAGCTGCATCAACGGGTGCCGTTCTTCTGTGGAAACACAGATATGGTAGAAAAAGTTGAAGAATTCATGGCAAAGGATCCTGAATAAGATCGGACTCCAAAAAAGAATTTCCGAAGGAAATTAAGTAAGTCTTGGCTCTTGGCTCTTGGCTCTTGGCTCTTGGCTCTTGGCTCTTGGCTCTTGGCTCTTGGCTCTTGGCTCTTGGCTCTTGGCTCTTGGCTCTTGCAGTGAAGCGGTCTACTTTTCCCTGTTCAGCAGATAGCGGTAATCTTCGAAACTCATTCCGCTAAAGATCTGCATAGAGCGTTTGATGATGCCTTGAGAAACTTCAGGAGAGAACCCCAGGCCAATGGCGTATTTCCGAAGTAGATCCTCTTCCTCCTCTTCAATATCGTGATCTGCATAAATGATCCTGAAAAGATCATAAAGTCGCTCCAGCCGCTTCTCCACAGAATTTGTAGGGTGAATAGGAAAGGAAGTTGGATTTTTCAGCACTTTCGAATACTCTTCTTCGCCAATGTCGAGTTTTCGTGCGAATCTTTTTAACTGCGCCTCTTCCCGCTCGTTAATAGGTCCATCTGCGGCTGCAAGATTGACAATAGCGGCGAAATGCCCAAGATTTCGAAGGTGCTCTCCGGTTCCAAAAAGATCTGAAAATGACATATAGCGATGTTTTACTCAAATATAGCAAATTGAACCCAGATTTTTTACGATTATAAAGGGTTTCCCCTGCCGGCCGGCAGGCGAGTGCTACAATGGCTAACCTGTCAAAAAAGGGGTTTTCAGTTCTAATTTTTTCCTAATGCCACAGCTGCCCTGTAGAAATATTCCTAACTTGAATTCATGCCACTCAAAAAGAGAAAAAATCCCCTGCTTTGCTTCAATGATAAAGGGATCTATTGCGAACCCGCGGGAGTATACCTTGATCCCTGGAAACCTGTTGATAAGGCGATCATTACTCACGGTCATGCCGATCATTCCCGCTGGGGCCATAAGCAATACATCACTCATCATACGAACGTTCCTATAATAAAACACCGTCTTGGGGAGATAGAAGTTTCAGGGAAGGAATACGGTGAGACCTTCACAATAAACAACGTAAAATTTTCCTTTTTCCCGGCAGGGCATATCATTGGTTCTTCCCAGGTGCGGGTGGAGCATAAAGGGGAAGTGTGGGTTTTCAGCGGAGATTACAAAACTGAAGATGACGGGCTGGCGGTGCCTTATGAACCGGTGAAGTGTGATGCTTTTATTACGGAATGCACGTTTGGGCTGCCGGCATTCAAATGGCTGTCGCAGGAGCAGGTGATGAATGACATAAACAGCTGGTGGCACCAAAATCAAGCTGAAGGCAAATCATCTGTTCTCTTCGGATATTCCCTCGGAAAAGCCCAACGGCTACTGAAGTTTTTAGATCCGTCGATAGGAAAGATCTTCACCCACGGGGCCATAGAGAATATGACCGAAGTGGTGCGGCCTTTCGCTGAACTTCCTGAAACCATCAGAATTACTAGAGAGACGAAAAAGGAAGATATCAAAGGCGGAATGGTATTAGCGCCGCCCAGCGCCCACGGCAGCACCTGGATAAGGAAAATGGTTCCCTTCGAAACGGGAATGGCCAGTGGCTGGATGGCTTTTAGAGGCGCCCGCCGCCGCAGAGCCGTCGACCGCGGATTTGTTTTATCAGATCACTGTGACTGGCAGGGACTTTTGTCGTCCATAAAAGCCACAGGTTGCGAAAGAGTGATCTGCACCCATGGATATTCCGAAATTTTCAGCCGCTTCCTCAACGAGCAGGGTTACGACGCCCGCACCGCCGATACGCAGTATGAAGGGGAGCTGGCAGAGATGAACTCCAAATCAGAGGATAGGGATGATGAGAACGAACAAGATTAGTACAGACCTCACAGGTTTTCAAAACCTGTGAGGTCTTGTAGAGGAATAGCTCCCTATCCTCAGGAGAGGGCGGGGGAGAGGATTATAAAAACTAAAAATAACCTGTAAAAGCTCCCTCCCTTGTTATAAGGGAGGGCCGGTACAAAAAATAAAATTTAAAATAATTAAGATGTTCCCTCCCCTGTTAGGGGAGGGTCAGGGAGGGGTCATGAACGAATTCGCAGCACTCATAAGAGAACTTGACAGCACCAACAAAACTACGGTGAAGGTGGCGGCATTGACGCGCTATTTTCAACGGGTGCCGAATAAAGACAAGGTGTGGGCAATCGCCATCCTCTCGCACCGCCGTCCGCCACGGCCGGTGAATACAACCTTGTTGCGCCAGTTTGCTGCGGAGCTGGCCAATATTCCGCTGTGGCTTTTTGAAGAATCCTATCACATTGTGGGAGATCTTGCTGAAACCATTGCTCTGGTCATTCCTCCGGCTGAAGATTCCAGTGAAAAAAGCCTCACCCAATACCTGGAGGAGATCATTGACCTGAAGTCGGCCACGGAAGCCGACAAAAAAGAATACCTGCACGAGAACTGGACAGCTTTGAATTACTACGAACGCTTCGTTTTTACAAAATTGATCACCGGAAGTTTTAGGATTGGGGTGAGTCAGAAGCTAATGACCCGTGCGCTTTCGAAGGCTACAGATATTGATGAAGATGTGCTGGCTTATAAGTTGATGGGAGACTGGGATCCGCAAAAGATCACCTTCCAAAAGCTCATTTTAGAGGAGAATGAAGAGGATTTTCTTTCTAAACCCTATCCGTTTTACCTCGCATACGCTATAGAAGGCGAACCCGGCGATCTGGGCGATCCTGCCGACTGGAGTGCTGAGCATAAATGGGATGGAATAAGATCTCAGGTGGTGATTCGGAACAGGGAGATTTTCGTGTGGAGCAGGGGAGAAGAACTCGTCACAGATAAATACCCTGAATTTTCCTCTTTTTTGGAGATCATCCCCGATGGTACGGTGATAGACGGAGAGATCCTCCCATTTCCGGAAGGAGATATCGGTACTTTTAACGATCTGCAAACCCGCATAGGCCGCAAAACAGTTTCTAAAGCCCTGCTGAAAAAGACTCCCGTGATCCTGAAGGCGTATGATATGTTGGAATGGGAGGGAAAAGACATCCGGACTTTGCCTTTTATGGAAAGAAGGAAGATCCTTGAAAAATTGCATGAGTCTGTCGCAACTGAAGAATCTCCTTTTCACCTTTCCAAAACAATATCCTTCAATAAATGGGAAGAGGCGACCGCAGAAAGGGAGCGGGCGCGGGAGGTGAAGAGTGAAGGTTTGATGCTAAAGCGCTGGGATTCTCCTTATCTCGTAGGAAGAAAAAAGGGAGACTGGTGGAAATGGAAGGTAGAGCCATTGACTGTTGATGCCGTGCTCACCTACGCCATGCGCGGCCACGGTCGGCGTTCAAATCTTTTTACAGATTATACATTCGCCCTCTGGCAGGAAGATGAGCTGGTGACCTTTGCCAAAGCCTACTCCGGATTAACAGATGCGGAATTCCGCCAGGTAGATGCCTGGATCAAAAGAAATACCCTCGAGCGATTCGGCCCGGTACGTTCCGTAAAGCCCGAGCTGGTTTTTGAGATCGCCTTCGAAGGCATAGCCGAATCCACCCGGCACAAAAGCGGAGTTGCAACAAGGTTTCCAAGGATATTGAGGTGGAGGAAGGACAAGAAGATAGAAGAAGCGAATACAATTGAAGAATTGAAGCAGTTGATTCCTAAGTGAGATCGTGCTGCGACGGACCACCCCGTCTGCCTTCGGCAGCCACCCCTCCTTGAAATAAGGAGGGGAGCTTTTCGGGAACAGCTTTGCTGTTCCCGTGGACAAAATGTGTGTATATCGAAATAGTAAAAAAGAAATAAAAACTATAAATAGTAGCACGAATAGCTCCTTCCCTTTTTAAGGGAACCTGCCTGCCGGCAGGCAGGGGTGGCTCCGCCGCAGGCGGAGACGGAAGGGTCCGTGCTGGAAACGGGAGCTTCTAAGAAGAATAAAGCTAATTATGAAAAAGAAAATCCACAACCGAAAACCCCTCGAACCCTACCGCAAAAAGCTCCGCCACTATGGCACCTCAGCCGAGGCCTACCTGTGGATGCATTTGCAGCAAAAGAAGCTTGAGGGAAGGAAGTTCAGGAGGCAACATAGTATTTTGAATTTTATTGTGGATTTCTACTGCTCAGAAGAAAGGCTGGTGATTGAAGTCGATGGCCAGTACCATATGAATCCCACAGCAGAGGAAAAAGATGCAGCCAGGACTAAAAAGCTGGAAGAATTAAATATGAAGGTGCTAAGGTTTGAGAACAGGAGTGTATTTGATAATTTGGAGTGGGTGCTGGAGGAGATAAAAATAAATTTCAAAAGCGGACCACCCCGTCTCCGCTCCCGCGGATCCACCCCTCCTTAAAATAAGGAGGGGAGCTTTTGGCTCCACCGTCGGTGGAGCTGGATAAGGAAACAATAGCTGGTGCTGCACTTGTGCAGCGAAACGGAAACTCAATTTGAAGCACCCTCAAAAGCTCCTTCCCTTGCTAAGGGAACCTGCCTGCCGGCAGGCAGGGGTGGATCCGGCGAAAAGCCGGAGACGGAAGGGTCCAACCGGAGACGAAATCATGAATAAAACCCAACTCATAAAACTTGCCAATGACTGGTTCAAATCCCGGTCCTGGAGATCTTTTGCTTTTCAAAAGGAGTCCTGGAAGGCATTTTTGGATGGTAAACATGGGCTCCTCAACGCACCTACAGGAAGCGGAAAAACCTACGCCCTCTGGATTCCTATTGTGCTCGATTACCTCAAGCAAAACCCGGATTATAAAACCAAACACAAACCCGGATTGAAAGCCATCTGGATCACGCCGCTGCGGGCACTTTCGGTAGAGATCGAGCAGGCGGCAAACCGGTTTGCACAGGAATTAGGAAGTCAGCTAACGGTGGGTATACGCACGGGGGATACCTCTCAAAAGTTACGTGCCGCCCAAAAGAAACAAATGCCCGACCTCCTTATCACCACACCCGAAAGTCTGCAGTTGTTGTTGTCCTCTAAAGGTTATGAGAAGACGTTCAAGGATCTGAACGCTATCGTCATTGACGAGTGGCACGAGCTGCTAGGAACCAAAAGGGGAGTACAGATCGAACTTGCACTTTCCCGATTAAAAACGGTCTCTCCAAAAATGAAGATCTGGGGCATCTCTGCTACCATTGGAAACCTTCAGGAAGCACGGGAGGTGCTGCTGGGACCTGGATCGGAGGCTTTTGAAAATTCAGTTTTGATACGTGCCGATATTAAAAAGAAGATCACAGTAAGATCTATTATTCCGGAGAAGATGGAGACTTTTCCCTGGCGGGGGCATTTAGGTCTGCACCTGATTGATGAGGTAGTGCCCATCATCCGGAAATCAAGAACCACTCTCCTCTTTACAAATACCCGTTCCCAATGCGAGATCTGGTTTCAGCGGATACTTCAGAAATACCCTGAATTTGCCGGGGAGCTGGCCATGCATCATGGGAGTATCAACAAAGAAACTCGCCTGTGGGTAGAGCAGGCGATAAGAGATGAGCAGTTAAAGGCGGTGGTGGCTACTTCCAGTCTGGATCTGGGGGTAGATTTCGCGCCGGTGGAGACCATCATACAAATAGGCGGACCAAAGGGTGTTGCCCGATTTCTTCAGAGGGCAGGACGAAGCGGCCACCAGCCGGGAAAGGAGAGTGTGATCTACTTTTTGCCTACACATGCCATGGAACTTATAGAAGCTTCAGCCTTACAAAAAGCAGTGAAGCATACGGTGGTGGAGGACAGGATTCCATACTTGAACTCCTTTGATGTTCTGGTTCAGTATCTCACCACCCTCGCAGTTTCCGACGGATTTCTTCCGAAGGATATTTTTCCTGAAGTCAAGTCTACTTTTTGCTACCAGGCGCTTTCCGAAGAGCAATGGGAATGGCTACTAAATTTCATCACGCAGGGGAGTCAGACGCTGCAGGCATATGACGAATATAAAAAGGTGGAGATCGAGGAGGACGGGCTGTTCAAAGTGAATAACCGGGCAATTGCAATGCGGCACCGACTACAGATCGGAACTATTGTGAGCGATGCGGTGTTGGCGGTAAAATTTCTGGGCGGCGGGTATATTGGTACTATTGAAGAATGGTTCATTTCTAAGCTCAATCCAGGGGATGTTTTCACCTTCGCGGGAAAGAACCTCGAGCTGTACCAGATCAAGAATATGCAGGTGATCGTGAAGAAGTCGAAGGTGAAGAATTCCCGCTTCCCCAGCTGGGCAGGTGGAAGGATGAGCTTTTCGGCACAAATGAGTGAGCTGCTCCGGGAGGAAATGTTCACTGCGGCTCTTGTCAGTTCGAGCGGAGTCGAGAACCCGGGCACCTCGGCTTCGCTCGGCACAGGCTCAGTCGAGAGCTCTACCGAACTTCAGGCCATGACCAATATCTTTAAAAGACAAAAAAAAGAATCCATTATTCCGAAAAAGAATGAATTCCTGATCGAAACCTTCAAAACCCGGGAAGGATATCACGCCATTTTTTATCCTTTTGAAGGCCGGTTTGTCCATGAAGCCATGGCCAGTCTGCTCGCCTACAGGATAAGTCTGCTGTCGCCCATTACTTTTTCACTGGCCTTTAATGACTACGGATTTGAATTACTGTCAGACCAGGAGATCGATATGCAGCAGGTCTTTGACAATGATCTTTTTTCCGCGGAATACCTTATGGACGACCTGCAGAAGAGTTTGAACGCCACCGAAATGGCAAGACGGAAATTTCGCGATATTGCGGTGATCTCCGGAATGGTCTTCACCGGCTTCCCGAATAAGATGATCAAAACAAAACATTTGCAGTCGAATTCCCAGCTGCTCTTTAGTGTGTTCAGGGATTACGAGCCGGACAATTTATTGTTTCAGCAGGCGTTTAGAGAAACATTCGAACATCAGTTGGAAGAAGGAAGATTAAGATTGGCCATGGAACGAATTTCGGAACAGAAATTGGTTTGGAAACAATGCAAAAAACCTACACCTTTTGCCTTTCCAATTATTACCGACAGGATGCGCGAAAAATTATCTTCAGAAAAACTGGAGGACCGAATCAAAAAAATGATGGCTCAATGGGGCGACCTGTAGCTTCAAAAATGACAAGAACACTTAGTCTTTATAACAACACTTTTATTCTTCATCCCACGGGCGCTATGTTTTGGGAGGAAGAAGACTTGCTGGTGATAAGTGATGTGCACCTTGGCAAGGTTTCGCATTTCCGGAAGTTTGGGAGTGCTGTACCACAAAAAGCAATAGCAGGGAATTTTCAAAAAATGGATGAAGTAATTGCCTTTTTTGAGCCCTCAAAAATTGCATTTTTGGGAGACCTTTTTCACAGCTCCCTTAATAAGGAATGGCTATTATTTGAAAATTGGCTGGGAAATATTTCTGCTGAAGTTATTCTGGTAGAAGGAAACCACGATATCATTTCTCCGCTGAAGTACGAAGCCCTGGGAGTCTTTCTTACTCCTGAAATCATCTTAAAAAATTTCCTCTTCACCCACCATCCGGAAGAAAGAGCCGGATATTTCAACTTTTCGGGACATATACATCCGGGAGTTAAGATCAACGGACTCGGCCGACAACAGCTAAAACTTTCCTGCTTCTTTAAATCCAAAGATCAATTGATCCTGCCCGCGTTTGGGGAGTTTACGGGAAAGCATATCCTCATTCCCCAGGGAGATGATGAGGTGTATGTGGTTACAAAGGAGGAAGTGATTTGTCTTAGTTAGAGAGCTGCGCTTCTGGAACCAAGAGGCAAGAGGCAAGACTTTTTCAAGAACCCCAAAATTGGGCTAAAGCCCTGTCATAATCCTGATCCTTTAACCATTGGCTGAAGCCAGTGGCAATTTATGAATTGCATCCGCCTTCAGGCGGAGGACCTTGGGAAAAAATGAATTTTTGAAAAGGTTAGGAGATTAATAGGAATTGCCTCCGCCTTCAGGCGGGGGATTAAAAGGATATATAAAAAGGGCTTTAGCTCAATTCTCAATCCTCAAATTTTTTGAAATTGTAATTCTTTACAAATTCTTCAGATTCCTCCTGAAATGATTTCTTCCTGTGATGCTCCTCCTGATTTTTAATATAATTTCTCACCCTCTCAAGATTGGATTCAGAAACAGAGATAGCAAAATAGTCATTCTGCCATTCAAATTTTTCAGCAGTTAATTTGTTCTTGTTGACCCAATGGGAAGATTCTCCTTTGATCAAATGGACCACCTTTTGAATACTTTGGTCAACTCCTAAAGAAACAAGGCAATGGCAATGATCTGCATATCCATTTACAAAGTCTACAAATATTCCTTTTGATCTGGCATTTTCTGCTATATGCTGCCACACTTTTTTTCGGAGCTCAGGAGAATTGAGATAGAGCATTCTGTTTTTGGTGCTCCAAACAAAATGGATGTAGACCTTTATGTGCGGCATGATAACTTGCTAATTGGCTGATGATGAATTTAATGAATTAATTTTAGACAAAAATATTGGGCTAAAGCCCTTTTGTACTTTTTATTTTTAATTCCCTGGCTGAAGCCAGGGGTAATTCATAGGATGGAGAAAATTTATTTGCAATGATGAGTTGCCTCCGCATGAAGGCAGAGGATCAGGAGAATTATTTCAAAGACTTTAGACAAATTTAGATTCTGTTATGGCAGGAAATTTTTAAACTGCTGCCTTGGAAATTTGGGCTAAAGCCCTTGTACATTTTTTATTTTTAATCCCCTGGCTGAAGCCAGGGGCAATTCATAGGTTGGAGAAAATTGATCAGTTGCAAATGCATAATTTGCCTCCGCCTTTAGGCGGAGGATCATAGGAATTGTGGCAAAGGGGCTTTAGCCCAAATGGTCGCTCTATAATCTTGGCTCTTGCCTCTTGTAGCACAGCGGTCTTGTTTCTTTTTTTAACTTCTGTTTAAAACTCCCCTCCTTTAAGCATTGAACTTTAAACTTTATCTTTGCCCCAAATTTTTAATTTTTGAGTAAATCTTCTATTGCCCAAAGCTTTGCACAGTCGGCTCAACAGCTGGAACTGGGGAAAGCCCTTGCCCTGTCGCGAACTCATGTTCAGCTAAAAGGCCTTGTCGGGTCGGCACTTTCCTTTGTAGTGGCCAATGCTTTTGAAGAAGCTGAAAAGCCCTTTCTGCTGATCTTCAATGATAAGGAGGAAGCTGCCTATTATCTCAATGACCTTGAGCAGCTGTTGGGTGACAAAAATGTGCTTTTTTACCCCGGAAGCTATCGCAGGCCTTACCAGCTGGAAGAAACCGATAATGCAAACGTGCTTCTTAGGGCAGAAGTTCTCAACCGCATTAATTCCCGGAAGAAACCTGCTTTAATAATTACTTACCCCGATGCCCTTTTTGAGAAGGTAGTAACGAGAAAGGAGCTGGAGAAAAATACGCTTAAGATCAAGGTTGGTGACGAACTTTCCATCGATTTTGTGAACGAAGTGATGTTCGAATACAAGTTCAAAAGAGTGGATTTTGTGACCGAACCAGGCGAGTTTTCGGTAAGAGGAGGAATCCTGGACGTGTTTTCGTTCAGTAATGATGAGCCTTACAGGATCGAATTTTTCGGCGATGAGGTGGAAAGCATTCGTACTTTCGATGTGGAGACGCAGCTGTCTACAGATCAGGTGAAGAAGATAACAGTGATCCCAAATGTGGAGCACAAGCGGCTTCAGGAGGTGCGGGAGAGTTTCCTGAAGTACATTTCAGATAAGACCATCATCTTCAGTCAGGATCCGGAATTGTTGTATTCAAGAATTGATAAACTCTTCAGCAAAGCTGTGGAAGCTTTCAAAGATCTTTCCGAAGAAATCAAGCACAACGAACCGGAAGAATTGTTCTGTAATTCGGCTCTTTTGAAGGAGCAGATGCAGGAGTATTCGCTGGTGGTAACCAACTCCAGCCAGACCCGGAAACAAGTTGAGGGTGACGCAGAGTTTCAGCAGATACAATTTAACACCAAGCCTCAGCCTTCTTTCAACAAGAATTTTGAACTGCTCATTCAGAATTTGCGGGAGAATACTGAGGGTGGTTATACCAACTATATTTTTTGTGTCAGCGAGCAGCAGGCCAAGCGTTTTCATGACATTTTTGACGATATGGAAGGCGGGGTGGACTACAAGACCGTGGTGCTTTCCATGTACCAGGGTTTTGTTGCCGAGGATCAAAAAATGGTGTGCTATACAGATCACCAGATCTTTGAGCGCTACCACAAATTCCATCTTAAAAACGGTTATGCCAAGAAGCAGGCGATCACGCTGAAGGAGCTTACTAATCTTGAAGTGGGCGATTATGTTACGCATATTGACCACGGAATTGGAAAATTCGGGGGGCTTCAAAAGATCGATGTTGAAGGTAAAAAGCAGGAGGCGATCAAGCTCATCTACGGCGAGCGTGATATCCTGTACCTGAGTATCCACTCGCTGCATAAGATCTCAAAATACAACGGCAAGGACGGGAAACCGCCCAAGATCTATAAACTGGGCAGCAACGCCTGGAAAAATCTGAAGCAAAAGACGAAGGCGCGAGTCAAGCACATTGCCTTCAATTTAATCGAATTATACGCCAAACGTAGACTGCAAAAAGGTTTTGCGTATGGTCCCGATTCCTATTTGCAACATGAGTTAGAGGCTTCCTTCCTTTACGAAGATACGCCCGATCAAAGCACCGCAACATCTGCCGTAAAAACAGATATGGAGAATGAACGGCCTATGGACCGCCTGGTGTGTGGGGATGTCGGCTTCGGAAAGACTGAGGTTGCGATAAGAGCCGCGTTTAAGGCTGTAGATAACGGGAAGCAAGTCGCAGTTCTGGTGCCGACGACCATTCTGGCATTTCAGCATTATAAGACCTTCACTGAACGCCTGAAGGATTTCCCTGTGACTGTGGATTATTTGAACCGTTTCAGAACTGCTAAAGAACGAAAGACTACTTTGGAAGAGCTGGAAAACGGGAAGGTGGATATTGTTATCGGGACCCATCAACTGGTGAATAAGGCTGTGAAATTCAAAGATCTCGGACTCCTGATTGTGGATGAAGAGCAGAAATTCGGAGTAGCTGTTAAGGATAAACTGAAAACCATTAAGGAAAATGTGGATACATTGACGTTGACAGCAACCCCAATTCCGCGTACGCTGCAGTTCAGTTTAATGGCTGCGAGGGATCTTTCTACCATTACTACTCCGCCGCCAAACAGGTACCCTATTGAGTCGCATGTGATAAGATTTTCAGAAGAAACCATTCGTGATGCCGTTTCCTATGAAATTCAGCGGGGAGGGCAGATTTTCTTTATCCATAACCGGGTGGAGAACATCAAGGAAGTCGCCGGAATGATTCAGCGGCTGGTTCCAGATGCAAAGATCGGGATCGGTCATGGGCAAATGGAAGGGAAGAAGCTGGAAACTTTAATGCTGAAGTTTATGAACGGAGAATTCGACGTGCTGGTTTCCACTACTATTGTGGAAAGCGGACTGGATGTGCCGAATGCCAATACTATTTTTATCAACAACGCTAATAACTTCGGACTTTCAGACCTGCACCAAATGAGGGGAAGGGTTGGCCGTAGCAACAAGAAGGCTTTCTGCTATTTCATAACTCCGCCATACTCTGCCATGACCGATGATGCCCGCAAGCGGATCACTGCATTAGAACAATTCAGCGAATTGGGCAGCGGCTTCAATATTGCCATGAAGGATCTTGAAATTCGCGGTGCAGGTGACCTTTTAGGAGGGGAACAATCAGGATTCATTAATGAGATCGGATTTGACACTTACCAGAAGATTCTGAATGAAGCCATAGAGGAACTGAAGGAAAACGAATTCAGGGATCTGTATCAGGAGCAGGAGACAGAGGATAAAGAATATGTGAAGGAAACGCAGATCGATACCGATTTTGAATTGCTGTTCCCGGATGATTATATCAACAATATTTCAGAAAGGCTGAACCTTTATACACAGCTTAACAACCTGAAAGCTGAAGAGGAACTTCAGAAATTTGAAGCCGAACTGGTGGACAGGTTTGGAGAACTTCCTGCAGAGGCGGAGGATCTTCTGAACAGCGTTCGCATCAAGTGGATCGCTTCGAAGATCGGACTTGAAAAAATCGTAATGAAACAGGGGAAACTTATCGGCTATTTCATTGCCGATCAGCAATCGCGATTCTACCAGAGCAAAGCTTTTACACGGGTGCTGCAATACGTGCAGACGCACCCTCAGAGCTGCACCATGAAAGAAAAGAATACCCGCAGCGGGTTGAGGTTGTTGCTGACTTTTGAAAAAGTGACTTCGGTGGATAAGGCGCTTAAAGTGCTGCAGCCGCTGGATGTGAAGGCGGAGGTTGAGGTGGAGGAAAAATAATACCTCTCAAAAATAATATTTTTGAGAGGTATTTAGTATGAATGCGGTCATTATAGGTTGTTGAACTGTTAAATCTCATCTTACCACTTTGACCAGTTACATATTAAGAAACCACTCTATTTTCCAGTTGTCATTCTCTTTTTGAAGTAGTATTAGAGAATTTGAGTAATCTGCTACAGAGCTTTGTTCGAGAAAGACTAAACTTAAATTCTTTTCTTTGTTAAATAATGGTTGGGATAATTTCAATTCAATATCATAACGATATTTAAGACAGTTTTCCACTTTGACCGAAAATTTTTCTTTTTCCCATTCAAATCCATTGGTAATTTGGCTTTTCATATACTCCAACTCTTTTTTGTTCATTATATTTTCAATAGGTACAGCACCGCCTGTAGGAGTCCATTCTTGAAAATTTGTGATCAATTCGAGGTCTATTGCATCGGTTAAAGGTTTCCCTTGCGTTGTTATTGAATTCAAGTTGTAGTCCAATGGTTTCGAGCATAAAACAAAATCCAAACCCTCATATTCATTAAGAACAGTTTCGACCACTTGATAAAGATCTTTGGATCCTGCAGTTTCTTTTTCAGCTCTACATGTAGAGAGGTTGAAAACCATAATTAAAACAAATATTTTCATAGTGTAAGAATTTAACAGGCTTTCTTTCCTGCAGGTGAAACTCCATTCACAGTCCTATTGTCTGTTTCAGCTGAAATTCTGTTTTTTATTCTATCTCTATCAGCTTGATTAGGCACAAGATTATTGAAAATTGTATTAGTCGTATTCGAATTATACAATCCTCCGTAGGCCAAATCTAAATAAAATGAATGAGGTAAGTTATATCCCAATTTTATTCCCATTTCTTGCAAGGCATTAGCTAAGATTGATCCGCAGCTTTAGAAGAGCTTTTTGTGCTGGATTGATTAAACAAAAGATCCAGAGCTTCTTTTTGAGAAACAGTTCCAGAGGAAAGATTTTGGGGTTCTATTTGAAAAATTTCTTCTTTTTGACATCCCGTCAAAATAATTGTAACAAAAATGAGCAGGTAAATTTTCTTCATATTATTATCTCTTTGAAGATTAATTAAAGACCTGCATTTAAGGTAGGGAGGCAGTGTCGTGATGCGACAAAAATGCAATAGATGAGGCAATTTGTTTTTTTTTTGAATTGTGCAAGAAAAAGATTACAAATTTTTTCTTATATGATAAAGGAACAAGAAAACCCGCAGCGGGTTGAGGTTGTTGCTTACGTTCGAGAAAGTCACTTCCGTAGATAAGGCGCTAAAGGTACTGCAGCCGCTGGATGTGAAGACGCAGGTAGAAGTGGAGGAAAATTAAACCTCTCAAAAATGACATTTTGAGAAGAGATTTTAAAAGACCTCACAGGTCTCAAAGACCTGTAAGGTCTCATTCTTAATTACTATCTAAATTCTCCCGCTCATTTGTGCCTTGAGTGGTGTTATGATACAACTTTTCCAATGGCACACTAGTTAGTCCGTGGACAACAGTAGATGCAGCTACAATAAGACTAGGAATGATCCATGCTTCTTCAAAATGGGCTTTGTCTTTTGAGATCATAGCATAATAAAGAGCAGCGACTCCAATTGGACCAAACCAGCCCATGATCAAGACGCTGTACAGCTTTTTTCGGTATTTGGGCATTACGGGCATAAGAAGTAATAAGGCGGGTAATCTTCTAAACAAAAGGATAGCAATTACAATCCAAACAGCCGTCCATCCCAATTCCTGCCACTCCTGCCAGGGAAGCATGAGGCCCAGGATGAAAAAAACCGGCACCGTAGTAAGACGTTCCATGGTTTCCTGAATTCTTTCTTCTTTAAGATCCTCGTTTGCTGTAATGTCCTTGGCAAATGCAAAACCACCGACAAAAACCGCAATTATCGGGTTCATCTTGAGGAGGTGAAATCCTCCAAGGAGGAGTAGCGCCACAGCTATGGAAAAGGAGAGCAGAGTTTTGGTGTTAAGATATCCGGCTTTATGGGTTTTTTTCATGAGAAGACCGCAGCTATAGCCAACAGCATAGGCGAGAATGGCGCAGAGGATACTTTGGTAAAGTAATATCTTTGTGAACCAATGGCCAAGATCCCCACCGCCCTCTGCACCCAATAAATAAAGAGCTAAAAAAACTATGGGATAGGCAAAACCGTCGTTTACTCCTGCTTCAAAAGAAAGGGTATCCCGCAGTTTGGCCGGCAAATATTTTTCGGCTTTTCTTCCGGTGACCAAGGTAGATGCAACCACGGGATCTGTGGGAGTCACTATGGCGCCAAGGAGGAGGCATTCAAAAATGGAAAATTCCGGAAGAAGAAAATAGAAGACTCCGCTGCCCAGCAACCACATTAAGATCATTCCAAAAATGACAAGATTGGAAAGGGAAGTGGCATTTTTTCGAAATAGGTGGCTGGGAAGTCTTAGAGCGGTCGCCATTAATGCCATGGCAATTGTGAACTGGCAGGCAAGTTCCAGGATCTGGAATTCAGTTTCAGCATCCGAGGATTTTATGACTTCCATTATATCGGGGCCAAGAATCACCCCCAATAACAGGGCAAGTAGTGGCTCGGTAACCGATATATTCTGGATCTTCTTAAAAAAAGCCCCTGCTAATATGATCAATAAACTAATGAAGAAAATGATGATCATCAAATCCATAAATCCTGTCTTTGCCGGTGTCTTTTAAAGATAAGAAGTACCTGCTCCTATTTCCTTAAGAATTCTTTAAATCTGTCGTCTCAATACCTGTTTTCATCGATCTGCAGCTTTAGAACCCTTAAAGTTCCCTTAAGAGTACGGGGCATTTTAATGCTTTCATTTATCTTGTATAGCAGCCATTTAAAAAAAATTACAGGAAGTACCTTTTAAATCTGAAGTCTAAAAATGAGACAACTTATTCTTAAAATTCCAAAAGGTAATAAAGAAGAAGTCTTTAAGGCCGTTGAAGAATTTGAAGGAAAGAATACCATTTTTCTTCCCAATGAAGTGCAGGATGTATTCATTCTTTTTTTGCCAAACAGAAAGGTAAATGATTTCCTGAAACGGATTGACGAATTTGAAGAACCCGAGATCAATTTAATTCCCAGGGGAGTGATCACCCTGTATCCCCCTGCGTCAGAATCTCCCGATCAGGTAGCCGATGTGCAGCCTAAGAGTCCGCTGGAAATTTATTTGGGAGGGATCCAAAGTGTTGGTTCTGTAAAAGGCTTGATCGGTTATTCCTTTGCGGCGGGAATTATTGTGTGGATAGGGTTGTATACCACAACTGTTTACCTGCTCGTAGCTGCAATGCTCGTAGCGCCTTTCGCAGGGCCCGCTATGAATGCGGCCCTGGCTACTGCAGCAGGAAAGATGCCGTTGCTCAAAAGCAGTCTTATGAGATACGGTCTTGCTATTGGGATTGGTATTATTGCAAGTTTGTTAATGACCCTCATTTTTCCTCTTAATACCCTTACCCCGCTAATGGTCGAGATTAGCCATGTGTCAAAAGTGGCAATTTTTCTGCCTCTTATTTCGGGATTTGCAGGGGCAATAAATATTATTCAGTCCGAAAGGGACAGCCTTGTGTCTGGAGCAGCAGTAGGGATTCTCGTTGCTGCTTCCCTTGCGCCTCCTGTCGGGTTGATTGGGGCGGGGCTCTATCTCATGGACTGGGAAGTGGTGTGGAGCAGTGTTTTTAGAGTCGTACTGCAGCTTCTGGGTATTCATTTTGCCGCCACCCTGGTTTTCTATTTCTTCGGAAAGGTTACACCTAGTGGTGTAAGGTTCTTAAAGGGAAATAAGATTCTTACCTATGTTACCAGTGCAATTGTATTACTGGGAATAGGTGGGATGATGTTCTGGCAATTCAGTCAACCTCCATTTCTGCGGAAAGCCAGCATGAATACCGAGCTCACTGAGGAACTTGATAAAAAACTTAATGAGCTCGACTATATCGAGGTAATAGCGAAGGATGTGAATTTTACAAATACAATGATCAAAGGTCATCCAACTGTGAGCTACAATGTCACCGTCCTTCCGAAGGATTCCACCTTATCTGAAGCTGTTTTGAAAAAAAGAATCATTGAACATCTAAAACAAAACCTTAGACAGCAGGGAGATAATATCTACGAGGTCTTTCAAATAAATGTAGCTGAAGATTAGAAAATAAGTCAAGATTAAAGCATGGATGATACTACTTTTTTATGGAATGGGATTCAGCCTATCATCAGGATCGTGATTGTGGGGGTGACTGCCTATCTTGCCATTGTACTTATTCTTAGAGTATCGGGTAAACGAACTTTGGCCAGTATGAGCGCCTTTGATTTTGTAATTGCAGTTGCGGTGGGCGCTGTCTTTGGTCGTACCCTTACCACAAAGAATTTATCCATTTCTGAAGCCCTTACCGCTTTTATACTTTTGGCGGTGCTTCAGTTCATCTTTGCCTATTTCGAAGGTAAATCTAAAACCTTTAAAAGGATCTTTAATACTACCCCAACGATTCTGTACTATAATGGACATTTTATTGAAAAGAATCTTCACAAGGAACGGCTTGATAAAAGCAAAGTCATTAGTGCCGCCAGGAAAAAAGGATTTGGGAGTATGGATGATGTTGCTGCTGTTATTCTCGAGATCGACGCTCAACTTTCGGTTATTGGAAAATCAAAAGAAGGAGAGTCTTCGACTTTCAGGATCTTTTAGATAAAAACGATCTTTAAAAATGTAGAAAAGCATCCTCTATATGCTCCAGCCTGGTACCGGCTTTGTTCTTGATGATCGCGACAATATCAAAACGCACTTCCACATCGAGCTTGTGTTCGTTCACAAAATGATCAATTGCCTTTACGAGCTGTTTGATCTGTTTTTTCTTCACAAAGTCCTGGGGATCTCCAAAGTCGGGGGTGCTGCGGGTCTTTACTTCCACAACCGCGAGAATATTGTCTTTGCGGGCAATGATATCGACTTCGGCTTTCTGAAAGATGAAATTTCGCGCCACGATCTCATAGCCGGTGGCCAGAAGATGGGCGACTGCCATTTCCTCACCACGTTTTCCTAATTCATTGTGCTGTGCCATAATCCTAAATATCCTTCCAAAAATGAGCTTCTAAAATGCCTTTTTTGGACCACCTGTTCCGGTGTTGTTAAACCGACTTCTATTCTTCAGGAGTTGGTCTCATTCTGAAGAATTATGGCTCTTACCTTCAAATCCAGGTTCATGATATCTTCGGGATCTGCTTCAATGATCTGGTCGCCGTAGAAACTTTGGGGAGGTGCGGCTACAGGTGCCAGGAAGACTCTAACATTAGAATCCTTCATTTTTCCATCTTTCCAGTCTACTGCACCACTGTAGTCCCAGCCAAATCCATAGAAATCTATAGGCCCACCATTGATCTTTTCAAGTTGGGCATAAGGAGTTCCTACTTGAATGCCTTCTTCGGTTTTCCAGCGGCCTTCATTTTCCACATAGATCTGGTGTGGTCTGTTCCGGGTCTTATCATCCCAAATAATAAGCAGCTCGTCATCTGTATTGGGATAGAGGATGCTATAGGCACGCTCCACTGTACCCTCTTCAAAAAGGTCAATTCCTTCAGATATTTCTGCTTCAGGGTAGATCTTCTGCAGGTCGTTCTTGCTGATCACTTTCGCCAGATTCTCCATTTGGAATTTTTCCGCAGAATCTGATGACATTTTTCGGCTTTTACATCCCGAAGTCAGAACTATAAGGGCAAGGATCAATAATTTTCTCATGCTAAGTTTTTTACTAAAATGCAGAACATTTGCCGCACCCGCACTGCCTTTTACTAAAATTTAACGTGTAATCGCCAGTACTTGCTTAACTTTACAGCCTTTAAATTTTCACATGAATTCACCAGAAAGATATACGATCACAGCGGCTCTACCTTACACTAATGGGCCTATACATATTGGCCATTTGGCAGGAGTTTACGTTCCTTCTGATATTTATGCACGTTTCCAGAGAATGCAGGGAAAGGATGTGGCTTTTGTGTGTGGAAGTGACGAGCATGGAGTGCCAATTACTATCAAAGCAAAAAAGGAAGGAGTTTCTCCCCAGGATGTGGTGGATAAATACCACAAGATCATCAAAAAGAGCTTTGAAGACTTCGGAATTTCTTTCGATAATTATTCGAGGACTTCAGCCAATATCCATCATAAAACAGCTTCAGAATTTTTCAGAAAATTATATGAAGAGGGAAAATTTACTGAAGAAACCACGCAGCAGCTATACGACGAAAAAGCTGAGCAATTTTTAGCTGACCGGTTTGTTGTAGGTACCTGTCCAAAGTGCGGGTACGAAGAGAGCTATGGAGATCAATGTGAAAAATGCGGAACCAGCCATAATGCTACAGATCTAATAAATCCTAAGTCGGCTATCACCGGCTCAAAACCTGTTCTAAAGGAAACCAGGCACTGGTTCTTACCTTTGGATCAATATGAAGGTTGGCTAAAGGAATGGATCCTTGAAGGCCATAAGAAGGATTGGAAACCGAATGTTTATGGGCAGGTGAAATCCTGGATCGATGATGGATTGCGACCAAGAGCCGTGACAAGAGATCTGGACTGGGGAATCCCGGTGCCTGTGGAAGGAGCGGAAGGTAAAGTTCTCTATGTATGGTTTGATGCGCCAATTGGTTATATCTCTTCCACTAAGGAATGGGCAGAAAAAACAGGGAGAGACTGGGAGCCTTACTGGAAAAGTGATGACACCAAACTTGTACATTTTATAGGAAAAGACAACATTGTTTTCCACTGTGTGATCTTTCCCGCAATGCTAAAAGCTGAAGGGAGTTTTGTGCTTCCGGAAAACGTGCCCGCAAACGAATTTTTGAACCTGGAAGGTAACAAGCTTTCCACTTCAAAGAACTGGGCGGTGTGGTTGCATGAATATCTTGAGGACTTTCCGGGTCAGCAGGATGTGTTGAGGTATGCTTTGACTGCGAATGCACCCGAAACAAAAGATAATGACTTTACCTGGAAAGATTTCCAGGCGAGAAATAATAATGAGCTGGTTGCCATTTTTGGAAACTTTATCAACCGGGTGGTGGTGCTTACCAATAAGTATTACGACGGAATTGTTCCAAAACCGCGTGATTTTTCTGAAGTAGATGAACAAACCTTAGCCGAACTTAAAGCTTATCCTGCAGTTATAGCCAGTTCCATAGAGCGTTACAGGTTTAGGGAGGCACAAGGGGAACTAATGAATGTGGCCCGTCTCGGAAACAAATATCTGGCAGATGAAGAACCGTGGAAACTAATCAAGACAGATGAAGAAAGAGTGAAGACCATCATGTATGTTGCTCTTCAAATATCTGCAGCTCTTGCGAGCCTCAGCGAACCTTTCCTGCCGTTCACTTCACAGAAACTTAAATCGATTCTCGATTATGGCCGCTCAACTTCCGAAGCGGTGATCCATACCAGCGGAATAACATTTGGAGAGGACGAAGAAAGCGAGTGGGATCAAATTAGCACCGGAAAAGAGCTTTTAGAGCCGGGACATGCAATTGGAAAAGCAGAACTACTCTTTTCTAAAATAGAAGCCGAACAAATTCAGAAGCAATTGGAAAAACTTGAAGCCACCAAAGCGGCAAACATAGCCGACAATAAAAAAGCCGAACCACAAAAGGAAACTGCCACTTTTGAAGACTTTTCAAAAATGGACCTTCGCGTGGGAACCATCGTGGAAGCCCAAAAAATGCCTAAGGCAAATAAGCTACTGGTATTAAAGGTAGACACAGGTTTAGATGTTCGTACCATAGTTTCGGGAATTGCCGAAAGCTTTAAGCCTGAAGATATCATTGGGAAAAAAGTTACCGTTCTGGTGAACCTTGCCCCAAGAAAACTCCGCGGGGTAGAAAGTGAAGGGATGATCCTTATGACCGAGAACAAAGAAGGTAAATTAGTCTTTGTCAATCCCGATGAAGATGGGGTGAAGGAGGGGACGGTGATTTCTTAGGAGCTCCATGTTTTATATAAAAGCCTTACAGGTTTCCATACCTGTGAGGCTTTTTTTTGCCTTTTCAGGTCATATCTTGAAAGGGATTAGAAGAAATACAGGAGGTAATTTACTCTCAAAAAGGAGCTTTTTAAATTGAGTTTCAGCATCTTAGCCTTATTGGATGCTGCTGGCATAATTGTTGATGATTTTCACCAATGAAGTTAATTTATAATAAACTTCATAACATTTATAGCCATCTAACCACATTTTATGAAGAAATTTTACTTTTTGCTGTTTGTTTTTTCTTTTGCCTTTCAGCCATTGACAGCTCAAAATTCCACTGAAAAATTACTTGAAGATTTAAAAGATTATCACTCTATTCCCAGGGAGGTTGCATATCTGCATCTCAACAAATCGGTTCTTCTTCAGGGGGAGCAGTTAGGATTTTCTGCTTATGTAGTGAATAAAAATGATCTCAAACCCTCTAAAGAGACTACCAACCTGTATGTACAGGTGAAGAATGAAGCCGGGGAAATAGTTAGGGAAAAACTTTTGCTGGTAGAAAATGGAGTAGCTTCAAATTTAGTGGAAATTGATAATACCTTCCCTACCGGGAATTATACCATCACAGCATTTACCAACTGGATGAGGAATTTTAACGAACAAAATTTCTTTACAGAGAGTTTTAGAGTAATAGAATCTAATCTTGCTCATAAGGCCGACAAAGTCGTAGAACAAGGTGTAGATGTACAATTCCTTCCTGAAAGCGGACATCTTTTAAGTGATGTGGTTAACAGTATTGGGATAATAGCAAAGGACCAAACAGGGCATGGGATAGCTAATGCTACTGTTGTTGTTAGAGATAGTAAGAACAGAGATCTTGCAAATGTACAATTGAACAGATTTGGAATAGGTAAGTTTTCAATGATCCCCGATCCACAGGAGAACTATACGGCAGTTGTTGTCCAGGAAAATAACGAAATTCCTGTCGCTTTCGACACACCGGTCGAGCAGGAGGGGGTCATTCTCACGGCCACTCAAAGGGGAAGGGAACTGCGCCTATTGGTTTCTACCAATACTAGCAGTTTGAAAAACATTCAGAAAAAACCGCTGACTCTTACCATTCAGAACCGGAGCCTGGTAGATGCTCACGAGATCGAATTTAGGGAAAAGAAGACTATTCCTGTGATTGTTGATATGAGTACTCTGGCATCAGGGATAAATATAATTACACTTTTTGATGAGGACCGTAATCCAATAGCCGAGCGTTTGGTCTTTAATCATCACGAGCTTCCGGTAATGGGGATGCCTAAGACTCAAATAACTTCCCTTCAGGATTCCCTGCAGTTAAGATTTCCCTTTCAGAAAGAAGAAAAGGTAAAGTTCAGTGTTTCCATCCTGCCCCAAAATACGGTTTCAGCTAACCGACATCACAATATCATATCTTACAACCTGCTGCAGCCTTATGTGCGCGGTACAATCGAAAACGCAGGCTGGTATTTCGAGGAAAATACAGAAGACAGGAAATTTGAACTGGATAATCTTCTGCTCACCCAGGGTTGGAGTAGCTATGACTGGAATAAAATCTTTAATTCTGAATTTAAGCTCAACCACAGGTTTGAGAATTATTTTGAATTAAGAGCTACTATACATTCGAGAGATGTTGATAAAAGGGAACTTCGATACCTGGTTCATGCGACAGCAAATAATAATCCTTTAGTTGCTGAAATACCTTCAGAAAAAGAAGCTTTTGTTTTTGATGGCTTTAGGCCCGTAGAAGGGGAGCAAGTCTATATTTCAAGAATTAAGAGAAATGACAACCTGGTTCCTGCAAAACTTGCATTGCAAAGTTTCCCTCAAAATTTCCCCTATTTCCAATTTGAAGGGGATCTTCTTGAACAGCAATTACAGTATGTAAAAAATTCAGGAAATGGACTTATGCAGGTTTTTAGGTTCGGGAATGAAATTGAAGAATTGGGAGAAGTCTCTCTGGAAGCGAAAGTTGACAGATTAAAGGAGCGCGAGAGAAAACTTGGAGCACATAGTTTTGGAAGTGCATATGTAGTTGATAATGATGATGTGGCCCTATACGGAACTTTGGCAAACCTGTTAAGAGCAAAAGGGGTAAGGGTATATGAAGCTGGAGGGAATTTTTCGGTGGCTACAATGTTCTCTAATACAAGTAGCTTTAACCGGGGCAATTCGGGAATTACTTCCGGCTCGGTATCTGCAACAGATAGTGGAATTATAGAGCCAGGTAAAGGTGCACCAACCTTGGGTGAATCTCAAAGCGTAGCTGTATATCTTGACGGGGTTCTACAATATGATCTAAGTAGGTTTTACCAGTACTCTCTGGTTGATGTAGATTATGTTGAGATCAATAAAACAGGAATGGGCAATGGCTTTATAGGAAATAAGGGCCACATTAAAATTTATACTGTACCCGGCTCCCGCTATGGGAACAGAGATCGAGACAGGATACAGGAGTTTGATCTTCCGCTTGCTTATAGTCTTAAGAAGGAATTCTATGTCCCCAGGTATGAAAGTACCACAGATGATTTCTTCCAGGCATACGGAATTATAGATTGGAAAGCTGGTTTGACATCTGAAAATGGCGAGGCTGTCAGTTTTAAAATTGATAGACCTAAAGTTGATTACCAGATCATCACCGAAGGCTTTACAGAAGCCGGGAAGTTAATTTATGATGTGGAAAAGGTTTCTATAGGGAAATAGGTTTTTCTATCTTAGGGCCGCATGCTCAAGATAGCCTATCATCCAATTTACGTGCTGCCATTGCCGGAAGGCCATCGCTTCCCCATGGAGAAGTATGAGCTGGTGCCACAGCAACTTTTGCACGAAGGAACGTGTTCTCAAAAGAACTTTTTTGAACCGGAATATCCCAATGAAGCCGATGTACTTGCAGTTCATGACAAAGTTTATGTGGAAGCTTTGAAAAACCAGACGCTTAGCTACAGGGAAGCACGCAAAATAGGGCTTCCTCTAAGTGAAAGGCTGGTGGAGAGAGAATTCATCATCACTTCGGGAACTATTAAGGCAGCTGAGTATGCGCTTGAAAACGGGGTAGCAATGAACATCGCCGGCGGCACCCATCATGCTTATACTAATCAGGGAGAGGGATTTTGCATGTTCAATGATCAGGCGGTGGCGGCGAGATGGCTGCAGCGGAAAAAACTGGCTAAAAAGATCCTGATTGTCGATCTGGATGTGCACCAGGGAAATGGCACGGCAGAGATATTTCAGAATGATCCTTCTGTTTTTACTTTTTCAATGCATGGCAAAAATAATTATCCTTTTAAAAAGGAGAAAAGCGACCTGGACATTGAGCTGGAAAATGGTACGGGAGCCGAAGAATATTTGGAGATCCTAAAAGAGAATCTGCCGCGACTTATTGAAGAACAGAAACCGGATTTCATTTTCTATTTGAGTGGAGTGGATATCCTTAAGACAGATAAACTGGGAAAACTCGGTTGTACCGTTGCCGGGTGTAAAGAACGAGACCGGTTTGTGCTTCAGACTTGCCATGATCTCAATATTCCGGTTGAGGTGAGTATGGGAGGAGGATACTCCCCTCATATAAAAGATATTATCGAGGCCCATGCCAATACTTTCCGGTTGGCGCAGGAGATATTCTTTTAAGGTGATTTTGGTGCAGGAATAATGCTGATGATCTCATGCACAGGGATCCACACCTCGAAAGAAAAAGGTTCTGGGTCTTCGGGGATGAGATCAACATCAAATGCGATATGATACAGAGATTTGTTCCAGGCCATGTAGGGAGTGCCAACAAGGAAAGTATCATTACCGGTGGAAACGAATTTGGTATGACTCATAATCAGTATTCTGGAGTCATTACTAGCCATCGGTTCTGTTTCATACATGAGGGTGGTATTATCCGGATCATTTGAAAATCCGAAGCCTTTGGTCATCACCCGCACGAATCCGTCAAAGATTTGCTCCTCAGTCATGCTATTTCACTTTTAAATTGATTTGTAATTAATTGATTATCAATATACAACAAAATGATTTATTTGAGATAAGACAATTTCAAGTAATTAGCAGTCCTCTTTTAATAGAAGAAATCCCGCTCTGCAGCGGGATTTCTTCTATTGTAAAAGGCCGATTTTCAGTTACTTTTTTCCGGAAGCTTTAATTCCCGGCAAACCACCTCGGTCACATATTTTTTATTGCCGTTCTTATCCTCATAGCTGCGGCTGCTCAATTTGCCTTCGATCTCTACTTCCCTGCCTTTAGGAACTTGTTGTTCTACCATTTCGGCCATCTTCCCCCAGGCAATAATATTATGCCATTGGGTGTCGGTGACTTTTTCTCCTTTGTAGTTAGTATAGGTCTCCCGGGTGGCAATTGAGAATTTTGCCAGCTTCTTTCCGGTGCTAAGAGTGAGGATTTCCGGAGCTTTTCCTACGTTTCCGGAAAGCTGCACGTTGTTCTTTAATGTGTTCATAATTGTATCTATTACGGTTGACAATTCATTACTTTCCAAGAAGCAGGATCTCATTGCACACAACTTCTGTTATATATCTCTTGATTCCATCCTTATCTTCATAGCTGCGGCTGGTAAGTTTTCCTTCCACGCCTATCTCTTTACCTTTTGGAACATAGTTCTCAATGAGCTCAGCGGTTTTCCCCCAGGCCACCACGTGGTGCCATTGTGTATCGGTGATCTTTTCTCCTTTGTTGTTCTTGTAGGTCTCGTTAGTGGCGATAGAGAATTTGGCAAGTTTCTTTCCCGATTCCATTGTGACGATCTCCGGTGCGTTACCTACGTGGCCAATCAACTGTACTTTGTTTCTTAAGTTATTCATGATGTAAAGAATTTAGTTTAGCTGAAAATCATTCGTTCATTTCAACAGGACAAACCTACCACCGGCTTCAACTCTTATTCGGTTGATACTGATTTGTTTTCGTTTACATCCGCTTGTAAGCATTTGTACACGGATATGACTGCAGATTTATTTTTCGTATTATTACACAACCACGCTTTTTCGCTAGGAGAGCTGCCAATTCACGAACTTGATGAACCAAAACGCTTTTTGGAAATATTACCGGGATTTTAATTTTTTCAACCTGAGCTTTTCTGTCCTTTCGGGAATTTTCTTTGGACCTGTTAGCGCATTGCTCATCTTCCTTAGCTTCGGAATGGGTATTGGCTATCTTGGATATAACTTCTTTAGGAAGGATGAGTATTATTTGTATTACAACCTGGGTTTCAGTAAATCCTATCTTATAAAAAAGGTGTGGTTGTTTAACCTGCTTTTCATGGGGCCTGTACTGCTAATTCTGTTCCTGTTTTTATGAATCGGCTGCAGGTAAATCACCTAAACAAGAGCTTCGGAAAAAGACAAATTCTGGACGAGGTTTCCCTGACCTTAAAAACGGGAGAGATTCTTGGCCTTTTTGGAAGGAATGGTTCCGGGAAATCTACATTACTTAAATGTATAATGGGTGCTCTGAAGGCTGATTCGTTAACGATGAATATTGACGGGGAAGAGATAAATTCTTCCGAAGTCATTCCGCGTCAAAAGATTGGATTTCTACCTCAGGATACTTTCCTTCCGAAGGAAATGAAAGTGCGGAATGTCATTCCGCTTATCTTTCCAAAAGGGGAAAATCAGGATAAGATTTTTTATTCAGCAGGGGTGGCGGCATTTGACGGAAAGATCGTCGGAAAGCTGTCTGCCGGACAACTAAGATATCTGGAACTTCTTTTACTTGCCCATATGCCGCATCCTTTCCTGCTCCTGGATGAACCTTTTTCAATGCTGGAGCCCCGGGGAATTGAACTGGTAAAGGAATTACTGTTTTCTCTTAAAACTACTAAAGGACTTTTAATCACAGATCATTACTACCGGGATGTTCTGGAAGTGGCTAACCGCAGTTTTGTGCTGAAGAACGGAGCGTCCTTTGAAGTGAAAAATGAACACGACCTGGTGAGTCATAAATATTTAAAAATGAGAAAGGAATGAAACCAGCATCGGCTAAAGAAATAAAGGATGAATTAAAGCATCTCGATCGGGGAGAGCTCCTCGAGATCGTGCAGCGCCTTGCCCGCTTCAAAAAAGAAAATAAGGAGCTGCTAACATATTTGCTGTTTCAGACTCAGGATGAGGAGAAATTCAAAGCCGATATAAAAGCTGAGATGGACAGGGAGCTCTCTGGGATCAACAGGAGCAGCTATTACTTCATGAAGAAAAGCATGCGAAAGGTCCTTCGGAATGTGAAAAAATTTAGCCGGTATTCCGGAAAGAAAGAGACAGAAACAGAGCTGCTGATCTATTACCTTCAAAAAATGCATAATTTCAAACCATCTGTCCACCGCAACAAAACCTTGCAGAATCTATATGAGAGACAGCTGGCTCTCGTAAACAAGAATATGGAGAAATTGCATGAAGATCTACAATATGATCTGAAATTAGAGCTGGAGAAATTAGAAGATTAGAATTTAGAAATACGAGTGTAGGACTGTATTTTCAGCTCAATTGATTATTTATTATTAAATTGATAACATGGAAAAAGGCTGTCTTGAATGTGGGGAAAAGATAGTGGGCAGGACCGATAAGAAGTTCTGCAGCGATCATTGCCGCAATGCTTATAATAACAACCTCAATAAGGATAGTAAGAATATGGTGCGCAACGTCAATAACCAGCTGCGCAAGAACTATAGGATCCTTGAAGAATTGAATCCCGATGGCAAAATTAAACTTCCCAAGTCAAAACTGGCAGCTAAAGGATTCAACTTCGACTATTTTACCAGTATATACACTACCAAAACGGGAAATGTCTACTACTTCGTCTATGACCAGGGTTATTTGCCGCTGGAAGGGGATTTCTATGCGTTGGTCAAAAGGATCTAATAGCCCCAGCTCTGTCCTTTAAGTAAAAGTGCTGCGCGTAAAACATCGCTTTGACTTAATTGCCCTACTAATTTGCCGTTACTCACAATAGGAAAACGGCGGAATTTATGTTCGATGAATTTTTTGGCAGCGTCCAGGACGTTCATATCGGCATCTATGGTAACCGCATTACAGGTCATTCTTTTCTCTACTGAATTATCATCCATGGGCATGTTGTAATAGCGACTATCGGAAATATGTTTCATGCAATCTCCTTCAGAAATTACTCCCTGCAGGTTATTGTCTTCATCAACCACACATCCTCCAGAAATTTTATGCTTAAGCAGCTGCTCCATGACCTCCATTACAGTCTGTTCTTTTCTGAAGGTAACCAGGTCTGTAGACATATAATCTTTAACACAAATTGGAGCACTTGCAGCTTTTTCCGGCTCTGCTCTTCTTCCCTGAAAGCTCTTGATTCCCATGGTACAAGTATTTGATAGTGAGTTTTTAAAATAGGAAATTAATCCAATTAGGAAAAGCGTATTGGCAATACTTTAAGAATTTAATAAAGATAGCTTCAGGATTTGAAAGGCTTTTAAATATATTTGAGCTATGTCAAAAAATATACAGGCTCTCTTTGCTCTAATTATAATAGTTTCAGGTGTCATCTGGAGCTTTAACGGCACCCGTCCCCAGGTAGATCTGGACCGGGAAGTCCCGATGGATCAATTTTCAACCGCCCGTGCTTTTGAACATGTGAAGGCTTTAGCCCGGGAGCCACATTATGTTGGCAGCAAGGCCCATGCTTACGCTCGAAATTACCTCGTAGATGAACTTGAGAAGCTCGGACTTCTTGTGGAGATGCAGGAGGGATTCACTTTAAATAGAGGAGGGACACTGGTAAGACCTCAAAACATTCTGGCACGAATAGATGGGAAGGGTAACGGGAAAGCATTACTGCTTATGTCCCATTATGACAGCGCCATGCATTCTTCCCCCGGAGCCAGTGATGCCGCGAGTGGGGTAGCGACAATCCTGGAAGGGATACGGGCTTATCTAGCTGCCGGTAGAATTCCTGAAAATGACATCATCCTGCTTTTTACCGATGCCGAAGAACTCGGCCTTAATGGTGCCGAACTTTTTACTAAAGAACATCCCTGGGCAAAAGATGTAGGACTGGCGCTAAATTTCGAATCCCGCGGAAGTGGAGGCAATTCTTTTATGCTCCTTGAAACCAATGGAGGAAATAAGAAATTGATCCAGCATTTTGCCGAGTCCGGTGTATCATATCCGGTCACGAATTCCCTTGCCTACAGCGTTTATAAAATGCTGCCCAATGACACAGATCTCACTGTGCTCCGTGAGCAGGGAGATATCGACGGACTCAATTTTGCATTTATAGATGATCATTTTGACTATCACACGGCTACAGATACTCCCGAAAACCTCGATATCAGAACTCTGGCTCACCAGGGAAGCTACCTAATGCCCTTACTCGAATATTCAGCCACGGTTCCTCTCGATGATCTTTCTTCGGAAGATGATATGCTGTTCTTCAATATTCCTGGTTTTCGCCTGATTAAGTACCCATATACCTGGATCCTTCCAATGTTGATCATAGCAGGAGTATTGCTCCTGGTCGTCATCATCTTTGGTATGTCTAATAGGAGGCTTGAGATAAAAGCCATGGTTACAGGATTTGTGCCATTATTACTATCCTTATTCCTTACAGGACCTATAAGTTATTTCTTCTGGCAGTTCGCCCTTTGGTTCTATCCGGAATATGCAGAGATGGAACATGGTTTTACCTATAACGGTTATTGGTACATAGGAGCGGTGATCTTCCTTTCCCTGGCTATTTGTTTTTACATCTATCACAAATTCCGGAAGCCTGATAATTCCTGTGAACTGATGGTTGCACCACTTATTCTATGGATAATTATAAGCGCTTTGGCAGCAGCCTATCTAAAGGGCGCGGCCTATTTTATCATTCCTGTGCTTTTTGGGATCATTCAGCTGTTCATCTTGGTGAATGATCCAAAGTGGAAATTACCTGCAGTGGCATTCCTGTGTCTCCCGGCTATTTTTCTTCTCATGCCATTTATTGTCAGTTTTCCGGTGGCTTTGGGATTGGGAATGCTGGTGCTTTCGGCAATTCTTATCACCTTGTTGTTCAGCTTGCTGTGGCCGGTGTTTGGAGCCTTCAGAAATAACCAGCTGTTCGGGTTCTTCAGCTTTATAGTCTTTATCGGACTTTTCATCATTGCTCATTTTAAAGCCGATTTTAACGAGGAGCGCCCGCGGCCAAACAGTCTTGTTTACCTGGTTGATGAAGACAAGGGCGTTGCTACCTGGAATACCTATGAGGAGGTGCTTGATGATTATACCGCTCCCTATTTTGATACTGCTTTAGAAGCCCCAGAGGAAGATTGGTTTGGTAGCAAGAATGGTAGCAGTTTTAGAAAAACAGCTCCTGCCCCTCCAATAATGCTTCCCAAGCCTTTCATTTCTATTGAAAAAGCAGTGATCGAACCTGAAGGACAGGACCTTTATAATATAAAAATAGCGCCTAACAGGCCCATCAACCGAATAGAGCTTTTTGCTGATAAGTCAATTAATTTCAAAAGCTTTAAAGCCAATGATAAGGTAGCCGGAGATCTGCGGCCGGGGCAAAGCAGTTTGCATGTTCACAAGAATCGCTGGCGGGACAGGTTCTTATCTTATTACGCAGTGAGCAAAGATACCTTACGCCTGGAAGTAAGCGTGGAGGAAGGCTTGCATCCCGGGATCACGCTCCTGGAAGCCTCTTACGACCTGCATGAGAATCCGCAGCTGAATGTGCCACCACGTTCTCCCGATATGATCCCTCGACCGTTTGTAGTAAATGATGCCATTGTAATGAAAACAAGTTTCAAATTGGAGTAGATTTGCAAAAGAACCAAAAAATCAGATCCAGGGGTCAGGACGATTTAATCGAAAATTGGAATTTGGTGCTTGTGTTTGAAATTTTTTAATCCTTAATCCTTAGACATTAAACCTTTAAAAAACATTTCCATATTAGGAACCGGATGGCTGGGATTACCCCTGGCAAAAATGTTAATTGCGGAAGGTATTTCAGTAAAAGGGAGCACTACTTCTAGAGATCGGCTGCCTGTGCTAAAAGATGCCGGTATTGAACCTTTTCAAATCAAGGTTGCTGCGGAAGGAGTTCAAGGAAATATTAGTGGGTTTTTAGCTTCGGCTGAAGTTCTCATAGTTGATTTTCCGCCCGGTCTTAGAAAAGAGCCACAGCTTGACTATACGGGGGCTATAGAGAAACTTGCTGAGGCCATAGAAACATCAGGTGTTAAAAAGGTCATTTTTGTATCCTCTATTTCAGTCTATGAGGCAACGGAGAGCTTCAGCATTTATACTGAAGATTCAGAAGCGAATACGACTTCGGCTTCCGGAAAGGAAATAATTTCGGCGGAAAAGACCCTGCTCAAAAACCCCATTTTTGACACCACAGTGATTCGCTTCGGCGGACTAATTGGCGCCGGCCGACATCCCGTGAAGTATCTCGCCGGAAGAAGCGGAATCTCAAATCCATTGGGTCCTGTGAATCTGATACACCTCAAAGATTGCCTGCAGGTCATAAAAAAGCTGCTCGAAAATGACATTTTTGGAGAGGTATATAATGCAGTCTATCCGCTCAATCCGCCACGGGAGAAGTACTACACTGAAAAAGCCCGGGAAGCGGGGTTGGAACTTCCTCAATTCGATCATTCAAAGCCTTCAGTAGGAAAAGTGATTTCGGCCTCTAAAGTGATGCGGGAGCTGGGGATGGAATTTTCGGCAGGAATTTAAACAGCTAACAATTATCAATAATCAATGATCACCTGTAGGCTCAATGTACGGCCTGAACTTATTTTATTCGGACAAATAATTCCTGCCTGCTGTATCCGCACGGATTACAAATCCGCGCCATCCGTTTCCCCAACTTTTCCAAAGTTTTAATAATTGTATAGGACTTTAAATCTGAATGATGGCATTTTGGTCTGTTAACTTTGGAAAAGTTCTAACCGGTTTGGAATTTGGTAAAAGTTTCCTGGCATTCTCCGATCACTAATTAACTAATCTCGAATTAACCAATCTCCAACTAACCAATCTCAAATTAACCCTTTTTGTAATCTGGTACTTGGGATATGAAGTTTTTTCCTCTTGATAACTTTTAAAATTTTATGAGTGGCACCGGCCGCCTGTTTTTTTAGATTTGAGGTTTCGAATAATACAGGAGAGCCGATGAGTGCATTTGTCATTAGTAAAAGAGACACCGGAAATTATAAATTCACTTTTGCCTCCCGAAAGGGAAAAACCATCTTCACCAGCATCGCCTGCAGGGAGAAATCTGATTGTGAGAAGATCATCGAGACCATCCAGGGAGATCTGGAATCTTTTACCTTTAGAAAGGCCAGAACAGGATCTGGAAAATATTTCTTCAGGATCACCCGCGGCGGACTCGTCCTCGCTACCAGCCGCAAATTTTCTACAGAACTTATGCTGCAAAAAGGAATAGACCAGTTCCTCAAATATGTCCCTGAAGCTGAAACTCTTGATTTTTCAATGAGTGAGGATGTGTTTGCCGAGCTGGAGGAGGAAGAGTAAAATTATATTTTACATTCCTCACCTGCCAGTTGTTCGGGAGTTGGATTATATGCGTTATCCCTTACCTCAAAACTATTCCACCCGGAGACGCTGTGCTCCTGAAGTCCGCAAAAATTTTGTAAAGAAGAGTTTGAAATAACTCTAAGGGAAATTTTAGTAGTGTCTCCCAAATTTTCAAGGCCATCAAGGTTAGTAAGACTATGATTGCTGACAAGTTTTAAGTCGCTGACTTCTTCCAAACCCGTTAACCCATTAAGGTTTTCCAGGCTTGGATTAGCGCCAATGGATATAAACTGCGCTTTCTTGAGTCCGGGCATGTTTATTGACGTAAGACTGGAATTTCCACCAATTTCCAGCCATTTGACTTCAGGAATATTAGCTAAGCCCTCTGTGTTAGTTACTTCTGTATTAGTGAGATGAACATATTCCACCTTACTTTTTATGTTACTCAACGCCTGGATATTATTCAGGTTATCGAGATCGGAAAATGAAAGAATGTAATAAACGGAGGTTATGCCTTCCAGCCCATGAAGTGACTCTATTAAAGGACTACCTCTTAATTCTATTGTCGTGAGATCTGCTGTTATACTTTGAAGTGCACTAATATCTACAAGTAAAGGATTATTGATGATAGTTAACCACGCATCTTTTTCCAGATTCAAATTTTCCAGACCATTTAGATTTTCAAGCTGCGTTCCTAAAAAGCTAAGATCTCCTCTAACGCTTTTAATTGAACTCAGACCATTTAGATCTACAATAGGATCTGTGGTAGATTCCCCTGTAAAAGAAAGATTTCCTGTAATTACTGTAAATTCATTTTCTGCGAAGGCATCCACTTCTGCCTGCGATGAAAAATTTTTTGAGCTGTTATAATACTTTTCTGCAGGTTCAGGATTCGTCTTTTCTTTTTCTTCCGAAGGGCCATCAGAACTACAGGAGAACAGGAAAAAAACGAGGAGCAGTGGAAGAAAGGGAATTTTCATAAGAATTAAGGAATAGCTAAAAATTAGTGGGTAATATAGGTAAAACTTGTTATTTTTAGAAAAATTCAAAAAATTTCATACATAGCCACTATTTTACTAATTATCAGTCTTCTGTAGAAGGTTTTTTTTGAAAATAAATGTGAAGTATCGAAATATAAAGGATGAAAACCTCACGTTATGATAAAATACTTTCATTTACTCCTTCTTATAGCTGTTGTTTTAGGGTGCAGTCCCGACGGTAGTACAGATGACGAATCCAATTCAAAAGCAGGAATTGAAAGCTTCAAGATTGAAATTACTTCTCCAATTCAAACAAGAGATTATTCTTTTCATCATCCTACAAAACCTTCTGGAGGTTATGAGGGAGTTTTTTCTAACCCTGCAGGGGAATTGACTTTTACGGGTGAGATTAATGTAACATTTAATAAAACCTCAGAAGAAACAGAAATACCCGATTTTGAGGTGCTATGGCGAAGTAGTATCGACGGTATACTGCACCAGGGTAAGGCAGGGGAAGGACTTCAAACAGATATTAAAAGGAAATTATCTAAAGGCATACATACCGTATACCTCGAAGCTTCTATTCCCGGCACCCGGTTTGCGGCTAAAGACTCCCTAATTTTATCTAACACAATAGAACTTAAGGCTGAAAGCACCGGGAAGTCAATTGCTCTTAAGTGGTCCAAATATGAGGGGCAGGATTTTCTATCCTATTTGATCTACAGGCAGGACCATACTCCAGTAGTTGAGATCCAAGATATCAACACTTTAGAATATATGGTGGCCGGAAGTAATTCTTTCATTGCTGAACATGAATACCAGGTTATCGTTCGCACCAGTAATAATTATGATCATCCTGTTGGGAGCAATATTTCCCTGCAACACCAGGGTATTTTCGTTAAATTCCCCCATTTTATCCATAAAATCATCAAGGATCCTCTGAGGTCGAAGGTGTATGCTATTGTAGGCCCGGAGTATTCTCACTACGATTCTACTACTTTTGGGCTTCTTATTATTGATGTGGGGGAGGAGAACTTTCAGATCGATTCCCACATTTTACAAGACCAAAAATTTGCCGATCTGGATATTTCACCTGATGGGCAAAATCTCTTCCTCGTACAGAAGAATGTTGACCAGATCACTAAGCTAAACCTGGACCGGCTGGAAGCCGAAACTTTCGTCACCAATACAAATGGATGGGGCTTTCATAAAATAGAAGTGGGTAAGGATAATACGCTTTATTGTCACAGAAATCCTCCAACATCTGGAAGCACGGGATTCTGGATCTTTGACGGCAATAATGGAGATCTTATTAGAAGTCAGGAATCTGTTTTGAGGCATGGAGATATTGAATACAATAGTTCTTTTGATGCCCTTTATGGAGGGGAAAGCAATACCAGTAACGGAAGAATGTACAAATACAATGTAACGGCAAATTCAATCGTTCAGGTAACTCCGTATCCCGTTTGGCCCGATGGAATAACTTATCCATGGTCGCATATATTCGTCTCCGATGATGACCAGTACATACTTTGGGAGAACTTTCAGCTGGATCCAAACCTTAATGTTATTCGGACTTTCGAAACTACCATGAAAATAAGCAGTCCCGGAAATAAGTACCTGTCAAATTATGAGGAGCTCTACGACTTCAACAGTCTTGAGGCGGTTTATAAGTTTCCAATATTACCAATTACAGACAGGTCTACAATGGTCTTTATGGATGATGAGACCGTGGTAATGGCCAGGGCAGAAAATACGGGAATGAATCAGGAGGAGTACACTTACTTTTTCAGGATAAACCTGTAGTATACAGGTGCTGATTAATATAATTGTGATCACAAAAAAAAGCCTCTATAAAGAGGCTTAAAAATGTAACTTTTCGAAATCCTCATCTGAAGAGATTTCAGGAGGGTAAGACTAAAAGGTAAAGAGCTACCTGCCGGCAATTATCTTATTCAAACATTTCCGTTTTTAAAATTATCATTTCAGAATTTCCATAAATTATAATGTGCTCACCATCTAAAGAGGTGATAAGACCGCCTCTAAATGAACCTTTATTTCTTTGGTCTATAGGATATTTGAAGATTGTGCCACCGGTGTTATAGTCAATAAGCTCTATACCTGTATCTGTGTCGGCATTTATTGCGTAGATATGATTCGGCAATTCAGGGTCATACGAAAAATCTCCCATATAAAAGGGAGCAGATGTTTTTTGGCTTAGGTACGACATATCCTCTGAGATGATTTGTTGACTATTGCTGCCGGAAACGTAGATCCTCTTATCCAATTTATTAGGTGTTATTCTCACTGCTCCTGCTCCACCATAATAAGTTTCCTGTAGGTCTATTTTCTCAAAAGATCCATTTGGGTTCAGGACGTTGATGTGGGAAGAGAAATGACTAATGGCATATAATTTTGAAGCGTCGTAATTAAGTTTAAAGCTCTGTAGCTGCATATCATCCTCAATTGTGCTGTTGGGTTCGGTCATTTCATCGGCATTTGAGCTGTCAATGAATCTCCATGTCATACCCGATATATCTCTGCTTACCAAGGAGATAATACCTTTTCCAGCCTTGTTAAAGCCAATAGAATATGGATTCGTATAAGGGTGATCTGGATGGTCTGAACTTCCCGGTTCAATATGTATTTCTTTGATCAGCTCTCCAGATTGGGAATAAACCTCTACTTTTTCTCCGGACCAGTTGGGAATGTAGATAAGGTCATTATGTGGATTAATGAAAAAATCTCCTCCATAAAAGCTGGTAGGGGAGTAGTCAAGACCTGTTTCAAACCTCATTTCCTGTTCATAGTTGCCTTCCTTTTCTGTAAACTTGTAGATGTAACTTGCCTCACTATTTTCTCCCACACGAATTGAAAGAACCCACAGGTTATTCTCCTTGTCAAGAAGGATTTTACGCACAGAGCCGGGGAAGCTGAACTTTTGCGAATAAAACCTTAGACTTACCAGATCTTCCAGCTTTCTATTGTCCTTGTCTATTATGGAATACTTATATTTAAAATCCCCACCCAGTGGGGTAGGACCTTTGGTAAATTTTATACCACGGTTGTCATTAAAATATTCAACATCATCTTCCTCTATGAAAAAAGAAGTGGTCTCCGTTCCACTCATGATGTAATTAAGCTTGACAGGTCTATTGAATAAAAGGAATTTTGCTTCGTTCATTCGTAGGGAGGCATCAGATCCGGTGTAAGCAATCAGCCTTAGGGAGGCCTCTTCCTGGGTTAGCTCGATGCGAAGTTTCTTGGTGGCATATTGGAACATCAAATGGCCTTCCCGCGGTTCCCCATCAAAGTTCTCCTCTACTTCCAACTGCAGGTCACCGTCTCCGTCGCCTCCGGTCACTGAAGGATTCACCCAATCGGGATGAGAAAGTATTTCCCATTTAACATTTGTGCTTATGGAAAGATCAAAGTTTCTTCCTGCCGAGGAGGAGTGAAGCAAAGTCTTATTAAGTTCAAAATATGGTTCTTCTGTTTCTTTTGGTTCATCTTTACTGCATGACATGAAAGTTATCAAGAGTAACAGGTAAAATTTTTTCATTAGGAAATTTTTCGACTCAAGAGGAAAGAGTGGTTTTGTTAAAAAAGCGAAGATAATTTTTATTAAAAGATAATCATCTTTTTTAGGTAACTAAAGGAAGAGAAACAGTTTTATAATTTAATCACCATATCTAATTTTGGAAAATGATTTATCCTTTGATCTTCTATTAGAAAACGCCTTATTATAGATCAAACACCTCCAAAGCCATTCCAGCGGGCCGAACCTGAAAAAAGTTAGCGATTGTTCAACTCATATTTCCTACCAAAGAAATGGGTTAGTTTTTTTCAGTAGGACTAAAGACAAAAAGATCTGTGCTTACATCGCTTACATAGATATTTCCAGAGCTACTAAAAGGATAAACTCCAAAGGCACCATTGAATCCATCAGCAGATTCTCCACCGATGGCTCCATTAGTGTCATAGGTATATAATAACTCCGGGTTCTTCGGATTGGTTACATCAAAGATTTTTAGGCCGGCACTATAGTAGGAGATATAAGCCAGGTTACCTACAATGTATAGATTATGTACACGTGAGGAATTGTCATGAATTTCTTCTACCTGCACCGGATTTGATACATTGCTAATATCCCAGATCACAACATCGGGACCGCCTTCAGAAAGAAAATCGTGTTGAGTTGAAGCTGCAAGTTCATTTGTTACGAAAAGGAAATTTCCGTCTTCTGTGGCCCACCCACTATGGTCAAACCCCTCTCCTGATTGTGCTGCACCTAAAAGTGTGGGAGCAGATGGATTGGTGACATCATAGATAAAAGTGCCCATGCGGCCGTGAAAATCAAACATTCTAGTCCCAATAACCGCCACGTCATGAGATTCTGATAATTCCGAGCTCCACACAAGTTCAGGGTCAGTTGGAGAATTCTTCAGGTCAAATATTGTTATTCCTCTTTCCTGCTCCTCGCCGTTTACCATCACATGTCTTCCTGAGAGATACAGATACCCCCTGTCATCGATAAAAATATTATGAGCAGAGGGGAAATTGCCCACGGCAACCGGATCGTTAGGATCTGAAATATCATAGATCATCCCGCTGTTTTCACCGGAGTGGTCATGGGTTCCATCCACCACATACAAATAATTCTGCCATACCTTCATATCAAAAGCAGGGTAGGAGGTTGTAGATACTATTTCAGGATTGTCGGGGTCAGTGACATCAACAATTGAAAAACTCCCGTTGCTGCCAATATTTCCTACTATTGCATATTCCTTCCCTGCCTGCTCAAACCCCCAGACATCTGTGATAGAAGTGCCCGGAATATTTATCTCTGATCTCAGTTCAAAAGAAGATATTTCACCTGTTTCTTCTTCGGCTTCTCCATTATCCTCTTTGGAACAACTTATAAGAAAGAAGAGTGTCGATAAAATTAAGATAGGAAGGTTTCTTCTGCTCATATGATTATTTTAATGTGTAATATAAATCTAATAATCAATACTTTGCAAGTTATCGACCCGGGAAGAAGATCATATCAATGAATTTTTCTGAAGATCTCACTTATCTTCTTACTGTCTTTTTTCATCAATGGGAACAATTTTTTATAGGTCAAACACCTCCAAAGCCATTCCAGCGGGCCGAATTTGAAATAAGTTAGCCAAAGTTTACTGTACAATACCTGGAAAGCAAAAACGGCTATGGCTATTGAGGGTGTTAAGCTCATCCTGATTTATTGATTTTCCGTTTAAAGATATCGTCTTTCAATTTATTCAGACTATCAGTGAAATTTACCTATGTCCTTTTAGAGGTGATTTTGGTAAATAAAAAGCCCCTCCAAAAGAGGGGCTTAAAAATGTCATTTTTGAAAGGTCTTACCAGATCTTCACACGGTTCTCAGGCTTCACATACATTGCATCCCTTTCTTCAATGTTAAATGCTTCATAGAAAGCATCAATATTTTGAAGCGGCACATACGCCCTGAATTCTCCCGGAGAGTGAGGATCTGTCTTGATCCTGTTTCTCAAAGCTTCTTCCCGCATTTTGGTTCTCCAAACTGTGGCCCAGCTCATAAAGAACCGCTGCTCCGGAGTGAAGCCATCGATCTTTCCGGGGTTGCCGTGCTCATTGAGGTGAATTTGAAGTCCGTCATAAGCGGCATTCACACCTCCAAGGTCACCGATGTTCTCACCAAGGGTAAATTTTCCGTTGATAAAAACAGAGTCAAGCACTTCGATAGCGCTGTATTGATCGGCCAGTCTTCCGCCTAAGGTTTCGAATTGCTCCAGGTCTTTTTCTGTCCACCAGTTGTTCAGGTTTCCGTCGGCGTCAAAACGCGAACCGCTGTCATCAAAGCCGTGAGAGATCTCATGGCCAATTACAGCACCTATTCCGCCGTAATTGACGGCAGCATCGGCCTTATAATCATAGAAAGGCGGCTGAAGGATTGCAGCAGGGAACACGATCTCATTGTAAGCAGGATTGTAATATGCATTCACGATCTGTGGTGCCATGAACCATTCGCTTTTATCTACCGGTTTACCCAGTTCCGCAATATCTTCTTCGGTTTCCCACTTTGCAATGTTGAGAAGGTTCTGGAAGTAGGAACCTCCATCTTCGGGTTGTTTGATCTCTACTGTAGAATAATCTTTCCACTCATCGGGATATCCCACTTTTATCACCGTCGTATTCAGTTTCTCCTTAGCTTTCACTTTGGTGCTGTCACTCATCCAGGCCAGTTGATCAATACGATTCTCGAAAGCTTTAACTACGTTTTGGATCATCTCCTCTGCCTGGATCTTGGCTTCGGCAGGAAAATGTTCTTCTACATATAATTTTCCAAGAGCCTCGCCTATGGTTTGATTAATGGTGGCAAGGGCACGCTCATTGCGAGGAAGTGGTTTTTGTGCTCCGCGAAGTGTCTTTTCGTAAAATTCCCAGTTCGCATCTTCGATCTCTGTGGTCAACATACCCGCTGCATCATTGAAAAGCGTCCAGCGCAGGTACTCCTTCCATTCTTCGACATTCTGTGAAGCAAGAGTTTTTTGAATAGCCTGCATATATTTTGGTTGTCTAACGATCACCGTGTCAACATTCTTAGCACCAATAGCTTCGAAATAACCGTTCCAGTTTACAGCAGGCACTGTTTTTTGAAGTTCAGCAACGGTCATTGGATTATAGGTCTTACGGGCATCGCGACGCTCTACTTTATCGAGACGTGGTTTTGCCAGCGCTGTCTCAAATTCAAGTATCATTTTTGCCTTTTTTGCCGCCTCTTCTTCTGAATCTCCTAAATACTGAAGCATTCTGGTGATGTGGGCAACATATTTTTCACGCTTGTCTTTGGAGTCGGCATCCTGGGCGATGTAGTAATCCCTGTCCGGCAATCCAAGGCTTCCGGCTGCAAGATAAGCAGCATTCATGTTGGAATTCTTCGCATCGGCACCAACGCCAAAGCTGAAGAATCCGCCACCGCCATACATTTGCATCTCCTGAAGGTAATTCTGAAGATCTTCCTTTGTCTTGATAGCAGCGATCTTCTCGAGGTAGGGACGTATAGGTTCAATGCCCTGTTCGTTTCGTGCTACAGTATCCATGATGGTCTTGTATAGGTAAACCGCCTTAGCCTGATCGCTTGACGCATCAAGATCTTCATTATTTACTGCATCTTCCAAAAGAGCTAGTGCATCTTTATCTGTTTTTTCACGAAGTTCATTAAAACTTCCCCACACAGTTTTGTCTTCAGGGATCTCATTAGTGTCAAGCCAGCGACCATTCACAAACCTGAAAAAATCCTGCTGTGGAGCAACAGTGGTGTCCATATTGGCAAGGTTGATGCCACGCGACTCTTCATTTTCGGCAAAATCTTTATCATTTTTACAGCCTGTAACTACTGCGGCAGTCAAAAATGGTAGAAGAAATGCTTTTGTTATTCTATTCATAAGTAATTTTATTGAGGGGCGAAAAATAAGAAAAATGATCAATATTTTCTCCTTTTTCAGCAGTTTAGCGGGATCTGATTTCTAACATCAAAGCTTTATCAAAAGCAGCTTTTAGAGAGGTGACTGTATCTACATTCTCGTTTGGAATAGCAATGGAAAGCACATAGTGTTTTACCTTCCACTCTCCATTTTCTTTAACTACTACACCCGATCCGCGGCAAATGCCCATTTGTGTGTCCAACAATTCATCGAACCAGGCAAGCTGCTCATCTTCGGCAACAAAAGTATTGCGCTCCAGAGTTGTAAAACTCCAGGCTTTCCCGCGGTCAAAATAGGGTTTCGACCATTCCATAAATTCTTGTTTGTTCCAGTTTTCGGTTGCGTCTGTACCTATAAAAACCGATTCTGGTGCCATCATGCTGAAGTAATGGTCAAAGTTAGCTTCGGCGGCAGCTTGATGCCACTCCTCAAGGAGTTCGTTTATCTGTTCTTTTTCCGATTGAGCCTGAAGGATGCTTCCGAAGAAAAGTGCGAGAATAAGAAAGCTGATTTTATTCATTTTTTGAAATTTTTGCTCAAGATAGGTTATTTCAAAACTTACCTCTCAAAAATGGCATTTTTGGAAGCATTTTTTAGATTTTACTTTATTCCCACTGAAGAAAATTTTCATGGTCCTATACTAAAGCGCTGTCTTGATTGAGAAAAGAGAGCTGCAAAATTTTTAAAGCTCTTCATCTTCAGATCCCAGTGCAGTAAAGTTTTTTATTGCTGCGTTTGGTTCGATGATGTTGTGGCCACTCCAAAAGTCGGGATTGTAAACTTTGAAGGTCTGGTATTCAAAATCGGCAGCGGCAGATAGTTTTTCAAGCTCTCCGGGAGCAAGAGTTTCATTTTCGAAAACTACCAGTTGAAGTTTTTGCACCTGACTGAATTTCAGTTTTACATCCAGGTCGAGCTCGTTTTGCTTTCGGCGGCCGGGAACGTGCTTGTTCTTTTCAATAATGGTAAGCGGCCGGTCGATCCCAACTGTCTCGCCGGTTTCACGTTCCACATAGCTGAGATTATATTTTCCGGCTTCATCTTTTACAAAGATCATTTTTCCGCGGTAAACATCATCGGCTGTACTTATTCCAAAGAGGCGGAATTTCTTTAGAGGCTTAACATTCTCATATTCCAAACGGTGAACCCCAAAATCGGAGGTATTGACATAGATCCTTCCCTTAAAATCTGATCTCCATTTAGGTTCAAAATCTATAACATAAACGGCTGCATTGTCTATCCAGGCATAGCCGTTGAGGATATACTTGTACCTGTTTGACTTGTCAAAAAGGTTAAATGTGATGTCTTCTTTCCAGAACATCCCCTTCATGAGACGTTGGACTCTGGCATCTGATGTTTTTGCCAGGTTCTTCTTACTGTCAAGTCTGGCTTTCTCCTTTTCCTCGGGCGTTTTCTCCTTTTTCTTTTCCTTTACAACCAACTCCTCCTTAAGTTCATCTTCGTCGATCTTTACACCAAGGATCCCCGAACGCACTTTTAGGTAAGAGCGATCTTTCAAGGTGTTCATGAAAAGAGAGTTGAGGTGATCTGTGAGTTCATCAAGGGACTGGGTGCTTTGTGGATTGTGAAGATTAGCAGCTTTGATGATCTGCAGTTTTTGGGAATCAAAATTTCCGTACATATCTGCCAGTACTTCCTTATAGGAGTCTGATGCCTTTGGGATCTGTGAAGAGATCTCGTTCATAAGTCTTTGGTCGATCCCGGCGATGGTGCTTTTGTCTACATCAAGATCAAAACGTCGCACATAGTTGAAATCTGACTGTCTTAAAAAGACTCTTTTCCTGCTGTTGTCGAAATTGTAGTTATTGGCAACTTCTTCTTTTACCTTCTCTATAATTTCTTTTGCTGAAAGATTCTTGTTCGAAAGAAAGACTTCTCCCAGCTCGATGGATTTGGGAATAAGGTAAATGACGCCTCCAGAAATTTTTCCCGGAGCGACTTCCAGCTGCTCATATCCCAGGGAGGAGACTTTAATAAGTTCCGGTAGCTTTTCATCTTCTGAATTATAGCTGAAGAAACCTTCGTCATTAGTAACCAGTCCACGATTCTCTGCGAAGATCACATTGGCATATGGAATTGGCTGTTTGTTTGTAGCGTCCAGGACCTGCGCCTTTACTTCCTGGGCTTGAATGAGGGAAGTTTGTAGAGCTACGAACAGTAAAAGGAGAAATCTCATAATGGCAGTTTATTCTAAGACGAAGATCTGTTAATAATGTTACAAGTCATAAAAAGTTTACTGCAGGATTAACAAAAAACTAACGAAAAAGAATTGGCAGCAGGAAGATCGGTTATTAAATTTAATAGAAAAGCCAACCTATGACAAGATCTATCTGGAAATCAACAGCTTCAAAAACAAATTTCCCTGCGCTTAACGGAAATATAGAAACCGAAATTGCCATTATAGGAGGTGGGATTACGGGAGTAACTGCAGCTTATCTTTTGTCCCGGTCGGGTAAGAAAGTAGTGTTGCTGGAGGCCGGTACCATTAGTGGAGGTACAACAGGGGATTCTACCGGGAACCTCTACGCAATGGTAGACAAACGTTTGCACCACATCCAGAGTAAATGGGATAAGGAAACTGCATCCAGGGTGGCAAAGTCGCGGGCACGGGCTGTGAACCTGGTTGAGGAACTTGTGAACGAGCATCAGCTAGATTGTAGTTTCAAACGGGTGCCCTGGTACCTGTTCAGCGAGACAGATAAGAAAGATAAAACCATAGAACAGGAAATAGATGCCGCGTCAAGTTATGGTTTGCCTGTAGAGGAACTGCATGAACTGCCGATTCCCGTAAAAGTGAGCAAGGCGATAAAAGTAGAAGACCAGGCACAGTTCAATCCGGCTGCTTTTGTTCGAGGTTTGGCAGAAAAGATAGATACTTCAAATTGCCAGATCTTCGAAAATTCCGAAGTACATCATATTGAAAAGGAGGAGGAGTTGGTGCTTTCAACTTCTTCCGGAACAGTGACTGCCAAAAAAGTCATTTTAGCGACCCATACTCCCAAAGGAATTTACGGTCTGCAAACAGCTCTTTATCCTTATAGAGAGTACGCAATTGCCGCTAAATTAAAATCGGGCGATTTCCCTGATGGGATCTATTGGGACACCGAAGCCGATTTTCATACCTCGCTCCGAACTTACAGTAAGGGTGCCGACAATTATGTACTTGTACTTGGAGGGCACCACAAAGTAGGACAGGAGGATAATTACAGCCGCTTTTTCAAGAAGCTTGAGCATAACGCGAGACGCTACTTTGATGTGGATGAGATCGAATATAAATGGAGTGCTCAACACTATAAACCTGCAGATGGATTGCCTTATATAGGGGAAAGTTCAGACGACAATATATATCTGGCTACAGGTTTTTCTACAGATGGGCTTACCTACGGAGTACTTTCTGCAATGATCCTCGATGATCAGCTAAACGACAGGGAAAATGAATGGAGGGATCTTTACAAAGCTTCAAGATTTACACCGTTAAAATCGGCTAAGAACTTCATCAAAGAGAATTTCAATGTAGCCAAGCAGTATCTAAAAGATTTACCCGGAAAAGCTGAAGCTGACTCCTTCAAGGAGATAGCATTAGGCCAGGGTAAAGTAGTAGAAGTTGACGATGAGAAATGGGCTGTCTATAAAGATGAAACGGGGAAGCTGCATTGCCAGTCGGCAGTTTGCACTCACATGGATTGTATAGTAGACTGGAATGACGCCGAGAAATCATGGGATTGCCCTTGCCATGGAAGCAGGTTCCAGGCTACGGGAGAAGTAATCGAAGGCCCTGCCTTTTCTCCTCTTGATAAACGAAATATGAATCCAAAAAAATAGAGCTATGGTTATTACCGCGGTAGTACTTATTGCCATTGCCGTTTTTCTTGGCGGCTATTTACTCACCTATGTACTTGATCATAAGATCCCGCCCAAGGCAATTGTTTTTGCTCACGGCGCCGCCGCCATTATCGGAATCCTGGTCTTGTTGATTTTCGCTTTGACCACAGAACGCCACCATAAACACTGGGATAGTTTAATTGTATTTTCTATCGCAGCATTGGTTGGATTCTATATGTTCTCGCGGGATCTGAGACACAAGAATGTTCCAAAATGGCTTGCAGTAGTTCACGGAAGCGTGGGACTCGGTGGGCTGGCCTGGATCCTCATACATGTTTTGCACTAAATATTTTAATAATGATACGTTGGACTTATCCTGTATTAGCAGTTTTTATTTTACTCGTTTTAAGTTTTGGGATCTTACTAACCATTAAGGAAGGTGTTGATGTTGCGGGTTTGGTAAAACCGCATCACGATCCTGAAGAAGGCAGGCTTACTCTGCACATGAAGAACACAACCCGGCTAAAAGGTGGTGCAACGGCGGTCTTCTCCCAGTTAACAGAGAGTATACCCTATGAGGAAGCAAGAACGGCTTCTTTTGTTCCTACAGCTGAAAACTGGAAAGAATTTGTGAAACAAAGTATAACTCCAGATCCGCAGGCCAGGCATGTAGTTGTTATTTCCACCGACGAAGAAAATGCGTTGGCATGGGCCCTTCCGGCCATCTTTTATGCAGCATATAATAATTCTCCGCTGGTGTTTAGCGATGAATTGGAAGCGAATCTGGATCTTCTGCAAGGCCGCAAGATCTTTGCTGTGGGGTCCGGTAACTTCAGGAACCTGGAGGGAATTGGTGAAGTTGTGGAGATTTCGGCCTCGAGTCCGGCAGAATTAGCAGTAGAAATAGCTAAGTATCGTGATGAAGAAACGGAATTCGGGTGGGGGAGAAAGCACGAAAGGCGAAATGGTTACTTTCAATACGTAGTCACAACTCCCGCAGATGCTTTAAACGGACTCGCTGCACTAACTTTGGCAAAATCCAACTCTGCAGCTCTACTTTATGCCGGCGATAATGGAGGTCTTCCGGCAATAACTGATTCTTACATCTGGTCACAAAGATCGGACTGGTTTGTTACACCTTCCGAAGGTCCATTCAGGCATTTTTGGGTGGTAAGTGACAGGTTGAGCTACAAAGGACAGTCGCGCCTTGATTTTTCAGTAGAAAAAGCACCATATGCAGATATGGGGGCAGTGGCTCTGGGACCAATGGAAGCAATAGCTATTATTTTCATTGCTTTAGGAATTGCAGGCGCCTTTTTTGTCCTTATCCATTCCTCTTATACATTACCCGAAGTGATGGCGCCAATAAAGATCGCCTGGACGCTGGGTGCAGCACTGGTACCAATCCTGGGGGTAATTCTTTACCTTAATGCATATCGTCGCCCGGTTTATTTTGAAGGGATGATGACCCGCTGGTTAAGGCCACCGGGAGTTCAGGCTGCATCGGCCACCATGATGGGCTTTGGCTATGGAGCTCCTGCAATGATCGCAGTAGCCTATATTTTCGCCTACTTTGGCTTTCCGATTTTCTTTTCCGAAGGGATCAATGACACAATATTTTGGGCGGGTGCAGGGATGCCGATTATGATGTTTGGGATGTACCTGGGAGCTTTGATTCTGGTGATCTTCCTGGTGCAGTATCCAATGAAGAATGCAATGATGGAAATGAAAGACGGAATGATCTTGCTAAAGGGCCTAAAAGTGGCATTTTTAAGTATGACTGCCGTAAGTTTGGGAATGATGACGGTAAGCTGGTGGATGATGATGAGCCATATTCCCATGATGCCGAAAGAAGATGATATCCTGTGGTTTGGAACACTGTGGATCGCATCTTTTGTAGGATTTCTTGTTGCATGGCCGCTGAATTCAATAATGATAAGAAAAAATATCAAGCATGGTAACCGCTAGAAGAACAATATTAACAGCTCTTATTGCATTCGTTTTCTATTCCTGCGGAAAATCTGAAGGTCCGCCGGCAAATACCAACCTGCCGTTGCAGGAAGAGGCCTCGGTAACCGCCTTTACAGTAAGGCTGCCGGGAGGTGATCCCGAAACACAGGCGATCATTTTGACACAGACCGTATATCCGGCCACAAGGGAAGACAATGCCGTTGGTGCTATTATCCTTGTGCCCCAGGATGAAGAAATAGCCTTCACCACCATGCATCGGGTAACTCACATGCCGGTCAATGCTCCCATGCTTTATCTGAATGAACAAGGTAATATTTCTGAAGCGACCTTTGCTGAAATGAAACGCCTGAAGCCGGACGGAGTAATGTCCGATGGCAGAAAGCAGGTCTATGCTGTAAATGTGCCTCCGGCTGAAGTAGAGCGAATTAGAGAAGAATTGGGATATGAGGTACGAACTTTCTATAAAAACAATCCCATAATTCTAGCTGAAATTCTCGACCGCTGGCAGGCAGCATTAAAAGCAAATCACCCCGATGAGGTGGTGATCTCCGCTATTGATCATCCCGATGGAATTAAACATGGAATGGGAGCTATGGGTTGGAATGCGCATATGGGTCGCGGATTCGCCTGGGTCTACAGGGACAGTGTACCTGCGGCTACAAAAGAGATCCTTCGCAGACGCTATGGAGATCACGGGGCGTATATGTATGTTACAGGAAATTCTGAGGTAGTTTCAGATAAGGTAGTAAAAGAACTTGGACGTTTTGGACTGGTACGTAGAGTTGCAGGACCGAATGTTTACGCATCCAATACAGTAAATGCCGGCTACAAAGGTTATGGTAGAAATTTTGGCTGGGGCTGGGGTTGGGCACCCCGTGGTTTTGGCTGGGGAATCGCACAGGCAGGGCACAACTACATCTTTTCAAATGCCGAAAATGTACTGGGAACAATTCCTGCTGCTGTTTTAGGGCACATGGGTAAACACGGCCCAATCCTCCTGGTTGAGCAGGATAAGCTGCCCGATGCAGTAGTAAAATATCTGGAAATGGTAAAACCCTTTCCGGCAAATCCACAAGAAACCATACTTAATTTCGGGTGGATCATTGGAAATAACGAGATCATTTCCCGGGAGCTGCAGTTGCAAATAGATGGTCATTTGTCACCATTTGATCAAAAAGAAACACCTACACAGATGACCGATACGACCGTTGTAAATTCTGAACTATGAAAGAAACCGAGAAAAGAGAAAAAGACTTAAAAGCGGGTTTCACGAATGAAGGTCCGCACGCAGTAATCTATAAGCCAATAATTCTCCATGCTGCTTTAATAGGGGCGTTAATTGTTGGCCTTGCTCTTGGCGTAGTGGGTTATTTAATAGCTGAAGGATCCTGGGCGATAGTAGACCTGGGCCAGCTCTCTGCACCCTTTGTAGGAACTACAACCATAACCTTTGCCGGTGTAGGTGTTGCTCTGGGAGGCTTGATTGGCAGCCTTTTTGGAGTTCACCGAATATTAAAGGAAGACAGAAGCAGGCGCTAGGAGGAAATTAATGTCCTATATATCAACCTCTCTAAAAAGCGGGATTGTTCCGGTACTGTCGGGTTCCAGAGATTCCTCAAATTCCTCATCCAGCTCCATCTCGAAATTTTCGGGTGTTTTGAGAAATAGTTCGTTTAGCTGAAGTTTAAAATTATCGAATTCCACTACGAGGTCTTCGGCTACTTCAAAGATCTCGTCTGGATTCTTCTGTTTTTTATTTGATAGTTGCTGTAGCACCCGCGCCTTTGTATAAAGCACATTCACCCGCGCCTCTACTGCATTGCTTCGCAAGGTGTCGGGTATTGAACTTTGAAGAGTTTCCATGATCTGCACAAGGTTATTGGAGGATCCCATGATCTCCTGTCCTGTGCTGCGCTCCAGATTTTGGATCTCATTCTGTGCTGTGGCATAAGCAATCCATTCCCCCGCTAATTGTCTCGCCTGGGGGAGTAGATTTACTGTACGATTGGAGTTAACTTCCAGTTGGTCGGAGAAGGAAGTCTTACTTTGTATAGGTGCCTTTTGCGAACTATTCTCCTTTTCGTCACAGGCGAATAAAGAAATGATCACAAAAAAGGAAAGTATTTTTCTCATTTTTTAAAGGTATGCTTTTAAAGGAAAAAATCTGCATTATTATTCTTCCGGAAGGTGTGATTTAAGGCTGCGGAATTTTCCATCTATCCCGAAATAGATATCTTTGCTTCTACTCGAAAACAGAAAACTTTTATGGCTTCAAAGATATTGATAATTGGTGCTTGCGGGCAAATAGGAACCGAACTTACTATGGCATTGCGTGAAAAGCACGGCAATTCAAATATTATTGCCTGTGACATTCGTGAGGGAAATGCAGAACTTATGGCATCGGGCCCTTTCGAAATAGCCGATGCTACCAATTACAATCAAATTGAAGATCTTGTGATACAGTATGAGGTGGATGAGGTCTACCTAATGGCAGCTATGTTAAGCGCCACTGCCGAAAAATTTCCCATGAAAGGCTGGCACCTAAACATGGATTCTTTATTCCATGTTCTTAACCTGGCAAAAGACGGAAAGATCGACAAGGTTTTCTGGCCGTCCAGTATTGCTGTTTTTGGGCCCACCACGCCAAAACACAATACTCCACAAACAACAATTATGGAGCCTACTACAGTCTACGGTATAAGCAAACAATCGGGGGAACGCTGGTGTGAATATTATAACCGAAAGTTCGGAGTAGATGTGCGCAGCATTCGTTATCCCGGGCTCATAAGTTATAAAACCCTTCCGGGTGGGGGAACTACAGATTATGCTGTGGAAATATATCACGAAGCTCTAAAAACGGGAAAATATACCTCGTTCTTAAAGGAAGATACCGAGCTACCCATGATGTTCATGGATGATGCAATTAGAGCCACAATCTCATTAATGGAAGCTCCCGCAGAGAATGTAAAGATCCGTTCCTCGTATAACCTTTCGGCTTTAAATTTCACTCCCGAAACTCTTGCGGCTTCTATAAGAAACCATATTCCGGAATTCGAAATATCTTACAATCCGGATTTCCGGCAGGCTATAGCCGATTCCTGGCCTTCAAGTATTGACGATTCCAGCGCAAGGGAAGATTGGGGTTGGAAGCACGAATTTGATCTTGACAAAATGACTTCCGAAATGCTGGAAGGGATAAAAGAACTACATCACGTATAGACACAAAAAAAGTCCTGCACACCATGCAGGACTTTTTGATAGAATAAAAACTAATATGATTAGCTGATAACACGCACTCTAGTTGCGGTCAATCCTTTTCTTCCTTCTTCTTCAACGTACTCAACTTTATCACCTTCGTTAAGTGTTTCACCATTTAACCCGGTAACGTGAACGAAGATGTCTCTTCCTGTGTCGTCGTTGGTGATGAATCCGTAACCTTTAGACTCATTGAAAAATTTAACTGTACCTTCCATTGTAAAAAAATAATAATTAATAAAGTACAAACATAATCTAATAATTGAAATGGCCCTTAATCAAATTGTTATTTATTTCTAAAAATTTTAAAATGTGGCAGTTACTCCTTTTTTTTGTCTTTCATTTTTTTCAGGTTTTCGTCGGAAAGAGTGTAATCTTTTAATTTTTTCCCTCTCCAGCGAAGCACCAGGAACATAGGTAAAAGGATAAAGACACTGGCCAATACCGTGAGTCCAATAATCCTGTCTCCTAAAACTTCGTCATTCTCGACCTGCATGATATAAAATCCTATGAGGAAGGAAATTCCTATTAAAATGGCAACTATTTGAGTTAGAATTCCTAATGTTTTCATACTGTAACTTCAATTAATTTTTGTCTGTATGCAGTCAATAACTTCGATTTTGAAACAAATCCAACATATTTATCATCTTTTACGACAGGCAGATTCCATGCTGTACTTTGCTGAAATTTGTTCATCACATCGCTCATCCTGTCCCTGTCAAGATAAATAATTTCGGGCGCACTCTGCATGATCTCGCTTACTTTAACTTCGTCGTATAAATTCTGCTGAAACATGATGGGACGCAAGTCATCCAGAAGAATAATTCCTCTAAAACCTTTATCGTCGTCTAGCACCGGAAAAATATTCCGTGAAGATTTTACTACCCCCTCCTTTATAACATCTCCAAGATTCATATTAATATTTAAAGGAACAAAATTCTTTTCTATCACCTGATTGATATTCAGCAGGGTCAAAACCGCCTGGTCCTTGTTGTGAGTTATCAATTCGCCACGGGAAGCCAGGTCCATGGTATAGACAGAATGTGGTTGGAATTGATTTGTGATCGCAAAGGAAATTGCGGCAGTGATCATAAGTGGTACAAAAAGATCATATCCACGGGTAAGTTCGGCAATAAGGAAGATCGCAGTAAGAGGGGCATGCATGATTCCTGCCATTAGACCAGCCATTCCTACCAAAGTAAAATTACTCAGAGATAGGGGAGTTTTCAAGATCCCCAGATTATTAAAGATCAAAGCAAAACAATGTCCCATGGCACTTCCCATAAAAAGTACAGGGGCAAATATTCCACCCACCCCGCCTGCACCAATAGTAAAGGCAGTGGCGATGATCTTAAAAATTACAAGACCTGCAAGCAGTAATACTACTACAAGAACATTATCAAGATATTCATCAAAGAGGTTGCTGCCCAAAGCGGCCAGGTAATCTCCTTTTAAAAGGGAATTGATCACGTCATAACCTTCCCCGTAAAGCGGCGGAATAAAAAAGACCAGAATACCCAGGCCTGCTCCCCCAACCAACAACCGGAACAACGGGGATCCAATCTTATCAAATCTTCCTGTGAGCCTGAAATAGATCTTAGTAAAGTATACAGAACAAATGGAAGCAACTATTCCCAGCAGGATGTAGAACGGTACTTCAGTAATATCAAATTCATCTGTTAAAGAATAATGTAAAAGGATGTCATTTCCGAAGAAAAAATAGGAGGTAAGGATAGCGGAAACCGATGCCAGCAATAGCGGGATCATGGAAACCAGCGTAAGGTCAAGGGCGAAAATTTCAATGGCAAAGATGATCGCCGCAATGGGCGCTTTGAATAAAGAGGACATGGCACCTGCAGCCGCACAACCTATGAGCAGGGTACGGGTTGCCTGGTTCATCTTAAAGATACGGGACAGGTTGGAGCTGATTGCCGCACCCGTTATCACCGTTGGTGCTTCAAGTCCAACAGATCCACCAAAACCAACCGTGACCGGTGCAGTGAGCATAGAAGCGTAAGACTGAAATTTTCTTATCAAACCTTTACGCTGGGAGATGGCGTAAAGTGTGGTGGGAATTCCATTCCCGATCTTATTTCTTATTCCAAACCTAACAATGATATAAGTAAGCAGCAGTCCTACCAGGGGGAAGATAAAGTAGAAGGCGTCGTGATACCTGACGATCAACTCTCCCTCCAGGAGCAACTGAATAAAGTGAGTGAAATTCTTGAGAACCACAGCCACAAGACCAGAAAGGAAACCAATTACTGCGCTAAGGATCAACAAGAATTGCCGGTGCGAAAGATACTTTGTCCTCCACAGCAAAAACCTGAGTAATAATGATTTCCTCTTTTTACCCGGCATGGTTGGTTATGTAATATGTCTATAGGTGCAGCTCTATTGCTATAGTGTCACCTTCAAATTTAGCTCTTTAAGTTGGTCTTGGCTAATTTGAGCCGGAGCATCGATCATCACATCTCTGCCTGAATTATTTTTTGGGAAGGCAATATAGTCTCGGATGGTCTCCTGACCGCCAAGTATTGCGACCAGCCTGTCAAAACCAAAGGCTATTCCACCATGGGGAGGAGCTCCGTACTGGAAGGCATCCATCAGGAATCCGAACTGTGCTTTTGCCTCTTCAGGTGTAAAACCAAGGTGATCGAACATCATCGCCTGGGTCTTTTTATCGTGGATCCTTATTGATCCGCCGCCAATCTCATTTCCATTCAATATAAGATCATAAGCGTTAGCACGAACTTTCCCCGGATCGGTGTCCAGTAACTTGATGTCCTCAGGTTTTGGGGAAGTAAAAGGGTGGTGCATTGCGTGGTATCGGTTCGTTTCTTCATCCCACTCTAAAAGTGGAAAATCAACCACCCATAGCGGCGCAAATTCATCTGCCTTGCGCAATCCAAGGGCATTACCTAAATGCATGCGCAGCGCACTCAATTGGGTTCTGGTCTTATGTGCATCTCCTGCCATTACCAGGATAAGGTCTCCGGCTTTAGCTCCGGTTCTTTCTGCCCATGCTTTAAGATCCTCTTCTGAATAAAATTTATCTACTGAAGATTTAAGACTCCCATCTTCATTGTATTTCGCCCAAACTAATCCGTTGGCGCCAATTTGCGGACGCTTCACCCACTCGATAAGCTTGTCAATTTCTTTTCTTGTGTAGGAAGCAGCACTGGGAACAGCGATCCCCACTACCAGTTCCTGTTGATCAAAGACATTGAATCCTTTATTCTTTGCAAGATCATTCAGTTCTCCGAACTCCATTCCAAAGCGAATATCCGGCTTATCATTTCCATATTTTTTCATGGCCTCATCATAGGTCATTCTTGGAAATTCAGTCACATCAACTCCTTTAACTTCCTTTATGAGGTGACGGGTAAAATCTTCAAAAGTGTTTAAAATATCTTCCTGTTCCACAAAAGCCATTTCGCAATCGATCTGGGTGAATTCAGGCTGGCGGTCGGCCCGCAGGTCTTCATCCCTGAAACATTTTACGATCTGGAAATATTTGTCCATTCCGCCTACCATGAGCAGCTGCTTGAAAGTCTGCGGGGATTGTGGTAAAGCATAGAATTGTCCTTCGTTCATGCGGCTTGGCACCACAAAATCGCGGGCACCTTCAGGCGTCGACTTGATCAACACCGGAGTTTCCACTTCAATAAAGCCTTTTTCAGCAAGAAATTTTCTCACCTCCATCGCCACTTTACTGCGGAAGATCAACTTATTCTTCACCGGGTTCCGGCGAATGTCCAGATACCTGTACTTCATGCGCAGGTCTTCGCCGCCATCGGTCTCATCTTCGATAGTGAAGGGCGGAAGTTGTGCAGAGTTCAAAATATTTAATTCGGAAACCAGGATCTCCACATCACCTGTAGGCATGTTGGGGTTCTTCGATACTCTTTCAATAACCTCTCCTAAAACCTGGATCACAAATTCGCGACCCAGCTGAGAAGCCTTTTCCATCATCTCTTTTGCAGTGCGCTCCTCGTCAAAAATAAGCTGGGTAACCCCATAGCGGTCTCTAAGATCAACCCATACCATAAAGCCTTTATCCCTGATCTTTTGCACCCATCCGGAAAGTTTCACTTGCTTTCCCTTGTCTTCTAATCTTAATTCCCCGCAGGTATGGCTTCTGTACATAAAATTGATCTTTTTTGAAGCAGCAAAAATAAGAAGTTATCGCGGGATTGCGTGAAGATTAGAAAAGTTATTGGCCAAAAGTTAATTCGGAAATGAAAGGGGAGTCAAAAATGACATTTTTGGGAAGTATTGTAGAAAAATTTCGGCCACGAATTCACGAATAATTATTTGTATTTCTCTGTTGATATCAAAAAGACCTGTCAAAGTTCTACGCCGGCAAGATTTCCGTATGTATTCTCTTTTGATTTCCACACGATGAAAACTTTGGCAGGTCTGGCAAGGAGGCAGAATTCGAATATTTGTTGGCGCGGATTTTTAATCCGTGACGAGTGAACCAGGTTCAGCCATTATTCTTTGTGCTCTTAATTTTTGTCTTTGTGAGCTTTGTGTGAAATCTTTTGTTTCCTGCATTGATTGGCGCGGACTTGTAATCTGGACGTGTAAAAACCGATATGTTGTCCCTACGGGACATTATGAAACGAATATTTTCTGTTCTACCCACATTTTGTCCCTACGGGACAGGTGGCCAAATAGAAATTTGATGTTGAACTCTTATGAAAAAGATCTGCCAAAGTTCAAAAAAGCAAGGTGCTGAATGTTTTTATTCTATCAATTCCACAGATTGAAAACTTTGGTGGGTCTAAACTATATCGTAATTGGATTTTGGTGCTTGAAATTATGGGGTTTAAAAAAAAGGCTGCACATCTCTGCACAGCCTTTCATTCTTATTCTATTTCAATCAGATTCTAGTGATGAATCTTTGTAAAATGCACCTCGTCATTAATAGCATTTAAGATGAAATTATCATCCAGGCCATTTACGATCCAGGTTTCGATCTTCGCTTTCTGCGTAATTGCAGCAGCCGAAACTTTTGAGCTCATTCCGCCGGTACCGTGAGTGGATTTGGTCTCACTCATCACCTCTTTTTTCAACTCTTCCAGGTCATTCACCTTGCGAATTGTTTCAGGGGTTTTAGCCTCAATAGATCCCTTTTTATACACTCCATGCGTGTTGGTTGCGATAATAAAAAGATCTACATCGAGCAATGCTGCCGTTTGTGCCGCAAGATTGTCGTTGTCTCCAAACTTGATGGCATCTGTTGAAGAAGTATCATTTTCATTGATGATAGGAATATAATCATTCTCCACCAGCACATTAACCGTATTGACTATGTTCTGCCTTGAATCTTCATTGCTAAAGTCGTTTGGCGACAATAAACACTGCCCTATCAATAATCCAAGTTCCCTAAAGCTCTCCTGGAATATACGCATCAAGTGAGGCTGACCAATTGAGGCCAAAGCCTGTTTTACATCTATATTTTCACCACTGCGCTCAAGGTTCACGAACTGCTTGGCGACGGCTACAGCGCCCGAACTAATGATCACAAATTCGTAATCATCTTTAAGATCGGCGATTTGGCGGCCTATATCTTCGATCTTTCCTCTCGAAATATGGTCGGTTTCTTTGGTTAGTGTATTAGAACCTAACTTTAAAAGTATCCTCTTTTTCTTTTTTGGAGTATCCATTTCTATGTTATTCTGTTCTAAAATTTTATCTAGTTTGTCCATTTCCGTGTATATACCATTTATTGGTTACTAAATGCTGAAGTCCAATAGGACCTCGCTGGTGTAACTTATCTGTACTTATCGCCAGTTCTCCACCAAGTCCCAGCTGGCCTCCATCTGTAAATCTTGTAGAGGCGTTGTGATATACTGCTGCATTATCCACATTCTGCATGAAGTTCTGCGCAGCTTTATCGTCTTTTGAAATTATTGAGGCCGAGTGTCCTCCTGAGTATTTGTTGATCTTGGCAATAGCTTCGGTAACCGAATCTACTTCCCCTATCAAGGCTTTGTAGTCAAGAAATTCCTCATACCATTCATCTTCGCTCTTTAATGTTCTTGTGCCATCAAGCTCTTCAAGAGAACGATCTGCAATGATCTCAACATTATGTTCTTTAAGAGTGTCTAAAAGTTCATTTATAAACTCTTTTTTATTAGGAAGCCCGGAATCGATCAACACCTTGTCCACTGCATTACAGGCTGAAATTTTTCCTGTTTTTCCGTTGAGAATTACGTCAAGCGCTGTTTTCGTGTCAGCGTTTTCATGAACATAAACAAAATTATTTCCACGTCCACTTACGATCACTTGAGCTGAAGAATTGTCTTTTACAAATTTTATAAGGCGCTCCCCACCTCGAGGGACGATCAAGTCAACTCTTTGAGAAGGATTTTTCAGAAATTCCTGGGTTTCCTCTCTGTTGAACTGAAGATATTCTACCCAGTTTGGAGAAATGTTGTTCTCCTCAAGGGCTTTATGCCATAGTTCGACGATCTTCAGATTTGAATTTAGAGATTCTTTTCCACCTTTCAGAAGGATCTTGTTACCCGATTTGAAGGCGATCCCTGCTGCTTCTACAGTCACATCGGGCCGGGATTCGTAAATGATCATTACCGTCCCAAAAGAAGCAGTTCTGTTGTAGACCTGCATTCCGTTCTCATGCTTGAAGCTGAATCTCTCCACTCCCACAGGATCTTCCTGGGAAGCTAAATGTTTTAACGAAGCGATCATTCCTTCGATTTTGGAATCATCCACTTTTAGCCTGTCTTCCATGGCCAGATCGTCACCTGAATAATTATCCAGATCGATCTTATTGGTTTTTAAAATGTTCTCTTTTTCCTGTTCCACAAGATTTGCCATTGAAATTAAAACGGCATTGCGTTCATCAATGGTTAACTGAGTGTTCATTCGTTGTTTTTTAATTAAACTTATTTTTCTCGCCTATAGGTGTCCAAACACTTTGCCATAGTCCGATTTAAATAAAAAACCTCCGGAATTACTCCGGAGGCTTCTAATATATAGGTGTCAAAAATGCCTTTTTAGGCAAGTCTTCTCTCTCTCCTGTTTCGCAATCTCACGCGCCCCCTGTTCACCAGGTAAAGCATAGCGGGCACTACCACGAGAGTAAGGAAGGTAGCGAAGATCAACCCAAAGATCACCGTCCATGCCAGTGGTCCCCAGAAGATCACATTATCACCTCCAATATAAATTTTAGGATCATAATCTGTAAAAAGTGAAAAGAAGTCAATATTTAAGCCTATTGCCAGCGGAATTAGCCCTAATACTGTCGTTATGGCAGTCAAAAGTACAGGCCGCAATCTTGACTTACCTCCTTCTACGATCATTTCATAATACTGCCCTTTAGTCAGCAGGTCTGTATTGTCGAGACCAAGACTTTCTTTTTTCCGGTCAATGAGGATCTGGGTGTAATCCACGAGTACTATGGCATTATTCACTACAATTCCCGCCAGGGAGATAATTCCCATCATGGTCATGATAATGATGAAATCCATCTGGAAAACGACCATTCCAAGGAACACACCTGCCAGGGACAGGAATACGGCCATGAGGATGATCAATGGCTTTGGGATGGAATTGAACTGTGCAACCAGGATCAACAGAATTCCGCCCAGTCCTATTAAAAGAGCTTTTAATAAGAAGGACATATTTTCCTGTTGTTTTTCCTGTTCTCCCGTGAATTGAAGGGAAATATCCTGTGGAAGTTCGTATCCGGTCAATTCCGTCTGCAGTTGTTCTACAATAGCATTCCCATTATAACCTTCAAGCACGTTAGAATAAATTGTGATCACTCTTTTCAGATCTTTTCGCTTGATCGCACTAAAAGAGGAGGTAAGTTCCTTTTTAGTTACTGAAGAAATAGGCACCTGCACTAATGCTCCGGTATTCTGGTTCTTGAAGGTCACCGGCTGATTGAAAAGTGCATTTTCGTCATACCTGAAATCTTCATTGAACCTGATGTTTATAGGATAATCCTCATCTCCTTCTTTGTAAGTAGAGATCTCTTCTCCATAGATGGCACGTCTTAATGTTTGTCCAACAGAAGTAGTAGAAACTCCCAGCTGCCCGGCTTTCACCCGGTCTACAGTGACATTGAGTTCTGGCTTGGATTTGTTAACATCTATTTGAAGTTCCTCGATCCCGGGGATATTGAGCTCCTGTATGAAATTCACAAGTTGTTCAGCTTCAATAAGCATTTGCTCGTAATCTTCCCCTTTTAGTTCAATATTTACAGGGTAACCTACAGGGGGACCTGCGGCATCTTTCTCTACAATAATTGAAGCCCCGGGGAAATCCTGCACTGCCTCCCGCACTTCAGAAAGTACATGGCTGCTCCTTACTCCGCGACGATCTTTAAATTCCCGCATTGATAAGGTAACTTTCCCTTTGTGCGGCATCGCATTTTGCTGCCCACCATCTGTCTGCGGATTACCGGCTCCCTGTCCCACCTGTGAGATAGCCGACTCTACCATATAATTATAGCCATCCTCATCTTCATATTTCTCAATGACGTCATAGATCTGTTTTTCGATCTGCTTGGTCACTTCATTGGTCTTCCTTATATCGGTTCCTTCAGGGAATTCGATATATGTGATGATTTGGTTAGGTTCATTTTCCGGAAAGAACAAAACCTTCGGCTGTACAATTCCAACAAGAATGAACGAGAGGATCAACATACCCAAAGTTCCGAAGAAAACCACGTAAGAATTTTTTCCTTTCAGGGAGAAGCGAAGTGTAGATTCGTACTGCCTCTCCAGCTTTTTTAGGGCCCGGTACTGGAAAAAATCCACCCAGGTGCTAAGGAAATATTTATAGAACCAAAGCAGGAGAGCAAACAGGATAGCTAAATTTCCAATGGCCCTGAAAGAGCCAAAATCCAGAATGAAGCCGGCGATCACCAGGATCAAACCTGTACCTCCTAAAATGGCACTTATGCGGATCAATTTTTTCTTTGTCAACTCCTTTTCTTCAGTCTTCATATATTCCGAAGTCAGCATTGAGTTGATAATGAGCGCCACGAAAAGAGAAGAACCTAAAACCACAGAAAGGGTAATAGGGAAAAAGATCATGAATTTTCCAATGGTTCCCGGCCACAATCCAAGTGGGAAGAATGCTGCCAGGGTAGTGGCTGTGGAGGCAATAATGGGCCATGCGATCTCGCCCACACCTTGTTTGGCAGCCTTGAGACGGGGTACGCCCTGGTCCATAAGACTGTATACGTTCTCAACCACCACGATCCCGTTATCTACCAGCATTCCAAGTCCCATAACCAGCGCGAAAAGCACCATGGTGTTCAGGGTAAAGCCCATGCTGGAAAGGATGATGAAGGAGAGGAACATAGAAAGCGGGATAGCGAACCCCACGAAAAGCGCATTCCTAAAGCCAAGGAAGAACATTAGCACCACGACCACCAGGATCACCCCAAAAATTATGTTGTTCACCAGGTCATCCACCATGTTTTGAGTGATGGTTGACTGGTCATTGGAGTAGGAGATATGAAGATCTTCGGGTAGGTAAGTTTCTTGCTCGTATTCAATGATCTGCTTGATATTGTCAATAGCTTCGATCATGTTCTTGCCGCCCCGTTTCTTGATGTCGAGCATCACCACAGGTTCCCCGTACTCCCTTGCGAAAGTAGTAGGTTCCTGTTCCTGAAATCGAATCTCGGCTATATCTCTCAAAAAGACATTTCCGTCCTCTCTTTTTACAATGATGTTATTAAGCTCTTCAGGATCTCTTACCTCGCCGAGGATCCGGATGTTCTTTTGTATTCCGCCGGTGATCACGTTACCGCCAGAGATGGTTTGGTTCTCCATGCTCACGGCGCTAATGATGTCCTGAAAGCTCACTTTTGAAGCCGTCATCTTATAGATATCAACGGCGATCTCAACTTCTTTTTCTTCGGCACCCCTTACCGAGGCTTCCTTGATCTGCGGAAGCAGCTCGATCCTGTCCTGTAAATACTCTGCGTATTCCTTTAATTTCTGAACCGGATAATCACCCGTTAGGTTGACATTGAGAATAGGCATTTCTTCTGAAATGTTCAGGTCAAAAACATTGGGTTCCACTTTGGCACCATTATCCAATGTTGGCCATGTAGTGGCTGCCTTTTCCTGATCGACCTTGTCTTTTACCTTCTGCTTTGCTGCATCTACAGAAATATCTTCGTCAAATTCAACAATGACCAGGGAGTAGTCCTGAAGGGTGGTGGAGGAGATGTCCTGTACCCCTGCAATATTGTTAAATTCTTCCTCCAGAGGTTCGGTGATGAACTTTTCAATATCCTGGGCCGAGTTCCCCGGGTTTACCGAACTCACATATATCTTGGTCTCAATGATCTCGGGGAAAGACTCCCTTGGCATGCTGTAATAAGACATGAGCCCGCCCACGAAAATGATGGCGATGATCACGTACACCGTCATGCGGTTGTCAATGGCCCAGGATGAGAGTTTAAAATCTTTATCTAACTTCATAGTTGTTTATAAAGTGCTGTTAGCAATTTTTACCTTTTCGCCTTCGCGAATGCCGCGTACTCCACTTATGATAAGCAGATCTCCTGTTTCCAGACCGGAAAGAACTTCTACAGAATCCTCATAGGATAATCCCGTTTCCAGGACTCTTTTTCTGGCAACTCCCGTAGAATCTGATTCCTTTTCAAGAACATATGCGACTTTCTCTCCTGTGGCGTTTGTCTGCACCACGTTCTCCGGAATAATAATAGCTCCTTCTGAAGTGTAATCATTAAGCTTCACGGTAGCAATAAGGTTTGGCTTTACATTCTCTGCTTCCTGCGGAACAGCCACCTGTATCTCAAAAGTGCGGTTGTTAGGATTGATGAAATTTCCAACCTGTCTAACCTCACTTATAAAGGAAGTCCCCGTAGCACCAATTTCTACCATCACCTCTGTGCCTTTCTTGATCTTGTTGAGGTAAGATTCCGGCACTGCGGCAGAAATGTACATGTCCTTTAAATTGATCAACCTGAATAATTTGCTTTGGCCGGGAGCAACAACTTCGCCTTCTTCAGAAAAGGCTTCGTCTATGATCCCGCTAAAAGGTGCTCTTACCACAGTCTTTGCCAGCTGTGATCTCATTTGGTTTACAGAATTCAGGATCGCTTCATAATTGGCCTTTGCTTCGAGGTACTGGATCTCACTACCAATTTTCTGTTCCCAAAGCCTTTGTTGTCTTTCGAAAGTAGTCTTCGCAAGTGCAGCCTGAGTTTCCATTTGTGCCAGCTGACTTGATAAGCCGCCGTCATCGATCCTGGCAAGAATTTGCCCTTTTTGGACCCTGTCTCCCTCGTCAACTTTTACATCAACAAGTACTCCTGAGAATTCTGGATAAATAGTAATGTTCTGGTCCGTTTCAACGTCCCCTGGTATTTCGACGTAGTGCTTAAACAGGGAATCTGAAACAGGCTCTACTTCTACCAGTGTAAAGTTAGAATTGACATCCATCTTTGCAATGGCCGCATCCAATTTTGCTATTTCGGCAGATAGTTCACTTTGGAGGGAACTGAGTTCAGCTTTTTTTGCTCTTATTTCGGAAAGGTCTCCACTTTCAATCACCTTTTCCACAGACTCTCCTTTTCCACAGGAAACCATTAGTAAGAGTCCCAATATTAATAAGCTTAATTTTTTCATTTTTGACTGTTATTAGTTTAATTAGTCTTCTTCAGAATAAGTTCTTGTGCTCAGCACATTCTCCAGCTCTACTTTGGCGTTGATCACTTCCAGCATTGCTTCCAATAGATTTTGTTGAGCAGTATAAAGTTGTCGCTGTGCCTCACTCAATTCAAAGCTGCTGGCCAATCCTTCAAAGAATTTGATCTGGTTCTTGTTCTCAATTCTTTTAGCAAGGGCAAGACTTTCCTGCTGAGTCTCAAAATTTTCAAGGCTAAACCTGTAGTCGGCTTTGGCGGCGTCTATGGCGAGGGAAACACGATTGGTCGTTTCTTCGAGATCAAGCATTGCCTGCTCATATTCCAGTTGTTTCTGTTTGGTGCGGGATGCTCTCATCCCACTGCTAAAAATGGGAATATTAAGGCTTACTCCCAGGATTGATTGATTGAAATATTCCTGGTCATCATTTAAGAAGGTAAAGGAGTCGCTAAAGCCTGAGGTTCCATAATTTAAGAACCCGGTAAGTCGAGGTAAGGCTTTGGCCTTTTCCAGCCTAACAAAGATCCTTGCAGCCTCGGCTGAGTTTTGAGCAATACGCACATCAATGTTCTCCTCTACAGGAATATTCTCCTCGAGCAATTGCTCATCATAGAATTGCAGGGCAAGGGTGTTGAGATCATCTGTTGGAACGACTTCCTGATTTACCGGAATTCCCAGCGCCATGTTGAGCAACTGGTAGGAAATGTTCAGCATTCTCTGGCTGCGGTTGAGGTTGTTCTGTAGGCTAAGACGGGTGATCTTTAGTTGCTCAACATCCTCTTCTTCTGCCAGCCCGTTCTCGTAGATCTTCTGAGTATCACTGAGATTTTTACTGATGTTATCCAGGTTGTTCTGCAGGATTTTTACCGTTTCACGCGCCATAAGTATGTTACCGTAAGCATTGATCACAGCCTTTCGAACTTCAAGATCGGTCTTGGTTTTGGCATTTTTGGAGATCTGTAACAGAGTCCTGGCCGATTGTACTCCTACTATATAAGAGCCGTCGAAAATAAGCTGGGACCAGGTTGCCGTTGCAGTAACGTTTTGCTTGGTTCCAAATCGTACAGGAATAAATCCCTCGGGAGCGTTAACAGGTTGATCATTTCTTTGAACATCGAAGTAATCTTCGACGACATCTATTGTTGCCTGGGTGTTATCAAAAGCCGCTGCCGGTAAAAGGGTTACAGGCTGTTTCAGGAAATTCTGGTAATCTATATTTCCGTTGATCTGCGGGAGACCCTGTGAGATGATTTCCCATTTCTGAGCCAATGCTTTTTCTACTTCTTTTTCAGACTTAATGGAAGAATAATTGTTCTCAAGTCCCAAAGCCACAGCCTCTTCCAGAGAAAGTGCGAGAGGTTGAGGTACAGGTTCCTGGGCAAAAGCATTAATGCAGAATAAACCGCTTAATAAAAGGACTAATTGTTTCATTTTATGCTGCTTTTGTTTAAAAGAGACTCAAGTTTTTTAAGGCCTTTAGGAGAGACTATGGCCCGTAAATGATATTCTAGGTGCATTTCTGTCAGCTGGTTTGTAGAGAATTCGGGTTCAGGAAAATGATCGTCATCTTTTATCCCAAGGATCCCGATAAAGTAGATTCGGCTAATGAATTCCACCGGAAGATCGCTGCGATAAACTCCTTTATCAATACCTTTTTTAAGATTTTGCCTGGTAAGCTCTTCCAGTACTTTTTTCTGCTTCTCCCTTATGCTAAAGTATATCTTAGGATAATACTTTTGAAGTTGATACTGGGGAGAGGACTTTTCGTTTTTTAGATTTTGACAGGCAAAATCTTTGATCTCAAAAAGCTCCTCTATTGCATCCTTCTTTTCCTCTCTTATTTCCTGAATTCCTGTGGAAATTTGATCAAAAACAAACAGAGCAGTTGCTTCTATCAGTTTTGTCTTGGTAGGAAAATGGGCATAAATAGTTTTTTTTGAAATCCCCATTTCTGCCGCGATCTCGTCCATAGTAACGCTTTTTACTCCCAGGGTGAGAAACATATCGGCGGCCTTGGCTAAAATTTGTTCTTTCACATTATTTACTTTGAGGGGCAAAGATACGAATGGAAACTTTAAACACAGTAAAAGTTTCCATAGTTTTTTTGTGTAGAATTTCTGAAGCCTTAAAAAAGCCTTATTTTCTATATGTTTTGGTATTTTAGCGGAAAATTCAAATATGCTCCCACTAGACCGCTATCGCGAAGAATTTGAGGAATACCTCTCCCGGAAAATTGTGAAGCAGGAACCTTCCAATTTATATGATCCTATGGTTTATATACTTGGCCTGGGAGGAAAAAGGGTTCGTCCTGTCCTGGTTCTAATGGCAGCAGAGATCTTTGGGAGTGATTATAAAAAAGCCCTTGATGCTGCACTGGCCATTGAGGTCTTCCATAATTTTTCTTTAGTGCATGATGATATAATGGACGATGCGCCTTTGCGCAGAGGGAAGGAGACCGTACACGAGCGTTGGGATATTAATACCGGTATCCTCTCCGGTGACGCCATGCTTATTAAGGCATATCAACTCTTCGAAAACTATTCGGGAGAAACCTTCAGGCAACTAGCTAAACTTTTTTCAAAGACGGCTATTGAAGTATGTGAAGGTCAACAGTACGACATAGATTTTGAGGTGCGGGAAAAGGTGAGCATTGATGAGTATCTTAAAATGATAGAATATAAGACCGCTGTTCTTGTTGGTGCTTCCTTAAAAATGGGAGCTATAGTGGCAAACGCCTCCGAAGAGGATGGTAACAGGATCTACGAATTTGGAAGGCTGCTGGGTATTGCCTTCCAATTGCAGGATGATTATCTCGATGCTTTTGGAGATCCCGATTCCTTTGGAAAACAGGTGGGTGGAGATATTATTGAGAATAAGAAGACCTTCCTTTATCTTACTTCTTTACAAAAAACGGCTTCCAGGGAAGCGGTTCAGCTAGAGCATTTATATTCGATCAATCCACCAGATCCAACTGCTAAGGTGGAGACGGTAAAAGGCCTTTTTGAGAGTAGTGGCGCAGCCGAACTTACGCGACTGGAGATCGAAAAGTACACCCAAAAAGCTTTTGCTGTTCTCGGGGATCTTCATATAAGCGAGGAGAAAAAGGAATTGCTATTTAAGTTTGGTAAAGGATTAATGAACCGACAGGTTTAGAAATAGACACTTACAAAAGGCATGAAAGCATTGGCATAGATGCTTTTTTCGCTGTCGTATAATACATCGTATCTCACTCCTACCGTCACGGGCCCTGTGTTATAGCCAAGCCCGAGAAAAAGTGCGGGATACCAGTAGTGATCGGAGATATTTGCACCATCCAGTTTAAAATCTCTTGAAACATAATGCTCTTCAAATTCTGCTGAAAGCTGAAGCGGATTAAAGGGGCGCAGTAATCCTATTACACTTCCTCCGGCGGTATAGGAAGAGTAGCGGGAAGTATTGTTGTAGGAGCCGGCAAGTCCTACCCCTGCGGAAGTATATTTATTAAAATCATAGATAGCTTTAGGGGCTACGAATCCACTGAAGTATCCGTTGGTAAAGTTCAGGCCAAGGCTTCCGCCAAACCTAACATCCTCCCAAAATGCCCTTTTTGGCACCTCAGTGTTCTGTGCAACTGCATAATAATGAGAAGAATATAATAACACTGCAAATAGCAAAAGCTTTTTTGTACTGCTAAGAAATAGGTTCATGATGTTAAAAGTTTTCGAAGTATAAGGTAAATATATTAAATGCTCCCGCGCTTCTTTTTTAAAAATTGTACTTTTGTAGCGTTTTACAAAAAAGAAACAGGTAGTTTCAACTTATGGACAAATTTTCATTTTTAAATGCCGCACATACAGCCTATTTCGCTGAACTATATGATCAATATTTGCAATACCCCGACAGTGTAGAACCCAGCTGGAGAGCCTTTTTTCAAGGCTTCGATTTTGGCCTGGAGTCTTCTCAAAATGGGCAAACTGTTGTGGAACATCCTCAAAGTGGTGAGCCGGTAGAGATCTCAGATTCAGTATTGAAGGAGTTTCGGGTGGTGAAGTTGATCGATGGATATCGTACCAGGGGGCACCTTTTTACAAGGACCAATCCTGTGCGGGAGCGAAGAAAATATCGTCCTACCCTGGAGATCCAGAATTTCGATCTTGACGAGAATGACCTGGATACGGTTTTTAACGCAGGTGAGATACTGGGCATTGGACCTTCCACTTTAAAGCAGATCATCAAACACCTTGAGAAGGTGTATTGTGATTCTATAGGTATTGAGTACATGTATATTCGGAATCCTGAGCAGGTAAAATGGATCCAGGATAAGCTCAACATCAATGAGAATCAACCTTCTTTTGATGCCGCGCAAAAAAAGCACATTCTAAGGAAGTTAAGTGAAGCAGTCTCTTTTGAGAATTTCCTTCATACTAAATACGTGGGGCAAAAGCGATTTTCCCTTGAAGGAGGAGAAAGTCTTATCCCGGCCCTTGATGCGATCATTGAAAGGGCAGCCGATCTTGGGGTGAAGGATTTCGTCATGGGAATGGCTCACCGTGGTCGCCTTAGTACCCTCACCAATATCTTCGGAAAAAGTGCAAAAGATATTTTTACCGAATTTGATGGGAAAGATTATGAGCAGGATATTTTCGATGGGGATGTGAAATACCACCTTGGATGGACCTCCTGCCGTAAAACCGACAGCGGAAAAGAGATCAACATCAATATAGCTCCCAACCCTTCCCACCTGGAAACTGTTGGTGCTGTAGTACAGGGGATCACAAGAGGAAAGCAGGATCGTCATTACGGAGACAAGAATGATTCTGTCCTGCCCATTATAGTACATGGGGATGCAGCAATTTCTGGTCAGGGAATAGTTTATGAGATCGTGCAGATGGCTCAACTGGAAGGATATACCACCGGGGGAACCATTCATATAGTAGTGAATAACCAGGTTGGTTTTACCACCAACTATCTTGATGGCCGTTCTTCAACCTATTGTACAGATGTGGCAAAAGTGACACTTTCACCTGTGCTTCACGTAAATGCAGATGATGCCGAAGCAGTGGTGCATGCGGTGTTGTTTGCTCTTGATTGGAGGATGACTTTTGGAAGGGATGTGTTTATTGACCTTTTAGGATACCGTAAGTACGGTCATAACGAGGGAGATGAGCCAAGATTCACTCAGCCTAAGTTATATAAAGCAATTGCCAGCCATAAGAATCCGCGGGATATTTATTCAGAAAAGCTAAAGGCACAGGGAATCATTGATGATGCCTATGTCCAGAAGCTTGAGGAAGACTATAAAGCTAAATTGGAAGAGAATCTTGAAGATTCAAGAAAAGAGGAAAAGACAAGGGTAACGCCTTTTATGCAGGATGAATGGGAAGGATTTGAACATGTAGATGAATCCGGAATGATGGAAGAGGTGGATACTACAATTGATATGGAGATCCTTACCGAAGTAGCTCATGCTGTTTCTAAACTTCCTGAAGATAAAAAGTTCCTGAGAAAAATTAAGAAACTGGTGGATCTTCGGCAAACCATGTTCTTTGAGAATAATAGCCTGGACTGGAGTATGGCCGAATTACTTGCCTACGGTACTCTTATTAAGGAGGGTTATTATGTGAGAATGAGCGGACAGGATGTGGAAAGAGGAACTTTTTCTCACCGACACGCCGTTGTGAAAGTCGAGGACAGCGAAGAAGAAATTATCCTTCTCAATCAAATGGAAGGAACTTCCTGTGACGCAAAAGAAGGATCATCCTGCGACCTGAATATCTATAACTCTCTCTTGTCTGAATATGCAGTTGTAGGGTTTGACTATGGATATGCGATGGCCAGTCCTAACTGCCTTACCATTTGGGAGGCACAGTTTGGAGACTTCAGCAATGGAGCACAGATCATGATCGACCAGTACATCTCTGCAGCCGAAGACAAATGGAAGCTTCAGAATGGTTTGGTAATGTTCCTGCCACATGGATATGAAGGACAGGGCGCAGAACACTCTTCCGGAAGAATGGAAAGATATCTGCAACTATGTGCTAAAGATAATATGTTCGTTGCCGATGTTACCACTCCGGCAAATATGTTTCACCTGTTGAGAAGACAAATGAAGGTGAATTATAGAAAGCCTTTGATCATCTTTACTCCAAAGAGTTTGTTGAGACATCCAAAAGTGGTGTCTACAAAAGAAGAATTTGCAAATGGTACATTCCAGCCACTTATTGATGACACTGAGGCTAAAGCTGATAAGGTGAAATCTCTGGTATTCTGTACCGGGAAATTTTACTATGATCTGCTTGAACGCAGGGAGGAATTAGGGCGTGATGACGTGGCCCTGGTGAGGATCGAGCAGTTGTTCCCTTTACCGGCAGAACAGATCAAAGAGGCTATTGCAAAATACAAGAATGCCGATGATGTGGTGTGGGCGCAGGAAGAACCCAGGAATATGGGTGCTTACAGTCACCTGTTATTACATCTTGAAGAATCCAAATCCTTCAGGGTTTGTAGCAGGAGATTTTATGGATCGCCGGCTGCAGGAAGTTCTGTGAGGTTCAAGAAGCGGCATGAAAAGGTTATAGAATCTGTTTTTGATAAGAACGCAGAAGTTACTGTTTAATAAATTTGAAAAATTGCCGGCAGTAATTCCGGCGCTAAAAAATAAAAAGAAGAAATCATGGCTTTAGAAATGAAAGTCCCTTCTCCGGGAGAATCGATTACCGAGGTTGAAATTGCACAGTGGTTGGTTGCAGACGGTGATTATGTTGAGAAAGATCAGGCTATTGCCGAAGTTGACAGTGATAAGGCAACACTTGAACTTCCGGCAGAAGCAAGCGGTATTATCACCTTAAAAGCAGAAGAGGGAGATGCCGTTGCTGTAGGACAGGTGGTTTGTTTAATTGATACAGATGCTCCAAAGCCGGGAGGTGGAGAAGGAGATTCAAAAGAAGTTGCAAAGGAAGAAAAAGAAGCTACTTCGGCTCAAGAAGAACAGCTTGAGTCTTCTAATAAGGATAACAGGAAAGCTGAAGCCAAAACAGAAACTCCTTCGAAGCCAAGCACACCTTCACAAAAGCAGGATACCTATGCCACAGGAAGTCCTTCTCCTGCAGCTAAAAAAATCCTTGATGAAAAAGGAATGGATGCAAAATCTGTACAAGGTACAGGTCGTGACGGCAGGATAACAAAAGAAGATGCTGTAAAAGCAAACCCGTCCATGGGAACACCGGGACAGGGAAAAAGAGGAGAAGAGCGCAAAAAGATGTCCATGCTTCGCCGTAGGGTTGCAGAGCGTTTGGTAGATGTAAAGAATCAAACTGCCATGCTTACTACTTTTAACGAAGTGGACATGTCGGCTATTTTCTCCCTGCGCAAGCAATACAAGGATGAATTTAAAGATAAGCATGGAGTAAGCCTTGGATTTATGTCTTTCTTTACACTTGCTGTGGTGAGAGCACTGGATCTATATCCCGGAGTGAATTCTATGATCGACGGGGATTACCAGGTGAAGTATGATTATAAAGACATAAGTATTGCGGTCTCAGGTCCTAAAGGTCTCATGGTTCCGGTACTTAGGAATGTGGAGAATATGAGCTTCCGCGGAGTAGAGGCCGAGATTAAGAACCTTGCGATCAAGGTGCGTGACGGACAGATCACGGTGGATGAGATGACAGGGGGGACATTTACTATCACCAATGGTGGAGTATTTGGATCTATGCTGTCGACTCCAATCATCAATCCTCCTCAAAGCGGTATCCTTGGAATGCACAACATAGTAGACAGGCCTGTTGCCATTGACGGTCATGTGGAGATACGACCAATTATGTATGTCGCACTATCCTATGATCACAGGATCATTGACGGAAAAGAATCTGTCGGTTTCCTTGTGGCGGTCAAAGAAGCCCTTGAAAATCCCGAGGAGCTTCTTATGGATAATGATGTTAAAAGAGCTCTGGAATTATAGGGTTCTAAAAATGATAAAAAAGAAAGGCAATGATCCCGAGATCATTGCCTTTCTTTTTTTGTTCTAGTACGAAATAAAGGTGTGGATATTAAGTACTAGAACAAAAACAATTAACAGCGCCAATAACGCCGGAAACAACGGCAGGTGCTTAAGGTTTAGAAAATTCATAGCGGTAGATTTTTTGGTTACCCTGAAGATAAACCAACAACTGCCGCTGCGAAATGGGGTAAAACCCCCATTTTTTAAAAATTATTTGAGAAACAGACTCATCGATTTGTAATCGATAATAGCTTTTCCTTTTTTTAAGATATCTGCACCTATTATTCCCTGTACCTTTTCAGCTTTGTGTTTCACCAGCGCGTCATTCACATGCCTTAGATCGAAAAGGACCAGATCCACTTTTTTCTTTTTCCAGCCTTTTATCTCTATCGCGTTTTTTTGAGCGATTTGGGTCATCATATTTGTAGCTCCCGCCCCAGCGGCCTTTACATCGCTGTCCTCTGCCAAAAGTTCGAAATGGGAAACGGCTTCAAGACCTACGCAGGTGCTGGATGCACCGGTATCTAAAATAAAATTGCCTTCGATCTTATTAATTTTTGCCTTTAGTTCCAGGTGCTGGGTGGCGGTATAGGTGAGGGGAATTCTCTTATATCCTTTTTCTTTAAGTAACTTCTTGAGAGATGCCATTCTTTTCTTTTTTGCCAAAGATAGCTGTATAAAATAAATTATTTTTGCATTTATGACAATTACAGATACTCACACTCACCTCTATAGCGAATCTTTTGATGAAGATCGCAGCGAGATGATCAAAAGAGCTATAGATGCCAATATTACCCGGTTTTTTATTCCGGCAATAGATTCAGAATATGTGGAAGCCATGTATGCTTTGGAAAAGGAGTTTCCGGAGCACATTTTTCTTATGGCGGGTCTTCACCCAACTCACGTGAAGGAGAATTACAAGGAAGAACTGGAGCTGGTGGAAAGACAGCTGGAGGAAAGGAAGTTCTATGCTGTAGGCGAGACAGGAGTGGATCTTTACTGGGATAAATCCACTCTGGAAATTCAGCAGCGATCATTTCGGTATCAAATTCAGCTGGCAAAAAAGCATCAGCTACCAATCGTGATCCACTGCAGGGATGCTTTTGATGAAGTTTTTGAAGTGCTTGAACGGGAGAAGGGAGAAGATCTCTTCGGAATATTTCATTGCTTTACCGGCACATACGAACAGGCTCAAAAAGCGATTTCCTATAATATGAAGCTGGGGATTGGGGGAGTAGTGACCTTCAAAAATGGCAAGATCGACCAGTTTTTAAATAAGATCCCGCTTAGTGAGATCGTCCTGGAAACAGACGCTCCTTACCTGGCACCGGTGCCCTATAGGGGGAAACGAAATGAAAGTTCGTATCTTGTAGAAGTGCTTGAAAAGGTTGCAGAGATTTACCAACTTTCCCCGCAGGAAGTAGCTGAAGTTACAACCCGCAACTCCAGAGAGATTTTTGGGATTTGAACAGAGCATCTGCTTATAATTTTGTTTTTTTGCTAACTCTAACTAATAATAAGTGACAAATTACGACGATATTCGGTTCTATGATGATGCAGAAGTGCAGGAGGCTCTAAAGAATTATGTGAAGCATCCTATGATAAAAGGACTTTTGCAATTTACCTTTCCAAATGTCACTTTTGATAAAATTGAGGAGAAAGTCCTTGGTTGTAATTCTATAAGGGATTTTCAAACCCAGATCATCTATCACACGGTTCAGAAAGTATTGAGTAAAAGCTCGGAAGGCTTAAGTTATTCGGGCTTTGATGCGCTTAGTAAGGATGAATCTTACCTCTACATTTCAAATCACCGGGATATAGTTCTGGATACGTCCCTTCTGAATTGTGTTCTTTATGAAGCCGACCTTAAAATGACAGCTTCGGCCATAGGTGATAATCTTGTGCAAAAGCCATTTTTGCTGGCTCTTTCAAAACTTAACCGCAATTTCTTAGTTAAACGGGGGCTTGGTCCCCGTGAAATGCTGAAGAGCTCACAAAAACTTTCAGAATACATTAAAAAACTTCTTCTGGAAGAAAAACGTTCTGTATGGATGGCCCAAAGAGAAGGGAGAACTAAAGATGGAAATGATCATACACAGCAGGGGGTGCTAAAAATGCTTGCCATGGCAAAGGCGGAGGAATCTTTGGCTGAATACTTTGGGAAGCTGAAAATAGTCCCGGTCGCTATCTCCTACGAATTTGATCCGACAGATGTTCTGAAGCTGCCTGAAATTCTGGCAAAAAGAATGGAGCAGATCTATATTAAGTCGGCTAACGAAGATTTTAAATCTATTCTCAAAGGAGCTCTGGGTAATAAAGGAAGGATACACATTGCTGCAGGGAAACCCATTACAACAGAGGTGCTCCAACAGATAGAAAGTAAAGCCGGCTCTGTGAACGAACAGCTTCAAAGAATAACTGCAGGTATTGATAAGCGTATCCATAAGAATTACAAGCTGTGGCCTGCAAACTACATAGCTTTTGATCTGCTGAACAACAGCAGCATGTTCCAGGAAAAATACGACTCTAAGCAAAAGAGACAGTTTGAAAGAAGACTTACAAGAAGGGTGAATTTTAAAAATGCACTTGAAGTGAACAGCTACCTTCTAATGTATGCAAACCCCGTAATCAACCAGAAAAACCTTCATGAAAACCAGCGCTAATATTCTCCTTATCTACACCGGGGGAACCATTGGTATGGTAAAGGACTTCGAAACGGGAGCCCTAAAAGCTTTTAATTTCGATGAGCTGTTGCAAAATATTCCTGAGTTAAAACTCCTGGAACATCACATAGATACTGTTAGTTTTGAGCGGCCAATTGATTCATCTAATATGAAGCCGGCCTTTTGGTTGCAGATCGCCGAGATCATTGAAGAAAAATATGAGAGCTATGACGGCTTCGTGGTTTTGCATGGAAGTGATACCATGTCCTATAGTGCTTCGGCTCTTAGTTTCATGTTTGAGAATCTTTCCAAGCCTGTGATCTTTACCGGCTCTCAGTTGCCAATTGGAGATCTTAGGACAGATGCAAAGGAAAATCTTATCACCAGTATACAAATTGCTGGCCTGCAAAAAAATGGAAAACCTGTTATTACAGAGGTGTGTCTTTATTTTGAATACAAGCTTTATCGCGGCAACAGGACTTCAAAGATAAACGCTGAACACTTTCAGGCTTTTGCCTCCCCGAATTATCCGCCTCTTGTAAATTCAGGTGTTCATTTGGCGGTAAATGACAGCGCTTTGTGGCAGCCAAACCACAGGCGAAAGATGAAACTTCATAAAGGTCTGGAGGATGAAATAGTGCTCATTAAGATCTTTCCCGGAATAAACAGGAGCCTGCTGGAGCATATTTTGGAAAAAGAAGGGCTTAAAGGTGTCATTTTGGAGACCTATGGTAGCGGGAATGCTCCTACCGAAGATTGGTTTGTTGAACTATTAAGGAGTGCAATCTTAAGAGGAGTGGTGATCGTGAACGTCACCCAGTGCATTGGGGGAAGTGTATCAATGGGACAATATGAAACCAGTACGCAGCTTAAGAAAATAGGGATAGTATCGGGCAAAGACATTACAACAGAGGCAGCTGTGGCCAAAATGATGTACCTTTTGGCAAAGGAACTTAGCCCAAAAGTTTTTAAGACAATTTTCGAAACTTCACTACGCGGGGAAATGTCGTAAAAAATAGGGCTGTTACTTGACCAGCTTCTGTTTTTTTTCGTTATTTGGCGAACTGTTTAGAAATATCTTAACAAGCACATTTAAGCAGGTATTTAGAGAGGTGGCCGAGTGGTCGAAGGCGCACGCCTGGAAAGTGTGTATACCCCACAAGGGTATCGAGGGTTCGAATCCCTTCCTCTCTGCTAGTTATTTTTATTTGAATAAATATTTATATCTTTAACCCGTTAACTAATTAAATTAAGAGAAAAAGTAATGAAAAGATTATTTTCAATTTTGGTGATCGCTACAATTATGGTGTTCGGAGCCGTAGATGTGAATGCGACAAATAACGTGAATGCCCTGCCGGCTACCATGGTGAACTTTGTTCAGGATGAAGATCAGGCTGTAGCTGAAGAGACCGAAGATGTTGGATTTCACCAGGAGCTTAAAAGGCGCTTTATCGAGGGTGGTCCTGGATTCATGGGAATCGTACTTCTTTGTTTGATCCTTGGTTTGGCGATCGCGATTGAAAGAATCATTTACCTTAACCTTGCTACTACCAATACGAAAAAATTAGCGCAGGATGTTGAGGACGCTCTAAATACCGGTGGTATTGAGGCTGCTAAAGATGTTTGTCGTAATACAAAAGGACCTGTTGCTTCTATTTATTACCAGGGGCTTGATCGTGCCGATGAAGGTACAGAAGCTGCTGAAAAAGCGGTTGTAGCTTATGGTGGTGTTCAAATGGGACTTTTAGAGAAAAACGTATCATGGGTATCTTTATTTATCGCTCTTGCTCCTATGCTTGGGTTCATGGGTACGGTAATTGGTATGATCGAAGCCTTTGATAGAATTGAAGCTGCTGGAGATATGCAACCTTCACTTGTTGCGGGTGGTATTAAGATCGCACTTCTTACAACTGTATTTGGTTTGATCGTGGCTATTATTCTTCAGATTTTCTACAACTACATTATCGCTAAGATCGACCGTATCGTAAACGATATGGAAGATGCTTCTATCACGTTGATAGATATCCTTGTAGACTACAAGAACAAAAGAAGAGTATAACAATACCAAGATTTAATTATGACCTTACATAAAATATTAAAATATATAGCGCTCGTTATCGGTGTTATTGGACTTATTCTTTGGGGAAGAGTTCTAATGGCCGGTGATGATGCTATAGAAAACTCAGCCGATGTACAGGCAAGTGTGGTAACTCCATTTCTGTATGTGGCGTACTTAGTGTTTGCAATAATTGTGCTTCTGGTCTTGTTCTATGTTATTAAAGGACTTTTTTCTGGAGACATTAAGAGAACACTAATGGCTGTTGGGGCCTTCATTCTGGTAGTGGTAATTGCATACCTGCTTACCGATGGAACTGAAACCCAACTTAGTGACGGAACTATGCTTTCGGCAAGTGCAAACCACTGGGTAGGAGCAGGTCTTGTGACCTTCTACTTACTGGCAGGAATTGCAATTTTGCTGATGGTTGTGTCCGGAATCAGAAAACTTATAAAATAAATTAGCTATGGCCAGACGATCTACACCTGAAGTTAATGCCGGTTCTTTGGCCGACATCGCCTTCTTGCTTTTGATCTTCTTCCTGGTGACCACAACTATTGAGACAGATAGCGGTATCAGCAGAAAGTTGCCTCCAATGCAGGATGAAAACGTGGAACCGCCAATTATCAAGGAAAAGAATATTTTCCAGGTAATTGTAAACCGCAACAATGATCTGCTTGTAGAAGACGAGCTAATGGAGCTAAAGGACCTAAGAGAAGCTGCTATTGCCTTTTTGGACAATGGAGGTGGAGTAGGACCTGAAGCTTGTGATTACTGCCAGGGGGCAGGGGATCCAACTTCCTCAGATAATCCCATTAAAGCAGTTATCATGCTTGTCAATGACAGACAAACCGAGTATGGAACTTATATTGCTGTCCAAAATGAACTTGTAGGAGCCTACAATGAATTACGTGACCGTACTGCACAAAGGCTTTATGGTAAGTCATTCACTCAAATGGAAGCAGACTACAACAGCGTTACATACACAGGGAATAAGGACAGGTTAAAAGAACAGCTTGAGGAAATTAGAGATATGTGGCCTCAAAAGCTCTCTGAAGCCGACCCTAAAAATTAATCGCGAAAAAAAGTAAATTATGGCAAAATTCAATAAGAAAAAGAGTAGTGAACTGCCCGCGATAAATACCTCGGCCCTTCCAGATATCGTTTTTATGCTACTGTTCTTCTTCATGGTTGCTACTGTTATGCGTGAGAATACTTTAAAAATTCAAAACGTACTTCCTTATGCAGACCAGGTAGAAAAATTGGATAAGAAGGATCTCGTAATGTACATCTACGCAGGAAAACCGAGTGCAAGATTTCAGCAGAGTTTTGGTACCGAAGCCAGAATTCAGCTAAATGATAATTTCGCTGAGGTGAGTGAGATTCAGCAGTTCATTTATTCCGAAAGAGAATCTAAGAGAGAGGAATTAGTTCCTTTTCTCACTACAGCACTTAAAGTAGACCATGAAACCAATATGGGACTGGTATCTGATATTAAGATGGAGCTTAGAAAAGCTGAAGCTCTTAAGATCAACTACACTACCCGTACCGGTGAAGCGTCACAGAACTTTGAATAATCAAATTCATTATCTTTATAGAATCCCCTTTCAAATCATTGAAAGGGTTTTTTTTTTGTAGGTCCTTTTCTTCAGCTTAACTTTATCTAAAATTTTCAATGAACCTGTCTCCAAAATGGCTTTTTTGTCTGTTGTTTCTTTTGTCTCCTTTGATGAGAGCCCAGGAGGTCAATAATATACCCCAGGTCATCGATAGTCTTTACCGGGAAGATCAGGTTTATTTTAGCTTTACTTATAATATAGTATCAGGCGAGCCTGCAGGGATAAGGAGTTCCCAGTTTTCGGGAGGATTTCATACAGGATTTATAAGGGATTTTCCCTTAAATGAAAGACGTAATGTGGCTTTTGGTGCAGGGCTTGGCTGGTCAATCGACACTTATGGACAAAATCTATATATAGGTAAAACAACAGATGGATCAGCAACACGATTCGAGGTGCTGGATAGAAATCGCATAGATTTTGATGTGAACCGTTTTACAACGCATTCCATAGATCTTCCTTTACAATTGCGATGGCGTACTTCAACACCCGAAACCTACAAATTCTGGCGTATCTATGGGGGAATTAGACCGGCATATATCTACTATTTCAGGTCCAGGTTTGAGCAATCGGGGAATACCTACAAAGAATCTGATGTTCCCGAACTTGAACGCTTAAGACTTGGTGCTACTTTTACCTTTGGCTACAACACCTTTAATTTCTCCTTCTACTACAGTCTTAATTCCTTCTTTAAAGATGCCCTGGTCAATGACACAGAATTGGATCTAAAGACAATTCAGGTGGGGCTCACCTTTTATCTGTTATAGCCAAAAAAACGCTACTCCAATTTGTGGAAGCAACCCTATGAGTAAACCTAACGTGAGTTCATTGCCTGTATGTGCATTATAATAAAGGCGGGAGGATGCAGTAAGACCGGTGATTGCAATTAAAAAACTTACTGTGTAGATAAGATTGAGGTTGAAATGCAAACTTAAGAAGATCAGGAAAATAGTGAGGCCACCCAGACCCATCATGTGCAGACTGGCCTTGATATTGGCTAAAAGTAAGAATAGGGCCAGTAATGCGGAAAGCATGATCCCAACAAAGAAGTAGTACAGCGCCGGATAATCGAAATTATTGAGAACATACTTCAGTACCACGAAATCGAGTCCCGCATAGAAAAGGAGTGGCCATCTTCGCTCCTTCAATTCCTGCATGTAATGATCCTTAACCTTTCCCAGTGTTTTGAGCATGTAGACATAAACAACAGGAATGAAAATGGTCATAATGGCCACGGCCAATAACTTGGCTTTAACCACCTCGAGAGGGAAGAACCTTGGAGTAACCAGGAAATATATCAAAGTGCCCGCAAAAGGCATCCAAACGGGATGAAACAGGAAGGAGGCGGACTTTAGAAGGAGCTTCATTAAATTTCCTTTCGAAGGCGGGCCACCGGAATGTCCAGTTGTTCTCGATATTTTGCTACCGTGCGGCGTGCAATGGGATAACCTTTTTCTTTGAGCATCTTTGCCAGCTTCTCATCGGTAAGAGGCTTCCTTTTGTTTTCCTCTTCTATGGTCATTTCAAGGATCTTCTTGATCTCCTTGGTAGAGACATCTTCACCCTGGTCATTCTTCATGGACTCAGAGAAGAAATCCTTTATGAGTTTTGTGCCATAAGGTGTGTCGACATATTTACTGTTGGCCACCCTTGAAACAGTAGAAACATCCATATCAATTTCATCGGCAATGTCCTTTAGGATCATAGGCTTCAGGTTTCTTTCATCTCCTGTGAGGAAATATTCCTGCTGATAGTTCATGATCGCACTCATAGTTACGAACAAGGTGGTTTGTCGCTGCTTGATGGCTTCAATAAACCATTTAGCTGCGTCTAGTTTCTGTTTAATGAACATCACCGCATCCTTTTGTGCCTTGCTTTTTTCCTTGGACTCTTTATAGCCCTTCAGCATTTCACTGTAATCTTTGGACACGTGCATTTCAGGAGCATTCCGGCCATTGAGACTCAACTCCAGCTCTCCGTCAACTATCTTTATGGTGAAATCGGGGATCACGTGTTCTACGGCACGGGTGTTCCCGGCATAGGCGCCTCCCGGTTTGGGGTTGAGATGTTCTATAACATCAATGGCATTCCTTAGTTCATCTTCCGAGATGTCGTGCTTCGAAAGTAGTTTTTGATAGTGTTTCTTGCTGAACTGATCAAAAGACTTTTCAATAATGTCTTTAGCAAGACTTACAGGTCTGGTTTGCTCCTTTCGATTTAACTGTATGAGCAAACACTCCTGAAGGCTTCTTGCGCCAACCCCGGCAGGATCCAGTTCATGAACATATTTCAAAACTTTCTCCACCGTTTCTTCATCGGTATAGACATTTTGGGTAAAAGCGAGATCATCTACTATGTCCTGAACAGATCTTCTAATGTATCCGCTTTCATCCACGCTGCCTACCAGAAATTCGGCTATTTCTTTTTGAGATTCATTCAGCCTAAGGGTGCTGAGCTGTGTCTTCAAATACTGGGTAAAAGAAGTTCCCGATGCATAGGGAACCTGCTTGTCCTCATCATCTGCACTATAATTATTGGCTTGTAAGCGATAACTGGGTATCTCGTCATCGCTTAGGTACTCATCTACATCAATTTCGGCTTCGATGCTCTCATTACCGGGATCATCATCCTGATAATCAGGATTTTCGAAATCCTCTTCGTAATCGTCTTTGTCTTCCTTTCCACCTTCCAGCGCAGGGTTCTCCTCCATCTCTTGTTTAAGCCGCTGCTCAAAAGCCTGCGTAGGGAGCTGGATAAGCTTCATCAACTGAATTTGCTGAGGGGAAAGCTTTTGAGATAATTTAAGGTTTAACTGCTGTTTTAGCATATAATTCCGGGCTTTTCATAAAAATAAAAAAAACAATCTACAAACGTAAACGAACGCAGATTGTTTATGAGTACTTTAGGATGAGAGAGGGCGATTAGAACTCGGCATTTAATGGAGTTCTTGGGTAAGGGATAACGTCTCTAATATTTCCCATTCCCGTCGCAAATTGTACAAGTCTCTCAAAACCAAGACCAAATCCGCTGTGAACGCAAGTTCCGAATTTTCGGGTGTCCAGGTACCACCATAGCTCTTTTTCATCAATATCCAGGGCCTGCATCTTATTTCTTAACACGTCAAGACGTTCTTCCCGTTGTGACCCACCCACGATCTCTCCAATACCGGGAAACAGGATATCCATGGCGCGTACTGTCTTTCCGTCTTCATTTAAACGCATATAGAATGCTTTTATGTTAGCCGGATAATCAAATAAGATTACTGGACACTTGAAATGTTTTTCTACCAGGTATCGTTCGTGCTCACTTTGAAGATCGGCACCCCATTCTTCAATGATGTAGTTGAATTTCTTTTTCTTGTTGGGCTTTGAATTCTTGAGAATATCAATGGCTTCTGTATAGCTTACCCTTTTAAAGTTATTCTCAATAACGAACTTCAGCTTTTCAGTGAGGCTCATTGGGCTTCTTTCAGCTTCAGGCTTTACCTTATCTTCATTTGCCAGGCGCTGTTCAAGAAAGGCAAGATCATCTTTGCAATTATCCAATACATATTTAAGCACGTATTTTATGAATTCTTCAGCAATGTCCATGTTTCCGGCGAGGTCACAGAAAGCCATTTCGGGCTCCACCATCCAGAATTCCGCCAGGTGTCTAGAAGTATTTGAATTCTCCGCCCTAAAAGTGGGTCCAAAGGTATAGATCTGTCCTAGTCCAAGCGCATAGGTCTCTCCTTCGAGTTGTCCTGAAACAGTAAGATTTGTCTCCTTTCCAAAGAAATCTTCTTTATAGTCAACAGATCCGTCTTCTTTTCGCGGAATATTGTCAAGATCAAAGGAAGTCACTTTGAACATTTCTCCCGCACCTTCTGCATCACTTCCCGTAATTATGGGAGTGTTTACATAATGGAAATTGTTTTGCTGGAAATAGCTGTGAATAGCAAAGGAAAGTTTGGAGCGCAATCTCATTACAGCCCCAAAGGTATTTGTCCTTACCCGAAGGTGTGCCTGCTCCCTAAGCTTCTCTAAAGAGTGTCTTTTTGGAGAGAGAATGGTGTATTTCACTTCTTCGGGATCTGCATCTCCAAGAATCTCAACAGTATTTACCTGGATCTCTACCTTCTGTCCGCTTCCCTGGCTCTCAACCAAAGTCCCAACCACCTTTATGGCGGCACCAACAGTGATGCGCTTAAGAGTGTTTTCATTTAGTTTTTCAAAATCAACAACACATTGCAGGTTATTGATGGTAGAGCCGTCGTTTAGAGCAATGAATCGGTTGCTTCTAAAGGAGCGAACCCAACCTTTAACTTCAACTTCCTGTAAATATTTAGTGCTTTCTAAAAGTTCTGCAACTTTTCCTGTGATCATCTTTTTCTATTTGGACAGCAAAGATAATTTTTCCGCACTTGCCTTACAAGTAATTAAATAAAGGCCTCAGCCAAAAAGAGGTGTCAAAAATCACATTTTTGGATCCTCTTTTGAAAAGTTCTCTTCCGAATCCTCTTCTTCAGGGATGATATCTATGGCAGGCTCCAGGAAAACATCCTTGTTCGCGATCTCCTTCTGAAGGGATAGCAACAGCGCCGGTAGCAGCAAAAGGTTCGACAGCATGGCAAATAATAGTGTTGCTGAAACAAGTCCGCCCAAAGCCACTGTGCCTCCAAAACTACTTATCATAAACACTGAAAAGCCGAAAAAGAGCACAATGGAAGTATAGAACATACTTACTCCTGTTTCTCTTAGTGCAGCATAAACAGATCTCTTGATCTTCCAATTATTCGCCTTAAGCTCCTGCCTGTATTTAGCCAGGAAGTGAATGGTGTCATCTACCGAAATTCCGAAGGCAATGCTAAAGACCAGGATAGTTGAAGGTTTTATGGGTACTCCCAGGAAGCCCATCATTCCCGCTGTCACCAGTAGCGGAAGCAGGTTTGGAATGAGCGATACCAGGATCATTTTCCAGGACCTGAACATCCATGCCATGATAAGAGCAATAAGGAAAATTGCAAGGCTCAAAGAAATGATAAGATTCCTTACCAGGTAATTTGTTCCCTTTTGAAAGATCAATGCCTTTCCTGTCATTTCGACCGAGAAACGATCTTCCGGAAATATCTCCCTGATCTTTGGCCACAGGTCCTCTTCGATCTCCTCCATTTCTTCTGTGCCAATATCCTTCATAAAGGTAGTCATACGAGCATAGCGCCCGGTGCTGTCAACAAAGGAAGTGAGCAGATTATCACCTGCTGCATCCAGTCCCTGCGCATACGGAAGTATGAAATTTCGCTCCTGAGAGGTCGGCAACTGGTAATATTTTGGATTGCCATTGTAGTAAGCCTGCTTTGAATATTTTACCAGGTTGACAATGGAAACAGGAGGGGAGAGGTCTTCTTCTTCAGCAAGTAACTCCTGCAGTTCATCCATTTTTCTTAGGGTGGGGAGTTTCATCACTCCCTGCTCTCTCTGAGTGTCTATCAAGATCTCCAGCGGCATTACCCCGTCGAATTCCTCTTCAAAGAATTTAATATCCTTGAAAAAAGCTGCTTCCTGCGGCATATCCTCCAACAGGCTTCCGGAGATCCTTATGGTGTAGATCCCGATGATACTTGCTACCAGCAAAATAATAGAAACTATAAAGATCCCGATTCTGTGATCTTTCACCATTCGCTCCATCCAGTTCACAAAGCCACCAATCCATCTTTTATTGAGGTGCTTGAGGTGCTTTTCCCGCGGCACATTCATGTAGCTGTAGATGATAGGAATTATGAGGAGGCTGAGTATGAAAATAGCTATGATGTTAATCGAAGCCACGATCCCGAATTCCTTGAGCAGCGTACTTTCAGTAAGAATAAAAGTTGCAAAACCTGAAGCTGTTGTAAGGTTGGTCATTAAAGTTGCGTTCCCGACTTTAGTGATCACCCGCTGCAATGACTTGGCCTGATTGCCATGCTTCTTAATCTCCTGCTGATATTTATTAATGAGAAAAATACAGTTGGGAATCCCGATAACAATGATCAACGGCGGAATGATTGCCGTTAAAACAGTGATCTCATAATGCAGCAGTCCAAGAACTCCGAAAGCCCACATCACTCCAATAATTACTGTGATCATCGAAATCACAGTGGCGCGAATACTTCTGAAGAAAAAGAAAAAGATCAATGAAGTCACCAGTAAAGCGGCGCCAATGAAAAGTCCTATTTCATCAATTATGGTTTGAGCATTGAGAGTGCGAATGTATGGCATTCCCGAAACAAAGACATTCATGCCCTGTTCCTCCTCAAACTGCTCCACAATTGGGATGAGTTCTTCAACAACAAAAGTTTTTCGTTTTCCGGTGTTGACTATTTCCTTGTCCAGGTAGATGGCTGTTTGAACTGTATTTGAATGTCTGCTGTACACCAGACCTTCGTAAAAGGGCAAATTTTCAAACAGTTCTTCCCGGTATTCCTGTACCTGTTGGGCATCTGGTTCTTCTTCGGCAATGAAGGGAACCATTTCAAAGCGACCGGGATCTTCAAATTTTTCCAGCTTCCGAAGATTTCCTATAGCAACAGTGAATTCAACTTCAGGAAAGCTGTTCAATTTTTCAGCAAGGGCATTCCAGGCTACAAACTTTTCAGGAGTGAACAAAGCCGAATCATTAACGGCAAGGACTATGACATTTCCTTCTTCTCCAAATTTATCAAGGAATTCCTGATACTGCAGGTTTATGGGATCATCATCGGGCAGGAGGTTAGCTTCAGTGAAAGAGAACTTCATATTCTTCCACTGTAGACCTAGAAAAACTGTACATGCGGCGATCAACACCAGGATAAGGATCCTGTTCCTTAGAATTGTGCGTGCAACAGTATTCCAGAACTCAAAGCCGAGAAATTTTGACATGGGAAAAAATTGTGATGCAAAGGTAAGAAAGCATCTGCTCTTTTTCCAATGTATGCCTTTTCCAAAAAAAGGTAGAAAAAAAACGGCTTAAAAAGCCGCTTTTTGAAAGGTATATTTGATAGGAGTTAGACCGTCATGATCTCTTTTTCCTTTACAGCAAGGATCTTATCGATCTTTTCAATATAAGTATCGGTAAGTTTTTGAATATCGGCTTCAGCAGATTTCTGAAGATCTTCAGAAAGATCCAGTTTTTTGATCTCCTGATTCGCATTCTTGCGGTCGTTTCGTACCCCGATCTTAGCATCTTCAGCTTCAGCTTTTGCCTGCTTTGCTAGTTCACGACGACGCTCTTCTGTCAAAGGAGGTACATTTATAATAACGCTGTCCCCATTGTTCATAGGATTAAAACCTAAATTCGCCTGCATGATCCCTTTTTCAATAGCCTGGATCATGCTCTTTTCGAAAGGTTGAATGGTAAGCGTACGGGCATCGGGAGTATTTACGTTAGCGACCTGGTTTAGCGGAGTTTGGCTTCCGTAGTAATCTACCTTCACGCTGCCCAGCATGGCAGGAGTGGCTTTTCCTGCTCTAATATTCAGTAGTTGTTTTTCCAGGTGAAGAATGGCTTGATCCATTGCTTCTTTGGTACTATCAATAACAAAATCTAACTCGTCGTTCATTTCTAAAGTTTAAAGTTTTAAAGATTGTTCTTAATCCTATCCTTCTAAAAATTTACTTTGGTACCTATTTTTTCACCGGTCACCACTTTTTCAAGGTTTCCGGGTTTGTTCATATCAAAAACTATTATAGGCAATTTATTTTCCTGGCTCAGGGTGAAAGCGGTAGTATCCATCACTTTCAAGCCTTTTGTAAGCACGTCATCAAAGCTAATAAAATCAAACTTTGTAGCTTTTTTGTCAATTTCGGGGTCTGCAGTGTAAATTCCATCTACGCGGGTTCCTTTCAGGATGACATCTGCGTGGATCTCGATCGCTCTTAGCACAGCTGCGGAATCTGTCGTGAAATAAGGATTTCCGGTACCCCCACCAAAAATTACCACGCGACCTTTTTCCAGGTGACGCATAGCTTTTCTTCTGATGAATGGCTCTGCAACCTCATTAATCTTTACTGCCGATTGAAGCCTGGTCTGGATCCCTGCATCTTCAAGAGCCGACTGTAATGCCAAACCATTGATAACTGTTGCCAGCATTCCCATATGATCACCTGTTACCCGATCCATACCTTTACTCGCACCTGCCACACCTCTAAAGATGTTTCCGCCGCCAATTACTATGGCTACTTCTACACCTCGATCTGTAACTGCTTTGATTTCCTTTGCATATTCGGCCAAACGTTCAGGATCAATTCCATATTGACGGTTGCCCATGAGAGCCTCACCCGAGAGTTTTAATAAAATTCTGTTGTAATGCATCTATGTGATTTGATGGGTTGTGCAAAACTAAGGAATTTATCCTATAGATAGAGACTGCTAAAAATCAAATTATTTGTAAAAGAGGGTTAAAGAAAAATATTAATTTCCGGCTGTCGTTATACCGCTAACAATTTTTGAAGAAATCAAGATGAATAATAGCCTTTTGAAATCCGGATGTGTTTTGATGCTGTGCCTTGCACTGTTTTCCTGTTCTGTTGACAGGGATGATGAGGCTTCAATTTTGGGCACCTGGATAGAAACGGCGCCTGTTGCCAACAGGACAACTTTAGTATTTACTGCCGATAACCGACTTACCCGTATAGACGGAGATGGAAATTCTGAAATTTACATCTACCGTATTGAAGACAAGACGCTTTACCTGAGCCTGGCTTCAAGCACAGGGGGAACTTCAGAAATATTTATTGAACTTATCAATACCAATAAATTAAAAACGGGAAATTTTTACCCTTCCATTCCGGAAGCTGAGACGGTTTTTATCATTTTTGAGAGGTATTGAAAAAGAGACAAGACCGCTTCGCTACAAGAAACAAGAGCCAAGATTTGTTTTCTTTTCTCTGGCAAATCAGGTTTTAAATACTCAGGCCAAAGCCCTTATGTTTTTCTTTTATTTTTCACCACCTAATGGCGATGGCATTTCATTCATTCATATCGAAAATCGAATAGTTCTTAACATGAATTGCCTCCGACTTTAGCCGGGGGTCCAGGAAATTAATCTTTAGGGCTTTAGCCCAATAATATCTTAACCCCTTCAAGGTTCAGAGCCCTGAAAGGGTTGAATAGCATCTAATCAAAAAACCCGCTCCTTTTCAGAAGCGGGTTTTTCTTATATTATTTCCGAAGGAATTATCCCAGAGCAACTCTTTCGAAAGCTACAACCTTAAGGTTTGCATCTTCAGATTTTACATATTCAGCAACAGACATTTTGCTGTCTTTGATGAAATCCTGGTTTACAAGAGTGTTGTCCTTGAAAAAACGCTTGATCTTACCTTTTGCGATATTGTCTAGCATTGCCTCAGGCTTACCTTCCTGTCTTAGTTGATCTTTAGCGATCTCAACTTCTTTATCGATCACAGTCTGGTCAACACCTTCTTCGTTAAGAGCAACAGGATTCATAGCAGCTGCCTGCATAGAAACGTTCTTTGCAACTTCTTCGGCATTATCGGTCTTTCCAGAAAGACCTGTAAGAACAGCGATCTTGTTACCGGCGTGGATGTATGATCCTACGAATGGCGCCTCAAGAGTTCTAAAGTCACCGATCTCGATCTTCTCACCAATTACTCCGGTTTGCTCAGTAAGTTTCTCCTGAACAGTGATCCCTTTGTAATCTTTAGCTAATAGTTCCTCTTTAGAATTTACATCTAAAGCAAGATCTGCGAAATCCTGAGCAAGTTGGACGAAAGAATCGTTCTTAGCCACGAAATCTGTTTCGCAGTTAAGGGAAACGATCACACCTCTTGTGTTATCAGAATTCACAGTTGCGATCACAGCTCCTTCAGAAGATTCTCTGTCGGCACGGTTTGCAGCAACTTTTTGACCTTTCTTACGAAGAATTTCGATAGCTTTATCGTAATCTCCTTCAGCTTCAACTAGTGCCTTTTTACAATCCATCATACCGGCACCGGTAGCTTTTCTCAATTTATTTACTTCTGCGGCGGTTATATTAGCCATAGTCTTAAATGTTTTTTATTAAAAGAATAAGTCGTTTAGCTGAATTCAATTGAAAGCAACCAAACGACTCATAGATTAATTATATGAACTTCTATTCTTCTTCGTCGTTGGACTTTGCATCGGCTAAAGTCTCTTGTTTAGACTTTAGTTTTACATCTTCCTGAGCCTCCTTCATATCTTTTTGATCTTGTGGATCTTTAGATACAGCTTCGGCTTCTACTCTTGGCTTTCTTGCCTTAGGAGCCTTTTTTGCCGGCTTGTCTTCTGAAGCGTCTTCTTCTTTACCTTCTTTTCCTGAAGCCTTTCTTTCTGAAAGTCCTTCAACAATTGAATCAGCAACGTAAGAAACAACTTTACTTATTGATTTTGAAGCATCATCGTTTGCAGGGATCACATAATCCACATCTCTAGGATCTGAATTGGTGTCAACCATTGCAAAAATTGGAATGTTTAATTTTTGAGCTTCTTTAACCGCGATGTGTTCACGAGTGATGTCTACTACGAATAGAGCACCTGGAAGGCGGCTCATATCTGCAATAGAACCTAAGTTTTTATCCAACTTAGCTCTTAAACGATCTACTTGTAAACGTTCTTTTTTAGAAAGCGTGTTGAAAGTACCGTCTTTCTTCATTCTATCGATAGAAGCCATTTTCTTAACAGCTTTACGAATAGTAACGAAGTTTGTCAACATACCACCAGGCCATCTTTCGGTGATGTAAGGCATGTTAGCTTTTTCGGCTTGTTCAGCAACGATTTCTTTAGCTTGTTTCTTGGTAGCTACGAAGAGTATTTTTCTACCGCTGGCTGCAATTTTGCTAAGAGCCTCCCCGGCTTCCTGCATTTTAGCAGCACTTTTATAAAGGTTGATGATGTGAATCCCATTGCGCTCCATGTATATGTAAGGCGCCATGTTTGGATTCCATCTTCTTGTGAGGTGACCAAAGTGTACACCTGCATCAAGTAATTCTTTTACTTCTACTTTGTTTGCCATTTTTGTAATAGTTTACGTTCTGTTGAGATAGCAACAATCAGGTGGCGATATGATATCAGGCCCTGACCGTTTAGATGCTAAACTAACCACCGGCACTTCGACTAGCTCAGTGTGACCCCGGAGTAACAACAAAAATCTTATGATTTAAATGAACTTTTTGGTGCATTACACACCAAACAATATTAACGTTTAGAGAACTGGAATTTCTTACGAGCTTTCTTCTGACCAAATTTCTTACGTTCAACCATTCTTGGGTCTCTTGTAAGTAGTCCTTCTGGCTTAAGAGTGCTTCTGTTCTCAGCATCCAACTCTACCATAGCTCTGGAAAGAGCAAGGCGAATAGCTTCTGCCTGTCCTGTAATACCACCACCGTAAACATTTACTTTGATATCAAAGTTCTCATTGTTTCCGGTCATGTTAAGAGGCTGACGTACTTTGTACTGAAGCGTGCTTGTAGAGAAGTAATCCTTAACGTCTTTTTTGTTTACAGTGATGTTCCCGCTTCCTGTTGAAACGTACACACGTGCAACTGCCGTTTTTCTACGGCCAATTTTGTGAATAACTTCCATTACTTAAGATCGTTTAAGTTAATAGTTTTTGGCTTTTGCGCCTGAACGTCATGCTCAGATCCTGCAAAAACTCTTAGATTACGGAAAAGATCTGCTCCAAGTTTGTTCTTTGGTAGCATTCCTTTTACTGCATTTTCCACAAGTCTCTCAGGACCTTTTGTGAATAATTCCGTTGCAGTTAAACTTCTTTGACCCCCAGGATAGCCGGTGTGGCGAATGTACTCTTTCGAGTCCCATTTCTTTCCTGTTAAGTTGATCTTTTCGGCATTGATAACAACTACGTTATCGCCACAATCAACGTGTGGGGTGAAATTAGCTTTGTACTTTCCTCTTAGTAGCTTTGCCACTATAGAAGAAAGGCGGCCAAGGGCCTGTCCTTCAGCATCTACAACAACCCACTCCTTATTTACAGTGGCTTTGTTGGCAGAAACCGTTTTGTAGCTTAATGTGTCCACACTAATTAAATTTACTTAATAATTAAACATTCCATTCCCTGCATAAAACAGGGGTGCAAATGTACAATTATAAATTTATAATTCAAATGCCGTAATTATTAATTTATTTTCCCTGAAGGTTCTGATTTTCAGGCCTATCAAAACTCTGTTTTTCCGGATGCTTTTTGGCTTAAAAAATCCTTCTATAAAGCAAGCACCAATTTTATTTTTGATTAATTCTCTAAATAGCTTCCATGGCTTTAACAAATCTGTAATTTTACTGCCCGAAAAAGGGTAAATTGAACATTTCTTCTTTTTTAGTGTCACAAACAACTTTTTACCTAGTCTTTATAGAAACTATATTATCCATGCTATTCAAGAAGATCTTCTATTTGCTTCTCCTTACATTTTCTTTTAATGCAGCCTTCCCTCAGGCAAGTACTGAGCCGGATGTGAAACTTCCTTTTGCCACGCGCACCTACACAACTCAATCTGTAGCAGGACTGGAAACCATTAAAATTGATGGGATCATAGATGAAGATACCTGGGACGCGGTAGACTGGACCTCAGACTTTGTCGAATTTGAACCTGATAATAATACTCCTCCCAGTTATCAGACAAAGATGAAGATCGTATATGATGAGAAGTATCTTTATGTCGCCTTTAGATGTTATGAGCCAAATCCCGAAAAGATAGTACAGCGTATGGGGAGACGTGATGATTTTCCCGGAGATTGGGTGGAGCTGAATATTGACAGTTATAATGACGATCGCACTGCTTTCTCTTTTACCATTTCTGCCAGTGGAGTAAAAGGAGATGAATTCATCTCCAACAATGGTAATTTCGACCCAAGCTGGAATCCAATCTGGTATACAAAAACAAATATAGATTCTGAGGGTTGGACTGCAGAGGTAAAGATCCCTCTTAGCCAGTTGCGCTTCAGCGGAGAGGAAGAACAGGTTTGGGGTATTCAGTCTACCCGGCGATACTTCAATAATGAAGAAAGATCTACCTGGCAACCCGTACCGGCAAATCCGGCAGGATGGGTGAGTTCTTTCGGAGTCTTAAAAGGATTAAAGGGAATAGAGCCTCAAAAGCAACTAGAAATCCAGCCCTACTCAGTTGGAAGAGTATCCTCCTATGAAGCAGAAGCAGGCAATCCCTATAGGACTGGAAATGATGGGGAATTTGCTGCAGGGTTGGATGCAAAAATAGGTGTTACTAACGACCTCACTGTAGATCTAACTATTAATCCGGATTTTGGACAGGTAGATGCCGATCCCGGTGCAGTTGCCCTCGATGGGTTCGAGATCTTCTTTGAAGAACGCAGGCCATTCTTCGTGGAGAATAAAAGTGTTTTCGACTTCAGGTTTGCTAATGGCCAGGACAACCTGTTCTTTTCCCGCCGAATAGGGCGAACGCCACAAGGTTCAGCTTTTGGTCCTAATGTAGCCTACGTTGATCAGCCGGTCAATACTACAATATTAGGAGCTGCTAAATTCAGTGGAAAAACAGAAAATGGCTGGACTCTTGGACTATTGGAATCTGTTACTTCGAGAGAATTTGCCGGAGTTCTAAATAAAGATGGGAGTGAAGAGGATGTTCTGGTTGAACCGCTTACCAATTATGTGGTTGGAAGGGTGCAAAAAGACATGAACGATCGCAACAGCTATATAGGAGGAATGCTTACCGCTACACATAGAAACCTGGAAGAAAACCTAACCTTTTTACATGCTCAGGCATATAGTGGTGGATTGGACTTTAGGCATTCCTGGAAAAAAAGAACCTATTATATAGAAGGTAATGCTGTGGTGAGTAATGTTAGGGGGAGTGAAGAGGCTATATTAAATACCCAGACTTCCCTGGTGCATCTTTTTCAGCGATCAGATGCCGGGCATGTGGAAGTAGATTTTACAAGAACTTCCTTAACGGGTACCGGTGGAAAATTGGAATTTGGAAAAGAGGGTGGTGGTAACTGGCGCTACAACATTGGTGGGAAATGGCTTTCTCCTGAGTTGGAGATCAATGATATAGGATTTTTAAGACAGGCAGATGATATTAGGCAGTATATAAACCTAAGACGGCTCTTCAACAAGCCCACCGGTTTTTTCAGAAAAGCTATGATCGGAATGGAGCAAATGACTTCCTTTGATTTTGATGGCAATCACAACCGCACTCATTATGAACTAAAGGGATTTATAAATTATAAGAATAACTGGTGGAGTGAAGGTGGAGCTGCTCACAAGCCACGCATTTTCATAAATACCTTCTTAAGGGGTGGTCCACGCTGGAGATTCAATGAAGAGAACTTTTTCTATATTTTCTCGGGAAGTGATCAACGCAAGAAAATAGCAACCCGATTTGGTTGGGTGCATTCTGAGGCGACACAAAATAATTTTAGTGTGGACAGATTTGAAGCCGGCCTGCGGTATCAACCTATCAATTCCCTGAGTATGTCCATGGATCTTTCATATCAAACCAACCCAAATAAGACCCAGTATGTAGCTGAACGTGCATTTAATGACGATGCCAGGTATATATTGGGAGCAATTGACCAGGAAACGCTTAGCGCCACTTTAAGAGTGAATTATAATATCAATCCCAATCTCACCATTCAATATTATGGGCAGCCGTACATCTTTAAGGCTAATTATTTAGATCTTAATTATGTTGTGGATGCTACAGCCAAAGATCTTGACCAGAGAGTAGCCCGGTATGGAGAAGGACAGATCACTTTTGAAGACGGCGTTTACAAAATAGATGAGAACAGAGATAACATTATAGACTATACCGTAAACAATCCTGATTTTGCTTTTGTGCAATACCGTTCGAACCTGGTGGCAAGATGGGAGTACATCCCGGGGTCAGAGATCTTTCTTGTATGGTCGCAGGGAATTACCGGCCTTGGAGACGTGAACAATAAGTTTACTGGAATAGTAGACAATCAACTTTTAAGACAAAAACCGCAGAATACATTTTTAATTAAAGCGACTTATCGGTTTATTCTATAGATTCTCTTAAACTAAAAACCCTCCAAATGGAGGGTCTTCTTTTATAGCTTAAATCGAAATGCTTCTGAAAAATGTCATTTTTGAAGGGTGCTTTTTCTGAAGGTTACAGGAAGAAGGTGAAAGGCACAACCTTTAAAAGGTTTTCAGGATTGATTTCTACGACTACATTTTTAAAATATAGACCTACCGTCTATAGACTACAGACTATCGACTCACCTAATGTGCTTCCAGCCAGTTCTCGCCCACGCCTAATTCCACCTCTAGCGGCACATCCATTTTAAAGGCATTTTCCATTTCGTGCTTCACCATTTTCTGAATGTCCTGTAACTCGGGGCGGTAAACATCAAAGACGAGTTCATCATGTACCTGTAGGAGCATTTTAGTTCTGTAATTGCCCTCCTGTAGTTTTCTGTGAATGTTGATCATAGCCAGCTTTATAATGTCGGCTGCACTTCCCTGGATTGGCGCATTGACGGCATTTCTTTCAGCAGCACCGCGCACAACCTGGTTCTGGGAATTGATATCTTTTAAATACCTCCTTCTACCCAATACGGTTTGGACATAACCATGCTCTCTTGCAAAATCGATCTGTTCACTAATGAAATTCCGCAGTTTTGGATAGGTCTTATAATAGGTATCGATAAGTTCCTTTGCTTCCCCTCTGGAAAGGTTGGTTTGATTACTGAGTCCAAACGCTGAAACCCCATATACTATTCCGAAGTTTACAGTTTTTGCATTATTTCGCTGTTCCCGGGTTACCTCTTCAATTGGAACATTGAAGACCTTTGCTGCGGTAGAAGCGTGGATATCCTGGTTTTGCTGAAATGCAGAGATCATATTATCCTCTTCACTTAATGATGCAATAATACGCAGTTCGATCTGGGAATAATCGGCAGCCAGGAGGATGTGATCTGCATCTCGAGGCACAAAAGCCTGCCTTACCTGTCTTCCTCTTTCGGTACGGATGGGGATATTCTGGAGGTTTGGATTGGTAGAACTCAATCTTCCGGTAGCGGCAACTGTTTGCACATAATCTGTGTGAACCCGGCCTGTGGTTTCATCCACCTGCAATGGTAAAGCATCTATATAGGTGTTCTTCAGCTTTACAAGTCCGCGGTAATCGAGCACCTGTTGAACAATTTTATGCTGGGGGGCGAGGGCAGAAAGTATTTCTTCTCCTGTTGAATATTGGCCCGACTTTGTCTTTTTTGGCTTTTCTACAAGTTTCAGTTTTTCAAAGAGGATGATCCCGAGCTGCTTGGGAGAACCAATATTGAACTCCTCTCCTGCGGTCTCAAAAATGTCATTTTCGAGCTGCTTTATATCCTTATCCATTTCTTCTGAAAGGCTGGAAAGGAATTCCTTGTTGAGCCTTATACCTTCCAGTTCCATATCGGCCAGTACTCTTACCAGCGGGATCTCGATCTCATTAAAAAGTTTTTCAGTGTTTGCTTCTTTGAGCTCCGGCGTGAAATGTTGTTTAAGCTGAAGGATCACATCGCTATCCTCTGCGCTGAATTCCGTTTGTTTTTCCAGTGGGATGTCACGCATTGACCTTTGGTTCTTGCCCTTGCCTAACAATTCCTCCACAAAAACGGGAGTGTAATTGAGATAAGTTTCTGAAAGTACATCCAGGCTGTGGCGCATATCTGGATTAATAAGATAATGCGCGATCATAGTGTCGAAAAGTTGACCTTTGAACTTAATGTCGTATTTGGCCAGGACTTTTATATCGTGCTTCAGGTTCTGGCCCACTTTCTCAATGTTTTCGGCTTCAAAGAAGGGTCGCAGTTTCTCCATTGTTTCCTGAGCTGCTGTGCGATTTTCGGGAACAGGTATGTAAAATCCTTTTCCGGTCTCCCAGGAAAAAGCTATTCCTATAATTTCAGCAGAAAGTGGATTAAGCCCTGTGGTAGTAAACTCAAAACACACACATTTTTGCTTCATCAAATTCTGAAGAAAAAGTTCGGTGGCCATTCCAGTCGCTACGCTTTGATATACGTGCGGTACATCTTTAATGGTCTTTCTTCCTGAAAATTTTTCCACTCCTTCTGAAGCTTCGGCTCCAAAAAGGGAAAATTGACCTGCTCCTGCCGGCTGTGCCTGGGCTTTTCCGGTTGCAGTGCTCGTCACCTGCGTAGGACGGGCCGTTTCTTCCCCGGAAAACAACTTGAGAAATTGCTCTTTTAGGCGCCTGAACTCAAGCTCTTCAAATATTTCCTGCACCTTTTCTGCATCGGGTACAGAGAGCTCATAATCTTCGGCATGGAACTTCACATCACAATCGGTCATAATAGCGGCCAGCTGCTTTGAGACCATTCCCTGCTCGGCATGGGCTTCAACTTTTTCCCGCATCTTTCCCTTCAGCTTATCTGTGTTTGCCAGCAAATTTTCCATGCTGCCAAACTCCTTCAGGAATTTCTTAGCCGTCTTTTCACCCACTCCCGGTAATCCCGGGATATTATCAACAGCATCGCCCATCATTCCCAGGAAATCTATCACCTGCTCGGGACGTTCCACTGCGAACTTTTTCTGAACTTCCGGAATACCCCATATCTCAATACCATTCCCCATCCTCGCAGGGCGGTACATGAAGATATTTTCGGAAACCAGCTGCGCAAAATCCTTATCGGGGGTCACCATAAATACTTTATAGCCCTCTTTTTCGGCTTGCTTTGCCAAGGTTCCAATAATATCATCGGCTTCACAACCCGGCAGTACGACCACCGGAATATGCATCGCCTTTAGGATCTCCTGGATGTAAGGAATGGCTTTTAAAATTGGCTCGGGAGTCGCATCCCTGTGTGCTTTATAGGCTTCAAATAATTCTGTTCTCGCTACACTACCTTCCTTGTCAAAACATACAGCCAAATGATCTGGCCGCTCACGGCGTATCACATCAAACAGCGAATTCATAAATCCCATAATGGCCGAGGTATCTAGTCCTTTTGAATTGACAATGGGGTTATTTATTAAGGCGTAATACCCTCTAAAAATGAGAGCGTATGCATCAAGGAGGAATAAGCGTTTTTGTTCGGCCATGGATAATTTTTTAAGAAGGCTAAAATTACGAAACTTCTATTAGACGTGAGATTTTAGATATGAGATGTGAGAAATTAATGCGCCAAAATACAGGCACCAACGTACAAGCACCAAGCACCAAACACCAAGGCCCCGACCTTTACCCGCCGAAGGATCTCAGTGAAGGAGGCCCAAACGTTGAAACTAATTTCGATATGTGCTGATTAGAAGATCTCAGGATGTTTGGTGACTAGTTAGTGTCAACTTATAAGGTCCAAATTCCATTTTTCGTTAAGCGAAACGGGCAACGGGTGACAACCTGCAACCTAAAGCAGAACAGTAATCCTTATTCCCTAAACCTTAATCCTTTCTAAATCGTTACTTCTGTTGCTTTATGCTTGAATCCGAAGAACATGATATAGCCGTAGCACAACATTACAAGGATAAGTGCAAGGTTGAACCCGAAGGAGTCTGTCAGGTACCCAAAGGCAGGTGGGATAATGGCTCCCCCTACGATCATGGTACAAAGAACTCCCGATCCCTGCGGTTTGTTATCTCCGAGTCCGTCTAGTGCCAGACTGAAAATAGTAGGGAACATAATAGAGTTAAAAAGACCTACGGCAATAAGCGACCACATAGCTACCAGTCCAACGGTAAGATCGGAGATCAACACAAGACCAATAGCGCATGCCGCAAAGAACATTAGCACTTTCGCCGGATTCAGAATTTTAGTGAGGTAGGAACCAATAAAGCGGCCTATCATAGCACCGGTCCAATAGAAGGTTACAAACACTCCCACCACGGCCATATCGGTCGAGGTAGTTACGCCAGAGGTAAGGATCCATTCGGCAAGAGTTCGCATAAATGGAGTTTCCCGAATTACATCAGGTAAATTAAGACTTAAGAAATAATTTACCATGTAAGATCCTATGGCAACTTCGGCACCTACATAGAAGAAAATTCCGAAAGCTCCCATAATGAGGTTTCTGTTCTTGAGAACTACGCTGTAATCGTTTGAAGCTTCGGTATCTGTTACCTTCGGTAGGTTTACAAAAAGAAAAACCAGGGCTATTAGAATGATAAATATTGCTATTCCCAGGAAAGGGGTTTGCACAGCAGCAGCTTCAGAAGCATAATATTTCAGCTGTTCAGCCTCGGTCATAAAAGCGATCTCATCTTTGGTCATTACCTTATCGCTAAGGATAAAAAGTGCACCCAGTGCCGGAGCGATCGCTGTTCCCAATGAGTTAAAAGCTTGTGACAAGTTAAGCCGACTGGAAGCTGTACTTGCCGGACCTAAAATGGTCACATATGGATTTGCCGCTACCTGCAGGATAGTGATACCTCCTGCAAGTATGAAATACCCGAGCATAAAAATTCCGAAGACCCGGTATGATGCCGCGGGCCAGAACAGCAGGCAACCTGCAGCCATTGTAAATAGACCCAGCACGATCCCTTTTTTGTAACCTATCTTAGAAAGCAGCCATCCTGCCGGAATGGACAGAAGGAAATACGCACCAAAAAAGGCAAATTGCACCATCCCTGCCTGGAAGTAGGAGAGGGTGAAAACCTCCCTCAACCTTGGAATTAACGAATCGACCAATACGGTGATAAAGCCCCATAAAAAGAAAAGGACGGTAAGGAAAATAAATGCAGTGCGATAGGATTTTTTCTGTTCCATTTTTAGATGTAAAATTTACTTGGGATATTTTTGTTCTCACCGGTCCGGTATTCCATATAGGAAAAACCTTTTTGGATACAGTAAGAACCTACTTCTCCATTTTTGTTGATAGCAATAAAAGCTGCCTGAAAGTCTTTATAGTTCGAATTTTGTTTAATAATACGCAAAATAGCAATTTCACATGCTTCTTGAGGAGATTTTCCCTGGCGCATTAATTCCACGATTAAAAAGGAACCTACACTTTTGAGAATTGCCTCTCCCATTCCTGTGGCTACAGCACCTCCAATTTCGTTGTCAAGAAAAAGACCTGAGCCAATGATAGGAGAATCTCCAACGCGCCCGTTCATCTTGTAGGATAACCCGGAACTGGTACAGGCGCCAGCTATGTCACCGTTTTGATCAAGGCACAGCATGCCTATGGTATCGTGGTTTTCAATATTTATGATTGGCTTATACTCTTTCTTTTTAAGCCATTCTTTATATGCCTTTTTTGAAGCTTCAGTAAGTAGTTCCTCTTGTTCGAATCCGTGCTTACGGGCGAATTGATCGGCACCTTCTCCTGCCAGGATCACATGCGGAGTTTCTTCCATCACCTTTCTGGCTACGGAAACGGCATGAGTATTATTTTTTAGATAGACCACAGCTCCTGCATTTCCTGAAGGATCCATGATACAGGCATCAAGCGTAACGTTTCCTTCTCTGTCTGGCGCGCCACCACGGCCAACAGTGGTGTTGCGAATATCGGCTTCTTCTATCATCACGCCCTGCTCAACAGCGTCAAGGGCCGATGCACCTGCCTCGAGCATTTCTCCCGCCTTGAGACTGGCGTTGGGAAAATTCCAGGTGGCAATACAAACAGGTTTTGATTTTGTCATTTTTGGGAGGTTTAGGTAATCAAGAAAAGGAGCAGCTACTGCCACTCCAATTCCGCTAAGGGAAGTATTCTTTATAAAATGGCGTCTTTTCAAGCTTGATAAGAAACAGGTTTCGATAGTTGGGGTGTAAATGTATGAAAACTGATTTATAAATCGGCCGATGGATTCCCGCGGCTTGAGCTTTTCATGATATCAATCATCTCCGGGAAAAACTTGTAGATAACCGGTCTTGAAAAGGAATGATCGTAAAAAGGCATTTTTGGGAGGCGGGATATTCAGTGAACCTCTTATAGCACTATAGATTATTCAATTAGCACCAAAATCTTTTGGCAAGGCTTTAGCTGTATCTTTGCAGCTTAATTTTTCTACATGCGCTGGATCATTTTTGTCATCATATATATCGTACTGGACCTATACGCTTACCAGGCTTTTAAAACCATTACACGTCATTCCTGGATCTACTTCATTTATCTGGCCCTCTCTCTAGGGGTGCTGGGATATTTGCTTTACCAGTTCAACGTGCCCGAAAAAGAGGGGTTAACCGGGGCGCGGAGCTATGCTATAGGTTTTTTTCTTGCTTTTTTTGTTCCGAAATTGATCCTTTTCATTTTGCTCTTTGGAGAAGACCTCGTGCGGCTGGTGGTTAGCGGATTCCAAAAACTCGCTCATACCAATGACGCCTATTCGTTGCCTTCGCGGCGGAAGTTTGTTAGTCAAATTGCCCTGGGGATCGCAGCAATTCCTTTTGCTTCCCTTCTCTACGGAATGTATCAGGGGCGTTACAATTACAAAGTGCTAAAGTATGTTTTACATTTTAATGACCTGCCGGAAGCTTTTGATGGCTATAGAATTACCCAGATCAGTGATATTCATTCCGGAAGTTTTGATAATGCTGAAAAGATTAAATATGGAATCGACCTAATCAATGAGCAACAGAGCGATGCCATCATGTTTACGGGGGATCTCGTGAACAATACAGCTTCTGAAATGGAGCCCTGGAAAAAAATGTTCGCCACTCTTTCTGCACCCGATGGGGTTTATTCGGTTTTGGGAAATCACGACTATGGAGATTATGTGAACTGGGGATCTGCAGCGGCAAAAAAGGCAAATTTGGATGACCTTAAAAATGTCCACCGGGAGATGGGTTGGAACCTCTTGTTGGATGATCATAAGAAAGTCACCCGGGGCAATGACTCTATTGCTATTGTAGGAGTGGAGAACTGGGGAGCCGGCTTTAAACAGGTAGGGGATCTCAATAAGGCTGCTCAGGACCTTTCAGAAGAAGAGTTCAAGATCCTGCTCTCTCACGATCCTTCTCACTGGCAGGAAAAAGTAAAGAAGGATAACAAAAAATTTCACATCACCCTTAGTGGTCATACCCATGGGATGCAATTTGGAATTGAAATTCCAGGGTGGTTCAAATGGAGCCCAGTACAGTACAGGTATGAACACTGGGCCGGTATCTATGAAGAAGCAGGGCGTGTTCTAAACGTCAACCGCGGCTTCGGATTTTTAGCTTACCCCGGCAGGGTAGGGATTTGGCCAGAAGTTTCAGTTATAGAACTTAGGAAAGGCCCCAAACCTGTATAAATCAAACTTTTGATTATATTTGAAATAAGCTGCTAAGGAAGCAACTTTCCGCAGCTCTTCAAATATAACCGTTATGTCAAAGTTTGGGGAATTAATTGACCTGCAGGTGCCGGTTCTTCTTGATTTTTATACCGAATGGAATGAAGCTTCTGTAGCTATGCATCCGGTTCTTAAAGATGTTGCTGCAGCTCTTGGCGACAAAGCCAGGATCATAAAAATAGACGTTGACAAGAACTCTGAACTTGCTGAAGCCTTGCGTGTCAAAGGCTTGCCTACTTTAATGATCTATAAGGAAGGGGAGATGAAGTGGCGGCAAAGTGGCGAGCAGGATGCCAATACTTTAATTGGCCTCATCAAAGAATACGTCTAGAACAGGTCTCAAAAAGGACATTTTTGATGCCTCTGTTTTCCGGGTGTTTTAAATTATACCTTCTGAATCTATTATTTATTTCTCATCACCTCAGAACAAATTTTTCCATTACAGCCTAGCTATATAAAAAGCTGAAACTCCCGATGCTTTGGAAGTTTCAGCTGATCTAAGGTTTTAAAAAGCTGTTTTTTCTATTAGTTCTTTGTTTTATCGGGATATGGAGGACGCTTAACTTCTTTAGGCGGATTTTCCTTTAATTGCTGCATTACTACTTCAATTGCCTTTTGAAGTTGAGGATCCTTTCCTGCAATGACTTCTTTGGGAAGTTGTTCTACCTCAATATCAGGGGCAACGCCTTCATTCTCCACTTTAAAACCTTCTTCAGTATAAAATGCAACGTTTGGCGCAGTCACAATTCCGCCGTCGATGAATTCAGGGTAGCCCAATACTCCTACGAGTCCTCCCCAGGTTCTTTTTCCGATGATAGTTCCCATATTGAATTTACGAAACATCCATGGCAGGTAATCCCCTCCCGAACCTGCGGTTTCATCAATAAGCATTACTTTGGGTCCTTGTATCGATGCACTCGGGGATTTGAGGTCATCACCATATCTAAAGTTCCAGTTTGCCTGGTGAGGTCTTTTTAAGAGATCGATATAATAGTCTGCCAGTTGGCCGCCCCCATTAAATCTTTCATCAATGATCACAGCCTTTTTATTAGCCTGTGGAAAGAAATAGCGTTTGAAGTATTCATGACCCGCATCGGCAGTGTTAGGAACGTAAACATAAGCTACCTGTCCATTGGTTGCTTCGTTTACCTTTTTGATGTTCCCTTCAATCCAATCCCTGTTTCTTAGAGCCCATTCAGAATCAATAGGGGTGACTTTTTCTGTTCTGGAATTGCTCATAGAGGGAGAAGAACTCACGGTGAGGTTGACCAGTTTGCCTGCTGTATTTTCAAAAAAGCGGAAAAGATTGTCATTCGCTGTTACTTCTTCCCCGTTCACTGCAAGAATGTAGTCTCCTTCATTGACATCCACTCCCGGTTCGGTGAGCGGCGAGCGCATGTCCGGGTTCCAATTCAAGCCGCCATAGATCTTTTTGATCCTGTATCTCCCGTTCTCTACTTTATAGTCGGCACCCAATAATCCTCCTTTAATATTCTCCGGTTCTTCAAAGTCATCGCCTCTGCTGGAGAATCTATGATGTCCAACTCCCAATTCGCTGAACATCCACTCCATGACCTGGTAGAGATCATCGCGTGTGGTAAGATGCGGTAGGAACTGGCCGTACTTTTCTTTCATGGCGTCCCAATCCACCCCATGCATTCCCGGATCATAGAAATAGTCCCTGTTCACTCTCCAGGCTTCGTTGAAGATATTCTGCCACTCGTCCCGCGGATCTATCTTCACCTGCACTTCTCCTAATGCCAAAGCAGGCTTATCGGGTTTCTTGCCCAAAGTGGCTATTCCGAACTTATTCTTCAGCTGGTAGAGTACCTTTTCTCCGTTAGCCGAGACTTCAAAGTTCGATGCAGGCATAATAAGGGTATCCTTCTTTTCCTTTAGATCATACTTTCTTAGGCTTCCGGGGACATTTTCATGATACGGAAACTGGAGGTAGTACAACTGACCTTCGGCCGGGGCTTCAAGATTGGTATAAGCTCCCGCCGGAACCGGAATATCAACCATCCGGTACTCCAGGTCTTCAAAATCTATTTTTAGAGGTTTGACCTCAGGCTTCTTATCTGCTTCTTTATCCTTTTTCTTCTTTTTTTCTTCTTCTTCCTGTTGCTGAATTACCTCTACGTCATTCTCCTTAAAAAAGGGAGAAACTACATCCTTCTGAAGGGTGACCAGGTACATTGAACTACTCATCTCCATGTCCTGGTTAGACTGGTCGAACCAGTTGACCACAGGCCCGGCATCTGTAGAAGCCAGCATGTAAAGATATTTTCCGCTTGGGTCGAATTCAGGACTCGTCACATTCGAGAAACCATCGGAAATTGGCCAGGATTTATTTTCTGAAAGTGAGTAGACAAAAGCCTGCTCAAATTGTGTGTTTGTAATTGTAGTGTAGGTGATCCAGTTGGAGTCATGCGACCAGTCCCCAAAGAGATCCCGAAATACTCCGGGAGTGTAGAGAACATCTGAAGCTATTTTTGCAACCCTGTCTTTGTCCCGGTTGTATACGTAAAGACTGCGGCTATTATCAACAAAGGCTATCTTCTTACTGTCCGGGGACCAGTGCGGATATGCATAAAATCCTGCACCGTCTAACTTCACCTTCTTTACTACTTTGTTCTCGCTTTGGTCGTAAAGATGTAAAGCGTATTCTCCTGATTCATCGGAGAAGTAAGCTATGGTTTTACCATCGGGTGACCAGGCAGGGAATTTTTCGTGAACTCCTGTGGTATTAGTAAGGTTCATAGGATCGCCTTTTTCGGCCGGAACGGTAATAATGTCTCCTCTATAATCCATCACAACCCTCGCAGCCGATGGAGAGATTGAGGCGCTGCGAACATATTGATCTCCACTTACGAACCGGGGTCTAAGTTCCAGGAGATCTGTAGCGATGCCTACAGTGATTTTTTGTGTCTCCCCGGTCTGTGGGTCGAGCCGGTGAAGGTAACCGGCCTGCTCGAAAATGATCTCATCTTCTCCTGCTGAAAGGTCTGTAACAGGAAAATCCTTAAAGTCTGTATGTTTTAAGACAGCGCCCTCGGCTGGGTCGTAACTGTATATATTAAATTCTCCATCCCGGTCACTTCGAAAGAAAAGTTTTCCATCTAGCCATTGCGGCCTGGTATCATTACTTCCGCCTGCCGGTTTTGGTACCTCTGTCACCTCATAGGTTTCAGGATCATAGATCCAGATCCTGGTAGTGGTTCCGCCGCGATAGTGTTTCCATTGTTCAAAGCGGTCGCCAAGAGGAGTGTAGGCTATTTTGCTGCCATCACTATTATAGCTGGCCCAGTTGGCATGAGGGATCTTTAAAGGTTCAACATTCCCGTTTTCGATATCGACCTGGAATAAACTGCTGTAACGGCTGGTGAAAACATCACGCTGAGATGCGAAGAGAACTTTGGAACCATCGGGTGTGAAATCCCTGACAGCATCGGGATAAGGGTGCCAGGTTAGTCTTTTTGGCACCCCGCCTTCTGTGGGAACGACATATACGTCTATATTTCCGTCGTATTCGGCACTAAAGGCAATAGTCCTGCCATCAGGAGAAAATACAGGACTTCTTTCTACGCCTTCATCTACCGTAAGACGTTTGGGATTTGAGCCGTCCCTGTTTGCCACCCAAAGATCTTCAGCATAAATAAAAGCGATCTTATCTTCACTAGTGGCTGGTTGGGAAAGCAGGCGGGTGTCCTGAGTATTTATCTGGGCATTGCCCACTATTGAAAATAAAAAGAACAGACTGATCGGAAGGTTGATAGGGAATTTCATAGATGCCGGTTTATTATATAATAAATGCACCTGAAGATAAAGAATTTTGTAGGAAAAGAGGTGTCAAAAATGCCATTTTTGACACCTCTACTTTGGTAGAATTTTTTTTACAGGGATTTAAAGTTGTAACCCAGCCCGGAATAATGCTCCAGTACCAGTGGTAGAACTTCTCTTAGGTTTTTTTCGGCTTTATGACTGTCGTGAAAAACGATGACACTCCCGGGGCCGGCATTTTTGATCACGTTATTATAACATCTCTCTGCCGAAAGCTTATGATCATAATCCATGCTCACAATGCTCCACATAACAATCTTATAGCCGAGCTTTTGCAGCTTTTTGGCCTGTACATTCCTTATCTTTCCGTAAGGGGGACGAAAAAAGGGATTTTTAAGGCTCCTTCCTTGAGGCAGCTCACGCTCCATAACCTCCTGTGCCCTGGCTGTGTTCTGAAGATATTCAGCAATTGGGGTTCTCCAGCCATCAAGGTGGTTGTACGTGTGATTTCCCACCACATGACCTTCAGCTAAAACCTGCCGAAAGATCTCGGGATGCTTTTCCACGTTCTCACCAATACAAAAGAAAGTGGCTTTCGCGTTATAGGCTTTCAGCTGTTCCAGTACCCATTCTGTAGCCCCGGGAACAGGACCGTCGTCAAAGGTGAGGTAAAGACTTTTCTCCCCGGCAGGGCCTTCCCAGATCCTGTGGGGGTAGATCCATTTAATGATCCTGGGGATACGTTCTCTCATCTTTTCTGACTCTTCCTACAGCGAATCCTGGATCTCCTGTGGTAAAAGCTCTGCTTCGGTAGCAGGTAATTCTTCAGATGCTTCAGGACTTCCGTAGAAATGCTGGAATAACATGAGATAACGGTTGAATTTATCTGCTTCCTCGCGGGCAAACTCTTCAGTGTCATTCAGGATCAACAGGTCGACAAGGCTTCTGTAGCGTTCGATATCTGTAACCACTTCGCTGCCACGGGCAAACTGCCTGTCCAGATCCAGTGAACTGTAATATGTGAGATTTTCCTGATATTTTTCAGCAACCTGTAAGTATAAGTCTCTTGCCTTTTCCCTTTCGCCTACTTCGTAATACCCCTGTATGAAAGGTTCGAGCAGGGTGTAATACCCAAAATACTCCACCGGCATCTTTTCCATCGCCAGGTCAAGAATGTCTTCTGCTTTCTCCATCTTACCTTCATTGATAAGAGCTTCGGCAAGACGTGCTAAATTGCTGCGGTACGTGATGGCATTTTTACGGGTTTCGGGATCGTAATAAAGATCTGGATCACCCGAGTTCCCCCAGTACCAGTTCATCACGATATCATACATCTTATCTTCATCTATGCGCCCCATGTCAAACGGGTTGCGCGGATTTACAGGAGTCTCAATTGGCACCAGTTTATAAGCCACTCCATCTAACTGAAGGTAGTCTTTCATCCATAGATAATCATCATCCCCAAAGCTGCCACCGGTAAAATAGATAGGACGTTTCCAGTCATTCCCAGCAATGATATCAAGCATTAAAAGCCTGTTCTTGTACAGTATATCTCCTGAAAGCTCAATGATGATCTCGTCAACAATTTCATCTGCATTTTGGGGTTTTACGATCCCATTTTCCAGAACGTTCTCCTTATTTACAGGAATCCTGATGTGTTTTGTGGGGAAGGTGCTTACACTTTGTCCGCTCATCAGTTCAGCATTGGTGCGGGGATCATCACTTGCAATCCAGTTCATCCAGGTCCCAATATCCATAGTATCCTGGGTGATGGGCTGGAACCAAACGGCATCTCTTGTTCCATACCTGTATTGCTCGTGTTGCAGCTGGCCGGGTATAGGTTCGCTTTCCCATGCCTGTCGCTTCATCTGGTCTATATACCAATCGGTTGCAAAGAGGCTGGTATTCACGATACGTACATCGGTGCGATAGCCTTCCACCTGCTGAGCGTACCAGAGGGCAAAAGTGTCATTATCTCCAATGGTGAATAGAATAGCATTTTCATCCAGGCTATCCAGATACATTTTTGCCATTGCAAGCGCAGTGTAGCGGTTAGACCTATCATGGTCATCCCAGTTCTCACTAGCCAGTACTCCCGGCACAGCAAGAAGTGAAATAGAGATAACTACAGGAACTGCGATCTTTGGTTTAAGATAATCTTTCAGCATGTCAAAAAGGGCATAAGCCCCAAAGCCTATCCAGATCGCAAAAACATAGAACGAGCCAACCAGGGCGTAATCTCTCTCCCGTGGTTCAAAGGGTCTCTCGTTGAGGTAAATTTTTAGGGCTATTCCCGTAAAAAGGAAAAACACCAGCAACACCCAAAAGCGCTTTTTATCCCGGCTGTAATGGAAAACCACACCTAAAATTCCTAAAATAAGTGGCAGGAAGTAATAGGTGTTCCTCGCCGGATTGTTCAAAGCATCTGTAGGTAAAAGATCCTGGTTCCCCAGGCGTGCCTCGTCGATAAAGTCAATACCACTTAACCAGTTTCCATCCTGATCTGTGTATTTCCCCTGAATATCATTCTGGCGACCTGCGAAATTCCACATAAAATATCGCCAGTACATGTATCCCATTTGATACTCAAACAGGTAATTCAAATTTGATCCAAAGGAAGGTTTTTCTATATCCAGGTACTCCCTGAAACGGCGTAGGAAAGAGTCATACTGCTCGTAATCTACATTCCCCTGATTAAAGTTCCTTTTAAATTCATTCACAGCCTTTATAAGCTGCTCTTCTTGTTGATATTCGGGTTTGATAGTGAAGTCAAGCGGTCCGGTAAACTCCATATAATTTGAAGCGTGTTCTGTACTCCACATACGTGGCAGGACAGCTTTGTGGTCATCATCGGTATTTTGCTTGGCATTTTTGTAATCGTTCACAATCACATACTTTCCTGCAGCTTCATCCTTCTCGTACTTAGGCTTATCGTCTATGTAAGGATTGTTTTCATCAAGTCCGCTGTAGATCTCGGTGAACTGTGGTCCGTAGAACAAGTGGGTTTCGGGATATTGTTCGCGGTTGTAATATGCAAGAAGCTCCCGTGCGTTGTTCGGGTTGTTCTCATTTATGACAGTATTGGCATTGGCTCTAATCGGTAGCATTACCCATGAAGAGAATCCAATAAAAATGAACAGGATGCACAGCAGTAAGGTGTTTAGCTGATAGTATTTCTTGCTTCGGGTATACTTGAGTCCGAAGTAAAAGGCTGCGATCAATACCAGAGCGGTAAATATAGTTCCCGAATTGAAAGGAAGGCCCAGCGTGTTTACAAAGAAGATCTCTGTGGCCGAAAACAGGACGAGCGAATAGGGTAAAAGTAGCTTAAAAATGAACATAAGTACCGCTACTACCACGATGTTGGCAATGATGAAATTCTTGACCGTAATCTTAGAGAAGTTCTTAAAGTAATAAAGGAAGCCAATGGCTGGAATGGTAAGAAGTCCCATAAAATGGACTCCAAAAGAAAGTCCTATAATAAATGAAATGAGGATCACCCAGCGGTTGCCTCTTGGAGCAAACATATCCCGTTCCCAAAGCAGTCCCAGGTAAAAAAGTATAGCCATAAGGAAAGTCGCCATTGCATAAACTTCGGCTTCCCCGGCATTGAACCAAAAGCTGTCTGTAAAGGTAAAGGCAAGGGATCCAACCGCGGCGCTTCCAAGAACAGCAGCTTTTTTTGAAGAAGAGATCTCAGTCACAGGTCCGGAGATCTTCAGCAGTAATAGAACTATTGACCAGAACATGAACAAAATAGTAAAGGCACTGGCAAAGACCGACATGAGGTTCACCATATAGGCTACCTGCGAAGGTTCACTGGCAAAAATGGAGAAAAAGGCGCCCATCATTTGATATAAAGGTGCTCCCGGAGGGTGGCCTACTTCGAGGTTTGAAGAAGTTGCAATATATTCTCCCGCATCCCAAAAACTAAGGGTGGGTTCTACGGTGAGCCAGAATGTGGTAAGTGCTATAAGAAAAACTAACCAGCCCAGAATTTTATTCCACCTGGTAAAGTTGAAATTGGTCATAGAAATGAGTTTGAGAACTGTGGCGAATTTAAGAATAATTAAGCTATTGTAGGAAGAACGATTTTCAAAAGAAAATATTTTGAAATTACAGCTGCATAAGGCTTTAGGCTTCCCGGAAGAGTAGCGAAAAGAGAGGTCTTAAAAATGCCTTTTTTGAAAAGAATTTTTTTTCTGTGTTTTACCGAAAGAATTCGAAAAAAATATTTGTACAAGCCAAAGTTTGTTTTAAATTTGCATCCGCATTACAGCAATGGCCTATGGTGTAACTGGCAACACGTCTGATTTTGGTTCAGAAGAGTCTAGGTTCGAGCCCTAGTAGGCCAACTGAAATGAAAAACCCCGAACTTTTGTTCGGGGTTTTTGTTTTTATAAGAATTAACAGGGCGGGAAGCCTGTCCCGGGTTGTCTACGACAGGAGCTTATAGTAAAGGGAAGACGTGGTAGGCCGACTAAGTGAGGCCCATCGAAAGTTGGTTTCTTTATGCCTTATCTATTAGGGCGAAATGGGGAAGGATTTTCCGGTAAGCCAATTGAATGAAACCCTTCGTATAATTTTTTATGCTGTAAGGCTTTATAGCCGGACTGTGTCTAAGTCTCGACCTTTTAATTTCTCACCTGCACCATAAAAAAAGCCCCGGAAGTACCGGAGCTTAGATCGTAAAGCCACATTCCAAAATTTTTCTATGCCACTTGAGACAGTGCTACCGGGATATGATTATAATAATTCAGGGAGCTTTGGTAAAAGTTAAGGCTTCTTTTATCTTTTTTTATGCAGGATGAAAGGAAACGGTCCAGATCCTGGCATTCGAAATTCACGGTTGTATACTGGTGATCTGAAACAGGAATCTCTGCTTTTATAGTTTGAAGTTTGTAATCTATCTCCACACGACGAGCCCCAAAATACATTTTTATGATGCCCTTATGCAGGGAACTGAATTTCTCAATTTCCGTTTCACAACTGGTACAACTGCTATGTATGAAATTTTTAAATTCTTCTATTATTTGAGAGGGTTGAAATGATGTCATGAGGCTGATTGGTTTTGGTTAATTATTCTTCTTAACACCGCCTAAATTAAGGCTTGAGGTGTTAAAAATGTTCTAACAAAATGTTGATTAGTAAAGAATTAACAGCTTCCCCCTTTCCTTGTGAAAATATTGGGAGATTTGAAGTGGTAAAAGATCTCTCTCTGCAAAAATTATTTTAACAGATGAGGGAAATTTTCTTTGTAAAAAAATCCTTCAGGAATTATTGTTAATGGGCGTTTAGAGGAAAAGTACTATCTTCAAAAAAAAGGAATTCGTGAGTAGGAAAAAAAAAATTATCTGGATCCTTGGAGTTGTGGCCGGTTTGGTTCTTTTAATGTTCCTGGCCAATTTTTTTGTCAAACAGAAAATAGAACAGGCACTTGATGATCGTTTCAAATCATCTGCGTACGACGAATTATCGGTAAATATCTTCCTTAATGAATTTAGTCTTGAAGGTGTGGAATTCGATCTGGATAGGTTAACTCTTACTGCTGAAAAGATTTCGGCGAGTGGGATTTCCTATTCTAAATACGTATTCAGCAATAAAATTGAGCTTGATGAATTGGAATTTACTTCACCTGAACTGCAATTTTTTCCGGCAGATTCTGCTAAAGAAAACAAATCGGGAAAGGATAGGGAAGTTCTTATTAAAAAAATTTCGGTACAAGATGGAAGTGTGAGTAAAAAGGCTAATGATACAGCCACAGCCAGTTTTTTTGCACATATACCAAAAGCGGTCGTTAAAGATGTGAGGTCAGGAATGCAATTGACAGAGCTTAAGGATTATCATGTTGAGGTCGATACAGCTTACCTAAAGATGAATCCAGAGCATTACATCGATGTGGGGAATTTCTCAGCCAATAATGGACAAGTGGATATTTCCGGTTTTAGGATCTTATCATTCTATCCCAGAAGTGAATTTGATAAGGTCATCCCTTATGAAAAAGATCAGATCAAGCTTCATGTAAAAAGGATTACCCTTGACAGTCTCTCCTGGAAAAAGCAAAGCGATTCTCTCTATCTCACTAATCCCACTATGGTTGTTACTGATGCTGATTTAAATGTCTACAGGAACAAACTTGTTAAAGATGATGCCACAACAAAGCCCCTGTACAGTAAAATGCTTCGGGAGCTGCCATTCTTGCTCAACTTCGATTTGGTAAAGGTGCAGAACAGCGAGATCATTTATGAAGAAAGAGCTAAAGAAGAAGGCGGCCCGGGAATTGTACGGTTTGCCGGGATCAATGGCGAAATTAGGAATCTGCACAATTTGAATTATCTCAAATCACAGCCCAGGATCACAGCCAATGCAGATTTTATGAGAGGCACCCCTGTGAGTATAGACTGGACCTTTCCGGTCTTTGACCCTCAGGACAAATTCCATATCTCGGGTCGCTTTGGGCGCCTGGAGGGTGAAGCTTTGGATCCATTTCTTGTTCCTTCCCTCAATGTGCAGGCCCGGGGAACCCTAAACGAGGTTTACTTTAACTTCTATGGGAATGACGATGTCATGCGGGGAGACTTTAGGATAGACTACAAGGATTTTAAAATAGAACTCCTTAATAAGAGAAAGAATAAAAAAGGATTCTTCAGTGCCATCGCCAATCTCTTTGTGGACAACAACCAGGAACCCGATGAAGGTGGAGGACAAGACGTGAGAGTAGAAAGAACCAAAGACAGGTCCTTCTGGAACTATGTGTGGAAAGGTCTGCGCGAAGGTTTGATCGATGCTGTAGGTCAGCTCTAAATAATATTATTTTCTGCTTCGGAAATATTCCATTTAATAGGATTATTTCCTATTTTTGCTGAAAATGATCCTGAATGAACTATGAGCGTATTAAGGAAAAGCTAAGTATCCTGGCCGATGCTGCGAAATATGATGTATCCTGTTCTTCCAGCGGAAGCAAACGAAAAAATACCACTAAAGGCCTTGGAGATTCCTCGGGCATGGGGATTTGTCATTCCTATACCGAGGATGGTCGTTGCGTTTCTCTTTTAAAGATCCTGCTCACCAATCACTGCATCTTTGACTGCGCCTATTGCGTCACCCGAAAAAGCAATGACATTAAACGGGCAGCTTTTAAGGTGCAGGAAGTAGTTGACCTTACCATATATTTTTATCGCCGAAATTATATTGAAGGCCTCTTCCTTAGCTCCGGAATCTTTAAAGATGCAGATTATACCATGGAGCGACTTATCCAGGTGGCAAAAAAGCTAAGGCTGGAAGAGAACTTCAACGGCTATATTCACCTCAAATCCATTCCCGGGGCAAGCGACGAACTAATGAGGGAAGCCGGGCTGTACGCGGACCGGCTGAGTGTGAATATCGAGATCCCAACCAAGAGCGGATTAAAACTATTGGCCCCCGATAAAAAGCATGAAGATTTCATCAAGCCTATGGAAAAGGTAAAAAATGAGATCGTGCAGTACAAACAGGAGAGCAGGCTAATAAAAAGTACCCCAAAGTATGCACCTGCCGGCCAGAGCACCCAAATGATCGTTGGAGCTTCGGGGGAGAGCGATCGCGATATCATGTATTCGGCAACCTATTTCTACAAAAAGTACAATATGAAACGGGTGTATTATTCGGGATACATACCTGTAGCCGAAGATCCCAGGTTACCGGCGCTGGGGAGTCAGGTGCCATTGCTCAGGGAAAACCGGCTTTATCAGACGGATTGGCTGCTGCGCTTTTACGGCTTTGACGTGAGGGAGCTGCTAAATGAGCAGAATCTAAACCTCGATCTGGAAGTGGATCCTAAACTCAGCTGGGCATTGCGAAACCGGCATCTTTTTCCGGTAGATGTGAACCGGGTAGAGAAGCAACTGCTGCTTCGGGTGCCGGGGATTGGGTTGAAATCGGTCAACAAGATCCTGCAGGCGAGGAAATTCCGGAAACTTAATTGGGAACACCTCAGGAATATTGGAATAGCCATGAACAGGGCGAAACATTTTATTACCTGCGATTCGAGGGAATTTGAAGTAAAAGAACCTTCCAGCGAGTATCTCAAAAATGTCATTTTAAGCACCTCTTCCGGAAAGTTCAGGAAAGAAATAGGATCTCAATTAAGCCTTTTTTGAGATGGACACCGAAGCTGTATTGACATATGATGGTACGATGTTGGGTTTTCTCACCTGCGTATTTTCAGCCTATGAAGAAAGGCTGAAAGTGATAGCAATTAAGCCTCCGGGAGAGCAGGCTACCCGGGATCTTGTAGCCCAGGCCCGGGAGATAAATACTGTACCCGACAAAGCAAAAAGGGTGTGGACTTCCCTGAAGAAAAAAGCTTCTGCTGCGGGGCTTAGGGATCTAAAATGGGCTTTTTTAAGTGAATTGCCGGGTATTGAAATGCACATGTTCAGCATGATTCGGTATGTCCTTGCAGAAAGTTTGCCGGTAGACAGAGATTTTTCACATCCGGCTGTTTTAAAGGTCTCTCAGGCAGCAAAAATGGTAGGAAGGGAAAAGCACAGGATGGAAGCCTTTGTACGCTTCAGGCTTACGAAAGACGCGATCTACTTCGCAGCTATAGAGCCAGATTTCAATGTGCTTCCCCTCATAAAAACACATTTCAAGAGCAGGTATGCAGATCAAAAATGGATCATCTATGACCTCAAGCGTAATTATGGAATAGCCTATGATCTTTCTGCTGTAGAATACATCACTCTTGACCTGGCTCCGGAAATCGGCATTTCGGGTGCTCCCGAGGCCTTTTTTCATACATCAGAGATCTCATTTCAGGAACTGTGGAAAGAATATTTTACCAGCACCAACATCAAAGGCAGGGCCAACCAAAAATTACATGTGCAACATCTTCCCAAGCGGTACTGGAAATATCTAACAGAAAAGAACCTTCAAAAATGACATTTTTGAGAGGTCTGCTGCGTGTCGATCTTCGGGATAAAAAGTTATGTTATTTTAAATGTTTAATCGACTGAAAGTAAGTATAGTCCATGGTTTATGAAGGAAAGCTGGTAAGAGTCACCTTGTTAAAATTCCCTAAAATTTTTAGGGAAAGCCAAATCTAATGGTAAGATTTGCGTTCTGTTTTCTAACACATAAAACCCAAATCTATGTTACTTAAAAAAATTTTTAAATCTACTTTGTTAAGTTTGTTTGCGATCCTACTCGTTGCCTGTTCCCAGGATGAGGAGGGGATGAACGAGGAAAAACAGCTGTCTTCTACAAAAATTTACATCACAGATTCGCCGGTTGATAATCCTGAGATAAAAGGAGTGTTTATCACAGTTGCCGAAGTACAGGTGAATGGCAAGGCCCTCGAGGGTTTTTCCAAATCTACTATCGAGATAAGCAGTCTTACAGAGGGTAAGACAAAGTTGCTTGGGAATGTTGACCTGGAAACAGGATCTACTTCAAACGTGGTGCTTATTCTTGAAGAGAATGCTTCGGGGAGCGCACCGGCCAATTATGTTTTGACTAATAATGGTGAAAAGAAAGCGCTTTTATCTTCGGTTGGTCGAATTGAAGTAAATGATAAGACAGAGATCCTGGAGGCTGAGCAGAATGAGCTAATTCTTGATTTTGACCTGCGAAAGAGCATTGTTCAAAATTCTGAAGGCAATTACTCTTTTGTTGGTTCAGGAAAACTCTCTAATAGTATTCGCGTGGCTAATCGCGCCAAGACAGGTACTATTGTAGGTAATATTTCCAATTATTCGGCTGCCGGGGCAGAAGCAGTAGTTGTATACGCCTACAGAGCCGGCTCTTATAGTGAAAGTGAAGCAGAAGCCGGTGGAAGTGCAGCAGCAGCTTTTTCTAATGCGGTTACCAGTACTGCTGTAGCCGAGGCGGGAGGAGACTTTTCCCTGCACTTTCTCGAAGAAGGGCAATATGAGCTAATTTTCGCATCTTATGAAGATGAGGATAACGATGGAAAGCTCGAGTTTCAAGGTCAATTAGACATGGATCTCACAGGAGAACTGAATCTTAATCAGGTAATGGTAGAATCAAACACTACCGTCAATTTAAACCTGGCTATTCAAGGTTTCCTCAACTTATAAAAATAGATACAAATCAGAGATTTAGGCTGCACCTTAAGTGCAGCCTTTTTTTTATCGAAGAGAAAAACCCTCAATAAGAATGTGGGGCTATGGCAGGCATTTTAAAAACGCCACTTTATATACCGTGAAATGGTGAAGACATCATCCTTCCATGCGACATTGGCAATATTCTACAGTAAAGAAGCTTCAAAAAATGACATTTTTGGGAGATATTGGAATTGAGACCTTTTTGACCTGATTAAGATCATATTATAGACTGAATGAGGCTGGTACTTTTGCATCTAATTAATAGGTATGAGCACATCTTTAATTCAGAAGTACAACGTTCCCGGCCCCAGGTATACCAGTTATCCTACGGTGCCCTATTGGGACGAAGCTGCATTTACAGTAGGAACATATAAAGAGCGTCTAAAAAAGTCATTTTTGGAGAGCAACAGTAAAGAAGGGATAAGCCTTTATATCCACCTTCCTTTTTGCGAGAGCCTCTGTACTTTTTGCGGCTGCAATAAACGTATCACAAAGCGGCATGAGGTGGAGTCGCCTTACATTGCGGCCCTGCTGGAGGAATGGGACCTTTATATGAACCTGCTGGAGGAAAAGCCGGTCATAAAAGAGATCCATCTTGGCGGCGGAACCCCCACTTTTTTCTCCCCCAAAAACTTAAAGATCCTTCTTAACGGCCTCTTTAAAAAATCCGACAGGGCAGAGGAGTTCGATTTTAGTTTTGAAGGCCATCCCAATAATACTAAGCAGGAGCATCTAAAATTGCTTTACGATCTCGGGTTTTCGCGTGTAAGTTATGGCGTGCAGGACTACAATATGGAGGTCCAGCGGGCTATTCACAGGTTTCAGCCATTCGTGAACGTGAAGAATGCGACAGAGCAGGCGCGGGAGATCGGCTATACTTCTGTAGGACATGATCTTATTTTTGGTTTGCCTTTCCAAACTGTGGATCATATTCGGGAAACTATTGAGAAGACCAAAGAATTGATGCCAGACAGGATCGCTTTTTACAGCTATGCTCATGTGCCATGGATCAAAGGCAACGGGCAGCGTGGATTTAATGAGGAAGATCTGCCCCCGGCTGCTGTGAAGCGGGAGATGTATGAAGTAGGAAAGCAAATGCTGAGCGAGGCCGGCTATGTAGAAGTGGGAATGGATCATTTCTCCCTAAAGACAGATTCGCTTTACAAAGCAATGGAGAATAAGAAGCTGCACCGTAATTTCATGGGCTACACTTCTTCTAAAACAAAAGTGATGATAGGTTTGGGTGTCTCTTCCATAAGTGACAGCTGGACCGGGTTTGCTCAGAATGTAAAGACCATTGAAGAATATTATGACCTCCTGGAGAAAAATGAACTGCCTCTTTACCGCGGACATATACTCTCTGCTGAAGATGAAAAACTCCGGAAACACATTCTCAATCTAATGTGTAACCTGGAGACTTTATGGAAAGAAGACGCTATGAAATTCCCTGAACTTCCTGGAGTACTCATTAGCCTGAAGGAAATGCAAGCCGATGGTCTCCTGGAATTTGGAGAGGAGCAGCTACTGGTAAAAGAAGCCGGACGGCCATTTATCAGGAATATCTGTATGGCATTTGACCTGCTGCTTCAAAGAAGTAAACCTGGAACGAGGTTGTTCTCGATGACGGTTTAACAGGATTCAAGCTTTAAGGTTCAAAATTTAAGATTCCTTCGTCTTTGCGAAGGAGTTTTTTTATAATTTGATGCTTAGAATTTGGAGATTCCGGTTATTTCTCTCTACTCATAAAAATGTTCAGGAACAGGTTGTGCGCCATATTTCTTGCACGGTTCTTTGCAATATTGGCTCTTTCCCCTTCAAATAATTCATCAATTGTTTGAAACCACAAATTCAGCCATTCTCCAAAATGTGCCTGTTCTATACTGTTGTTAAATTCTCTGTCCACGTCTTTATGGGCTCTCATGGGATTACCGCGAAATTTACTAACCATGAAAAGATTCGTTTCCCAGAAGTCGGTTAGTTTTTCGAGGTGGGCAGGCCAGTCCTCAATTGTATCATTAAAAAAATGACCAATCTTTTCATTTGCCCTTACCTTTATATAAAAAGAAGAAACCAGGAGATATACATCCTCCCGGTTTTGAATATCATTTTTCATGAGGTTTCTTAGTATCGCATCCAAACATTTATCAAAAGTAAGATACTGCTTAACGTCATACTAAAGATCAAGCTATTAAAAACAAACTTTGATCTCATCTGTGCCAATACCGATACAAGATAGGTGAGCGTTCCTACCAATACCAGGAATAACTGGAACATCTGCACAAAATCATGACCGTTCATTAAGATGACCATAGCTGCGGCAGCACCAAAACAGGTGGTAAGAACTATGGCTACAGCCGAATAACCTACGAACAGGTCGTCAAAATCTTTGTAAAGTGTGTTGTAAAGTCTCATACCCTTGTTTTTAATTGAAGGGTAAAATTAATGGGATAGGAGAGGAGAAGATATGATCGGGATCATAAAACAAGACATTCTTGTCTCTATTGAAGATATATAAGAGTCTAAAGATGAGATTTTAACGGAAGATCTTTCTCTTTTTGATCTGTACTTCTCCTTTTTTCTCAAGGGATTTAGAAGCTCTTATTACAGTTTCAACACGCAGCCCTGTTAGATCTGCTAGTTGTTGCCGGGTAAGGTCCAGGCGATAAGTGAACCGGCCTTCGACTTTGTTGATCTGTTTCAGATAATCTATGATTCGCAGGATGCGATGTTCAGGTTCCTGACTGGAAATTTCAGATACCATGATGGCTTTATAGTAGAGCCTTTTTGCAAGTGTTTCTGTGATCTTGAGATGAACCTTGGGATTGGAAGAAAGCAGCTCCAAAAATTGCTCTTTTGACAGCTGAAAAACTTCGGCATCTGAAAGGGCTTCAGCGTTTGCCGGGTACTTTACGTTTGCCAGGAGCGGAGGTTCCCCAAAACTCTGGCCAATAGAAAAGATGCCCTGGATGAACTCCTTGCCATCTTCATTGTAGTTGTTCATCTTAATTTCCCCTGAAGCAACCTGGTAAAAGTTATTGGCCGATTCCCCTTCCCGGAACAACTGGTCTCCCTTGGAAAAGGTAGCTTTTTTTGCCCCGTGGTTAAGCAACAGGTCTTCATCGATCATAGATCTACTGGTGAGAATTTACAAGCCGAACAAGATCTGCCTTAGGCACTACCCCTGATTGTCTCCATAGTTGCACACCTTTTTTGAAGAGCATTAGGGTGGGGACCCCGCGTACCTGGTATTTTTCGGCAAGAGATTGATTCTTATTTACATCGATCTTGACGATCTTCACTTTGTCGCCTAAATCGGCTTTTGTCTCTTTGAGGATTGGGGCCAGAGTTTTACACGGGCCGCACCAGTCGGCAAAGAAATCTACCAGAACAGGTTTATCGTCATTGATGATCTCACTAAAAGCACTTTTCATATTTTTTCTTTTTTAAGCATTTTAAAGGTACTCAAAAATGGCATTTTTCGAAAGCTTTTTAGCTTAACGGGTTTTATTTATGCGGTAATAAGCTTCCTCTTCCAATTCCTGCCTGTGATCTGGGTGAGCAATGGAAATGAGGGCTTTTGCCCGTTGTTTTAAGTTCTTTCCGTAGAGATTTACAACACCATACTCGGTGGCGATAAAATGTACATGGGCCCGGGTCGTGGTGACACCGGCTCCTTCACGCAAATTGGGGACGATCTTTGAAATTCCTTTGGCTGTAATGGAAGGCATAGCGATAATGGCCTTTCCACCTTCAGAAAGTGAGGCGCCGCGAATAAAATCCATTTGTCCACCAACCCCGGAATATTGATATGTCCCAATAGTATCGGCACAGACTTGCCCGGTAAGATCTATTTCTATAGCGCTGTTGATAGCGGTGACCCTGGGATTTCTTCTAATAATGGCAGTATCATTTGTATATGCCGCTTCTTTAAAATGCACTACCGGATTGTCATCAATAAAATCATATAGTTTTGAAGATCCAAGCGCAAAACAGGTAACAATCTTTCCGGTTTTTACTTCCTTTTCTTCTCCGGTTATGATCCCTTTCTCGATTAGAGGAAGAACTCCGTCGGAAAACATTTCGGTGTGAATTCCCAGCCGTTTATGGTTCATCAGGTTATTGAGCACCACGTTTGGAATACCCCCTATTCCCATTTGAAGGGTAGCGCCGTCTTCAACAAGTTCGGCCACATGTTTTCCTATCTGCTTTTCGATTTCTGAAGGAGCAACAGGTGCATGAGAATGAATAGGTACATCTGTTTCAACTGCAGCAGTGATCCTGCTTACGTGAATAATTCCGTCACCATGGGTTCTGGGAACCTGGGGATTGATCTGTGCGATCACCTTTTTGGCAGTTTGAATGGCAGGCAGAGTAATATCTACTGAAACTCCCAGGGAACAGAAGCCATGTTTATCGGGCGGGGACACCTGAATAAAGGCTACATCCAGAGGTAAAATATTCTTTCTGAACAAAAGATGTATTTCACTCAGGAAGATTGGGATATAAGCTCCATATTCGGAATTTACTGCATCACGAACATTGCCTGCCGCGAAACAGCTATTTAGACAGAACGAATCCCGGTAAGGCGGCTGAGTATATCGCGCAGGGCCTTCAGTATGAATGTGGAAGATCTCTACGTCCTTCAATTCGTTATGCCTGTTTACAAGTGCATCGATCAATACATTGGGGGTCATTGCAGCTCCCTGGAAGAACACTCTGTTTCCAGACTCTACGGATGTGACAGCCTCGGTAGCAGATACAATTTTCATAGAATTATTTTTTTACAAGAAGATTAAAAGCAATATCAATTTCATCTTTCACGACGATCATCCCAAATAGCTTTTTTGGAGCCTCCAATCCGAAGTCTTTAATATTGAGGTGCAGGTTGCCACTAAATTCTGCTATCACAGCATCTTTGACCGTGACAGGTACCTCATATGTTCTTTTTTCACCTGCAATTGTAATCATAACAGTAGCTACACCTTGAGCCGGGGAGGAGAGGGAGACTTTTTGCAATTCCAGTAAGATACGGGGATGTTTATTAGTCTGTAAAAGGTCGTGGAAATCCCTGTTTATTCCTTTACTTCCACAGTCAAAGCCTTTGTTCCTAAGAGCAAGTACTGCTCCTTTAAAATAGATTAGATCTCCTGTTTGATTATAACTCACTACCTGTGATTCTTCCAGGTGAGAGGTGTCAAATTCACATTGGAAAGCTGCAATGTTGGAATCACCTATAATCGTAAGGTTGCTGGATGGTAGTACTGTAACTTCTTTTTTTTGAAAATTTTGCGCGTGCATTATCCCACCGCACAACAGTACCGTCAAAACAAACGCAATTTTTTTCATTCTTTTCAATTTAAAAAAAATGGGGGAATCATCTTCCCCCATTTTCTGGCTAATTCAAACAATTCTTATTGATTAGAAGCTTATCACTGCTTCAATGTTAAATCCATTGAATTGTGCATCGTCATAAACTGTTCCGGCAGGATAATCGTTATACTGCTGGTTTACGTACTCAATCTTTGCAAGAACGTTTTTGGTCATGAACCATCCACCACCTACGTTGAAACGGTTAACTGAAACATCATCATTACTGGCAGTGTTGTATCGTGTACCTACGTAGAAATCTTCATCTTGTCCAAAGCGGTAGATAAGTTCACCTGCAAACTGATTCCAATCATCATTTTCAGTTGATGCATTTTCGTAGATTCCAAAGAACTCAAGTCCGCCTACTTTGATGAATGGGTTGATCATGAAAGAAGTAAGTTCTTCTCCAGTGGCAGGGTTTATTCTACCAGCTCTAAAATCACCCTCTATCACATTGTAGTATCTTGATCCTGCACGGTCACCACTGTAAAGGTATTGTGTAGCTCCTCTTGAACCAACAGGTCTAAATCCAGAGTGAAATACAGATCCTGTCAATCTAAATCTGAAATCTTCAGTAAACTGCTTGTCAAAACCAAGTTTTGCAAGGTATGAAGGATCTCTATCGCTTTCTAAAGAACTCTGGTTAATAGTACTGTTAGTAAAACCTACCATTGCTAACCAGGGACCGTTGAAATAATATACCTCTGCACCAACTTCTGTGGTAAAGGAATCCATTAAGTAGTTACCTACGAACGGGTTGTATAGAGCCATCGCGTTGTCTGACCTTCTAAAGTGAGCGTCACCGTAGTTGTTCTCCATGTGACCAATTTTAATCCTCCAGTTGTCCATAACACCGGCCAGGTCTTCGCTGATCCATTCCAGTCCATCGATTTGAATATATCCACCCTTCACGTATGCTTCAGTATGGTGTTGAGAAGAAAGATACGTTCTCAAGTGCATTCTTAAACCTGAAGCTAAAAGAACGTCAAGATCAAGGTTGGCAGTAGCAAGGTTGAAATTAGTTCCAAGTTCAGCAAGATCATCTTCCCCAGAAGAATTTTCCTGACGTAGTCCCTGTAGTTGAATTGTGGAAGCTCCACCTATTCTTACCTGCACACCATCAAAATCATAATCGGTGTCCTTTGTTGGTTCGAATTCAAGAAGCCCACGTTGATCTGGAGCTCTAAAGTTAGGAAGTTCTCTGTCCCAAATTGTCTTATCCTCTTCTTCTATAACCAAGACATCTACATCTTGTGCTTGTGCCTGAAAGCCCATGGCCATCAAGAGAGCAATACCGGAATATTTAATTAAATTTTTCATTTTGATAAATTAAAAGTTGATAGTTGAATTTTTGAAATTTGTTTTTGAATTAGAATTATTTAGTGAAAACAGTTTGAAATTTGATGTTTACGTCATCTCCCGTGGTAATAGTCCCAAACATAGCCGTTGGAGGATCCACTTTGAACTCGGTCATTTTTATCTTTTTGTTGCCCGTTAGAGTTATCTTGTCACCTGCAACCTTTGCATCGAATATTACTTCAACATTCTTTTTAGTTCCTGAGATAGTCAATACTCCATTGGTGGTGATCTTACATGATGTCTTAGAAGTACAATCAAGATTCTTTACGCTGGCCAATTCATAAGTGATTCTTTTATGATCATCTGTATTAAGAGCCTTGTAGGTGTTTTTATCCATTCCGCCCTTTCCGCTCTTTAGGCTTTCGGCAATTACAGCAAACTGTAATTGGTCAAGTTGCACCAATTGTCCGTCTTCCATTTGAACCTTCATACTTCCCTGGAGCTCTTTTGCATTCATCTCCCAGTCATGTATATTAGAGGTTCCCTCCACTTTCAAACTGGATGCTCCATTATTTACATTAAAGGTCTGAGCTACCAGCGGAGTGGCAGAAAAAACCATCATAAGAAAGCTTCCAATTACTAACCAAAGGTTCTTTGTTGTGTTCATGATATTTGTTTTTTATTATGATACAAAGATGGGGTACAAATGCCTGGTAGATTATGACGCGGGTCAGGTTTTGGTAAGATTCCGGTAACTGTAGAGTGTAATTTTATGATTACTTTCACAATGCCGGTCAAACCTTTATAAATGAAGGGATTAAGGATAAATGTGTCCTAGGAGAGCTTTAAAAAGGTGATGGCGCTCATATTTGAAGAGCTTTTAGGACAAACGAAGCTGTATGAGAAGAAACCTCTGGGCAATGAATAAGATTTTTTTAACTTTTCGTTAAGAAATTAGGAGTGGCAAAAGACAAAAATATCCGGTTTTCCAGGACGTGGCTGAAAAAAGAAAAGTTGTAACAGCGTTAAGTCTTTAATGGCAGCTGGCTGACGCTTCGACCAGGGTAATGGCGGGAGCAGGGGATAAGTATGGAATTCCCAGACCTAATCCTCTTAGAATAAAGAGGAGTCCTATTAAAAATACAAAAGTTGGAATCAGGCGCTGGATTTTATTTCTAATACCGCCACTTAACAGGCTACTAAAGAAAACTGCTGTAGTCATTAAAGGAATGGTTCCAAGCCCAAAGAGTAGCATGTAGAGGCTTCCCGATACCGTGCTGCCGGAAGCCACTGCACCAAAAACAGCCATATAGACCAGGCCGCAAGGCAAAAATCCATTTAGGAAACCTATAGTAAAGAAGGTATCGGGCGTTCTTTTCTTCAAAGCTGCCCCCATTGATGACTTAACTTTTCCAATAATCCGGTACAAGGGACTCGACAAATTGAATTTTTGAAGTTTTTTCGATGGCAGGAGGATGACCAGGATCATTAGCACACCAATCCCAATTGACAATTGCTGCTGAATGCCAAAAATATTCAGGCTCCTTCCTATCAGGCCAAAAGCAAGACCAATAATACTGTAGGAAAAGAGGCGTCCAAAGTGGTAAAGAAAGATCTGGAAAAACTTGAGCATTTTGTTTTTCCGGGAGACCGGCAGCATAAATGCAATTGGTCCGCACATGCCAATGCAGTGAAAACTTCCCAGTATCCCAAGTATGAACGCAGAATATAACATTAGTAGGTGATATCCTCTTTAAAATAGAATTTTTCGCCCCGGTATTCCCAGTCGATAATTATGTTCCAACGGCCGTCTATCAAGCGGTTATCAGGTACGAGCAATTGATGAGAGGACAAAGAAAGAGGAATTTCAGAGTCCAATTGCTTGTTCGACGGCCGATAAAGGAACACATATCCAAAAATGTCTGAAGGTGCAAGCTCTGCAGGAAAAGTGATCAGCATTCCATCAACAGTTTTCTCCAGGTTTATATTTTCTGATAATCTATCAGCATTTCGGGTCTTATCAAGTTGCTCCTCAAAAGTAAGTTCAGTCTTGTAGTACTCTTCCACCACCAGGTCGTGACTATAACTGTCATCGGTGATCATGGTGATCACGAAGTACATAATAAAAGCTATAAAACCTACAATTGCCATAACTATGGCTGTTCCCCAGGATATCTTCATGATCTATTTTTTAATTACAAGAAAGATGCTGTCTTCCTGCGGTTCTACAGAATGATATTCCCCTATGGGTATGATGTGCTCGTCAAAAAGAGCAAGTTTCACCCTTTTTTCACCTGCTATATAAGTAATGCCTCCTTTGATCACGAGGATCCTTGCAGGAATGTCGCTTTTATGTTCTTTGAGAATTACATCATTGTTAAGGCCAATAGCCAAAACATGAGAGCCTTCTTCCTGTTCAAATCTCCGTACCACCGGCTTTGTTGCGGTTGGTAACTCAGATATTATTTCCTTTACTAACATTCTTCCCACTTTTTATTATTTACCTAAAACTTCTGGGTCCCATAAAATTTGTGCTGGTAGTTTCAATAAGGCTATCTCCATTGTAGATGCCTATCTCAACCCTGTTTTTTTCACTTTCCAGCATTGCCTTGGAGATCTCAATAAATAATGTTCCTTCTGCAAGCCCTTTTTCGGGAACGATGATCTTGTCATGTGTGACAGATTCAATTTTACCATCATGAGACATCAACCTGAAATGCACGTTGTCAAAGCTGCCTGTGGTCTTATTGATGAGCTTAAAGGTGTAAACATTACTTATCTTATTATCATCTTTTGTCTCATAGAGCTGCCCCGGTAGTCGCAGAACAGTGGCTTCGACATCTGACCGTAGGAACAACATTCCGGAGAGGATCCCAACCAATACAACAAGTATTGCGGCAAAACCTTTCATTCTGGGATTAAGCCTGAATTGCTGCTCCTTTTCAATATTTTCTTCAGAATAGAACCCGATAAGCCCTTTTGGAAGGTCCACTTTTTCCATCATGGCATCGCAGGCATCTATACAGGCAGTACAGTTGATACATTCCAGTTGAGTCCCATTCCTGATGTCAATTCCCGTTGGGCAGACGTTTACACATTGAGAACAATCTATACAATCACCTTTTCCAATCTCCTGTCTGTTCTCGTTTTTCCTAAATTTTGCTCTGCCCTGGGTGCGTTCCCCTCTCTTATAATCATAGGCTACAACAACAGATTTTTTATCGAGCAAAACACTTTGGAGCCTTCCATATGGACAGGCTATGGTGCATACCTGCTCCCTAAACCAAGAGAAGATGAAATAGAAAACTCCTGTAAAGATCAATAGTGCAGTAAAGGTGCTGAGGTTCTCCAGTGGTCCCTCTGTGATATACTGCAGTAATCTTTTGCTTCCCACCAAATAGGCAAGAAAGACATTTGCGATCCCGAAGGATATGATAAAGAAGAGGAACCATTTGAATCCTTTCTTCTTCATTTTTTCTGAATTCCACTCCTGTTTATCCAGCCGCATCTGTGCACCACGATCTCCTTCTATCCAATACTCGATCTTCCTGAATACCATTTCCATAAAAATGGTTTGAGGACAGATCCATCCGCAGAAGATCCTTCCAAAGGCCGATGTGAACAGGGTGATGAACAGGACCATAATGATCATTGCGGTCACTCCAATGTAAAAATCCTGTGGCCAGAAAGGCTTCCCAAAGATGTGGAATTCCCGTCCCAGTATATTGAACAGCATGAATTGGTTTCCGTTGATATGAATAAACGGGGACGCAATTAAGAAAAGCAACAGGAACCACGTAACATACGTCCGGTATTTGTAAAACCTCCCATCGGGTTTCTTAGGGTAGACCCAGGCTCGCTTACCTTCTTCGTTTATCGTGCCTATCCTGTCCCTGAAGTTGTTCTCTACCTTTTCCAATTCCTTCTGCTTATCTTCTTAATGAGTAATTATTACTCTGTCCAGATCTCTCCTTCGGCTTCTTTCGGGTTAGCAGGTGTTCTTCCCTGCAGGCTTAAAATGTAACTTGATACTTTCTCTATCTCTGCAGGCTTGAGAGTAGATTTCCAGGCGATCATACCTTTACCTGCACGTCCTCCTTCACTAATGGTCTGGAAAACATTCTTGATTCCGCCACCCAGGATCCAGTGTTCATCTGTGAGGTTGGGGCCAATACCGCCACCACCATCGGCAGAGTGACAAGCCATACAGTTTACCTGGTATATTGCCGCACCTTCTTCCAGATCTCCAGGATCTGTTAAAAGTTCAACATTGTCTGCATCCACAAGATCGGGTGCTGTTTTCTTGTACTCTTCTAAGGCAATTTGGGCAGCGAGCATTTCCTGCTCAAATTCTGCCACCTGACTCTCACCACCCAGGATATGGTAGTAAGCCAAATACCCTGCTGCAAAGATTATCGAAATATAAAAGGAGTACAACCACCATGGTGGAAGCTTATTATCAAGTTCTTTGATGCCGTCGTAGTTGTGATCAAGTTCCAGCTCCCCTTCTTCGGAAATGGGACGGGTTCCTGCCATTTTGCGATAATTCCTTTTGAGATCATATTTTTCCATCCTCCTTTGTTGAGCTACCATATAGCGCTCTTTAGCTTCGGGTGAAAGTGACTGGAACATGATATTCTCAACTGCTCCCAGAATAACTTCAGCAGCTATGAGGAACAACAGGATCACCAATAATACGCCGCCAAGCAAAGGGTACTCAATAAAGGCGTAGTTATCGCCTGAGTCTACAAAATATTCTAGGGCTCCCGCAATGATGAGGAAAAGAACTGAAATCCTTATCCAGGCTGGAATTGCATGTCTCATAATTTCTGGTCGTTATCTGTTTCTAATGGGATTTGTTCTACACTGTGGATGTAATCTTTTTTGGCAGTGAAGACCCACCAAAAAAGTGCTACAAAAAAGAGGAAGAAAATGAGCAGGGAAAGGATCGGATAGATCTCTATCCCCGCTATGCTTTCCATATGTCCTTTTACGAATTTTAGCATGATAGTTAGTTTGAAGTTGTTGAATTCACCACATTAATATCTGTTCCCAGTCGCTGTATATAAGCGATAAGGGCAACGATCTCACGGTCTTTCATTTCCACGAATTCCAGCCCGTGCTCTTCTGCATAATTCTTGTCGGCTTCATAAGTGGCGACAAAATCTGGGTCGCTGTAAAGGTTCTGTTGGATTTGATAGGCTTGTTCCTCCATATGGGCCTGTGCATTTGCGATCTCAGCCTCGGTATAAGGAACTCCCAACTTGACCATAGCCTTCATTTTGTCTTCTGTTGAAGAACGGTCATGTTCATCTGTGATGAGCCATTTGTAGCCCGGCATGATCGATCCTGCCGATGTACTTTGTGGATCATACATGTGATTAAAGTGCCAGTTGTCTGAATATTTCTGACCAATTCTCATCAGGTCCGGTCCGGTTCGTTTACTTCCCCACAGGAATGGATGATCGTAAACATATTCTCCTGCTTTTGAATACTCACCGTAACGCTCGACTTCACTTCTGAATGGACGTATCATTTGTGAATGGCAGGATACACAGCCTTCTCTAATATAAATGTCCCTTCCTTCCAATTCCAGCGGAGTGTAGGGCTTCACGCTGGTAATGGTCGGAATATTGGATTTTACAAGGATGGTAGGTACTATCTGGATAATTCCACCAATAAGGATAGCGATCGTGGCAAGGATGGTAAGCTGTACCGGCTTGCGCTCCAGCCAGGTATGGAATCCTTCACCTACGAGTCTTCTGTTGCTTATCTTTTGTAAAGGAGCAGCTTCTGCCAGTTCGTCTGTAACTTCGGTTCCGGTTTGGATCGTTTTGTAAACATTCCACAACAGGATGAACATTCCGAAGATATACATACTACCTCCAATAGCTCTGAACCAGTACATTGGCATGATCTCGGTCACTGTCTCAAGGAAATTTCCGTAGACAAGGGTCCCGTCGGGATTGAATTGTTTCCACATAGAAGCCTGTACAAAACCAGCAACATACATTGGAAGGGCATAAAGGATAATACCTAAAGTGCCTGTCCAAAAGTGTGCATTGGCAAGTTTGATCGAATAAAGTTTTGTCTTGAACATTCTTGGAACAAGCCAGTAGACCATACCAAAGGTCAAGAACCCGTTCCAGGCAAGTGCACCAACGTGTACGTGTGCAATGACCCAGTCGCTAAAGTGGGCAATGGCGTTTACGTTCTTTAAGGAAAGCATTGGTCCTTCAAAGGTAGCCATCCCGTATCCCGTAATGGCAACTACCATGAACTTAAGAACAGGATCTGTCTTTACTTTATCCCATGCACCACGAAGAGTAAGAAGCCCGTTGATCATACCACCCCAGGATGGCATCAACAGCATTACCGAAAATGCCACTCCCAGGTTCTGAGCCCAGTCTGGCAAAGAAGAATACAATAAATGGTGAGGTCCTGCCCAGATATAGATAAATATTAAGGACCAGAAGTGGATAATAGATAGTTTATAGGAGTACACCGGCCTGTTGGCAGCTTTTGGTATGAAGTAGTACATAAGGCCCAGGAACGGAGTCGTAAGGAAAAAGGCCACAGCATTATGCCCGTACCACCACTGTACCAGTGCGTCCTGTACCCCTGCATAAACAGAGTAACTCTTGAACAATCCAACCGGGATAGCAAGGCTATTAAAGATGTGTAGGACCGCAACAGTGACAAATGTGGCAATGTAGAACCAGATAGCTACATAAAGATGCCTCTGTCTTCTCTTAAAGATCGTTGCGATCAGGTTCCAGCCAAATACTACCCAAACAACAGCAATAGCAATATCAAAAGGCCATTCCAGCTCTGCGTATTCCTTGGAACTGGTAAAGCCTAATGGTAAAGTAATGGCAGCTCCAATAATTATTAATTGCCAGCCCCAAAAGTTAATTTTACTCAGTATGTCACTGTACATTCTGGCCTTTAGCAGTCGCTGGGTGGAGTAATAGACCCCGGCAAAAATAGCATTCCCTACAAAGGCAAAGATCACTGCGTTGGTGTGTAATGGGCGTAAACGTCCAAAGCTCAACCAGGAGATCCCGTCGGTAAGATTAGGAAACAGAAATAAGAAAGCTAAAAGAAGCCCGACTAACATCCCAATCACTCCCCAAAAAAGGGTTGCGTAGAGGAATTTTTTTACGATTTTGTTGTCGTAGTAGAACTGTTGCAATTCCATTTTTTAATTGTCTAGATTAATTTTTACTCGGTTTTGTTGATTTCTCTTTTACAAGCTCATCCTCAAAAAGAATACGCACAGAAGGGGTGTAGTCATCGTCGAACTGACCATTGCGCACAGCAAGAATAAAAACAACGAAAAACACTACCGCTACAATAATGCTTATTGTAAGGAGTAAATAGATGACGCTCATACCTATTTATATATAGGGGGCAAAGCTACAGGCATTGATATTTGGTAAATATGATTTCGGTCAGGTTTGTCCAAATTGCTTCCGTAAAAAATTCAGGCATATATGATTAGGCTCATATTTCAATGCGAACCTAATTAAGACATTTGTGTCTGAAATAATTTTTTAATTCATCTGATCATGAAAAATCTGAAACACTTTAAAAAGAGATTTGTATATGTCTTCTTCCTTGCGGCAGTCGTAGCAGGATTACTTAGCGCCTGTGAAAAAGCAGTGGCTGCCAAAGAGGATCCTCAATTAATGAAAGTATATGGAGAGAGTGAAGCCGAATTAACTGCTCCTCCTATGGTTCCAAGACCCGTGGGAAAAAGAGCTGCTACCAAACTTATTGTAAATATGGAGGTAGTTGAAAAAGAAATGGAAATGAGCGACGGCGTTTCCTACGTCTATTGGACATTTGACGGAAGCGTTCCCGGAAGCTTCATCCGAACCAGGGTAGGAGACGAGATAGAATTCCACCTGAAGAATCACCCGGACAGTAAACTTCCGCACAACATCGATCTTCACGCAGTGACAGGACCTGGTGGTGGAGCTGAATCTTCTTTTGTAGCTCCGGGGCATGAAGCTGTTTTTACTTTTAAAACAATGAATCCGGGGTTATATGTTTACCACTGTGCTACCGCTCCTGTAGGGATGCACATCGCGAACGGAATGTACGGGCTTATTCTTGTTGAGCCGGAAGGTGGTCTTCCTCCTGTTGATAAAGAATATTATGTAATGCAGGGAGATTTCTACACCGAAGGCGAGAATGGCGAAAGAGGCTTACAGCCCTTCAGCATGCAGAAAGCTGTTGATGAGGATGCAGATTACGTAGTATTTAATGGAAAAGTTGGCGGACTTACGGGCGACAATGCTTTAACTGCCAAAGTTGGTGAAACTGTTCGTTTGTACGTAGGTAACGGTGGACCAAACCTGGTGTCTTCCTTCCACGTGATCGGGGAGATCTTTGATAAGGTTTACCTCGAAGGAGGTAGTATGATCAACGAGAACGTTCAAACCACTCTTATTCCTGCCGGGGGAGCTGCAATCGTTGAGTTCAAGGTGGAAGTTCCCGGAAATCTAGTGTTGGTTGACCACTCAATTTTTAGAGCATTCAACAAAGGTGCTTTGGGTATCCTCAAAGTTGAAGGTGAGGAAAATGAAGAGGTATTCGGTGGAAAGATCGAAGAAAAAGTTTATAACCCCGGAGTAACTGCTACCGAGGTGACCGAAGAAGCTTCTGAAACTGCACCTGTTGCCAGCACTTCTTTAGCCGAAAAAATGGAAAGAGGAAAACAGGTCTACACCCAAAACTGTCTTGCCTGTCACCAGGCTACTGGAGCGGGGATCCCAAATGCCTTTCCTCCACTTGCAGAATCAGATTACCTAAATGCCGATGTACATCGTGCTATCGAAGTAGTGAAATTTGGTTTGACCGGTGAAATCGAGGTGAATGGGAATGTATATAATAGCGCCATGCCTAAGCAGAACATTTCCGACGAGGATATTGCCAATGTATTGACCTATGTCTACAATAATTGGGGCAACGATAAGCAAGAGGTTACTCCCGAAATGGTGAAAGAAGTAAAATAATAAAGATGAAGACCTTAACCAGATTGGCAATTTGCATCGCTACAATGATCCAGAGCCAGGCTTATAGCCAGTCTGGTTCTATGGTCGAGGTTCTTGGAGGGGAGTTCCTTCCCCTCTATGGAACAGCAACAAAGGTTCCTGTTGGAGATTTTAAAATGGATGTCTATCCCGTGACCAATGCCGAGTTTCTGAAATTCGTAGAGGATAATCCACGGTGGAGAAAATCCCAGGTCAAGAAGCTGTTTGCTGATGATAATTACCTGCGAAGCTGGAAAAGCGATCTTAGTCTTGGCGAAGGAATGCTGCCAAATTCTCCTGTGACCAATGTTTCCTGGTTCGCAGCGAAGAACTACTGCGAGTGTCAGGGTAAGAGATTGCCTACCGTAGATGAATGGGAATATGTGGCCATGGCCAATGAGACCAGCCCCGATGCCCGAACCGAGAAATCATACAACCAGTATATCTTGAGCTGGTATGAAACTCCTGCTACCTTTAATAATCCCATAGGCGAGACCTTTAAGAATTACTGGGGCGTCTATGATCTTCACGGCCTGGTTTGGGAGTGGACGGCCGATTTTAATTCGGTGATGATAGGTGGGGAATCAAGACAGGACAGCACCGGCGATAATAATCTCTTTTGCGGGGCGGCCGCAGTTGGCGCTACAGATCTTATGAATTATGCAGCCTTTATGCGCTATGCCTTCCGCGGAAGTGTAAAAGCAAAATATTCAGTAAAGAACCTCGGGTTTAGATGTGTTCAGGATATTGAAAAAACAGAATTATGACCATGAAAAAAGTAGTTTTTATAATGCTATCAGTTGTTCTTTTTTCAGCATGTAATAATGCCGGAAAGAAGGAGGCGCAAGTAGAGAAAGAAATGGCAGTGAATACAGAGGAGGTGACGGGAGAGATCCCTGAACTTTCTATATATAACCTGCCCTCAACCTGGACCACTCAGGACAATGAGCATATTCAGCTTGAAGATCTGCGTGGCAACGTGCTGGTCATGGTTATGATCTACACCTCCTGTAAAGCTGCCTGCCCACGTCTTATTGCCGATATGCGGAATATCGAAAAGCAGGTGCCTCAAAAATACCTCGGAAAAACAAAATTCATCATGGTGAGCATAGATCCTGAAACCGATACCCCGCAGCGACTAAATGCCTTTGCTAAGGAGAACGAGATGATGGATGACCACTGGATGTTCCTTCGGGGTACACCTGAAGATACCCGTGAATTTGCCACTGTACTGGCGGTAAGCTATAAGAGGATCTCTCCAATTGACTTTTCCCACTCCAACATCATCAGCGTTTTTGATGAGGAAGGAGTATTGGTTCACCAGCAGGAAGGTCTTGGAGTAGATAATACCGAAACTGTGGAGGCTATAAATATGGAAGTTTCAAATTAAAAAGAGATTTTAGATCAGAACTAAAGGACTTTCAAAAATGACATTTTTGGAAGCCCTTTTTTTTGCTTTTAGAATAATGCCTCTATAAAGGTAATAGTTGAGGAAAGAACTGCTCAAGCAACCACACCAGCACAAGAAGCCAGATAATAACCACTAACGTACCGGCAAAGAAATTACTTTTACGGCTGAATTCCGTGGTCCTGGCCTTTTCCCGGCAGTAGGCCATTACCTGGATAGGTATGAATTTGAGGATAAGATAAATAAGCAATGGTAGCAGTATAAGGTTGTCCAACAAACCCAGCACCGGAATAAAATCGGGGATCAAATCGATGGGACTTAGTGCATAAGCTACCGTAAAAACGATAAGAGCCTTCACATACCATGGTACAAGATCTTCGGTAAGAGCGACCCGCAGGGCCTTTAGTTCCTGCTTCAGGTCGGCAGCCATTTTCTTTAGTTGTTCCCACCGGTGTCTCATTTTACCTGCATTTCCATATCTACCTAATCAATACCTGTTGCAAGAAATACTTCTCAAAAATGCCTTTTTTGAAACCCCGGATTTTCCTAGGATCTCTTGGCCTGCAAAGAAGTTTTCAATACGATCTTTTGTGCATTCAGATTTTTTTGTTCTCAAATGACATTTTTGGAAGCTTAGTTTTGAATTTCTTTATTGGAAATATAAGGACCTGAATCTTCGATAACAGAAATGAACTTGAAATATTGCTTTAAAAAGGAAGGTTGAGAGTTGGCCTTTTGGAGAAGTGAAAAACAACAAGAAGCAAGTAGGGGATTGCTTTCTCGTTGGCCCTCCCTGCCTTACGACAGGAAAACAAATAATTTAATCACTTTCCTAAAGTAGCAGTTTTTTGACATCCTTTCCAAAGTTTTGCTTAGAATTTTATAAGCAGGAAAGAAATTTAACATCCTGCTGCTACTCAGGTTTGAAAACTAAGTCCTGATTTTCTATTTTTTATTTGATCTTTCTACCAATAAGGTTAGTGCAAACCGTGGTAAAAGCAATAATTGAAATCGAACTTAATGGCATGAGAATAGCCGCGATCACCGGGGAAAGCCGACCTGTCACAGCGAAGTAGAGTCCCACAATATTATACAGAAAAGACAGGACCATGCTTATTTTTATCACTTTCATTCCTTTTTTAGAGGCTCGAATGAACTTTAAAAGGCTTCCAAACCTACTTGCATCAAGTATGGCGTCGCAGGCAGGGGAGAAGACATTCACATTTTCTGAAAGTGCGATCCCAACTTCACTTTTGGCCAGTGCACCTGCATCGTTGAGACCGTCACCTATCATTACTGTCTTCCTGCCCTCTTGCTGAAGGGAACTTATATAAGCGAGCTTGTCCTCAGGTTTTTGATTGAAGAGCATTGCAGTTTTGCCGGGGAGCATTTTTTCAAGTCTGGCTTTTTCGCCCTCATTGTCTCCTGAAAGAATTGAAAGATAATAATGCGGCGCAAGTCCAGAGAAGAGTTCTTCAACTCCTTCCCTGTATTCATTGAAGAAGATGTACCGGCCCTTATATTCATTGTTGGCGCTAACATGCACCGAAGTATTTAAGGAAGGAGCTGTAACTGTGCTTCCAACGAATTCAGCCGATCCCACTTTCATTGTCTGTTTTTGGTGTAAGCTCTCTATTCCTTTTCCTGTTATCTCGCGGAATTCTTCAGGCGGAGTAATATCATATTCAGCCAGCATGTCGTATAAGGTGCGGCTTAAAGGATGGTTGGATGCACGAAGCGTATTTTTCAGAAGAGATTCTTCTTCCGGGCTAAGTTCTAGTCCTTCATAGCTGATACTGCTTTTCCTGTTGGAGGTTATAGTTCCGGTCTTGTCAAAAATGAGACTATCTGCTTTTGCCAGCTGCTCAATAACTCCGGCGTTCTTCAGATAAAACTTCTTGTTTCCGAAGATTCGCAGGAGGTTACCCAGAGTAAAAGGGGTAGACATGGCGAGGGCGCAGGGACAGGCGATGATCAAAACCGCAGTGAAAACATTAACAGCGGTAGCAACATCCAAAAACGCCCAGAATGCCGCAGCCGAAAATGCGAGCAATAAAAGTACAATGGTGAAATATTTGCTGATGTGGTTGATAAAGGAAGTAAAAGAATCTTCTTTTTTTACCTGGAATACATCGTTGCTCCATAATTTGGTGAGGTAGCTTTGAGAAACAGATTTTAAAGCTTCCATTTCAATCATTCCCGAAACCTGTCGCCCGCCTGCAAATAGTTTATCTCCCGATTCTTTTTGAACAGCTTCAGATTCTCCTGTCACAAAACTATAGTCAATCCTGCCGTTCCCATTGATGAGAATTCCATCTACAGGAATAAGTTCCTCATTTCTTATTAAAATGCGATCCCCTTTTTCAATGTCGTGAACATGTATACTTTCTTCCTTTCCGTCGGAATTTATGCGGGTAATTCCTATAGGGAAGTACGACTTGTAATCCCTCTCAAAGGAGAGAAAATTGTAGGTCTTTTGCTGAAAGAATTTTCCCAGGGTAAGAAAGAATACCAGTCCGGTAAGGCTATCAAAAAATCCTGTGCCCCAGTCAAAGCTTATTTCTATGGTGCTTCGAATGAAAAGCACCAGGACCCCTAGCGCAAGAGGCACATCAATATTGAGAATTCCGGCTCTAAGGCCTTTATATGCTGAAATGAAATAATCCTGCGCAACATAAAAAACTACCGGCAGGGAGAAAGCGAACATGAGCCATCTAAATAGCCCTTTATACTGCTCCAGCCAGTATTCATTTACTTCAAAATATTCAGGAAAAGAAAGGAACATCACGTTTCCAAAGGCGAAACCAGCTACCCCAAGTTTATAGATGATGCCACGATTGATCTTTTTCTTTCCGGTCTCAGTGTCATCCAGGCTTATATATGGTTCATAGCCAATGCTACTTATGAATAAGACGAGCTCCTTTAAATCAAGTTTTTCAGAATTATAGGTGATACGGAGGGTCTTTTTCGGGAAATCAACCTGGGATGCAGTGATCTCTGGCTTGAGCTTGTTGAGGTTTTCCAGGATCCAGATGCAGGAACTACAGTGAATATGCGGAATATATAGGGAGATCACCTGTACGTTGCCGTCATTGAACTCCAGGAGCTTGTCGGCGATCTGCTCGTTGCTTAAGAAATCATATTTACCTTCATACTTCGCTGGTGCCGCACCCGGTGCAGCCTCCAAGTCATAATAGGAAGCAAGGCCGTTCTCTGAAAAAATTTCATAAACGGTCTTACAGCCGTTGCAACAAAAAGATTTGTCGTCAAAGGTGATGCATGACTTTATGGTATCACCACAGTGATAGCAAGAAAGTTCCTCCATAAAAATTGCTCGTTTCGTACCGGGTACAAAGGTTGAAAATGAGCAGGTTGGAAAATATGATTGTGGTCATATTTTAAACCATGACCTTCAAAAATGACATTTTTGAAAAGAAACCTTTTACGGGGCTATTCGTTATGTACCACTTGGGATCTGGAGTATTTTTCAATTTCAGAATTGACTTCGGCACCCAAAAGGATAATCAGGCTTGTAAGGAAAAGCCATAGCAGCATCACTACTACTGCCGAGATGGAGCCGTAGACTTCCCCGTAACTTCCAAAATTTTTGACGTAAAATGAAAATCCCCAGGAGGCAATGAGCCATAGAAAAGTAGACAGAATAGCCCCGGGAAGGACCCATTTAAAATCTGGCTTCTTTTTGGCGGGCGCATAGCGATAAACAGCGCCGAGGAAAAACACCACTATTGCTGCAAGAACAAGCCAACGCAGCCAGGAAATAAGACCTTTAATGGTAGATGGAAGTGGGATTTTGTCTACCATGGCCGGCCATAGTACAATAACCCCTAAACTTAGGATTACCAGTAAAACGGCTCCAAAAGTAAAGAGCAGGGTAAGCGCATTCTGTTTTATAAATCCGCGGTCATTAGATGTGTTGTATGCAATATCGATACCTGTAAAAAGGGATTTTGTGCCTTTGTTAGCACTCCAGATACTTAAGAGAATCCCTATAGCAAGGCTCCAGCTTAAGGCGCTGCCTGAAGTTGAGACCAGATCCTGCAGTTGAGCCTGTATGATCTCGAAAGCCTGCTGGGGCATCACCTGGGAGATCTTTTGCAGTTGCTCCTGAAGGCTTTGTGGGTCCATGGCCAAACCATATATAGAAACCAGTGCTCCAATGGCGGGGAAAACTGCAAGAAAAGCGTAAAAAGCAACTCCTGCTGAAACAATTGATACGTTGTCTTCACCAAACATGTCCTTGACTCCAACTCCTATGGATTTCCAGCCGGAAAAAGGGATTTCAGAAGGCTTATTTATTTTACGTTTTGGACGGTAAGTCTTGCTCATTATTTGCATTTTCTGAATTAACATTCTTAAAATAAGAAATTCATGTAGCAGATTTTCTAATATCTGCTATAAACATTTGTTAATCCTGAAACTCTCACTCCCGTTCAGCTACCTTTCCCTGCTTTTTAAAATGCCCAATTACAGAAGGAGCTGTGAAACCATGTATAATAATTGAAATAAGGATTATATATGCTGTGATCGCATATAATTCATTCTTATGATCAAAGTAGTCAAAACTAACAAAGGCCCAGGACAAATAAAATATTGACCCTATTCCCCGTATTCCAAAGAAGCTTATTGCCAGTTTGCTCTTGAAGTCACCTTTAACGCCGGCTAATCCTATTATGCCTGCTACGGGTCTTATTACCAGGACAAATAGGACTGCAAACAGAACTCCTTTCCAGTCTGTTAGTGCCAGCATGCCATTCATTAGGGAGCCGCCAAAGAGTAAGATGTATATCACCATGAAAAGGTGTTCCATTTCCTGTACAAAGTCATGTAATTTTTTCTTGTAATCCTGGTCCACTTTTTCATAGTAGCGAAGGGAAAAACCGGCAAAGAAAACCGCCAGGAAGCCGTACCCGTGAAGAAGTTCGGTCGCCCCGTAGGTCATAAAGGTGAGGGAAAGGGCTAAAAAACCGACAAAGGTCTTTACACCTGCATATTTATAAATGCGATCCATCAAGTGACCAATCAACCATCCTATAAACAAGCCACAGGCTACTCCTATAATTACTTTGAGTAAAAGTTTGTCCCATAACCAGTTAGTGAAGTTAAAGGCAGCCCAGCTTCCGGCTTGTGCCACCAATACTGCCAGGTAGGAAAAGGGATACGCGATCCCGTCGTTCAGGCCTGCTTCGGCGGTCAATGTAAACCTGATATCACTGGCGGGTTCTTCCTCCTCCATTGGGTCATCCAGTTGAACTTCAGCTGCCAGAACAGGATCTGTAGGAGCAAGAACGGCAGCCAGGAGAAGGCTGGAAGGCAGGCTGAGTAACAGAAAATATTGTCCCAGTAAGAAAGCAGAGATCATGCAAATAGGCATAGTTACAAAGACAAGGAGAAGGGGCTTCCGCCAGGCCCTAAGACTATAGTGAGCACCTATTTTTAATCCCGCACCCATTAAGGAGATTATTACCAGCGCTTCTGAGAAGTACATAAGGCTTTGATCTTCCCATAAAGGATCGGGCCAACCTAGTGGCAGTCCAATCGCAAAGAGTCCGAACCCGATAAGCAGTAGTAGTATTGGAGAGCTTATTTTGAGCTTTTCAGAAAAAGCAGGTAGCCAGGCCATAATAATGGTGGCAAAACCCAGACCTGCAAGGATCAAATAGTGTTCTTTCATTAAAGAAAAATAGGATTTATTACGTCCTGCACTTCATAAAGGAATGTTACTTCTTTAAGGTTATACAGTATAATTTAAATTTTTGGGATATTATCCAATGCAGAGGTAGGATTTTTTCCAAAAAGATCTAAATTTGTAAGTATGGGAACAGACGTATCACAAGAAATTAAAAGGTTCAAAGAGGTAAGAGATGAAAATAATTTCACTCAAACTGAATTCGCTCAGCTGCTTGGGATCAAAAATTCTACAGCCGATATTGAAAGAGGACGTACAAAACTTTCAGGTAAGGTAGTTGCCGAACTCCTGCGGCAATTCGGGATCAACCCGTTATGGTTGTTTGGAGAGAGCAATCAAAAATACCTTCAGGTCACAAAAGGCGATGTTAGTCCTAAAGTTGTAAGCCTTAACAGTGCAGAAGAAGAGAATATTGTACTGGTCAATGTGAAAGCTGCTGCCGGTTATCCGCATAATGTGCAGGATGTGGAGTGGTATCAACAGCTTCCGGCCTTTGATATTCCTTTACCCGAATATCGCAATGCCACGCATCGCGGATTCCAGATCGAAGGTGATAGTATGTTACCTAACTTCAGGCCCGGGGAATGGGTGTTGGGGAAAGCAGTACCAACTATTGAAGAAGCCAGCAACAACAGGATCTACGTGGTGGTGCTATATGATTCCGTGCTCGTCAAAAAACTTCAAAAGCTACCAGATCCTTCTAAATTACTCCTCATTTCGTTGAATGAAGAATATCTTCCAATAGAGGTAAAAGTAAATGATGTGCAGGAACTGTGGCAGGTGAACAGCAAGCTTACTTTTAATCTTGAAGCGCCTTCCGAGAGTAGCTTATTAAAGCAGCTGCAACAATCAATGGAAGATCTTAAAAGTGAATTCAAAACTTTAAAGCATTAAAAAACGGCCTGAGAATTTCAGGCCGTTTTCCAGGATCTTCAAACCCTGTGGTTAGAGTTGGTTAGTTGTCTTATTAAAGATCATCATCTTCATCGAAACCGGAATTTTCACCGGCTTTGTTCACCCTTGCGGGAGGAAATGAAAGATATTAAGAAAGCGAAACTTACAAGTATTAATAGAAGATACTCTTTATATCCTCGTTACAAAATTAATACTCATCTTCTATTTCTTCAGCTTCCTCTTCAAGTTCTTCATTTAATTCCATGTCATCTACATCGTCGGCTTCTTCTGTATCTCTACAGGAGACAAAAGATGTGCTGATTGAAAATAACAGGGCGAATAAGAAAATTAGCTTTTTCATGATTAGTGATTAGAGTTTAAAGGGGTTAGATGTCATCCTCCATGTCATCGTACTCGTCCTCTATTTCATCACCTCTATCTTCCAGTTCATCTGTAGCTTCTTCAATTTGATCTCCACGGTCGGCTTCATCGCGACAGGAAATGAAAGATGAACTTACACCGAAAAGTAAGGCGAAAATTAAAATTAATTTTTTCATTGCTATTGGTTTTTAGGGTTAGTTCTAACAAATTTATAGAAAGCTATTCATTATTAGTATTTTAGATGCTAAAGTTTTCCTAAAACAGCCTTAAAGCTGAAGGTTTAATAGGAATAACTTAATTGTCATCTCCGATTTTTTCAATCTCTTCGTCTATTTCTTTGTTGACTTCTTTGTCAACTTCTTTGGCAGTTCTCTCCAGGATACCTTCTCTTCCTTCTTCCTCCTTAACTTCCTTTTCAACTCTCACTTCACGTACTACTCTCTCTTCTTTTACTTCCTCTCTACAGGATACGAAAAGAATAGCGTTAAGGCTAAGGAACATAATAAACAACTTAAATTTCATAATGTAAATTTTAGGGATTTGAACAGCCAAGGTAGGAAACTTCTGCTTCTGCTACTCCGAATTTGGCAGCACTTTGGCAACTTTTCAAAAGGAGATTCTAAAATGAGGTCTCTAAAATGCCAATTTTAAAGATTAATTTATAAACGAGCCATCTCATTTAATGGATGGCTCGTTCTACTCGTGAAAAGAAAATATTTATTAGAATATTCCTTCAAGTGCTAACATTCCTCCCACAGCCGAGGCTACTGCAGATACCACTCCGGTAGCAACCAGCCACCAGGCAGCTGTTGCAGCTGCCTTCCGGGATTCTTCGGCAGCAATTAGAGCTTTTTCTTTAGCTTCGGCCATCTTTTCATTGACCTTGATCTGGATGTCGTAAGCCTTCTTCAGCACATTATCCCGTGCACTAACGATCTTTTCGGCTATAGGTTCAGCTTCAGAACGGGTGAGGGAAGTCCTGTTGGAGATCATAGTGATCATCTCCTGTTTGTTGTAATGTTCGAGCTTATACTTTAGATCTGGCCCGGCGCCTGACTCCTGAAAGATAGAGGTGAAATCTGCATAGATCCTGTTCAGGTCATTCTTTCCACTCTGGAACATGGATTTCACTTTTGCCTCGAGGTCCTGTTTTTTCTGCTGCGCATCTCCTTTTTTTGCTGCGGCTTTATTTTCCTGGTCATTAAAGAATGATTGTACCTTTTTAAGTACTTTTTCGGCCTGGGAGATCTTTTGATCTGCTTCTCTTTTATCCATGTCCTGAGATGCCAGAAGTTTTACCAGAGTATTGCGGTCAAACGCACTGGCCTTAGCTTTAGCAATATTCTTCGCTTCTTTTGGTTCGTTCAGGATCCTCTTAAGATCTTCCTCGAGTTTTTCAGGTTGCAATTCACCATTGTTGGTATTCTTTAAAGCGTCTTTTATTTTATCCTGATACTTATTTATCTGCTCTCTGTCGGCCGCAGTAAGATCTTCAATTCCTGCTTTTGCTTTTTCCTCGGGAGAGGCATCGCTTTTGGCAATATTCTTTATGCTGTTCACATGGTCTTTTATTGCCTCCTTATCTTCTTTGGAAAGAGAGCTTTTTTCGGCTTCTTCCAGGACAAGGCGCTTAACAGAATTAGGATAATCAAAATCTGCCTTTTCTGTAACCTGGATATCTGTGATAAGGTTTTTTATCTGCTTTTTCAGGTTTTGTATATCGATGCGCTGTGGCTGCAATTGTTGGATATAATCATCTACTTTTTTATCTACATCATGAGTAGAGAACAACTCCTCAAATTGCTTACGCATTTCTTTGGCTTCAGTTTTAGCCTTGGTTTTTGCAACCTCTTTTGCTACGCCGGCATCAGATCTGGTGAAAACAGAACCTGCAGATGATAAACTGCTTTTCACTGTTGAAGCCAGTCCACCCACTAAAGAGGTGATCATATTTACTTCCAGGTAAGTGACCACCATAAAAAAAGCAGCCCATATAACAAGTCCTAAGGTCGCTCCAATAAAGTTTGCACCAATAAGTCCCAGTTTTACTGCAAAAAGACTTGCAAAGAACAGTGCTATTGATGTGGTTACAAGGGTCCAAACTCCCAGGCCTGTAGAGACTTTTTGCCCTACATTCATTCCGTCATCATCGTCGTCATCATGTGGATGAGCTTTTTGACGGTCTTTGGCTGATTCGCTGTGACCTTTTTTTCGAATGTTGCCTACTGCCGTAATTCCACCGGCAACGGAAATTGCAGTCAACAACAATTGGAATCCTAGAGCCAACAGGACCCCCGCTACTACCGCAATAAAGAAATTAGTCTCTTCCAGGAGCACAGCAGCTCCCACTTCTTCCTGGGCGAAAAGATTCAGGGGAAATAAAATTGATAAAATTAGAATATACCTCTTCATAGCTGATATTTAATTGGTTATATTCTAATTTAAGGCTTTGGATGCTGGATTTTTTTTAAATTATTCTTAAAACCCGTCCATTTTAAGGATAACTTAATGTTTAGGAGGTGCAGTCCAATAGAAACAAAAAAAAATTAAGATTTGAGTAAAGGAAGCAGCTTTAAGTGGATATCTTCACAAGCTTGTTTTGAGAGAGGCTTTTCTCTATAGTCAATAACTCTGGCATAACTTTCGGCTGTTCTACGGTCGCTGTCATTAATAGAAGAGGTCACCATTACAACAAAAATTTTTTCCTTCTCAGGTAAGTTTTCTATCTGGTCGAGGAAATCCCAGCCGTTGAAATGCGGCATATTGATATCAAGAAAGATGAGAAGGTTATTGTCTGAAGTCCTGTGAATTAAAAAGTGCATCGCTTCTTCTGCACTAATAAAGTCTCTGACATTAGAAGGCAACTTACTTTTTTTGATAAGTACCTTGTGCAGAAACAGTACTACTGCATCGTCATCAATAACAATAACGTCTAAATTCATATAAGCAGGTGAAGCAATTTGGCGGGGGCTATCCTAAATTGCGGTTGACAATTTAACCTATTGTGTAATGTCAAAGATAGAAAAATTATTTTCTCAGACTTTTAAAACTGGAATAGCAGGCTCCTGAATTCCCATACTTTATAAATGAAAAGCAGGAAGAAAATGGCAGTAACCACAAATTCCATAAAGGTAGAAGCCAGCAGACCTATGAAGGAGCCTGAAGCCGCTTTGAGGGCTGTCCTGGAGTCGGCTTTGTTGAGGATCTCTCCGAGGTAAGCTCCAACAAAAGGTGCGATAAGAATAGCAAACGGAATTGGAATAAAGATCCCGACGAATAATCCTATAGTCGCTCCAAACATTCCTTGTTTACTACCTCCCAGGTATTTTGTGCCCAGGGCGGGGATAGCATACTGTAAGGCAAAAATGATAATGGTAACCAGTAGGGTTATTCCAAGATAAGTGTAATTCATGGGAACTACAGAAGTGAGATGGAGTACGAGGAGACCGGCCCAGCTCACCGGGATACCGGGGAGCATAGGAAGAAAGCTGCCAAGTATGCCCACCAGCATTAAAATTGCTGCCAGGCAAAGGAGAATGATGTCCATAGGGGTCAATTTTTGGCTAAGATAGAGAAAGGGCAGAAATAAAATTTTAACTAAATGATTAGTTTTAACTAAATATTTAGTTTAACTTAGCCTTATTAAGTGAAAATTTCATGAAACAATTGACAAAAGCTGAAGAAGAGATCATGCAAATCCTCTGGAACCTGAGAGAAGCTAACGTGGCTTCCATTATAGATGAAATGCCCGAGCCAAAACCTGCTTATAATACTGTTTCGACCATAGTTCGAATTCTCGAAAGCAAAGCTTTTGTAGACCATAGGAAGGCAGGAAAGGGTTATATCTATTTCCCTGTTGTTGAAAAAGAGACCTACACGAACCAAAGTATGAACAAGTTAATTGATGGATATTTCAATGGTTCATTCAAAAGTATGGTATCCTTTTTTATGAAGAAGAATAAAATGGATACTAAAGATCTTGAGGCAATCCTTAAGGAGATCAATAAAAAAGAAGACTAATGCTACAGTACATTTTAGAGACCATAGCTTTTCAGCTTATTTTCCTATTGGTTTACGAGCTGTTTCTGAAAAAAGAAACCTTTTTCACCTATAACCGGGCGTACCTTTTACTTACCCCGGTGCTGGCTTTACTGCTTCCATTGCTGAAGATCCCGGCATTGCAGGCTGCCATTCCTGCGGAAACTTTTGTAACACTTCCCGAAGTATTCTTAGGAGCCGGTTCTGCTGAAGCTACGTCTCAAAGCTTTGCCGGAACAAATGCCGAAGTACCTCAGGCTATTAATTGGTGGCTGCTGGTCTATGGCGGCGGATTCCTCTTTAGCCTTGGATTCTTCTTCAACAAATTCAGGATCCTTAGGCAATTATTTGCTCATAAACCGGTGGTGAAAACAGCCGAAATGAAGATCGTGGAGGTTCCAAATTCAAGGATCGCCTGTACTTTTTATAATACTATTTTTCTGGGAGCTCAACTTTCAGCAAAGGAAAGAGAGCAGATCCTTTCTCACGAGCTGGTGCATTTAAAACAGAAACATACGTTGGACCTGTTGTTCTTCGAGGTGCTAAGAATAGTTTTCTGGTTCAATCCCCTTATTTATATCTACCAGTCCAGGATCTCTGCGTTGCATGAATATCTCGCCGATGCAGGGGTAGTCAAAAATGTCAAAAAACAGGAATATTTCCAGCAGCTCTTAAATTCGGCTTTTAATACTGAAGATATTTCTTTCATCAATCAATTCTTCAGTCATTCAATCATTAAAAAACGAATAGTTATGTTGCAAAAAAACAGATCAAAATCTACTTCAAAATTCAAATTTTTGATCCTTCTGCCGCTCATGTTGGCTATGATGGTGTATGTATCCTGTAGTACTGCCAAAGGTCAGGAGAAAAGTGCCGCCCAATCTGAAGTATCTTCTGTAGCAGCCCCGGAAGCTAACGATTCCGGGGAACAAATTATAGACTATCCATTTGCCGTTGTTGAGCAAGTGCCGGTTTTTCCCGGATGTGAAGATTTGGCTACTCATGAAGAACAGAAGGAATGCTTTTCGCAGGGAATTAATAATTTCATCAATACCAACTTCAATACTTCACTTGGAAAAAAATTGGGACTGGAAGGTCTTACCAGAGTCTATGTGCGCTTTAAAGTTTCTGCAGATGGAGAAGTGACAGATGTAGAAGCCCGAGCTCCACATCAAGATCTTGCAGAAGAAGCAAAACGGGTACTATACTCTTTGCCTAAAATGGAGCCTGCAATGCATGACGGAAAAAAAGTTGCAGTCCTATACACTGTGCCAATTAACTTCATGGTTCCTAAGAACACTTCCGAAAAAGGAGATTCAGACAATTAGCATGAAGTTTAAAAGTATAATTATTATTTTTCTTTTCATAGCCATTAAAGCCGAAGCTCAAACTTCGGCTTTAGCTGTTGCCGACAGCCTTTATTCTGTAGGGAATTATTCCGAAGCTATTAAGGAACTGGAAAGATCAGACCAAAAGTCTGAAGCGGTACTGCTCAAACTTGCCCAGGCCCAAAAAGCAAACGGAAATATTTCTGCAGCTCTTGCTAGCTACAAAGCTGTCATGGAGTCCAATCCCGAAAAACTTTTAACTGCGGTGGAATATGCAAAATTGCTTTCCTCTACCGGAAACCTTCAGGAGGCAGATAGCATTTTCACAAATCTTGTGAAGAAACATCCCATGAATGCCGGGTTTCATTATCAGCTGGGCTTGATCCGGGAGAAGAGGAAAGATTCCACTGCAATGAGCCATTACAACATTACCATTCTGTTGCAAAAAACTCATCAACAAGCACTAATAAAGGTTGCGACACGTGCTCTTGCCGGGGGCAAATTAATACGTGCAGAGCGGCTGAGTAAACAGGGTCTTGAAACGAACCCTAATGGGATCGCTCTTCTGTCTATTCTTGCACAGTCTTATTATTATCAAAAGGAATACGAACAGGCCATTGAGCAATTCGAGAAATTAGTAGCTCTTGGTGCAGGCAGCGAGTTTGTCCACATCAAAACAGGTACAGCATATTTTCACCTGAAAAACTATGAAGAGGCGATTGCTCATTTCAATTCGGCGCTCAATTATGAGGATAAGAATCCGGAAACCCATTATAGCCTGGGGAAGCTATATGCTCTACAAGGTGAATATGAAAACTCTGAAGGACATCTACTACAGGCTCTCCTTTTAAAAGATGTGCCCGTGGACGAAGAACTCACCAGCATCGGGCTAACTTATAAGCTTCAGGAAAAGCCGGAAAAAGCACTGGTTTATTTCCAAAGGGCCGTTGAAGAAAACCCCGATAATGAACGGGCGATGTATGAACGTGCCATCGCGGCCGACTCTTACTACGAAGATCTTCAAACCCGGCTTAAGTATTACCAGGAATATCTCGAAAGATTTGAGGAGTACGGCAGCCGTAATCTGGTGCTGTTGGCGAAGCGCCGGGCAAAGGATTTAAGGGAAGAGATTCACATGAAATCTACAGCTTCAGGAACAAAGTAGAATTTTTTCGGCAAACTCCTTAAATTCACTATTTTTGAGAAGTTTCTGTCCCAATGAAGAAAACTTTACTCTTTGTCTTGATTTGTTTTCTGCTTTCCTCCTGCGAAGAATTAACTACCCGCAAAGTTTCTTCGGAAGAGATCCTTATTGAAGAAACCCGTGACTTCAACTGGCATGAAGTGGATAATTATCCAGCCTTTGCCGAGTGCCGTAATATTACTGAAGTTGAAGCGGCCAAAGCTTGTTTTGGGAACAAAGTCTCTCAATATTTTTATTCCAGGCTCGAAGCCAAAAAACCTGTGGTGACCGAGGCTCTGGACGATACACTTTATATTTATTTAAAGATTTCGGAAAAAGGAACGGCGGCAATAGATTCCATGGAAATTGATTCTCTAATAGTAAACCAACTGCCCGACATCAAAACCTGGCTTTCCGAAAGTGTTGATTCCCTCCCAAAGATCTATCCTGCCACAAAACGCGGAATTCCGGTGAAAACTACTTTCAGGATGCCGGTCGTGATCAAGGCGGAATGATCAGGAGAAACTAGAGCCAAGAGTCAGGAGCCAGGACTTAAAGTACAATTGCTTGGTGCTCTTCTTTTATCTTACCTGCTTTGTGTGAAATTTTCTAATGGAATTCAAAAAGCTTCCTTTCTGTAGTAATCGGTGAATAGGAAAATTTATTTAATGTTGCGTGTCAGTGCGAGCGATTGTAGGAAGCACGGCAATCTCTCGCTGGTATTAGATTCACCTGGAACCAAAGTGTGATAGATACTTCCAACTCCTAACTACCGTCTACCGTCTACCGACTACCGTCTACCGACTACAAACTATACTTATATCCTACAGTGAAATCAATAGGAAAATTCCCGTTTGTGTCCAGAACAATGGCAAAAATGTCATTGTATCCAAGGGTGATAAAGCTGTTTGATGTAATGGGAATGTCACTACCAATTCCAAAGCTAAAGGGCGCTGTAAACGTGAATCCGTTATCCTCTCTAATGGCCACTACTTCCCCGTTGTCATTGGTAATTGCAATTGATTCTTCAGAATAATAAAAGCTCGCCAGGCGCACATCAACATGCAGGTCAAAATGCTTTAGATAAAGAGCTTTGAACCTGTAATTAAGAGAAATTTGGGTTGCAGTATAATCATAATCACTTTGCCTGAAGCTGTGTCGCAGCTGCAAAAAAGCGGAGTGCCTTGGAGCAAGATTAGGATCGTAGAACTCATACTCCAGGCCGGCGACCGGTGCAAGTGCATTCTCAGGATTATCTGTATAGATGTTGTTAGAAAGGCCAGTAAATAAGCCAATCCGCTGTTTAATATTTTCTGTAGCTTCATTAAAAACGTAATCCTCCTGAACCTTGGAATTGTACGTGTTAACGAAATACCTTAGGCTGTACAGTACAAATTGCAAATCCTCTATTCTCATCTTTGCATCTGTAGTAAGCGCAGCAAGCTGTTCTTTATATTCCTGATCTCCATTTGTGTTCAGGAGTTCTACCATACGGTTACCCTTTTGCACGAAATAGCGATATTCGTGATCTTTTTCTGTCCAGTAAAGGCTTAGCGGTCCCTTAACTTCCCTGTTGAGCTGCAGGGTGTCCCTGTTAATAATATACACTTCCTGTGCAGCTGCGGGAAGTGCAAGGAAGAAGATCAAGCTGAAAAGAATAAGCCTTATTTTCTGCATTTTTTGGGACTCAAGAGAATTAAAGATAAGAAAAATTTCCAGCGGCAACCTATTTTTTAAAAGCTCTGTCCTTCCATCTGAATTCTGAAAACAGAGAACGAATTACCACCCAGCTGCTGAAAAAAGGGTAAACAATACTGCTTAAAAAGTAGCTTTTCACCACATGTTCCCTGTCAAAGAATTTGGCGCTGTTATAGATCAGGAGAAAATCTATATTGAATTTTATGATAAACATGAAAGACAGGATCCAGAGCGGTAGTGCCGCAACAATAGTACCTGCAGTCGCTATTACCAGCAAAAAGTTCATCAGGAAGACCAGAAGCCCCGTGCCTTTGGAGAAATTCGATTTATATGCAGCTGCTTTTGCTGCCCATCGCACCCGCTGGGAAAATAATGCAGTCCAGGTCTCTGTTGCCGCAGTCTGTACAATGGCTTCCGGAGATTTTAGAAAAACTGATTTTAAACCTTTCTGCCTGAATTTCTCCAGCAAAAAGATGTCATCTCCTCCTGCAAAATCCTGGTTTCCTTCAAAACCACCGACCTCCAAAAAGGCCTTTTTTGAGTAGCAAAAGTTTGCGCCGTTACACATAAAGGGCAGGCCGACTCCAAAGCCGCCGATTGTTGCAGCCTGCAGACTCAAAATATCCATTTCCTGAAAGCCTCTCAAAAATGACATTTTTGACACCTCTTTTTTTAGCGCTACCGGGGCAGCAATAGCTTTTGCATCTGTCTCCTCAATAATCGAGTTGAATTTTTCCAGCCACGCCTGCGGCACCACACAATCGGCATCTGTGGTTAAAATGTAATTATGTTCTGAAGCTGAAATCGCTAAGTCCAGTGCGTCCTTTTTTGGGCTTCCCGATTTTTGGATGTTTTGGAGTAGCCGAATGTTAAGCTGAGGATTTTCCTTCCGGAAATCTTTCCATAATTCAGCCGAATTATCGTCGGAAGCATCATCGACTGCCAGGATCTCAAACATTTCAGCGGGATATTTCAGCTTTTGTAGAGAATCAAATAGCGCCTGAAGATTTTCAGCTTCATTGCGGTATGGAATGACTATCGAAAATTGTGTTTTTGGAGCTGAAATTTTTCCGGAGAATTCTGGCACCTGGAAAAATCCGTAGAGCAGGAAGAGCATGGCCAGTGCGTAAAGCAGCGTAATAATTACTGCAGCCGCGATCATGTTATGGCGTGCTTGGCCTTTTTGTACCTAAGGACGTAATAACTTCCCGCAAGACCGGGAAGGCCGAAATTGAGGATCCAGACCGTAAGTACGATGGTAAGTACAATAATTTGTGGTACCTGTAAAAGTCCGAATATCCAAACGGCAAATCCGCCTTTAATGAAAGCATCAAAAATGATCATGGTGGGGATAATGGAAGCCAGGATATAAGTACTGAAAACAGCCGCAATAAGCAGCGGATATGATACGTCTACCTGGAACTGCAGCAGTAAAAAGTAGAATTGGTGGGTGAAGATGATGAACCTGACACTGGCAAAAATGAGCGTTTTCCACCTGATCTCTTCAGAAACCTTATGGAATGATTCTTCCAGCCTCTTAATGGAATATCCTTTAAGGCGTATCTTAAATTTTTTCATCACGAAGTAAAGGATGAAAGGCGCAAAAAGAAGTCCTGAGACCAGAATTATATTAAATACAGGCAATGCGAGATCTACAGAAGTAATGAGGAAAAGGAGCCCTGCTATTCCAAAGAAATAAGTAGCAAAAAGCTGGGCAGTATTTCCAAGGAAATTCAGGAATATGATCTTTCGCCATTCTGCCCGTACATAGTAGAGACATTTCGCTCCATATTCTCCAATCCGGCTAGGCGTGAAGATCGCCGCGGTAAAGGAAGCCAGGCTTTCTCTCATGGAACGCATAAAAGAATTATCTCTTACGTGGCTGCTAAGCGTTTGCCATTTTAAGATCTCAAAGTACCAGTTTGCTATTGAAAAAAGCACCAGAATTAAAATATTGGTAAAGGAGAAGATCCTGTAACGATCAAGGATATCTACAAAGCGGTCGAAGTCCATGCTCTCATCCCTGGTGACCCTGTACCAAATAAATGATACTGCGGCCAATACCACCAGGATCTTGAGAACTAGTGAGAAGAATTGATTAGCTTTGTGCGAGGTTATTCGCATGAATTTATTTAAGAACCCGATAACTGCCGGGCTTTTATTACCGGCACGTTTGAACCTGCAATATTACGAAGCTTTTGACTACCGAAAAAATCATTTTAGGCATTGACCCCGGAACCACGATCATGGGATTCGGTCTCATCAAGGTGGTGAATAAAAAAATGTCCTTTCTGCAACTCAATGAACTGCACCTTCAAAAATATGACGATCCTTACGTTAAGCTGAAGCTGATCTTTGAGCGTACCGTGGAGCTTATCGACACCTGGCACCCCGATGAGATCGCGATTGAAGCGCCTTTCTTCGGAAAGAATGTCCAATCCATGTTGAAGCTGGGTCGGGCGCAGGGAGTGGCAATGGCAGCAGGTTTAAGCAGGGAAGTTCCGGTAACCGAGTACTCTCCAAAAAAGATAAAAATGGCGATCACCGGAAACGGAAATGCCAGTAAGGAACAAGTCGCCGGCATGTTACAAAGTCTTCTTTCCCTCAAATCCCTCCCCAAGAATCTCGACGCCACCGACGGACTCGCAGCTGCTGTTTGTCATTTCTATAACTCCGGAAAAGTGGAAATTGGCAAGAGCTATTCGGGTTGGGCAGCTTTTGTGAAGCAAAATCCGGGAAAAATAAAATGATTTGAAGATGTGTGGATTTGAAGATTTGAAAATGATCTTCAAATTTTCAAATTACCAAATCATCAAATTAAAACAATGGCTGGAATTTATATACATGTGCCTTTCTGCAAACAAGCCTGTCACTACTGTGACTTTCATTTCTCGACTTCGGTAAAGAAGAAACCGGAGATGGTGGAGGCAATTTGCAAAGAATTGAAGCTGCGGAAGGATGAAATAAAGGATCAAGTGGAGACCATTTATTTTGGAGGCGGAACTCCGTCGCTGCTTTCTGCGGAAGAGCTAGCGCAGATCTTCGCAGTGATTCACGAATCTTATGAAGTTGCTGCTGATGCCGAAATCACTCTCGAAGCCAACCCCGATGATCTTACTGAGGAAAAGATAAAGATGCTTGCGGCTTCTCCAGTCAATCGGCTAAGTATTGGGGTGCAGTCATTTTTTGAAGCAGATCTTAAGTTGATGAATCGGGCGCACAATTCCGAAGAGGCTTTGGAATCCATAAGACTGGCGAAAGAGTATTTCGAAAATATTTCCATTGATCTTATTTACGGCATTCCGGGCATGAGCAATGAACGCTGGAAAGAAAATCTGCAGATCGCTTTGGATCTCGGCGTACCGCATATTTCAAGCTATGCATTGACGGTAGAACCTAAGACAGCTTTGAAAAGCATGATCGAGAAAGGCAAAATAGCTCCGGTAGAGGAGGAGCTGGCAAAGGAGCAGTATGAGATCATGACCGAATTGTTAGCATCTGCCGGCTTTGACAATTACGAATTCTCCAACTTCGGCAAATCTGGATTCTTCTCCCGGAATAACACCGCCTACTGGTTTGGTAAACCTTATTTGGGAATAGGTCCTTCTGCACATTCTTTCGATGGCTTCAACCGCAAGTGGAACATTAATAACAATACGCTCTACATCAAGGCCCTTCAAAAAGGGGAAATTCCGGCTGAAGTTGAGAAACTATCGATATCAGATCGCTACAACGAACTGGTCATGACGCGTCTGCGAACCAAATGGGGAATTGCTGTAGATGAGGTTGAAAGGAGCTTTAGAAGAAGATACAAGGATTACCTGCTTAGAGAAGCTGCGAAGTTAATTGATTCCGGTATGCTGGAATGGAACGACAACCGTCTCCAGGTTTCCAAAAAAGGCAAATTCTTAAGCGATGGAATTGCTGCAGACTTGTTTTGGGTGGAGGAGAATTAAATCTTTTTTAAAAAACGGAGTAATTTTGCAGGATCTTTTCTATTATCCCAAAAACCGGTAATAAAGATTTTAGGCGAATCACACTTGTAGATGATACTATAGTGCCTCAAAATTAAAATGCGGGACTCAGGAAAATTGGCAGGCTTACCTACCTCGGGATGGGTTCTAAGAATTTCGAGCCTTTCCCTGATTACGGTGTTTAATTTTCGTGAATAGTTGGTATTTCCATTTCGCTCGTTCCAGTACCGAAAGACTTGATCTCTCTGTCCTTTAGCCGTAAAAGTCCAAAGAATTTCTATTTCATCCATTCCTCGTCCTGTCTCATCAGATCTTTTTCAGAAATAAGCCTATTCTCGTTGATATCCACTTCACTCATTTGAAGCATCTCAATTTGATCAGAAGTTAAATTTATCTCTTCCTTCTCCTGAGTAGCGCTAAAAAGACCTTCAATGGCATTTAAAAGCTGTTCATTTTCGCTTACCATAATTCGATCAATCAGTCTACTTTTCAATTTTTGTATTGTTTTCATTGCCTTTGCTATTAAGTCCCGTCTAGTAAAGATAATAATTATTAGAGGTATAGATTTTAAATACCATTGACTAAACCTGGAAAGATTGTTCTTTGGGTAGTGAATATTAATAGTCAGAAAAACATTCTATTTTTACCACATCCCAAAGAAAATATTTTCAATGCAGGCAAGCATTCAGTATAATAACCAGACCTTCAAAATCGACTTTTCCAAACCCCTGGATATCTCCCTGAGTCTAAGAGGCGATGACAAGAATCCGGTGGCATGGTATTTAAAGGCGCCAAGGATAGAGCCGGTGCAGGAAGGGAACTGGGTGGGCAAAGTGAGCAAAGGTGCATCTGTGAATTTTAACAATATCCTTTTTAATCCGCATGGGCACACTACTCATACCGAATGTGTTGGGCATATTACCTCGGAATACCATGGCATAAATGACAGCCTAAAAACCTTCTTCTTTGCTGCTAAACTGATCTCTGTTGAGCCGGAAAAGTCTGGTGGAGATGAGGTGATCACAAAAGAGCAGCTAAAATCCCATTTTAGAGAGGGAGAGGCGCAGGCGGTGATCATTCGCACATTACCTAATAGCATCGCCAAGCGCAGCAAACACTACTCTCATACCAATTGGCCGTACTTACAGGAAGAAGCTGCAATTTACCTTCGGGAATGCGGAGTAGAACACCTGCTAATCGACCTTCCTTCTGTAGACCGGGAAGAAGACGGAGGAAAACTTCTGGCCCATAAAGCCTTCTGGAATTATCCAAAGCATACACGCTTTGAAGCCACCATTACCGAACTTGTCTACGTACCCTCACGCATCGAAGATGGCTTCTATTTTTTAAACCTACAACCTGCTTCTTTTGAAAATGATGCTGCACCATCAAAACCGGTGCTTTATAAACCCGAAAAAATATGAAAACAACTTTAAAACTGGAAGAGCTGGCTATGCTACTGCTCGGAATCTACGTTTTTGGCTTTCTCTACTACGACTGGTACTGGTTTTTAATTCTTTTCCTTGCACCCGATCTGGGAATGATAGGATATGCTTTTGGTAACAGAGCCGGTGCTTTTTTATATAATCTTTTCCACCATAAAGGGCTGGCGATTATGATCTATCTTTTTGGGTTCTTTTTCCTTATTCCCGTGATGCAGCTTATTGGCGTGATCATTTTCTCTCATGCTGCTTTTGACAGACTTCTGGGCTACGGATTGAAATATGAAGAAGGTTTTAAATTCACTCATTTAGACACTATAGGAAATTCAAAAGTGAATAAGTCCGGGAAAGGTTCAGAGCTCTCCTGATTTCTTATCTTTGAGCTATGGATGTTGAAGGCTTCAGAAATTATTGCCTCGCGAAGAAAGCTGTGACCGAGGAGCTGCCTTTTGGACCCGATGTGCTTGTTTTTAAGGTGATGGGCAAAATGTTTGCACTTGGAGCTTTGGAAAGCCTTCCCTTCAGGGTGAGCCTTAAGTGTGATCCCGAGAGAGCTATTGCTTTAAGGGATGAACATCCCGACCATATTGAAGGCGCTTATCATATGAACAAGAAGCACTGGAACAGCCTTGAGATTGAAATGCTTCCGCCGCAACTGGTGCTCGATTTGATCGAGCATTCTTATGATCTGGTGGTACAAAGCCTTCCGAAGAAACTTCAACAGGAATTAGATAATCTACAGAGTTAAAAATGCAGGATCCCACAACTTTTTATAATTCACAAATTGAGAAATACCGTTCCCATCTGCAAGCGGCATCACGTAAATTGGGCCTCTCGAGCCTTTTGAGACTACTCGTATTTTTGGCGATGGCTTATGCCGTTTATGCTTTTTGGGGAGATTTAACAGCTGTTGTAGCTTCTCTTCTTGTGGGGATCGGGATCTTTATTTTTCTGGTTTCCCGGCACACCGATCTGCGGTACGAGCGGGACAAATTTCAGGAGTTGTTCAATATCAATGAAACCGAACTTGAAGTTTTAAAGCGGAATTTTCAAACCCTGCCAACAGGAGACGAATTCGCCGATCCCCTGCACCCTTACAGTCAGGATATTGATCTCTTCGGAAGAGGTTCCTTTTTTCAGTATCTCAATCGTTCAGCTCTGGTAGAAGGTAAAGAAAAGCTTGCGCAGCTGCTGCTCTCCAATGATATTGATGATATTCACCTGAAGCAGGAGGCGATTAAGGAACTTGCTGAAAAAGCCGATTGGCGGCAAAATTTCTCGGCCATTGCGACCCTGGTCAAAACTGAGACACGAACCCTTACGATCATAGAATGGTTGGACCAATATAAAAATTTTGTCCCCCGAGTAATGAAGTGGTTACCGGTGTTATTTTCAATACTCTCTGCTATTATAATCATGGGTTTCATTCTGGATTATATCAGCGGGGTCTCTTTGGGGATCTGGTTTTTTACGGGACTGCTCATCACTGGGTTTTTTATGAAGCGTATTAATCTGCTTTCTGACAGTGTGGGCAAAGTGCAGGATACTTTTCACCAGTACTATCAGCTTTTGGCGATAATCGAAAATACTTCGTTTACTTCAGAATTGTTAAGGAAGAATAAAGATCTTATAGTTTCTGAAGAACAAAAAGCCTCAGTAATTCTGAAAAAATTTTCCAGAGCTATCGACTCCCTGGAACAGGGCAACAATATGATCTTCGGAATCATAGGAAAGGGTTTTATGCTTTGGGACCTGCGATATTCCTGGAAGCTGGAGCAGTGGATAGGTGAACACGGGCAGGAGGTTCAAAAATGGTTTCGCGCTATAGAATATTTTGATGCCTATAATTCCTTCGGAAACTTCGCCTTTAATCATCCATCATATGTGTTTCCCGAACTGCATCACGATTCTCATATTTCTGAAGCCACTCAGCTGGCGCACCCTCTCTTAGATCCTGAAAAGCGTGTTGCGAACGACTTTTCTATTGAAAAAGAGCAGTTCTTTATCATTACCGGAGCAAATATGGCCGGGAAAAGCACATTTTTGAGAACTGTAAGTCTGCAGATCTTGATGGGGAATGTCGGTCTGCCGGTTTGCGCTACCTTTTGTCATTATACGCCAATCAAGCTCATCACCAGCATGCGCACAACAGATTCGCTTACAGATGACGAATCTTACTTCTTTTCGGAATTAAAGCGGCTGAAGTTTGTTGTGGATCAGATCAAAACCGATCAGTATTTCATCATTCTTGATGAGATCCTGAAAGGCACCAACAGCACAGACAAAGCCATTGGCTCCCGCAAGTTCATAGAAAAACTGATCGGTTCCAATTCCACCGGAATCATCGCCACTCACGATCTAAGCCTCTGTGAAGTAGCCGAAGAACTGCCGCAGGTTAAAAATTACTATTTTGACGCCGAGATCATCAACGACGAACTCAATTTCGACTACCAATTCAAAAAAGGAATTTGCCAGAACATGAATGCCTCTTTCCTGCTGAAGAAAATGGAAATTGTCGACTGAAGGTAGAATTTAGAAGTACGAATTGGAATTAGACCTCACAGGTTTTGAAAACCTGTGAGGTCTGCCTTAAAAAAACCACAAGAGATGGCGCGGATTTGCAATCCGTGCCGAGAACCAATAATCTTGAATCCCGAATTTTAAACCTTGAATAATTAAATGGATTCACTTACTCAAATAGTACTCGGTGCCGCGGTAGGCGAGGCTGTGCTGGGCAGGAAAGTCGGCAATAAGGCGATGCTTTACGGGGCTATTGCCGGCACCATTCCAGATCTTGATGCGCTCGCAAGCAATTTTACGGACACTATAACTGCTATAGAAGTTCATCGGGGTTTTACACATTCCATTTTCTTTGCAGTATTGGCTGCTCCGGTTTTTGGCTGGCTCATTTCAAAGATTGAGAGGAAGAGTGGGGTTGGCTGGAAAGATTGGTCCTGGCTCCTGTTCTGGGGCTTATTTACACATCCTATTCTGGACTCGTTTACCACCTGGGGCACGCAGTTATTTTGGCCACTGGACATTCGCCTGGCATTTAAGAACATATTCGTTATTGATCCTTTGTACACATTGCCTTTCCTGATCTTTCTGATCCTCGCCATGCGACGGAAAAAAGAGGATCCAAAAAGGGCAAAATATAACCGACTTGGATTAATTGTTAGCACAACCTATTTAATGCTGACGGTGGTCCTGAAATTAATTGCTCACCAACAATTCGCAGAAGATATGGAGCGGCAGGGTATTTTCTATTCCCGCCTCGATACCCGTCCAACCCCATTGAATTCTATTTTATGGGCTGCAAATGCTGAAGCCGAAAATGATTTCCTCATTGGCTACTATTCCTTTTTTGACGAGGAGATGATAAGGTTTGAAGCAGTTCCAAAAAATCATCATTACCTGGGAAGTCTCAAAAATGATAAAAACGTTCAGCGTTTAATAGATATCTCCAATGGCTGGTATACCATTTCTGAAAAAGATGGTTTTCTGTACTTCAATGATCTGCGCTTCGGAAAGCTAAATCCGTCAGATGAGGAATCAAGTTTTGCTTTTAGCTATAAGTTAATCCCGGAAGATGGTACTATTAGAGCTGAAGAAGAACCTAAGCGTCCCGGAGATGCCAAACAGATCCTGAAGGATCTTTGGGAGCGCATTAAAGGAAATTAGGCTTCAGGAAAAATTCTTCGGAAATTATATATTTACAATTCAACAAAAACCTGATCATGAAATACCTTTTTTGGCCCTTTATATTCTCTCTACTTTTAAATTTTCAGGCACAGAGTCAAAATCCTTCCGAAGCTCTAAAACAGGTCATCGAAAAAGTAGATGAGCACAAAGGCTATGACCGAAAAGCTTTTCCTCTTGGGCTATACACCGAAGAATATTATAAAAAGCAGGCCGAATTTGCTCGTGAGAGGATAAAGGAACTGGAAAAGATCAATAAAGATGAGCTTTCTGAAACTGAAAAAATCTCTGCCGAGCTTTTGAGGCACGATCTTCAGGAAACGGTGAATTTCTATGAATATGAAGCTTATTTGAATCCGTTGCTTTCAGATGCCGGCTTTCATGTGAGTCTGCCTTACCACGTGCGGGATTTCAGTAATTACAAGCAGGTGAAAGACTACCTGAACAAGCTGAATGCGATTCCCGCTTATGTAGGTCAACACCTGGTTTTACTGCGGAAGGGAATCAAAAAAGGCATTTTACAGCCTGCTGTCATTTTTAAGGGTTATGAGGCTACGTACAATGACCAGATCGTAGAAGATCCAAAAAAAAGTTATTACTATTCGCCATTTTTGAAGCTTCCGGCAGTATTGAGTCAGCAGCAGAAAGATTCGGTATTAATTGCAGCTGAAAGAGCGGTTGCTAAGAATGTGATCCCACAATTCAGGCGTGTAAAGACCTTTTTTGAGACCGAATATCTTCCGGCGGCGCGGGAGTCTATAGGAGTTTCAGAAATACCGGGCGGCAGGGAATATTACCAGAACCGCCTGAACTATTATACCACGCTGGATCTTTCCGCAGAAGAGATCCATCAAAAGGGTTTGGAAGAAGTGGCACGGATCAATGCTGAAATGAAAAAGATCATTGCTGAAGTTGGTTTTGAGGGCAGTTTTGAAGATTTCATTCATTTTTTAAGAACCGACGAGCAGTTTTATGTCGAGACCGGAGAGGAACTTCTAAAGGAGGCGAGGGATATCTCAAAACGCATAGATGCCCAGCTTCCTAAATTTTTTAAAACATTACCAAGAAAACCTTATGGTGTAGCGCCGGTGCCCGATGCTATAGCACCCAAGTACACCACCGGGAGATACGTTGGAGCTAATGATGATACTCAACCCGGCTACTATTGGGTAAACACCTATAATCTTTCGAACCGGCCTTTGTACGTGCTGCCGGCACTTACTGCGCATGAAGCAGTGCCCGGTCACCACTTGCAGATCTCGTTGAATGGAGAGTTGGGAGATAGTATCCCGAAATTCAGGAGAAACTTCTATCTATCGGCTTTTGGAGAGGGATGGGGCTTGTATTCCGAAACTCTGGCAGAGGAAATGGGGATCTACCGCACTCCTTATGAGCGCTTTGGAAAACTGACCTATGAACAATGGCGCGCCGGCCGACTTGTAGTAGACACAGGGATCCATGCTTTAGGTTGGACCCGCGAGCAGGCAGTTGAATTCCTGCGCTCCAATACAGCACTTTCCATGCACAATATCAATACTGAAGTGGACCGCTACATCTCCTGGCCGGGGCAGGCAGTTTCCTATAAAATTGGGGAGATGAAGATAAGGGAGCTGCGAAAGAAAGCCGAAGAGGCTTTAGGAACAGATTTCGACATCAGGAAGTTCCATGAAGTGATCCTGGAACAGGGAACCGTGACGCTGCCAATCCTTGAGGAGCGGGTGGAGGCATACATTGAGAGGAGTTTAAAGTAATATAGACAGAAGATCGCTGCGCTGCCAGAATCAAAAACCAAGACTAAAAATTCGCGCCTTTGTGAAATAATTGTGTAGACCTCACAGGTTTTCAAAACCTGTGAGGTATGTTGGTACAGGAAAAGTTTACATTTACCCTTAAATAAAACCTCTCCATGAGCCTCGAACAAGATTTATTTCAAAGAAGCGGATCCCAGTGTGAATTCTGCAGTTCCAAAGAAGATCTGCAGGTATTCGCAATCCCCGATTCCCCTGCAGATGTGGAAAACCACATTCTCATTTGCGGAACCTGTAAGGAACAGATCGAAGATCCCGAAAAGATGGAACCAAACCATTGGAGATGTCTCAATGACAGCATGTGGAGCCCGGTTCCTGCAGTACAGGTAATGGCCTGGAGAATGCTCAACCGGTTAAAGGCTGAAGGCTGGCCACAGGACCTCCTGGATATGATGTACATGGAGGAGGAGCAAATGGCCTGGGCTAAGGCAGGACAAGCTACAGGAGAGAGTGCCGGCGTAGTGGTTCACAAGGACAGCAACGGAGTAACCATTGAGGCAGGAGATACAGTAGTGCTTATTAAAGATCTTCCGGTTCGTGGGTCGAGCATGGTGGCCAAAAGAGGAACTGCAGTGAGAAGAGTTTCTTTAGTTCATGACAATCCGGAGCAGATAGAAGGTAAGGTGGATGGTCAGCAGATCGTGATCCTTACCAAGTTTGTCAAAAAGGTATAAACAGAGGCGCGGAATATCTGCGTCTATGCTATTTAGTTAGAAACCTCACCAGTTTTCAAAAAACCTGTGAGGTTTGTTATTTTAACCCCGGTTATTTGAAATCCTTACCGTTTTTCCGGAACCACTGTCCTGAACCTGTACGCTCAGGTTTTTTCCGTTATTTTCCTGTACTGCCTTGAGAGCTTCTTTTCCGGAAACTTTATTGCCGTTGAGGTAGAATTCAGCCCCTTCTTCCATCCATTTTTTTACTGCTTCCTCGGGAGATGGAGGAGGTGGTGGGGGAGCGGGTAAATCATCAACTTCCGGTACAGGTGGGGGTGGAGGTGGCACGGGAATATCTCCGTTCTTAGAAACAGTAGGAGCCGGGGGTGGTGGTGGAGGGGGAGGTATTTCACCTTGGCTTCTCCTTCTTTCAATGATGACCTCACGTCTTTTACCCCTAATATCTTCTCTATCCTGTCTAAGAATTTTTTTCTCCTCTTTAATCATTTCCCTTTTCCTTCTTATCGCAGCTCTTTCTTCTCTTCTTTCCTTCCTGGTGGCAAGGCTGTCTCTTATCTCATCTATTTCTATAATTATGGTTTTGGTGACCTCCGGAAATTCTTCAGCTGCTTTTCTTTGTTCAGGTGTCATGAGGCGGTAAATGTGCCGCATTCGATCCAGCTTATCCTTTGTTATCGCTTTTTCTCCTGTTTCTGCTTTCATAGCTTTTGCCCAGGCGTTATACTCTGCCACCATTTCGGGAGTAGCTTTTTCCTGAATCATCTCAGAATCAGGAGTAATGGTATCAATAAGAACAGTTTCTCTGTCACTGAAACTGTAGAGTAGAATAGCCAGCAGAGGAAGGAAAATAAATGTTCTTCCTAAAATAGCTTTTTGAGAGGGTTGTTTTTTCATAACTGTAAATCGTTTTTTGATTGATTGATAATTGATTGAATTGACAAGCTTATTCTGTTCTTCCGATGAAAAGGAAAGCAGGATCTGTTGATAAAGACCAATGTTTTCTGCATTTTTTAAAGCCTCACTGTCCGCCAGGAATTCATGATTCAGTTTAACCTCCTTTTTTAGCAGGTATATTAGGGGAAGGAACCATAATAAAACCTGAAGAACTTCCATGAACAGAATATCGGCAGTATGTCTTTGCCTTACATGAGCAAGTTCGTGATCCATCACCTCCTGTGGAATTTGATCCTTCTCAAATTTGTCCCGGTTTAGATAGATATAGCTCCAGAAGGTATGGGGTATGACATGCTCTTTTAAAAGGACGTGAGTTGCCCCCGTAGCTTCTACTTTAGGATTATTCCTTGCCCGCTTAAGAAGAGATGTGAGATTTAAAAAAAATCTGCTTCCGAAGAAAAGAACTCCCAGAACATAGACACAAATTAGAAGTGCCTCAAAAAAGGGAAATTCAGCTGCTGTTTGAGTAAATGAAACTTCGCCGAAGGAGGATATACCTTCAGAAGAAATACTGACATATTCAGGAAAACTGATAAGTGGAATTCCGAAGGAAATTAATGGCACAGCAAGTAAATAAAACCTTTTAAAAAGGTGCATGTTCTCCTTTTCCAGCAACAGCTTGTAGAATAACAGCAAAATTGCGAGGCAGGCGACAGATTTTAGAAAATAGATCTCCATAGCTATTTGTTTTTGATCTCGCGGTCAATTAGGTTTCGTAGTTCTTCCAGTTCTTTCTTGCTGAGATCGGTTTCCGTCGTAAAGAAAGAGGCAAATTGCGATGCAGAATCGTTGAAGAAGTTCTTGATCATTCCATTCACCTGTCGGGAGAAGTAATCCTTCTTTTTGACAAGCGGGAAATATTCTCTTGATCTTCCGTACTGTTTATAGTCTACAAAATTTTTATCCTGCATCCGCTTTAGCAAAGTAGCTACAGTGGTTTGAGCAGGTTTTGGATCGGGATAGGCATCAATGAGGTCTTTCATGAAGGCCTTGTCCTTTTTCCAGAGGATCTGCATGAGTTGTTCTTCGGCTTTGGATAATTGCATTTGTTCTACAACATTAGATGTATATCTACAAATGTAGAATAAATATTTTATTCTACAAACATAGAAGTAGTATTTCCTGCAAAAAAAGACCTCACAGGTTCTGAAAACCTGTAAGGTCTATATTTCTAAACGAATCTGATCACCGGTCACTGACCACAGATCACTATTTCTCGGCTTGCTTCAGCTTTGTAAAATGCTTGTAGAAATAAGGGATCGTTTCAATTCCCTTTAGATAATTCCAAATTCCGAAGTGCTCATTCGGGGAATGGATTGCATCAGTATCCAGTCCAAAGCCCATCAAAATAGTCTTACTATTGAGTTCCTTCTCAAAAAGGGAAACAATAGGAATGCTTCCGCCGCTGTGCTGTGGGATCGGATCTTTTCCGAAGACTTCCGCGTAAGCATCATTGGCGGCCTGGTACTCCAAAGTATCGATTGGCGTGACATAAGCCTGACCACCATGGTGAGTGGTAACTTTCACCTTCACCGATTTTGGCGCCAGACTTTCGAAATGTTTGGTAAACAATTCGCTGATCCTTTTCCAGTCCTGGTTGGATACCAAACGCATGGAGATCTTTGCATAGGCCTTTGATGGAAGTACAGTCTTAGCACCTTCACCTGTATATCCTCCCCAAATTCCATTAACATCAAGAGTTGGTCTAATGGAGCCTCTTTCAAGGGTAGAAAAACCCTTTTCTCCCTGAACATCTTCAATATTCAGCTTCTTTTTATAGTCATCAAGGTTAAAAGGAGCCTCGGCCATTTTTGCTCTTTCGGCTTCGCTGTATTCTTTTACATTGTCATAAAATCCCGGAATAGTAATGCGGTTGTCTTCATCCTGCAGGGAGGCAATCATCTTGGACAAAACGTTGATAGGGTTTGCTACCGCACCACCATAAAGTCCGCTGTGAAGGTCACGGTTTGGACCTGTTACTTCAACTTCCATATAACTTAATCCGCGTAGGCCGGTAGTAATAGAAGGAGTTTCTTTTGCGATCATTCCGGTGTCGCTAATGAGGATCACATCGTTCTGTAACTTCTCCTTATTTTTTTCGATGAACCAGCCTAGATGTTCACTTCCTACTTCTTCCTCTCCCTCGATCATGAACTTGACATTGCAGGGAAGTTTGTCGTTTTTGGTCATGTACTCCAGGGCCTTCACGTGCATATACATCTGGCCCTTATCATCACAGGCTCCCCTGGCATAGATGGCACCTTCGGGATGAATTTCCGTCTTCTTGATCACCGGCTCAAATGGCGGACTCTCCCATAGATCAAGAGGATCTGGCGGCTGTACGTCATAATGACCGTAAACAAGCACGGTGGGTAAGTCTTTATCAATGATCTTCTCTCCATAAACAACAGGATGTCCCGGTGTTTCATGTATCTCGGCCACATCGCAACCTGCATCCAGCAGGCTCTGCTTAACGGCTTCGGCGGTGTTTAAAAGGTCATTTTTGTATTTGGAATCGGCGCTGATGGAAGGAATCTTTAGTAGTTGTATAAGTTCATCTATAAAGCGCTCTTTGTTGTTATCCACGTAGTCTTTTATGTCTTGCATTCTTTGTTTTTTGGTAAGAAAGTAAAGGTAAAAAATAGATTTTAGATATTAGATTTTAGAAGTGAGACTTGAGATAAACCCGAGACAATCTCAATACTTATATCTAATATCTCATATCTGAAAAGAAAAAATTTTGCCGGGGACAGCAAAAAATTTTCTTTTCCTATTTGCAGATTCAAACTTATACTTATATTTGCATCCGCTTACAACAAGCAAACATATTGAAATACCGACGCGGGCGTGGTGGAATTGGTAGACACGCTAGACTTAGGATCTAGTGCCGCAAGGTGTGAAGGTTCGAGTCCTTTCGCCCGCACAGAAAGCTCTTCAGAAATGGAGAGCTTTTTTAGTTTTAGGTTTTTTCAAATTCCTCTCTAAATATTTAATTAAGTTCGGATCCTGAGTTTATCCTGAGCGGTAGTCGAAGGGCCCGCACAGAAAGCTCTTCAGAAATGGAGCGCTTTTTTAGTTTACTATAATCTGGATTATAGATCTCTCTTACGCCTTTAGCCTTGCCTCAAACCTTGATTACATTCAGAAGATAACGGGAGTAACTGCAGTCTAATCATCTTCCACCATAAAGCACTCCCTTAATGCCTGAGCTTTCCCAACGCCTTTATTAACCGCTTTTGATTTATTAATTCATCTAAAGACTTTCGGTTACATCCCCCTGAAATTTTGGGCCTTTTAAGCTTTAACAAAAGTTTAGGAAAACCGCATCCTCTATTCCTTCGTAGGTATAAGTGAAATCAAAATTTAATTAATTAAAACTTTTCAAATTATGAAAAAGGGTAAACACGTTTTGGGAATCGGCTTACTGTTAGTAGCCGGTCTATTTTTAATCTCGGCAGATCACATTGATGCTCCCGCAGTTCAGGGAGGGACAAGTGACATCACCGATTTTTATGCTTTCCAGGGAGCCAATACCGATAATATGGTATTTGTTGCGAATGTTCAGGGACTATTGAGTCCTATGGCAACTGCAGAGGCCTCATTTGATGAAAGCGTTATGATCGAGTTCAACATCGATAACGATGGTGACTTTGTGGAAGACCTGGTCATCCAGGCAGTACCAAGGAATGGAAAAATGTACATTCTGGGTCCTGTTGCTCCAAAGCAAACCGGTCTCACCAGTACTTTAACCGCAGAGAGCGCTAAAGATGTTACTTCGGTGAAGATCACAGAATACGGGGAGGAGGCAATTACTGCTTCTAAAAGAGGAATCACTGCTTTTGCAGGACCTCGTGATGATCCATTCTTCTTCGATTTTGCACAATACAGCGCAATCATTGCAGGAGAAGCTTCAGGATTTAATGATCCCGGAACTGACACTTTCGCAGGTACAAACGTAATGTCTGTAGTGGTAGAAGTACCTAAATCAATGATAGGTAGTTCAGGAACTATAAATGCGTGGGTAGAATCAAAAAGAAAACAATAAACCAAAATTAAAACAATGAAGATTATGAAAATTTCAAATAGAATTTTAGGATTGGCTATAATGGCCGGAGCTTTAATAAGTTGCCAGACCGAAGATCTTCCCGGAAAGGGAATGGGGGTAGAACAGAATCCTAATCTTGCAGGTACATACGTGCAGGAAGATCAAATGGCACGACCAGCAATAAACACTGTGTTCGTCTCTTCGGGTAGTAAAGATGAATTTAACGTAACTGTACCGTCAGACCAAAACGCAGAGTTCCAGGAAATGTTTGAATCCAAGTTACTAGCTTTAAATCCTGGTTACACTACTAATGCTTTGGGTATGGATGCAGCAACTTTTACTGGAGCTTTAGCAACAGATGTTTTGAATGTATCCCTCGATGGAACTACAACCTTCTTTGACGGTACAAATGTGTTGACAGGGCGTGCTTTAGCCGATGATGTTATTACTGTTGAACTGTTACTGATCTTTGGAGGACCGGATTTTTCTGAAAATCCTGCATTTTCTGATGACCATGTCGATTCCAATGATAAGGAGTTCCTTACTTCTTTTCCCTACCTGGCATCGCCGCATTAGACCTCCTTTAATAGAGCACGCTTCCCCTGGCGTGCTCTATCTTTCTTATTCCACCAAAACCTAAAAATTAATAACCATGTTTAATAAGTATAAATTTTTATTAATCCTGTTGATGCTTGCTGTAGTAAGCTGCAACGAAAAACAGGGGCAGGTAACCCAGGTTGAAGATTATGACCCGTATCTGCAAGAAGATTCTGAAATTGCGGTAAAACAATTTATTAAGGACCACAATTTCTGGCAACAAAAACTGGAGAACAATCCCGAACAATTTCCCTATCTGGCACAACTGGCCTCATCTCAGGCCCGTCTTTTTGAGGTAACCGGAGAAATTGAATACCTGAAAAAAGCCGAAGAAAATCTTATCTCAGCTAATGAAGCAACCGGCTACCGAACTGCCGGTTATCTAAAAAGCCTGGCGCGAAATTATATTTCTCAGCATCGCTTTCGGGAAGCATTGGAGCTTCTGAATAAAGCCGAACAAACCGGAGAGAAGATCAACGGAACTCATAAAATGCTTTTTGATGTGCACATGGAATTGGGGAATTACGATACTGCCGAAGCATATCTTGAGAAGATCGAAGACCGTTCAGATTTTGATTTCCTTCTTCGATATGCAAAATGGAGCGATCATAAGGGAGACCTTGATACGGCAATTACCTATATGGAAAAAGCAACCGAAAAGGCTGAATTGACCGGTAAAAAAAACCTAATGCAATGGGCTTATACGAATTTGGCAGATTTCTATGGGCACAACGGGGAAATTGAAAAATCTTATCAGCATTTTCTGAAGGCCTTGGAATTGGACCCACTTAATGCTTATGCTAAGAAAGGAATTGCGTGGATCGTGTATTCACATGAAAGAAATCCTGAGGAAGCACTGAGGATCCTGGATTCTGTTACTAAGCAACATAAATCTCCCGACTATTATTTGCTGAAAGCTGAAATAGCTGAATACATTAATGACAGGTCTCTAAAAAACCAAAATCTCGAGTCATTCATGGCGGCGGTTTCTAATAAAAATTATGGGGAGATGTATAATGCCACTAATGCCATCCTTTTCGCCGAAGAATTTGCAGCCACAGAGGAAGCTCTGGAACTGGCAAAACAGGAGGTCGCTAACAGGCCAACTCCACAGTCTTATGATCTTTTGGCTTGGAGCCACTATAATAGTGGTAACTACAATGAAGCACTTCAAATTGCGGAACAGCATATAGTTGACCACACATTTGAACCTGAAGCACTTTTCCATCTTGCCAAGATCTACAAGGCTACAGGAAATACTGAAAAGGCAAAAGATCTTAAAAAAGAACTGTTGGACAGCGCATATGAGCTGGGACCTGTTGCAGAGCAGGAGATTAGGAAGATATAACCTCTAATTTTTTCAAGATGAAACTACGACATTTTACATATTTCTTGTTTTTGCTTTTCGTAGGTACCGCATCTTCACAAGAGGGTATAAAGTCGATCAAAGTGGAGATCGAATATTATGCGGAGGAAGAGAATCCTGTTGAATTTTTTAAGACAGCAGAAGATATTTATCAGTTGACACTGTTATCGGGTCAATTTAAAAACCTCGCCATCAACTTCCGTGTAAGGATGGAAGATGAATTAACTAGTGAAGAAACCTATGTTGTTCTTTCTGATGTCAGCTTTTTTGATTTTCAGTTAGGGCACAGATTAGGACCCCTCGCAGTCACCTGGTCGGTGGAGAACCTGCTGGGGTGGAATAACAGGGAATTCGCAATTGAAGGTTACCTGGAGGGAGAAGGAGTTACGAGTTCGGCCCAATTTGCCCATGAAGCGGACTTTATGTTAAGCACTGCTATAAACTATAGGTTTTAGTTTAAACTTTCTGTTTGTTTTGGTTGAGCGTCTGTCAAATTCTTGGCAGGCGCTTTAGTATAGGAGTAAATTAAAGCAAAATAAAAATAGGGAACGTAAGGATTGTAGGGTGAAAGAGCAGAACTTTAGGAGGTGGATTCAACCATCCCTATCGTATAGAGTTGATCCAGAGTAGGAGTTTCACTTCCACCGGCAGGTTCCAATGTAATACCAAAAGCTTCAGATTCATTTGGGTTTGGAATGCTAAAGATCTTGTTCTTGTCTTCCGAAAAATTATCCAGGATACCTAAACTGGTAGGAGAAAGGGGAGACATTTTTAGCGACCAAACCTGATAAACCTTTCCTCTTGGAGGTTCAGGCAAGCCCTGGGCATCAAGGTAAATATTTTCAGATTGTTTATTCCAGTATACCTTGGCATAAGATTCAGGAGAAATTGCCTGCCCCGCCAGGGGAACAGTAACTATGTCTTTGTCTCTTAAAACATTTAATAAATTCTGGGCTTCAACGTAACTGTTGTTTGCATTTTCGATCTGTTCTTCCAGAAGGTCATTATTTGTCTCCACGACCTGTATCTCCTCCTTTAAGGCATTCATCTCGTTGACGGTCCAAAGTAGAGTAACTCCAACCACAACTGCAGCAGCCCAGCCGGAATAGGTGATCCAGGGAGCACGGGAAGGTTTTAGGGGTACCACCCGGGTGCTGTCATCGTTTAAGTTCAGTTTTGATTTAATTGAAGGTAATATATAGCCGGAATCAGAAGGGGAAGCGGCGGCAGTAAGAGAAACTATAGAAGATTCGATCTTTAGCACTTCTTCCTCCACTTCGGGATGCTGTAACATCATTGCATGAACCTCCTCATTTTCCTTTTCAGAAAGAGCTCCTGCAACGTAAAGTTCCAGTATTCCAGATTCTATGTATTCTTTTACCTCCATTTATTCGCCAAGCATTTGACGTAACTCATTTATGCAATTTCTGTTCCTTGTTTTGATGGTGCCAATAGGCATTTTTAAGGTTTCTGAAGCTTCCTTCTGAGTAAATCCTTTAAAATAGAGCAGGTCCATGATCTCTGTACACTTTTTCGCCAGTTTTTTAACGTAGGATCTTACTCCAATTCCATCTGTGGAACTGTAACTATCTTCGTTTTCTATTATATCTACGAAATATTGGCTGTCAAGGTTTTTCTTTGAGTTCTTAAAGTCCTTGGAACGTATTTTATCAATGGCAGCATTGCGTGCGATATTAAGGAGCCAGGTAAAAAACCTGCCTTTTTTCGAAGAGTAAGATGCTGAGTTATTCCATGCCTTGAGAAAGACATCCTGCATGACCTCTTGTGCAATGTCATTATCCCGCACAATGTTATAGATAACTCCATGCATGCTTTCGCTGTACATAGCGTACAGGGACTCGAAAGCCTTTCCATCTTTTTTCTTAAAGTTGACTATAAGGGCGTTGAGCTCCATAAAAAGTTTTACAAGACGAATTTAGGAATTTAATTGATACTATTCCATTTTAAGATTAAAGATCACTAAAACAGGTTTCTCCGGAGTCAATTCTCTTTAGTAAAAAAATTAATTAAACGTAATTCTGAATTACTTCTACAGAAAAATTATTCAACTAAACTATTAGGTGCAACTAACTATTTAGTTATATTTGAGGAAAATCATTTTTATGAGAATCATTTACCTAGTTCCCGTTTTATTTTTTCAATTAAATCTTTTTGCTCAAAGTTCATCTGGTATTCAGAATAATTATGATGAGATCTTCGGGATCTCAAAGGAAGAATACCAGGGTCGGAAATACTTAAGGACCTGGGTAAAGGAACCTGATGCGGGAGATCCTCTTTCCGGCTTTGTAGATAGCAACAAACTTTTCCTGGAATATTGGCTTACAAATTTTACAGATCGTGAAGCCCTTCAGCAGTTGATGGAAATTGAGGGAGAGGAGAAGCTGCAGGACGAATTTTTATCATTTCTGCAAAAAGATGAACAGTTTAATTCTTTAATGGCAGACTTTTCAAAAAAGGTAAATAACCGGTCAATTATTGCAGATACAGTTTCAATGGACGAGCTGCTGAATGTTGCAGTAAAGTATTTCAATATTCTCGGAATTACAGAAGAAGGATCCTATAAAGGGAAGGTGTGTGCAGGATTGAATGGTATTACTGAAACGCTTTCAGAAAGAAAGCCCGTACTGGAAGCCTTCTGTTTTTCAGCTATACTTAAGAATCTGCAAGGGGAAGAGTACAATATGTACAATGAGTTTGTTGCTGCAATAAAAGAACTGTATAAACAGGAGCTTGGAGTAGAAAGAGACGCCAGGCTTCTTAGAGCGCAGGGTGCCATGTTCGCTATTATGAGGAATAATGAGCAGCTTAGGGAAATGTTAATTGCAGAATATGAAGAAAGAAAGGATTATTTACCTTTTATCCTGGAGTTCCAGTTAAAACTGATAAAATTTAAACAGACAGATCACTCCGGGAGAAGTGCTATAATTCTCAAAGGTCCGCCGCTTCCGCCTTTGATCTTCATGGGTAATGCGATAACATCAAAACCTTTTGCGGGTAATTTTTCCAAAGCAGTGAGGTTCTCAAAAGCTGGAATATTTTCTGAAAGCAGGATGACGTGGCTTTCGAACAATTCGGATTGACCATAGTCAATACTGGGTGTGTCGATACCTATGGATTTGATCTTTCGGTTGTTTACCAGCCACTTTGCAGCGTTCGGGGAGAGACCGGGGAAATGAAGTAATTTAACAGCTTCTTCCCCACGCTCCCTGGTGCCAAGATATTTCTCCTTATCAGGATAGTATTGAGAGTAGCCCGTTTGGAATAGAACGATACTGCCTTCTGGGATCTTGTTGTGCTGCTTCTCCCAAGCCAAAAGGTCATCTACGGAGATCTGGTAATCCTTATCCTTTAAAGCTCTTTCGGAAACATCAATTTTTACGGCCGGACCAATAAGATTTTCCAGCGGAATTTGTTCCACAGACTGTCTGCCTTTGGCGAAATGAATGGGAGCATCAAGGTGAGTTCCGCCGTGCTCGGCTGTGGTAAAGTCATAGGCTGAGTAGTAAAAACCCTTATCTGTATCTCCCATAAACACTGTGTCCAGGTCGAACTCTCTGGCGGTGACCCAATACACGGTTTCTTCCGAAAATTCATGAGTAAGATCTACTATTCGGGAATTGGAAAGCTGGGCAGATCCGGTAGTCATAGTTAACATACAGAGCAGAAAACTAAAAACAGGAAAGTGGAAAAAGATTTTCATTGTTGATCATTTTGTGAAGTGGTTAAGTGGCCTGGGAGTGACTTTAAAAATATTTGGGAGCAGTACTTAAATTTAGACAAAATATTGTAAGTCAGGGAGGTAAACCTGATAATTGTCATATGCTTAGTTCAAATATATCCCGAATTTTACGGATCCTTGATACCCAAAGCTTTTCAATTTAATGGAATACAAGATCTACATAGCAGGAGGTATTTTGACAATCTTGATCGTCGCCTTATACCTGATCATTCTGAACAGGAAAAGTAAATGATCCTGCCTTCAAAAAAGTTTGCTGAAGATCACTTTCTTTCGCTTATCCTTTCCATTTGACCTTTTATTTCCAGGTTATAGATAGAACAGCTATTTAATGCCTTTTTAAAGGGAGGTTCTTTATTAGGAGTTTTCGTATTTTGAGATCCTTTGGAAACTTAATTATCTCTTTTATGAAAAAATTATTGCCTTTATTCCTGTTCCTCCTCACAGGTGCTATCGCATCTGCCCAGAAAACCCCTATTGAACTTACAGATTTCTTTGACCTCGAATTTGTTTCCGATCCGCAGATCTCTCCGGATGGTGAAAAGATTATTTATGTAAGGAATTTTAAAGATATCATGACCGATAGTAATTACTCCAATCTTTGGATAATTAATTCCGACGGTACTCAGAATCGGCCGCTTACCTCGGGCAATCAAAGCGATCTTTATCCCCGCTGGTCACCCGACGGAGAAAAGATCGTTTTCCTTTCAAACATGCAGGACGAAAAAATGAAATTATTCCTGATGTTCATGGACAGCAGGGAAACGTTTCCTCTCACTAATACTTCCCAGTCACCTTCGAATGTAAGCTGGTCCAACAGTGGAGATCACCTGGCGTTTAATATGTTCGTTCCAAAAAAGCAGGAATCGATCATTGAACTTCCTGCAAAACCTGAAGGTGCAAAATGGAATGATGCCCCTGTTTATATAGATGAACTGAAATATCGTGGAGACGGGCAGGGATATCTCAAGTCAGGGAATGACCAGATCTTTGTTGTCTCTACAGACGGCGGTACTCCAAGACAGCTCACTTCTGAAGATGAGGACCTCGGAGCTCCTGCCTGGTCTGCCGATGATCAAAAGCTGTTCTTTTCTGCCAATCTCCACGAGGAGGCAGATCTGGAGCCGAACAACTCTGAAATTTATGAACTCGACGTCACTTCGGGAGAAATAAATGCACTCACCTCCAGATCAGGCCCGGATAATAATCCTGAAGTCTCTCCCAAGGGAGACCTTGTGGCTTTTACAGGCTATGATGACCAGTACCTGGGTTATCAGATCAATGAGGTCTATGTAATGGAGCCCGATGGGACTAACATCAGGGAACTTTCCGGAGAATTTGACAGGGATATTGAGAACATCAAGTGGGGCGGAAAAGGAAAAGGACTTTACTTTAATTTCAACGACCACGGAAAGACAAAGATCGGCTATATAGATCTTAATGGAAACACCAGGGTAGTTGCCGAGGACCTTGGCGGACTTTCCCTGGGTAGACCCTACAATGCAGCGGCTTTTTCAGTTTCTAATTCCGGAGAACTGGCCTATACCCTGGGAACACCGTTACATCCGGCAGATCTTGCTGTAAAGGACGGTAGAAATGTGAAGCGACTTACTAATCTTAATGAAGATCTGTTCTCATACCGAAAACTCGGAAATGTAGAGGAGATCACCTGGGAATCCTCCTATGACGGAAGGGAAATTCAGGGATGGATGGTTACTCCACCCGATTTTGACCCTAACAAAAAATATCCCTTCATTCTGGAAATTCATGGTGGACCATTCGCCAGTTATGGCTCGGTTTTTTCAGCAGAAATTCAGGCGTTTGCTGCAGCGGGATATGTGGTGCTTTATTCAAATCCGCGAGGGAGCAGTGGATATGGTGCCGAATTTGGAAATCTCATTCATCACGATTACCCGAACCACGACTACGAAGATCTTATGAGCGGGGTGGATGCGGTGATCAAAAAAGGCTTTATTGACGAGAAAAATCTTTTTGTTACCGGCGGTAGCGGGGGCGGAGTATTAACAGCCTGGATCATTGGAAAGAACAACAGGTTTAGTGCTGCCGTGGTGGCCAAGCCGGTGATCAACTGGTACAGTTTCGTGCTCTATGCAGATAATCCTGCCTTCTTCAGCAAATACTGGTTCCCCAATAAGCCCTGGGAAGATCCTTCAACTTATATTGAGCGTTCGCCGATCACTTATGTCGGCAATGTGACCACTCCAACCATGCTTTTGACGGGAGAGGAAGATTACCGGACTCCCATAGCCGAATCTGAGCAATTTTATACTGCGTTAAAGCTCGAAGGAGTGGATGCAGCGATGGTTCGCATTCCCGGAGCTTCACATGGTATAGCCAACAAACCCAGTAACCTGATAGCTAAGATAGCCGCTATCCTGGCCTGGTTTGACAAATACAGGGAATAAATACCTTTTTTGAGAGGTAAACAAAGGTTTGCTTCTATCAAAAATTAAAAGATCCCGCTCACGGCGGGATCTTTTATCTTTCTACTGCAACTTCATCAGGAAAGGAATAGCTTAATTCAAATAGATATCTCCTGTTACTGTACTTAAGGTCACTTTATTTTTCGAGTTCTTTAGGTCCTTCATCATTTCCTTTCCCATAAAGCCTTTCTTCTTTTCTGCTTCGGGATCATTGCCGTGGATGTCTCCCATTACAGTTTTCGCGGAGTAGGAGCTGCCTTTTATCGGCAGATTTATTTTACCGGTAACCGAATTCAGATCCAGGGTGCCTTGAAATTTTTTGATGTCAACATTTCCTACTACCAGGTCGATCTTGAAATCCCCCTGTAGAGCTTCTGAAGCCACACTGCCGGTAACACTCGACAATTCAAGGTTCACCCCTTTGGGAACAAAAAGAGTATAATAGATCTTCTGTTTTAGATCATTTCTTTGTCCAAACTGCTCATGGTAACCTTCTAAAAGATCTTTCATGTTTGAGCTGATCTCGATCTTCGAATCGCTGCTCTTCACTTGCAGCTCATATTGTTCGGTATATTTTTTATCTTGTGTATCTACAGAAGCTTCGATCCTTATAGAAGACTTATTCCACGTCTTCATTTCAATATCTGAAGCAAAAGCAAATTCTACAGTTACAGGCTGCCCTTTATAAGCGACTTCTTTTTCAACATTTCTTTGTGCCTGGGCGTTCAGTCCGATCAATACGATGAAGGTTAGTGCAAGTTTTTTCATTGTTCTGTTTTTTGATTGATTGATGATTTCTTTCTTTAAAGACGAGAGGAAATTATGAGTGTTGCAAATTTTCTTTTTTCGGGTGCATTTTTCCGATTTCCTGTTTCCGGTTCACTGTTGCGGGTTTGGTGTTCCGGGAGGTGAGTTGCGAGTTTGAGAAAATAGGTTGTAATCTTCAGAATTTCTGATCACTAAATCGCACTTCTAACCTCGTACTTCCCACTTCGTCCTTCTAAAACCGTACTTTTGCAGCGCTATGAAAAGATCCCTGAGTTACCTGTGGCCACTTACCAAAAACTACGATTCCCACTTCAGCGGAAAGCTGGAGGTAACATGGGTCAATGGTCGCAAAGTTTTGGACAGTGCCAATGCTAATTATTCCTACGGTGCACTGCAGGAGGTAATGGATCGCGGACTCGCACAAACCAATGCAGATCGTGCTGCCCCGGTCTTAGTGCTGGGACTTGGTGGCGGAAGCGTCATTCCCCTGCTTCGGAAGAAATACAACTATTATGGAAAGATCACTGCGGTAGAAATAGATCAGACCATTATTGAAATAGCGATCAATGAATTTGGGATCGAGGCACATCACCCCCTGGAACTGGTTTGCGCCGATGCTGAAGCATATGTTTCTTCTACTCCTGAAAAATTCGGATTAATAATTATTGACCTCTTTCTTGATCTGGAGGTGCCTGGACAATTCTTTTCTGAAGGCTTCTGGAAAGATCTGGCAGGTTTACTACAACCCGACGGGAAAATACTTTTTAACGCCGGAGTTAATTCTGCTCATGAAGCGGAGATCTCTAACCTGCTTAAAAATGACAAATTGGGATTGGATTTCCGGAAGAAGGAAGAGGTGTATGGGAGTAATACGCTGTTGTTGGGAGTGAAGCAGTAGCGGGAAATTCACCTGTCGTAAGAAGAAGGTAAAAGCTCCAAGAAAAAGTAAAAGGCTTAAGATTCGATTCAAAAATTGGTCCTTTGTATACAATAGCCAGGCCTTTTTCTCTATTGAGTTTTATAGAAAAGCTTTCCCTCGGTCTTCTGAAATTTTCTGTATTCTAAAAGTGCCAGGCTATCCATTTCGTTGCTAAAGGCAAAATTCACACACTGGTCAAAAATGGGTTTTCTTCCTTCATGATCCATGTACGTACTGCTTTTGATCTTTTTTGACAATTGTGCCCCTGTCTCCCTTGCCTTTTGAGTTTCACTATGGTGCAAAACCGCTACTGCCACAGCCAATCCCAGATCATTGTTCTTCCTGGTGAATTCTGAAAAATTTCCATTCGTAGCCTTTTCAATGCAGCCGTACAGAACTGCCTTCTTATAGGCCAGAACATATTGCTCTTTGGACGTTCCTTTATTTGCAGCATTCGGGCTGCCACAAGCTGAGAAGAGGATTAGAAAAGCCAAAAACTGCAGCCGTTTGAGCATTTTGATATTTTGGATTTTGGGATTTCCCTAAGTTAATTAAATCCATGGTTTGCGGTAATAATTTTTCTCGGTGTTTTTCTCAAAAGTTGGAGAAATATGTAAACTTCTCTACAACACAGGAGCCAAAAATGTCATTTCTGCAACATTTTGATTTTTGGCTAGTCTTTATAGTACAAAACGATTATTATGAAAGCTTCTTTTACATTCTTGTTTCTATTCCCACTTTACCTTTTTCTTTTTCTCAATATGATGTTAAGTAGCATTACTATTATTGAAGAGAAGAATGAAGAACCGGAAAAAATCATTGCGGAGAAAACTACTATTGCAGAAAATATCGACCTTTTTCTTCAGTCAAAAATAGAGGGCTATGGGATTCCCGGAATGGCCGTAGCAGTGGTTAGTGATGGGGAGCTGCTTTACAAAAGAACTTTTGGTCATGCCAACCTGGAGCAGGGCAAAAGGATGACAGATTCAAATCTCTTCCGGCTGCATTCGCTTTCCAAAGTTTTTGTAGTTACGGGAATTTTTCAGCTAATGGAGGAGGGAACCTTGAGTCTCAATGACAGGGTAGACCAATATGTTCCCGGTCTTCCTGAGGGCTGGGGAGAAAGAAAACTGAAGCACCTACTCACACATTCTTCAGGATTACCGGATATCAGGTTCTATGCAGATCTAAATGAGGAGGAGGCCCGAAAAAAGGTATTTTCAGAACCTCTTAGGTTTGAGTCGGGTGAGAAATTTGAGTACAATCAGACCAATTTTTGGCTTATCAACAAGATCGTGGAAAACACTTGTGATCAAAGCATTGAAGAGCTTGTGATCAACGGTCAATTTGGACCTGCCATGAAAGGAGAAGCTATATTTCTCAAGGGAAATACAAGCGCAGTAATACAGCAGGCAACCGGCTACTACCCTCATGAGAAGCACGGGATCGTACCGGATTCTTTTCATACGCCCGACTGGTTGTTTGGAGCTGCCGGATTGAACCTTTCTTTAAATGCCTTTTTGACATGGAATAAGAATCTAGATGAAGGAGCTTATATAAGCCCGGGCGGGAAAAAAGCGATGTGGACTCCTTTTTCCTATGCTGAAGAATTTCCGTTCGCACACGGTTGGGGATTGTATAAGGTCAATGACTTCAATTCTTTTGGTTTCACAGGAGGTGGGAAAGTCGGCTTTCGAAAGTTTCCAAAACAGGATCTTAGCATTGTCATCTTAACAAATGGATACGAGAAAAGCTTTAGAGTAGATGAACTAATTAACACTATTGCCGGATTCGTAAAACCTGAATTGGCAGATCACAACTTTCAGGAGCAAAACGAAAAGAGTCTTTAAAAACTTATTTTTGAGAAGTAATTTAAATTTACGTAGGGTTATTCTATTTCATCAACTGTATCTCAGTATTCTATAACCAGGGCCAGGATAGGACTGGCCAGTGCAAAAATGTTGATCTTTTGATGAGTTGAGAAACTGTCTTCAAGGATGAGGTTTTACTTTCCCATTTCACTCTGCTATTGGGACTTCTAGGAGGGTCTTCTTGAGGTTAGGAAGACCAAAGGCCCAATTATGGGTGCGAACAATACGATTACCAGGTGCACCAATTTTTCTAAAGGTTCATACCGGCCTTTGGTGATCTTTTTTAAGCTGAACCACAAAAGAATGATCTGGAGCAATATGAGCGTTACAAACAGAATGGGTAGCAATTGATAAAAAGTCAGGAACCATGAAAAATCCCTCTTTTGGTAGGTGTATTGTACACTGGCGTTTTCATTTTCAAACCGTATCCTGTCCACAAAACTTTCTGCCATACCCCTCTTTTCCAGCTTTACCAGGTAGGGTATTTTCTCATTGGTATAAAGAAGAACCTGTTGGTCATCTACTACTTCGATCCTGTTAACTTGTTCTTCAGGAAGGACTTCTGTCGTAAATTCTGAAGCTGATATTTCGTTAGAATCCTTTGAACAGGATACTGTAAGGAATAGTGCCAATACTAATCCGAGGCGAAAAATGTTGTTGTGCATTGAGATCTGATCTTTAGGATACCACAATAAACCTTCCGGTTGTAGGGGGAGCCGGAAAGCAATTTTGTTAACTAATTGAGTTAAATGTAAGAAAAATCTGGAAAGCTGCTGCTTAGAACAAACTTATTTTAATTTTTGTAGTTAAGAGTAAGGTTCTGCGGGTTCTACAGCCGTTTAGGAGGAGGAAATAAGGCGACGTGGGCGGTGGTCTTTTTTGCAACCGGTAAAGAGCAGGAACAGGGAAATTGAAAAAAAAGGAGGCTTTATGAGTTCCAAGATTGAAGAAGTTATTTTACGACATTGAGGGGTTTTATCTTAGATGCGATCTGTCATGTTAGGTGCTGCATTAACTCAGTTTTTTCTCGTAATCAAAGTACATGAAGGAAATATTCCTGATGCCACCATGGATCTTACAGTTCTTGCTGCCTCTCTCAAAGCCGGGGTGGTGCTTCAGGAAAATATCGGAATCCTCATTGATTAATTCTTCAGTGATCAGGACATAAACATTACTCTTAACGGAATTTTTCAGTAACCGGTGTGCTGCGATCACTGTCTTACCGTAAAGCTTATGAAACCCCGACAGTTTATAATCGGCTGTAGGGCCATAATGGGCAATAAGCTTTAGGGACAGGTCGATTTCCGCTCCAATTTCCTGGCTAAGTCGTTGAACCTCCTTATTAAAGTTCTTGAGCATAAGATCAAATTGATGCAATATTTCTTCCGGAGTAAATTTCTTTCCTTTTTTGAAAAACAGGATAGCATCCCCTTCGATCTCCGCTACCGTGAGGTTGAGAATATTACTTTTCATAATAGCTGAAAGCAGCCTGTATATGACCATATTTCCTATAACTTCATCTGTAGTATGGACAAATCGTGTAAAACCGCTGATGTCCGGGATGATCAAATTGGCATCCTCCACCACAATGCCGTAGGAGTCGTGCTGAATCTTTATCCGGCTATTCTTCGGCCGTTTATTTTGTAGTAGTTCTATGCTCATATATTAGTTTCCGCAATTCAAAAAGCTCCTTTAATTTAAAAGGTTCCTGTTATTCCTGCCCGACCAAGTCCCACATTGAAACGCCAGCTGATCTTGTCTTTTTGTGGTTCTTCGTAATTCCTATCTTCATCAAGGTAGTTATCAATCACATCTACAACTACTATGCTTATGGCCATTGACAATGCAACATCCGAAAACCAATGAGCACCTGACCATAACCTGGAAACCGGAGCGATCATCCCCACGGCATAAATTCCACCTTTTACAAAGGGATTGCTAAATTGTTTTCCAATAGCGTAGGCCGTTGTGAAGGAAAGAATGGTGTGTCCTGAGGGGAAACTGTGATATTTCCCCTCATTGCTAAAAGGTTTAAAGCTTCCTTTACCCTCTCCCGTTCTCGGCCTGGCCCTTCCGGTAATGGTTTTACTAAAGGTTTGAATAATACCGGCGGCAGAAGCGGACGAGATTAAAAGAACTCCGGTTTTTCTCACCTTCTCTTTACCTGTGAATAGCCCAACTAAATACACTGCGCCATTTACTGCATAGTTATTCTGGGGGCTGCCATAATACCAGCCAAAATCTTTTACAATACCGGGGATATCCTCCTCCTGCCTTCTGAACCAGTCGGTCGACTCCTGGTCTACAAGATAAAGTGCTCCGGTTCCTAAAATGATCGTACCGGCAACCAAATAGTCATCTTTTTCCCATTTAAGAGGCTGCGTATAGGTTTTTTTGACACCTCCCCACGCACTTAATCCGTCGTATTTTAGCAGCCCCCACCGAGTGGGCAGCTCATGGTGTTGTTCCTGGGCTATAGCTCCCAAAGAAAAAAAAAGGAGCACTGATGCAACCATTATTCTTTTGAATATGATTAACGGAAGCATAGGTACAGCTGTTATTAAATCGTTGTTCATCTTTATTGGGCTAAGAGGGCATATATCCTTTGCCTACCAATATTTAGTTGGCAGGTACAACCTTATTTAGCTGAAGGTACAGGTGGGTTTAGTGAAAGCAGGTTAGCTCTTTACCGGCTTCTTATCATTGGTGATTCCGAATTTCTTCAGGATATCTTCCATAAGGCACCACTGAGATAATGAGGACTGTAAAAGATTTACTCCCACAAAGGCAGTAAACCACAGCCAGTTGATGTTGACATAAACTGCCAAAAGCAGGCTTATAAGAATAAATGTTCCGGCGATTCCGCGAATGACTCTGTTTAGCATAATATTTAATTTTAAGCCGTTAATTGTTAATTGATCAATGCTAATTGATCATTGTTAAATAGATTGTTCTATAGGTAAGACCACCGCCCTTACAGGATTATTGGTCTCCAGGTTTGCATTATATTCTTTCAAATAGCCGAACAAGGCAGCAATTTTTTCTTCATCGGTAAAGGAGAAGATCATGAGAGATTCATTGCCTCCCTTTTCTCCCGGAAACCAGCTCTGAGTGGCGACCAAAGAACTTCCGTTCTTGTAGCCGTCGATCTCCGAAGAACTAAAGGCTTCAATATTTGCTTTTTTGAACAGCTTCAAAACATCCTTTTGAAAGTCTGCGACGCTGGTTACTATTAGTAATTTCATCTTCTTGTGTTTAAGGTTTAGGGTTTAAAGTTCAAGGTTGTCGGTTCCTTGCCCGCCGAAGCCTCTGGCGAAGGTGGGTAGGTTATCGGTTAAAGGCTCGTCTTCGATCTCTTTTTTCGTTTTTCCCCTCCCTAAAAGGAGCCGAAAAAAGTGATATGATATATAATTTTTGTTCATCCTTCGTACTTCTAAACTCGTACTTCGTTTTACCCCCCAACCCCCTGAAGGGGGAGAAGGGGCATTTATTATTCAACTATTTTGTCATGGGCACTTTCCGCCTCCCTTTAGGGCAGGGGTAAAGCGGAAAGTGCAACCCGCAACCGGCAACAGTTACATAACTTCTTTATTTTCTTTTTCTTCAATTACAACTTCAGATTGAACTTCCCTATCCTCATACTTCTTCCTCTCGATCATGTAATACACCAACGGTACTACCAACAGCGTAAGGAAGGTTGATACAATCGTTCCTCCCATCAGCGAGATGGCGAGTCCCTGGAAAATAGGGTCGAAGAGGATCACGAAGGCTCCGATCACTACCGTACCGGCAGTTAAGAGGATTGGTGTGGTCCTTACAGCTCCGGCTTCGATCACTGCCTGTTTCAGCGGAATTCCGTCTTCCAGTCGCAGGTTCACAAAGTCGATGAGCAGCACCGAATTCCGCACCATGATCCCGGCCAGCGCAATCATCCCGATAAAGGAGGTGGCGGTAAAGAAGGCGCCCATGATCCAGTGACCCAGCACAATCCCAATAAGCGATAACGGAATGGCTACCATCATCACAATAGGAGCTCTGAAGTTCTGGAACCAGCCCACGATCAAGATGTAAATGATCACGATGACTCCCAAAAATGCGATCCCAAGGTCACGGAATACTTCCAGGGTGATCTGCCACTCTCCATCCCATTTCACGGTATAGTCGTCTTCATATTGCGGCTGACCCAGATACAGGTCACTGATCTCATACCCGGCAGGCATTTCAATCTCTTTCAGTTTATCTTCCATTCCGAGGATGGCGTAAACCGGACTCTCCAGTTCTCCCGCCATATCGGCCAGCACATACACCACACGCTTCTGATTCTTACGATAGATGCTCTTGTCTCTAATCACCTCTTTTGGCGTTACCAGGTCGGCAATTGGTATCATTTGTCCCTGCTGGGAAGCGATATTGATCTGCATGATATCCTGAACAGAGGATTTTTCCTCCTCATCAAGGGCCAGTACAATTCCTACCCGCTGGGTAGCTTCCTCATCGTACAGCTGCGTGATCGCTCTTTCACCCAAAGCAGAATTTAAGGTGTAAACAATTTGCTGAGGTGCGATCCCGTAAAGCATCGCCTTTTCCTTATCGATCTCGAACATATATTCTTTTTGATCTGCTTCAACCATCCAGTCTATATCCACCACATCTTCAGTGTTGTGAAGAATAGTCTGGATGCTATCTGCAAGTGCGATCTGCGTTTCATAATCGGGTCCGTAGACTTCTGCGACTATAGTGGATAGTACCGGAGGTCCCGGTGGAACTTCCACCAATTTAATGTTGGCTCCGTATTTATCTCCAATCGCCTGAATATCGGGACGCAGCAGTTTCGCGATGTCGTGACTCTGCAGGCTTCGGTCGCCTTTAGGAAGCAGGTTCACCTGAATATCAGCAGTGTTGCTCGCTCCCCTCAGATCATAGTGTCGTACGAGTCCGTTGAAGGTGATAGGGGCAGAGGTTCCAATGTAAGTTTGGTAATTCACCACCTGCTCGCTTCCGCTCAGGTATTGACCTATTTCTTTGGTCACTACCGATGTTCTCTCCAAAGTGGTTCCTTCAGGCATGTCGATCACCACCTGGAATTCATTCTTGTTATCGAAAGGCAGCATTTTCACGGCTACATCCTTGGTAAAGAAAAGGGCTACAGAACCTAAAAGAAGCAAGGCGGTTAAACCAAGAAAGCCCCACCGGATCTTCTTGTTATCGATAAGCGGCTCTTCAAAGCGCTTATAGACACGGTAGATCATTGAATCCTCGATACCTTTTTCAGCCTCTTTTACCGGCTTTCCTTTCTTCTCTTTTTCACGCAAAAAGATGAATCCGAGATACGGAGTAATGGTAAGTGCCACGAACAGCGACAGGATCATTGCAATAGAAGCTCCAATAGGCATTGGGCTCATATAAGGTCCCATAAGTCCGCTTACGAAAGCCATCGGCAGTACCGATGCAATTACCGTAAAGGTCGCCAGGATGGTAGGGTTTCCTACCTCGTTGATGGCATATAGTGCAGCCTGTTTGAATGGCAGGCGCTTCATCTTAAAGTGCCGGTGCATGTTCTCGGCAATAATGATCGAGTCATCCACCACGATACCTGTTACGAAAACAAGGGCGAACAAGGTGATCCTGTTCAGCGTGTAATCCAGCATATAATAGCTCAAGAGGGTAAGGGCAAAGGTGATAGGTACCGACAGGAATACTACCAATCCGCCGCGCCATCCCATCGCCAGCATCACAACAAGTGTTACCGCTATAATAGCGCCTATAAGGTGCAGCAATAATTCGCCTACTTTGTGTGAAGCGGTTTCCCCATAGTTTCGGGTTACTTCCACATGCACATCTGCCGGAATAAGATTCGTTTGCAGGTGTTCTACCTTTTCAAGGATCACATCGGCGATCTTCATCGCATCTGCTCCCTTGCGTTTAGCGACAGATAAAGTTACCGCAGGATATTCCCCGGGATATTCCGAAGCATCTATTGCCTGTCCAAATCCAAAGTTTACATAGGATTTAGAGATCTCAGGCCCATCCTGTACCGTGGCAATTTGTTTCAGGTACACCGGTTGCCCGTTATTGACTCCCACGATTAGGTTCTCCACATCCTGAGGGGATTCCAAAAAGCTTCCGGAGCTAACCAAAACTTCACTGTCGTTGCGGTCAAAACTTCCGGAGGAAAGCTGCTGATTCGATGCCTGGATCTTTTCAGAAACACCAAGCATATCCACTCCGCTGGCAGCCATCCTGTCCTTGTCGAGCACCACGCGCAGTTGCCTGTCACGGCCGCCAATGGTATTCACAATGGAAACATCTTCCACCTTTTCGATCTCATGGCGCAGCTCGTTGGCCATTTGCCGCAGCTGGTAATCGTCATAATTTTCGCTCCACAGGGTAAGCCCCAGCACCGGAACATCGTCAATAGCCCGCGTCTTCACCAGCGGCTGAGTAACATTTGGCGGGAACTGGTCCATGTTCTTCATGAGCTCGTTGTAGAGCTTCACATACGAACGTTCAATATCCTCGCCCACGTAAAACTGCACGATCAACATCCCCTGTTCTTCCATAGAGGTAGAGTAGACATACTCCACACCCGGAATGTTGGAAACCATCTTTTCCAGGGGTTTGATAATGCGCTGTTCCACCTCGGTAGGGCTGGCACCCGGGTAGCCTACAAAAATGTCGGCCATGGGCACATCGATCTGTGGCTCCTCCTCGCGGGGAATGAGAAACGACGCATACACACCCACGATCATGAACACGATCATGAGCAACACCGTCAATTTCGAATTTATAAAGCCTTTGGCAATCTTGCCTGCTAATCCTTCTTTCATATTTTTTATAGTTGTTTGGGTTTATCCACCAAAGCTTTAGCGTAGGTGGACGTGACCTGTCGTAACTTTTACTCCTTTACACTAACTTTTGCTCCGTTGAACAATTTCCCGTCTGCCGAAACTATATAGGCCTCATCAGGGTTGAGTCCGCTAAGAACTTCTACACGGTCTCCGTAAGTCCTTCCCAGTCTTAACCATCTCAGCATCGCTGTATTCTGCTGACTCACGGTGTAAACCCCTTTCAGGTCACCGCGGGTAACGATAGCTTCTGTAGGGATCATTACCGCTTCCGCAGTGCTTTCCTGCTTCTCTACCGGAAATCTCACCGTAGCATACATCCCCGATTTCAAATCAGCTTCAGTATCTTCAAGAGCTACTTTTACTAAATATTGTCCGCCGGTGTTACTGGCCGATGTACTTACTTCGGCAACAGTTCCCGGAACAATCTCATCAACAGATTTTACGATCACATCGACATTGGTGCCGGTTTCAATCTTGGAAATACTTGATTCCGGAACTCTCGCAGTTACCTCAAAATTCCCTGGTGCCTCAATGGCTAAAAGCGGCTGACCCGGATTGGCCATGGTACCTTCCTCGGCAAATTTGTTAGTGATCACTCCGCTAAAGGGAGCGCGAATATTTACATAAGCGAACTGTGAATTCACCTCATTTCTCATTTGTTTGGCTGCTTCCAGTCTGGCCTGCGCCATCTCGAAACGGGCGGTCTGGTCGTCCATCTCTTTTTGAGAAGCCGACTGCTCTTCGAAAAGTGCTTTGAAACGTTCGTAATCTTTTTTAGCGTTGTTAAAAGCGGCTTCAGCTTCGGTGATTCCCGCGTTTACCTGGGCGCGTTTTGCCTGTAGGTCGCTGTTATTGATGGAAACCAATAGCTGGCCTTTATTCACTTTGTCTCCCACGTTCACGTGGATATCATCTATAAAGCCCATCATACGGGTGCTAAGGGTGGCGCTGTTCACAGCTTCGATCTTTCCACTGGCAGTGAGAAATCTATCTCCCGCCCCCGATGGTGTTTCCACCTGCACGGGTACTACGGGACCTTCATTCACCGCCTGTTTTTTATCATCGCTCCCACAGCTCGTCGCGAATAATCCCAGGGAAGCTAATGCTATTGTGTATATTGTTTTTTTCATCTCTTTTGGTTCAGGGTTTAAAGTTTAATGTTCAAGGTTTTTTCGGTTGTCGGTTTTCGGTTGTCGGTTTTCGGTTGTCGGTTGTCGGTTGTCGGTTGTCTGTTCTCGGTTATCGGTTGTCGGTTGTCGGTTTTCGGTTGTCGGTTTTCGGTTGTCGGTTCTCAGTTGTCGGTTTTTTAATGAACCCGCAACTCGTAACCCGCAACAACTCATAACTCACAACTGACAACTCACAACTCACACCTGTCATTTTTCACTACTCTCCGTTAAAAACTCCACATACGCTACTGCATAATTATATTCATACACCGTCTGATAATACTCCAGTTGTTTTTCAGAAAACTGAGTCTCGGCTCCTAATAGATCTGTGGTTTTTTCGAGGCCTTGCTCATAGCGATTGTTGCGAATTCGCAGGGCTTCTTTGGATTGCTCCAGGGCCAGCCTGGTAAGGTTCAGTTTGTTCTCTGCATCCTTTAATGCACGGGTAGCGCGGTTTAGTTCCAGCTGACTCTGGTGCACGTGTTGTTCCAGTTCCAGTTCTGCCTGCTTGAATTCGGCTTTAGATTGCTGGGTTTTTCCGAAGCGTTTGCTTCCGTCAAAAAGGTCCCAAGTCAGGGCGACTCCGGCAATGTATCCATTAGCGTCTCCCTGGAAGATCTCGTCATCATAAAGCTCATAGCTTCCAAAGGCATTAAGGCGTGGCAAAAATGACATTTTTGAGGCGGTATACATTTTCTTGCGCGCCTCGGTTGCCAGCTCCATGGCCTGAATATCGGCACGGTCGCCTGGGAGGGCAGGAGTGGTAATTATATTCATTTCCACACTTAAGGAATCTTTAGGCAGCAGCACTACGTCAGGAGATTCACCCATAAGGAACATGAGGTAATCGCTCGCGTTCTGCACATTGCTCCTGGCGTATTGTAACTGGTTGTTCACCTCGGTCACTCGAACTTCCACCGCCAGCACATCAGATCGCTGCAGGTATCCCTGATTAAAATTGTTCTCGGCCAGTCTCAGGTTGGCCTCCGCTGTTTCCAGCGCCTGCTCCAGCACGGCTACCGCTTTGTGAGCCAGCTGCAACTGCATATAGGCTTTTTCGGTTTCGAGTTTCATGGCGTCCCCGGTGCGCACGTTCTTTAACTCGGTAGCCTGCATCTTGTTCTTCGCAGCGCCGCGCTCCCAGAAGCCGTCCAGGTTTATAAGCGGCTGCTGAACTTCCACCTTGGTAGCGAAATTGTCGATACGGTCGGGGTTATTGAGTCGTGCCGGATCGAAATCATTTTGGGTGACGCTCTCCTGGTTCAGTTTGGAACCAAAGGCCATAAGGGGATTATTAGTGGTCATCCCGGTATGGGAGACGCTTATGTTGGGTAAAAAGACCGCGTTGGTCTGCCGGTACTGCGCACGGGCTGCCAGGAACTCCTGTTGGGAGATCTTTAGCTGACTGTTATTCTCCTGTACTCTTTGCAGCACTTCCTCTTTTCCAATGGATACTGTTTCCTGGGCTTGTAAAAGGAAGCCGAAAAACAGCACGGGAATAAAGAATAAGGTTCTTGTTCTCTTCATCTCTTTAATTTTTTGATGAAGCAAAAGTACCTTTAGAGTATGCAGTGGTCAGTAACTTTTGTTACCTACGGGTGTAGCATTTGTTACAGAAGAAGTGGGAAATGAAATTTTTTTGGAGGGTGATTTAAAAAAGTAGATTGCGGGCTATTCAGGTCGAATGAAAACAGAGCCGGTTAAGTAAAGAACCAGTAATCGGCGACTGGTCTCTTGCTCCAGGAAGCTAGTCTTTCTTTTATCTCTGTTTTTCCTTCCGGAGATGCTACTACGATCATTATCTGAGGATCTTTTAAAGTCAAGACCTCTTCATAATGCTTTAACTGAACTCCATAGATATCCTTGCCTATCTTTCTGCGATTGTCACATACCCAGTGGAACTCATCATCATATGACTGTAAAAGTTTGGCCATGTCCTTACCATTCTTGCCTGCTCCCCACAGTACCAAAGGTCTTGAGCGATCTCTGTCAAGCTTCTGGAAAAAGCGCAGCTTGAGATCAAAATAGCGGTTATCCTCATATTCTTCCCAGGTGCGCGAGATCCTGTTCGATCGATCCCTCCAGTAATGCAGGATGCGATCTATTCCAACAACATTAAGACCCAATTCATAGAACCGGAAACACAGGTCATAATCTTCGGGATAAACCACGGGATCAAAAGCTCCAGCTGCATCGAGATCCTCTTTGTGAAGGAGCCAGCAATGGGAGGGGATCACGCACTCTCTATAGATCTCCCGGTAATGGGTGTTGGTTCGGGCAACTTGATTCAGCCAGTTTTCATATTTAATGAATCCTTCCCCAACCTCTCCCTCATCTACAAAATGCTCTGTTCCTCCCGCGATCACAGTTCCTTTTCCATTTTTAAGCCATTCGTCTACCAGTACTGTCAGCTTGTAGGGAGGCATCTTATCATCGGAATCCATCCTGTTGATCAGGCTGCCTTCAACCTCCCGGTATCCTCTTTGCAGCGTAGGGATCAACCTGGGTTTGTCACTATTGAAAATCCGAATTCGGGAGTCCTTCGCAGCATATTCTTTTAAGATCTGCGGACTTTTATCTTCGGAATGATCATTTACTGCGATAAGTTCCCAATTATCATAGGTTTGTGCTATTATAGAATCCAGACATGCGCGTAAGTAGGGAGCAGTATCTTTTACTGCCATTATTATACTAACAAGGGGCTTGTTGGTCATTGAGCTGAGAAGTTTTTACGGGTGCAGACGATGTTTTGTACTTTAAACATCTGTTGTGGGCATCCGAATCTTTCTAGAGGAAACAAAGATGATTATTTCCTGTCAAAAATGCCATTTTTAATTGGTCTCATGAGAGATTTGAAAATGTGGGGTAAGTTGGGAGACGGTAGTCAATAGTTAGTAGTTGAGATTTGACTTCGATTAAGCTGCGCTTTCTAAGTTGCGAAAAAGCTCCATCGAAATGACATTTTCAGGAAATCATAAATCGCAGTCATAAACCCGCCGGAGCTGTTTAATGGAGGAGGGGCAAATTTCAATGGTTAATAAGTGATTAGAGATTGAGGAAAGGTTGTTCTGCGAAAGTCTGCGTGATTGCGGGAAAAGAGGTGGTCAGTGCTCAGTGATCAGAAAAAATCGGAAAAATGTAAAGCAGTAATTTCTTTATGAAGCCGTGGCTTTTTTCCAATCAACAATGATCAATAAACAATTGGCAGAGTTCCTTTGCAACCTTAGCGGTTGAACTTTGCGGTCTTTGAGCGAAACTTGACCTAAACCAACAAAAAACCCGCCCTTTAAAAAAAGCGAGTTTTTACTATAAAATTAATTAACGCTATCTTCTTTCCATAGCCTGAACATCAGCTGGCAGGCCGCTTAGTTCAGGTTCAAAGATCCATAGTTCAGACTGCATTCCATCTGTGGTTTCACCCCATTCTTTCATAAATGCTTCCCAGCTATTCGCACCATAGAGCTCTTCATAGGCCTTCACGAACTTAGACTCTTGACCCATCCAGGCCATATCATCAAAGAAAAAGACTATGGAAAGGTCGCGGCCATCTTTGGTCGAAGACATTTCATTCGTATAGACGCCATAGGTCATATCGGGTAATTTTTCTTTCATCACTCTGGCCACTTTTTCCATTGAGGCCATTACCCCTTCATTCTTAAATCGCTTGACATCATAAGTATCCAATAATAATTTATCCACTTTAAAATCTTTCGGGAAATTTGAAAGCTGATTGTGGAAACGCCAGTAAGATTGATCGGAATCTGTTGTTATGTATTGAACTACATTATTGACCCAGTCGTCATCATGCGCCTTATCTTCAGGTCTTTCATCCATGGCACTCCAGGGCAGGGGGCCCATAACCCACATGTACTTTCCAACATTGGGTCCGCTGGAAATATAGTAGACCCTGGCACCATAAGGATCTGAAGCGTGAAATCTTTTGTTGTGTGCCGCCATACCCTCTTCAAATTTCGTGATCTTGTCGGGCTGTGGGGTGAGAATGGCATTTTCAAACACCACATATTGCTGATTGTTTTGCTCGGGGTTTTGGGCCAGTACCATTAGAGGAATTAAGAATAACCAATACACTACTTTTTTCATGACTTATGTAATTAAGATTTCAAAAACTAAAAACTAAAGGGGAGTACCAGTGAGGGAAGAAGTGGTAATTTAGGAATAAAAATCTGATTAACAGGTGTTTGTGTTAAAAAAAGTTCAGGTTTTAGTTAAGGATTCTGTCAAGTCAATAGACTGTAGACGGTAATGTCTTTAAAAAGTAAAGAATGGTCAATTAGTGATTGGTTAATTTTGGGAGTGGTTATCGGCGAGAATGGAGAAATTTGTTTTCCTCCAAGCTGAGCTTTCTCAGTCACAAAACTCTTTCAACGACAATATATTCCAGAATTGAAGCACCATATTTCAAAATGAGAATAAAATCTTCGTCTTTTTAATATTTGACTTTGCGGCCTTTGCATGAGATTGGTTGGTCGCAAGGGCCTGTCGATAGCGGTCCGACTGCTAAAATTAGTAGTATTCGAACTTTGTTTGCCATTTTCCACATTAATTTTAGCACTTCTCCTCCCATTCTTGTTTAAAAAGTGAAAAAGTCTTCTATTTACTAGCAAAATGTTAAGACGTTCATGTTCCAGGTTTTTATAGATTTTAAAAATATTGATGATTTTATTCCAAATCTGGCGAGGGAGTTAGATGAAGAGTATCAAGAAACTTTTGCTGAATTTTCTCTTTCTTTTCCTGCTACAAGAGGGGACGGCTTAATAAAAGGCATGCAATTTCCTAACGGTATAGCCTTATACCATTTTTCCTGCACCTTTAAAGAGGACACAGAGATCTCTACAAAGCATCTGGTCATTAACCCCATTAGGATAGTTCATTGTCTTGAAGGCAATGTCACCAGCTCTGTTACCGGTAAAACTCATACACTACACCCACACCAATATATCATAGTATCACCAAAAGCAGATGAATATCATACGCTGCATTTTGAAAAGAAGGTAAAATACCAGTTTTCCTTTCTCGAAATTAATAGAAGTGCATATGTGAAGAGCCTGCCATACGAGATCAATAATACAGATCCACTTTTCTATAACCTGTTCCACAATTCAAATATCCTCGACGGGCAGCTTTTGCCTTCAAGTTTTAGCATTTCAACATCAGAGGCTATAAAAGATATCCGGGATTGCAATTTGTATGGTCTCCCACGGACCAATTTTTTGGGTGGTAAGGCGCTCGAAATGCTTTCCAATACGCTAAAGACCTATCAGGAAGACGTAATTCACGACAGGCGCAAAGGTCTTACCGAACTGGAATATAAACTGGTGAGTTCGGTAGCCGATGAGATCAACAACAACATTGGAGAAAAGAAAAATAACAATGAACTGGCAACAATGGTGGGGATGAATGTGAATAAGCTGCAAAAGTGTTTTCAGCAGGTTTATGGCAAAACCCTCAATGAATACGTGCGGGATGTCCGTCTTTCGCGGGCCCTGGATATGCTGCAATCTAAAGAGCACAATATTAACGAGGTAGTATATGCCGTTGGACTAAATAGTCACAGTTATTTCTCCCGTCTTTTCAAAGAGAAATATGGAATTTCTCCCAGGGACTTGCTCATAACTGAGAATAAAGCCGAAAATACTGTCAAAAGTGACAGTATTTAGTTAATAAGGCTAAAGAATAATTCCGGAAATCTACATTTTTGACCCTTAACTGTTAGTGAGATAAAATGGAGCTTTTCCTTTGTGTCTGGGCCGTGTTAACTGTATTGTGTGCAATTCTTTATTTTCTTGAAAAGAGGAAGTAAGTTAAAGACTCCAGGAGCTTCTAAGGTTCTTTTTAGAGGGAATTATATTTCGTTTGCTGTTAAAGAATTGTCCAGGAGTAAAGGCTTATCTTGAAAGGGCTAAGGTCTGTTCCAGGACAGAATTTGATTTCTTCCTGCTCTCAACCCACTCTTTTTGCCCCGCGCCTTAATAAGGATTTTCGACTTGTATTCCTCTTAATTCCTTAATTTGAACCTGTAATTCTCAAGTAAAACTCATGAACATTAGAAAGGTCCTTTTCTACTTCATTATCTTGATTAGTAGCGTCGTCATAATTGCCAGCCTGCTTTCGCTCATCTATGACTTGCCCTACTGGTATTCAAAAGTGCTGGATTTCCCGAGGCTGCAGTACTGGATACTTGCTATAATTTGCCTGGTGATCTTTACTTTACTTACCAAGAAATGGAAATGGCTGGCCATCCTCCTTATTTCGGGTTTAGTTGCGGCTATAGCAATACAATCGGTCAGAATATTTCCCTATTGGTTTGGCAGTAAAACGGTTCCGGACGCACTTGAAGGTTATTCAGAAGAAAATACGGTCAGTATTTTACTTTCCAATGTCCTAATTGACAACCGGGATTCTGCTAAGATCATTAAAGCTGTGAAAAATGCTGATCCCGACATATTTGTGGCAATGGAAGTGGATCAAAGATGGCTGGATGAGCTTCTTGTGCTGAAGAAGGATTTTCCATATTACATGGAACAGCCTAATGATGAGGCTTATGGAATGGCTTTATATTCTAAACTTCCGCTGAAGGAAAGAGAAATAAAATATCTTAAACACGAAAATGTACCGTCTTTTCATGCAAAGGTGGAGTTAGCTTCAGGCAAAGAGTTCATGCTCCATGCTGTTCACCCGGTGGCCCCGATGCCAAGTCATAAGTACCCCGACAATGTAGGAGAAGCCGAGGTTTCGCTATTAAAAGTTGGAGATTTTGTTGCAAATGAGGAAATCCCTTCCATAGTAGCAGGAGATTTTAACGATGTATCCTGGTCTCAAACTGCCAGGCTTTTTGGGCAATCTGGTAGTTTAGAAAATGTGCGGATAGGCCGCGGACTTTTCAATACTTTTGATGCAACTTCCATGATAATGAGATGGCCTCTTGATCATTTCTTTGTAACAGAAGAATTTTATCTTTCAGACCTTAGGAGATTAGGGAACATAGGGTCTGATCACTTTCCACTTTATGCCAAATTTGTACTGCCAGATTAGGAGAACCTTTAAAATAGAAGATGTAGCCTCCTGAAGAAAAAACTCTCCCCGTTGCCTTTTTGGCTCCTGCCAAAAGAAATGGAATTCCGGTAGGGCTGATGGCAATCATATTTTAAACTTTAATCCTGCTTTTAATTTGCAAGGAATTCAGTTTAAAAAATCCTCTCATGGGAAAAGTTAAGAATAGGTGGTTAATTGCCGCATCTGCTGTAGGTATTCATATTTCTATTGGTTCGGTCTATGCCTGGAGTGTTTACACCAAGCCTTTAATTGAAAAGTTTGGTTGGGAGTTGGCCGATACCCAGTTCACTTTTAGTCTTGCAATTTTCTTTCTGGGGATCTCTGCTGCCTTTTTGGGGCATTACCTCGAGAAAAAAGGGCCCCGAAAATCGGGTTTACTGGCTGCTATCTTCTTCGGAGTAGGGATTGCCGGGTCGGGACTGGTCATTTTTTTAGAGTCTATCTATTTGCTCTACATATTCTATGGGATCTTTGGAGGTATAGGTTTGGGGCTTGGCTACATCACTCCGGTCTCGACTCTTATAAAATGGTTTCCCGATAAACGTGGCCTCGCAACAGGTCTTGCCATCATGGGCTTTGGTTTTGCAGCGCTTATTAGTAGTCCGGTAATGGTTTATCTTATTTCGGCCGTAGGCATTGCTAATACTTTCTTCATCATGGGGAGCATATATTTTGTGATCATATTTTTCTCGTCCCTGTACCTTGCGCCACCGCCAAAAGGCTGGGTGCCTGAAGGTTTTAAAGATTCAGAAGCTAACGCTAAGAAAAAAGTAAAGGAAGACCTTTCACAGCTAACAGCCAATGAAGCTGTTAAAACCAAACGTTTCTGGTATTTGTGGCTTATGCTTTTTATCAATATTTCCTGCGGAATCGCTATTATTTCAGTTGCTTCTCCAATGGCCCAGGAATATGCAGGAATGACAGTAGTGGCAGCAGCTACTATGGTGGGGATCATGGGACTGTTCAATGGGGCAGGCCGAATTGGATGGGCCAGTTTTTCAGATTATATTGGAAGGCCGGCAATGTATACCATCTTTTTTGCCATACAGATCATAGCTTTCTTCCTGTTGCCAACGGTCACCAATGCGCTCGTATTCCAGGGGCTAATATTTGTGATCCTGTCCTGTTACGGTGGGGGTTTTGCGACCATACCCGCTTATATTGGAGATATGTTTGGAACTAAGCAATTAGGTGCCATCCATGGCTACATGTTGACTGCGTGGGCGGCAGCGGGTATGGCAGGACCGTTATTTGCTGCATGGACAAGAACAATATCTGATAATTACAATGTTACTCTCTACTTTTTTGCGGGTATGCTTGTGGTTGCTCTTGTATTTTCCCTGTTGATTCGGCTGGATATAAAAAGGCTAAGAGAACTTAAAACGGAAAAGATCCCAACACCCGAAGCAGTTACTCCTGTACTGGAGACTGTAGAGGGTTAATTATATAATCAATAATCTTGCGTCAATTATGGAGCGGGAAACCGCTCCATACCTTTTAATTTCTCTTCAGAACATCTCTTCGCTCGTCTTTTGAAGATTACTTATTAATGAGCTTAAATAAGAAAATTATCAACTAAAACGATTGAAGTTCCAATGGCAGGTGAACAATTTTAAATCCTGATAATTGTCATGTTTTATACTGGTTTTGTGACGGTAATTTGCATTAAAATAAAGTGAAGAGGTAAAGTCAAATGCTTAACCAGGTCTCTTCAGAAAATGTAAATGTCATGCTAAAATTATCTCAGGAAGTACTCGAGTTCCGTGAAGGAACCTGGAACAGGAAGATCGATGTCAGGGATTTTGTGATCCTAAATGTGACCCCTTATTACGGTGATGATTCATTTCTTGTCGGTGCTACAGAAAGAACAAAGGAATTGTGGCAAATCTGTTTAATGGCCATGAAAGAGGAGCGAGTAAGAAATGGCTGCAGGGCTATAGATACCGAGGCCATTTCCAGTATTACCAGTCATGGTCCCGGATATATCAATAAAAATCTTGAGGTAATTGTGGGTCTGCAGACCGATGAGCTTTTAAAAAGAGCCATGAAACCCTTTGGGGGAATTCGTGTCGTGGAAGGGGCAGTGGCCGAAAAAGGTCAGCAGGTAGCGCAGCGTGTTAAAGATGTCTTTTCTTATACAAAGGACCACAACAACGCTGTGTTTGCTGCCTACGATGATGAGATAAGAAATTATCGTTCTCAGGGGATCCTTACCGGCTTGCCCGACAATTATGCCCGCGGAAGGATCATTGGTGATTACCGCCGCCTTGCCCTTTATGGAATTGACCGCCTTATTGAAGCTAAGGAAGAGGACAAACGACTTGTAGATGGTGAGATGACCGAGCACAAGATCCGTCTTAGAGAAGAGATCACAGACCAGATAGTTGCTCTAAAGGATATCAAAACAATGGGTGAAACGTACGGACTGGATCTTGGCAGGCCGGCACAGAATGCCCGGGAAGCCGTACAGTGGGTTTACATGGCCTATCTTGCAGCTGTTAAAGAGCAGGATGGTGCAGCCATGTCTTTGGGAAATGTGTCTTCTTTCCTTGATATTTACATTGAAAGGGATCTTGATGCAAATCTAATTACCGAAGAACAGGCACAGGAATATATCGATCAATTCGTGATGAAACTGAGAATGGTGCGTCACCTTCGACCTGAAGCTTATGATGAGATCTTTGGAGGTGATCCTACCTGGGTAACCGAAGCTATTGGTGGTCAATTTGAAGATGGAAGAACCAAAGTGACAAAAACCTCTTTCAGGTTCCTGCAAACTCTTTACAACCTGGGAGCTTCTCCCGAACCAAACCTTACAGTACTTTGGTCACAGGACCTGCCGGAAGGATTTAAAAAGTTCTGTTCTCAGGTTTCTATAGATACATCATCTATACAGTATGAGAATGATGACCTGATGAGACTTGTTAGAGGTTCTGATGATTACGGGATTGCATGTTGTGTCTCCTACCAGGAAATTGGCAAGAGAATTCAGTTTTTTGGAGCCCGTGTAAACCTTCCAAAGACCCTTTTAATGGCAATTAATGAAGGCCGGGAGGAGAACTCAGGTCAGACTATACTTGAAGATATTCCTGCTTCACAAAATGAATATCTCGATTATGAGGAGGTGATGTCTCAGTTTAAAAAAGCGATGACACAGGTAGGCAGGGTCTACTCCAAGACCATGAATATCATCCACTACATGCATGATAAATATTACTACGAAAAGGCACAAATGGCTTTCATAGATTCCGATCCCGGAATTGATATGGCCTACGGTGCTGCCGGAATCTCTATCATTGCCGATTCCCTTTCTGCTATTAAGTATGGAAAGGTAAAACCTGTTCGCAATGAAGAAGGGTTAACCGTTGATTTCAAAGTGGAGGGAGAATACCCGAAGTTTGGGAACGACGATGAAAGAGTAGACAGTATCGCCCGCGAGATCACCCGTTTCTTTTCAGAAGAACTGGCAAAATACAAGTGCTACAAAAATGCAGTTTCCACGCTTTCCCTGCTTACCATTACCTCCAATGTGATGTACGGTAAAAAGACCGGCGCCACTCCCGACGGAAGAAAAGCAGGGGAAGCATTTGCTCCCGGTGCCAACCCTATGCACGGCAGGGATGAACATGGAGCCATTGCTTCCATGAACTCTGTGGCCAAACTGGATTACCGCGATGCTCAGGATGGGATCTCCAATACCTTCTCTATTGTTCCTAAATCATTGGGTAGCGACAGAGAAGTGCAGACCGAGAACCTTACCGGTTTACTGGATGCTTATTTCGCACTCAACGGGCACCACCTTAACGTGAACGTGCTAAACCGCGAAACTTTGATGGATGCTTATGAGCACCCCGAGAATTATCCGCAGTTGACCATCCGGGTGTCTGGATATGCAGTGAATTTTATAAGACTGTCAAAAGCGCACCAACTGGAAGTGATCGCGAGGACCTTCCATGACAGAATGTAGTTTAAGTGTTGTTTTGGAGGCATCAGGTATCTCATTTTTTCTTATTTGGGACTACCTGATGCTTTTTTTAGAATTTTTAAAGAAAAAGTAAAGGCATGATCAAAGATGGTTTACTAGTTCAACAGGAAGTACGACAACTTAATGCCGAAGCTTCAGAAGAAATTAGGATACACTCCATTGAATCCTTCGGAACACATGACGGTCCCGGAATTAGAATGGTGGTATTTGTACAGGGTTGCCAGTTCCGCTGCCTGTACTGTGCCAATCCCGATACTATGGACGTGAAGGGAGGGCATTTTGTGGAGCTTGATGAGCTGGTGAACAGGGCGGTAAAGCAGAAACCGTATTTCCGGAAAAATGGGGGAGTAACGGTTTCCGGAGGCGAACCATTGTTGCAGCGATCTATTCTGAAAAAACTTTTTGATCGGCTGCACAAGGAGAATATTCACACTGTGCTCGATTCTAATGGGCGGCTTATAGACCAACAGGCTAAGGACCTGCTTGACGTTACCGACCTTCTAATGCTGGACGTGAAACACTTCAATAACGAATGGCATAAAAAACTCACCGGATTATCAAACACGAACACCTTTAAAGTAGCCGAATACCGGGAGTCAACAGGCAAACCAATGTGGTTAAGGTATGTACTGGTGCCGGGATGGAGTGACCAGGAAGAGTACCTGCATGAACTTGGGCAACATTTCGAGAACTATAAGAACATAGAGCGAATCGAGATCCTGCCATATCACCGCCTGGGGGTGCATAAATGGGATGCTCTTGGAATGGAATACAAGCTGAAAAATGTGCCGCCACCCGATGCTCGAAAACTTGAAAATACGGCTTCGATCTTTAGGAACTACTTCCGGGATGTGAGGGTGAATTAAATCAAGAGATCTTGAAAGGTAAAGGATCTACTTTACCTTTTCGATCATTTTTCCCGTGAGGAAACCATCAAGCAACTCTGCAGCAATGAGCTTTCCTGAAGGATCTCTCAAAAACCTGATGGCCGAATCCCTCTGTTCCATGAAAAATTGATTTTGAGACTGAGGTTTTAAATGCACTTTTTGAGGCCCCATCTGTACTAAGGGCTATCCTGCCATGAAAAGAAGCGAAAAAACAGCAAGGGCAATGCCTATGGAAATCAAAGTAGGTTTGACCCAGCTTTTCTTTTCATATTCGATCTCACTGCCCAGATACTTGTTCCAAAAGAATTCATTGAGAATTGCTGCTCCAATCACGTTTGCTATAACATTTAGAGAGGGGGAAAGATTGAAAGCTGTCATAATTATCGCTGTTGCAATAATATATCCAATTGCGAACAAAAGTACCCATGCTGCAGCAGCCTGTTTTTCCAGCCTCCGCAAGTTTGAAATCAAAAGGGCAGCAGCAAAAATTGTGGAGAAGAGAATGGAAAAGCTTAAAATAAGCCTCTTAGAGTAGAGTTTAGGCAGCTCTTGTTCAAGTTGGGCTACAATATTTGTATCAGATTCCTGAGTATTGAATTCCATTTTGGGTGCAGTTTATATGTGCGGCAAAAATAGCAAAAATGAGAGCTTTTTTTGTTGATTTCGAGTAATCTGCTGTAGTTGGTTCAAAAATTTCCTAAATTTAAAAACCTCCCTACAGATGAAAATCCTCAAATGAAAAAGATCCTGGCTATAACTCTTCTTGTGCTCCTTCTCGCAGGGGGAGTCATTGTTTATATTTATTACCCGCGGCTCAACCTTATAACAGGCTTTGCCGCCAAAAATATGTGCTCTTGTGTCTATGAAGCAGGCCGAGATCCCGAATCTGTTGCCGCGCAAGACAACAACTTTGAACCGGTCCACCTCAGTGAATTTGAGTTGCAAAGGGAGAAAAAAGCTGCATCTTCAACTGTTTTTGGGTTAAAAGAACGAATAGCTGTACATAATAAAGGCTTTGGATGTATTCTCTTGCCCGAAGGGACTGACAGAGGTGACCTACCGCCGGAAAAACCTCAGCGTGTGCAGCCACCTCTGGCTTCACCTTATCCCTACGGAAACAGAAAACCTCTGGATACGATCTTCACTGAAGTAGATTATGACCAACTGGAATTAGCTCTCAAAAATGCCTTTTTTGAGGAACATGAAACAAGAGCCGTAGTGGTACTGTATAAGGGGCATCTTTTGGCTGAAGCATATGCGCCGGGCTTTGATAGAAATACAAAGCTTTTAGGCTGGTCAATGACCAAGAGTATTACCAGCGCCATTCTTGGGATCCTGGAGAAAAAGGGCCGTATTGCTCTTGAGCAGGATGACCTCTTTGAGGAATGGAAGGGGGACCCGAGAATTCAAATTACGGTTAGTAACCTGCTGCATATGAACAGCGGACTCAAATGGGAAGAGGATTACACCAAAATTTCTGATGTTACTAAAATGCTTTTTCTCTCAGAGGATATGTCCCGGGTGCAATTGACTAAGCCACTGGTGGGGGAGCCCGGGGTGTTGTGGAATTATTCTTCGGGAACTTCTAATCTGCTTTCGGGATTTATCAGGGATGAATTTTCTACTTATCAGGAGTATCTGGATTTTTGGTATAGGGAGCTAATTGATAAGATCGGGATGTATTCAATGACCCTGGAAACAGATCTCGCCGGAAATTATGTCGGTTCCTCGTATGCCTGGGCTACGCCGCGAGACTGGGCGAAATTCGGGCAGCTGTATCTCAACCGGGGCAAATGGAATGGAGAGCAGATCATTGATGAAGATTGGATCGATTATACGGTGCAACCCGTAGCGGGTTCTGAAGGACAATACGGAGCTCATTTCTGGCTCAATGCAGAAGGCTTCTATCCGGATATTCCTCGGGATCTGTTCTCGGCCAATGGTTTCCAGGGACAGCATGTTTTTATCATTCCTTCCAAAAACCTTGTTGTTGTTCGCTTCGGACTTAAAGAGCACCCCGATTTCGATGTTAATGTCTTTCTAAGGGAAATTGTTGCTGCGGTAGAGTAGTATTTCCATCTCCTTTAAAGAACGAAACTTTTTAAAGATCTTTAAATGAAGGTTAATTAGTCCTTCTTCAGCTATGCTAAAATTCTGCTAAAACATGCCTTCCCTTAAAATTTGATTAAGTTTCCCACGTTTGTAAAACAATGATATTAAATCCGGAAATATGAAAACTCTAAAGCTTTTAAGTATACTTGTATTAGGCCTGCTTACCTTTTCTTCCTGCTCAGGTGATGACAATGGGGGAGAGACAGGTACAGAGGTAGATCTTAATCTTACCGCATCCCGATCTGATAATCATGTTAATACCGCTGCTTTGCCGCAGGCAATACTCGATTATATAACTACTAATTATCCGAATAACACGATCAGGAAAGCCGAAATTGAAGATAATAATAATTACGAGGTAGAACTTAATGACGAAACCGAATTGGTTTTTGATCAACAGGGGAATTTCCTTGGGATCGACGACGATGGAGATGATGATTTCGGGGATGAAGATATTGCAGTTAGCGATCTTCCTGCCGCTATACGAGAATTTGTAAATACTCATTTTCCGGGGGCCAGTATTGAGGAAGCCGAAAGAGAGAACAATGGGAATTTTGAGATCGAACTGTCCAATGATGTGGAACTTATTTTTGATGCCGACGGTAATTTCCTGGGGCGTGCAGAAGATGATGATAATGATGACAGCGATGACGAAGACATTGCGGTTGATGATCTTCCCCAGGCAGTGAGAGATTATATTGCTGCCAATTACCCGGATAATAGCATTATAGAAGCCGAAAGGGAAGATGATGGTGGTTACGAGGTTACCTTGAACAATGGAGTTGAACTGGAATTTGATGCTGAAGGTAATTTCTTAAAAGCTGAAGATCACAATGGAGATGACGACGATGACGACGATGATGATGATAGCAGTGATGACTAAACAAAACCCGAATTAAAGGAAGAAGCTGCAGATATTCTGCGGCTTTTTTTGAGGAGGATATTTTCTGAAAAGCCAACAGCTGTAAAACGGAATGTGATATTTCTATTCTTTTGAATAAAGTCTTGATCTCCTGAATTCTTAAAACCAATCGGTCCCGGATCTTCTACTGATTTAAAGCTTCCCTTGATTACTCACACCTTATCTTTTCCTCCAGCACCAGATGTTGAGCGGCGGCCGTGAATTCCTTCTGCATAATATGGTTTGTCCAGTCCACTAAAAGGGAGTCCATTTCAAGCTGGGTAGCATCTAAGGATGCAGATAGGCCGTTTTCCCAAAGTATGCGGAAAGAAAGAACTCCATATTTTTCCATAATGTACTTTATAAAACTTCCCGCCTGCAGATGTGGTTCTGCTTTAGAAAAATCGAAATCCAGCTCCAGTTCGGTAAAGTCAAGGAGCTTGTTTTCCAGTGCCATTTTTGCGGCCCAGGCATGCAGGTCTTCACCCGCGCAATCTCCGCCAGTATAAACAGCCACACCTTCACTTAACCAGGAGGCTGCAGGATCGCCCCAGCTGCGCCAGGAGTACAGGTGACCCAGCTCGTGCTGTAAAGGAGGATCTATATCTTCATTTTTGAGATAGAAAATGCCATTTTCTTCAACCACTGCTCTTCCACCTGAAGCCATTCCGAATAACCCCGACACTTGGTCGCTGTTTTCGAGAAAGATCAATCGTGGTGGTTTTTCCTGTTTCACCACCTGTAAACGCTCCATAACCAGCTGCCGGGCTGTTTCAGTCTTTTTTGCTAATTCCGGTAATCTTTCGGCTGCATAGGAACCTTCAGGAGCATATAAGCTGAAGTTTTCTGATTTATGAATAATCCAGTTGATCTCATTGCATGAAAGAGTAGAAGAGATCAATCCTTCATCTTCAGTTTTTCCGCAGTTAATGAAGAATACCGGAAGAAGAAGAAAAAGATAGCTAAAATATGCCCTTTTTGAGATCTTAGTTTTTGTCATCTCTTACCGGATAAAGTGGTCAGTACTTTTTGAAGTTCCTCTGGCCTCTGCGTACCCAGACAAAATTTCCTGCCGTCTTTTAGTTCTACTGCAAGACCTTTACTGCCTTTTATATTATAGACAGTGCCATAACGTGTGAATAGACGAATGCGCCAACCACCTACGAAACCATAGTCGATCACTCTGGCAGAAGTTATTTCTCGCCAGCTGTGGTCTTTCTTTACGAAAGGAAAAAAGCGATAGTGGACCCCGCTATCATCCACCCTGGTGATGAGTCTCATGGACAAAAAGAGCAGGCTAATTGCTACGAGAATAATGGGTCCTAAATTGGCCTGTATGTAAAAAAGGATCACACCGGCGACAAGCAACGACAGCCATAACCACCACTGCGTAAACTTCTGGACTTCTTTGAAATAGGCCTGGCTCATCAGCTAAAGCTATAAAAAACATTTCCAAATGAAGCTTTTTTACCTCCGCGACTTAATATTTCTTTCGGTTAGCATAGTTGACCAGCGACAACATTACCGGAACCTCTACCAGAACACCTACCACACATACCAGCGCTGCCGGACTTTGCAGGCCGAAAAGACCTATTGCTACCGCGACAGAAAGTTCGAAAAAATTACTAGCGCCTATCATAGCTGCAGGAGCACAGACCTGATGTTGCAGGTTCAGCTTTTTTCCTGAGAACCAGGTGATAAAAAATATAAAATACGTCTGGATAATGAGCGGAATCGCTATAAGAACAATTATAAAAGGATTGTTGAGGATATTTTCTCCCTGGAATGCAAAGAGTAGGATGAGAGTAAGAAGTAAAGCAATTATACTAACCGGCTTGAACTTGGGTAGAAATTCTCCTGTGAACCATTCGCTCCCTCTTGACCTAACAAGAAGTTTACTGGTGAGAATCCCGGCAACCAAAGGAATAACAACATAAATAAGTATGCTGAGGATTAGCGTTTCGTAAGGCACTACAACATCTGTAATTCCCAGCAGCAGCCCTACGATAGGAACAAAGGCAAAAAGGATGATGAGGTCGTTCACCGAGACCTGCATAAGGGTATAATTTGGATCACCATCTGTGAGATAGGACCATACAAAGACCATTGCAGTACAGGGCGCAGCACCAAGAATAATGGCTCCTGCAATATACTCCCCGGCCATGGAAGGATCGATGAAGGCGGCAAATATCTTGGTGAAAAAGATCCATGCAAAAAACGCCATGGTAAAAGGTTTTACCAGCCAGTTCATGACCACGGTGAGGACAATTCCTTTCGGCCTGCGGCCAATTTTCTTTATACTCGTATAATCTATCTGCAGCATCATGGGATAGATCATCATCCAGATGAGGACAGCAATTGGAATGTTGACCTTGTAGATCTCCCAGCTACTCACTATTTGAATAGCATCTCCGGCAAGATTTCCAATTAAAATTCCGGCGGCTATACATAGAATAACCCAAAGACTCAGGTATTTTTCAAAAAACGCGATTCGTTTCTGTTCGGGCATGAGAACTAGTTTTAAATTTCAATTACTTTCCGCTTCGGAGGTTAGCGGCGTAGGCATTGGGCAGCCGACTCTCCTCTACAGCTTTTGCAGCTTTTTCAATGTCGTATTCAAATCGGATAAATTCAGTATGGATTCCGTTTTTATCTCCCATTGTGGATGTCTTATTTATTTCCAGGATCACATAACACCCTCGCGGATCACCGTCCTTAGGCTTTCCTATAGAACCAAGATTAATTGCGTGCCGGTAATGAGGCTCCTGTTCAGTTCCTGAATTCAGGATGCGGTGATAAGGTTTATGAGTATGCCCAAAGCACAAGATATCGGCATCGGCATCTTCCAATATTCGTAGCAGGCTTTTTTCCGCCCTATCTTCAAATAGATATTCATTGACCCTTCGGGGACTACCGTGGACCATCAGGAGATTGATTTTCTCATCATTAAGCTGAAGATCTACTTTGAAATGTGCCGGAAGATTTCTGAGATAGGCGCGATTGTCTTCGGAAATAAGATCATTGGTGAGGGAGATAGAAACTGCACCATTGGCTTTTTCTTCTTCAGTTTTATAAGCGCAGCCACATTCGTTGCTGTTTCTTCCAATCCCGAAGTCATAATTGCCGGCAATGGTAGGGATTCTTCTTTTCCTGATCTGTTCTACGACCTCATTAGGCCAGATATTATAACCTACCAGGTCTCCAAGGCAGTAAACTGCATCTACTTCTCTGCTATCCAGATCTTCAAAAAAGGCTTCCAGCGCAGGTAAGTTGGAGTGTATATCACTGAAAAGAGCTATGGTCATGATAAATTGTATAGCATTAGCAACATTCTGACTTCAACTCAATATCCTGATCGAGAAAAGAGATCAAAAGTTTCTTTAAGGAGGCCCATTTCTTCTGGTCAATACAATAGCACACACTGGTTCCTTCCACATTACCTTTTATAAGCCCGATGCTTTTTAGCTCTTTAAGGTGCTGAGATATGGTGGGTTGTGCCAATCCTATTTTATCGACCAGGTCTCCACAAATACAAGTTTGACTGTCAATTATGTGCTGTAGAATAGAAATCCTGGCAGGATGTCCCAGCACCTTGGCCAAAGCCGCTATGCTGTTCTCTTTTTCAGAAAAGATCTCTGATTTTGTAATTCCCATAAAGTTGCTATTTATTCAATGCAATATTACAATAAAAGGTGTGGCTGGTCAAGTGTTTTATTGAAGGAGGAGGGTATTAATTTTTTCTTAGAAAATTTTCTTTTTTTGGCTTTAGTAGTACCTTCAGCTACTTAACCAACTTTATTATGGAAATTTTTCTTGAAGTAGATACCTGGGTCGCGCTGCTTACCTTAACCTTCATGGAGATCGTGCTGGGGATCGACAACATTATCTTCATCTCTATTGTAGCAGGTAAACTCCCTAAAGAACAACAAAACAAGGCCCGTCTTGGGGGACTTGGTCTTGCACTAATCATGAGGATTGCACTGTTGTTCAGTATTACCTGGCTCATTGGACTTACCGAACCTGTTTTTTCTATGTTTGGGTTTGACTTTAGCTGGAGAGATATTATTCTGGCAGCCGGAGGGATTTTTCTTCTCTTGAAGTCCATAATGGAGATCCACTCCAAAGTAGAAGGGGACGAGCATGAACACGAGCTTAAGAAAATAACCTCTTTTGGATATGCTATTTTTCAAATAGTGATGCTGGATATCATCTTCTCCTTTGATTCTATACTTACAGCAATAGGATTAACTGACGAACTTTTACTTATGATCATAGCCGTAATAGTTTCGATTATAGTCATGATGATCTTTGCTAAAGCCATTGGTGAGTTTGTGAATAAATATCCAACTATTCAAATATTGGCACTATCCTTCCTTATCCTTATCGGTTTTATGTTGGTGATGGAAGCTCTGCAATACCACGTTCCTAAAGGGTATATTTATTTTGCTGTTTTCTTCTCCTTGAGTATTGAAATGCTAAACATAAGGTTTAGAAGCAAGCAGAAAAAAGTAGGCGTTTAAGCCATTAATCGGACGCCATTGTTTTTTATCGATTTTATAGTTGGATATGCTTTAAACCTTTGTTAACTTGGATCTTGAAATAAAATGTAATTTTTACATTCATACCTGGAAAAGTCACCCCCTACAAATGAAGTTTAGAATTAATAAAGCTGTAGTTTTCGCAGTGTTACTTTTTGTATTGATTGCTGTAGTTTACCTGAACTATCTACTCTCAAGTCTATAATTCGATTTTTAAGTGTTAATAATGAGAAGTCCGGAATAATTTCCGGATTTTTCTGTTTTGCTTAGGCTGTTCTTTAGTGCCAGAAAAATTTTCTACTCCAGTATTTCGTAATGTATGGGCTTAAAACTGCCATTATTACTGTCTTCTGCAGAGCAGGCGGTGAGGGCAATAATAAGGTCCATTTCGGCTTCAAAAAGCACATAATCCCCTGCCTTACTCAGCGGCGGATCTACACTTAATTTTCCCTCTTCATCAAATTGCACATTCATAAATATGTTGAAGGCGGTGGGAACGTCATCGGGTTCAATTCCAAAGGGAGCTAAATTGGTGTAGAGATTCTCAAAGCAGCTGGGGTGATAGTCCGGATTGTTATACATAATTCTGAAAGTTTCGGGGCTGCAGGGGGCAAGAAGGAAATCATTCCTTCCATTGGTATCTTCCAGGATCTTCATCATCTTATTGCTGCGGTTGCTCCACAACCAGTCGCCTTTGGTAATGAGGATGCTTTCTTCAAAGTCCAAAGTTTTTCCCGAAGAGATCTTTTCCCGGGGATCTTCGGCATTGAATAAGACCATGTCACTTACCTGTTCTCCCTGCGGATCAATGACCTTTAATTTTTGCCCTTTTTGAAGCCTGAACGCAGCTCCTGTTTGTCTTTCAATGATCTGTACCATGTTCTCTTTTAATATTTTTGCTGAGCTCTGAAGATAACGGATCTTCTCTTTGCTCCAAATGTGAAGTTACCGAACGAATATCATGCTGCTCAAAACCCTGGTGGAGCTTAGCTATAGCCTGTACTTTTAAAGGTTCACACCAAAACCCCGTAATAAGTGGGAGATGATCTTCTACCATATCCTTCGGAAGATCTTTATAATGTACGGGACATTTCTGATCTTTTTCAAATCTCGAGATCAACTTTTGAAGGCTATCCTCCAGTTCTTTTCTCGTCTGAAGTTTCAGTTTTACATTGACATGTACTGCCGAATAATCCCAGGTGCTAATGTTGATGTCTTTGTACCAGGAAGAGGAGACGTAACCGTGAGCCCCGTGGAAAATTAAGAGAGCTTCAAGTCCGTCCTTAAGGAATTTATACTGTTCGTTGGCTTCAGCTATATGCCCGTATAGCTGAAATCTCTCTGGTGTGCCTTCAATGAGAATAGGGATATGCGAAGCCAAAAGCTCCTCACCCTGCAGCACGAAGGTGGCGAAGGGATGATTCTCTATAAAATCATAAATGTACTGGGGATCCTTTTTGAGATATTTTTTCTGCCGAAACATGATTACTTTTTGTGGTTAAGAAAAGGACATTTCCATTCTTCTCCAACATTTCTACCACTATATTGTCTTGCTTCGCTGCGCTCTCCAAAATCCTCAAGCATTGGATTAATACCTCCTTGTAGAGCAATATCTCTATCACGAATTTTATTTCGCACTGTATGGTAGGTATTCATCTCTCTTAACTTTTCAAACTGCCAGTGGAGGTTGAATGCTATGGCAGGATAGGGTGCCTGCCGTGCTTTTCGGGAACTATTTGGATGCAGCCCCACAATATAGAAGGCTTTGCCACCCAGGCTAAAACTAAAATTCTTATGCTCGGGATCTGCGTTAACAGCTTCATCCCAGGGAGTGTCATCTACTTCGTGCAAATGCTGTAGTTGATCCCAAAGCGTACTTTCAAATTCCTCTTCGGTATACTGCTGTTTTCCTTTAAAGGCAGCTAAAAAAGTAAGAAACTCATTAGATTCAAAATCATAGGCCGCAATGTATTTCTTCAAGTCAGCCAAAATTGCTCTGGCAGTTTCCCTGCTTCCGAAGTCTTCATATTCATGAAAATCAACTTTATCCATGCTAAAAACGGTTTGTGCCATAAGACATGGATGGTCTTTAGCAATAATGAAATCTTTAAATTCAGCTTTGGAGGAGGAAGTATCCACCTGGGACATTGGAATACGCGACATAAATTGAGTTTGCATAAAAATAATAGCTGAAGCCTTTATCCTCAAGAGGTTTAAGATTCTCTTAGTGGAGTTTTAAGTAAGATTAACAGCCAGGCAAATACTTCTATTTTTCGCGGTACCTGAAAATAAGGAAGATCATAAAGCTGTTCAGTAAAAAAGCCAGCCCATTGGTTGCCATAATGGGAATATCCTTTTGAATTACTCCATAAATGATCCACAACCCCAATCCTGTAATGAGAACAAAGAACATCCCGGGGGAGACATCGTCCACCTCTTTGGTTCTCCAGGCCTTCCAAATTTGGGGCACAACTGCAGCAGTTGTAAAGGCACCAGCTGCAAGACCAAGGATTTCTGTCCAGCCCAGCATTAGCGTAATACATCTTTAAGGAGCCAGTCTTCCAGAACCTCCTGCTCATCATTGCTGTGAAGTACAGAAATATCACCCGTAGTTTCAAAAACGACCGCGCGCACCTGTGATAAATTCAGCACATTGGCTTCTCTTAATTTAGATCGTAGATCACCTTCGGTCACTCTAGCTTTTATTAAATTTTCCTTCAGGATAATTTCACCGTCCATGAGCATGAGTGGAGAATTATCCACTATTTTGGTCACTGCCTTGTATTTCCTGAGCGTGGCGACAGCAATTTGTAATCCATAGATAAGTGCCAGTCCTATAACTCCGGTTACAAGACCAACAGATCCAGACAGGATTGTCGATGCGATAATGGACCCTATGGCGACAGTCATGGCAAAATCGAAGCTCGACATTTTTGAAAAACTGCGTTTTCCCGTGAGCCTGGTAAAGATTATAATGGCCAGGTAGATCCCAATGGCATTCACAGATAAAACAATAACAGACTCCCAGCTTATGCTAAACCATTCTTTCATAATTTTTGAATTAATGCGGTGAGAGACAAGTTAAGAAGAACGGTGTTATCAAGCACCTACTACTTCACCGCCATTCACATGGATGACCTGCCCGGTAACGTAACTGGCATCTTGACTAGCTAAAAAAACATAAGCCGGCCCTACCTCGCTAGGCTGTCCTGCTCTTCCCAGAGGCACCTTTTTTCCGAATTCAGCTACATGTTCGGCATCAAAAGAGGCAGGGATAAGCGGAGTCCAGATAGGTCCCGGTGCCACTCCATTCACCCGAATATTACTTTCGGCCAGCATTTTGGAGAGGGATCGGGTATAGGCGGTGATCGCTCCTTTGGTGCTCGAATAATCCAGCAGGTGTTCGCTGCCACGGTATGCGGTAACCGATGTGGTGTTGATGATACTATCGCCATCCTTAAGGTGCTTAAGCGCCTCATTTACGGTGAAGAAATAAGGATAAATATTGGTCTCAAAGGTCTTTCTTACCTGTGCCGAACCGACGTCCTCTGGTTTTTCCTCAGGAAATTGCATAGCTGCATTATTCACCAGAATATTGAGTCCGCCGAATTTATCTACCGTCTTTTGAACAACTTCCCTGCAAAATTTTTCTTCCGTGAGATCTCCTTTTAAAGCCAGGCCCTCAGAACCTGCTTTCTCGATCATTTTTACAGTTTCTTCGGCGTCTTTATCTTCAGAAAGGTAGACAATGGCCACTTTTGCACCTTCTTTGGCAAAATGAACCGCCACGCTCTGTCCAATTCCGCTGTCGCCACCTGTGATCAGAGCGACCTTACCCTTCAGTTTTTCACTGCCTTTGTAGTCTTTGCGAATTACTTCCGGCTCGGGATGCATTTTTTGCTGTTCTCCGGGCTGCTTGTCCTGCTCTTGCTTCGGAAGGTCTTTAGGTTTGCTCATTTTTCTAACATTTTGAGATTTAAAGTTATAGAACCGCGGGGCAGGTTGCCGAAGGTTTAAGAAAGATTTAGCGCAGGCTTTAACAAAGAATAACGTCTATCAAAAATAGATACCTTTGTGGCTGAAAAATAACATTTTTGGAACCTCTTTCTTTTGATATTGTAATTATTGGTGGCGGGGCTGCCGGATTTTTCACCGCGATCAATGCTGCTGAAATGGCTCCGGAAGCAAGGATCTGTATTCTCGAGCGGGGAAAAGATGTGCTGAACAAGGTGCGCATCTCGGGCGGCGGAAGGTGCAACGTAACTCACGCCGAATTCCTTCCGACGGAACTTACGCGGAATTACCCCAGAGGAGAAAAGGAACTCCGCGGGCCCTTCCATAACTTCATGACGGGTGATACTATTGAGTGGTTCGAAAAGAGAGGCGTACGGCTGAAAATAGAGGAGGACGGCAGAATGTTTCCTGAATCCAACACTTCTGAAACCATTATTGATCTTTTTCTTGAGGAGTCAAAAAGGTTAAAAATCGAGCTTCTTAACAAAAGGGCAGTGCAGCAACTGCAGCAGAAAAATGGACTTTGGGAAATATCAACTTCACAGGAGAATTTTACTGCTAAAAAAGTACTGGTAGCCACCGGAAGCAATCCAAAAATGTGGAATTTGCTTCAGGATCTTGGCCATACAATCGTACCTGGGGTTCCTTCTCTGTTCACTTTCAATATTACTGATAAGCGCATCAAAGATCTCCCCGGAGTAGCTACAAATGCCGTGGTGAAGCTCAAGAAAGATAAACTGCAAACTTCAGGACCCTTGTTGATCACCCACTGGGGCATGAGCGGACCGGCTATTCTGAAGCTTTCGGCCTGGGGTGCAAGAGAACTCAGCGATATAAAGAATTTTGAGATCGAAGTGAATTGGCTTCCTGAAGTTTTTTCTGAAGATGTGGAAGAAGAACTAAGGCTTCAAAAAGGGGAAAAAGCTAAGCAATTTGTCCACAAGCGAGCCCTTTTTGAACTTCCGAAGCGTTTATGGCAAAGTCTGCTGCAGGCATCGGGCATTGAACCTGAAGTTCGCTGGGCCGATCTCAACAGGCAGCAGCTGGAATCTCTTACGGAGGAACTCACCTGTGGCACTTTTCAGGTGCACGGAAAGAGCACCTTTAAGGAAGAATTCGTCACAGCAGGAGGCGTGGAGCTTAAAGAAGTGAACTTCAAGACCTTTGAAAGCAAGATCTGCAAAAATCTTTTCCTGGCGGGGGAAGTGCTGAATATTGATGCCATCACCGGTGGCTTCAATTTCCAAAATGCCTGGACCGGCGGATTCCTGGCGGCACAGGCTATGACTTCCGCTTCTGCTGTTTAAATAAAATCTTATTGAACCAGGAGGTGGGCAGGATCTTTCTTGCCAGCAGTACTGCGCTTGCACCTTTTCCGGTGGGATAGCGAAGTTTTTTACTAGCGTCAGTCGCTGCCTTGAAAACAGTTTCTGCAACCACTTCGGGCCCGGGTGCCTTGTTATTCCTGCTCCGCATTCCGCTAAGAATTGCTTTCTCCATCTTTTCATAACCTTTGACCGATTCATTGTCAAATACTTTTAGAGACCTTCCGTGGAAATCGGTTTTGATGGCTGCAGGTTCTATCAATTTCACCTTAATGTTGAACTGGCGGAGCTCAAATTGTAAAGCTTCAGTAAAACCTTCGAGCGCCCATTTGCTGGAGCAATAAAGGCTGTAAAGCGGAATCGTAAATCGACCAACCACAGATGAGGTGTTAATGATCATTCCTTCTCCTTTCATTCGGAAGTAAGGAATAAATTCCCGACAAAGATCCATCACTCCAAAAACATTGACCTGAAATTGCTGCAGCACATCCTCTTCCGAAGATTTTTCAAATGCGCCCACTGCGCCATAGCCGGCATTGTTGAACAAGACGTCGATCAAAGGAAAATCGGCTTCCACTTCAGGAATGATCTTTTGCAGGTGTTCTTTTTTAGTTACGTCCAGCTCATAAAATTTAAGATTGGGAAGTTCCTTCAACTCTGATTCTTCTTGGGGAGAGCGCATGGTGGCGGCAACATTCCAGCCTTTTTCAGCAAAAAGTTTAGCTGTTGCCCTGCCAATTCCGCTGGAGGCGCCGGTGATAAGAATGGTCTTGCGCATAGATCTGATTTTTATTTCCTGCCTAAAATAGCTTTTTTGGATGGCTTTGGCTTTAACAGGAAAATCTATCTTTGCGTTATGACCGAAAAAGATTTTATTCCAAATCCATATTCCGCAACAGTGGAGCAGGGGGAAGTTACCTGGCAAAGTCCCAGCAACATTGCCCTGGTGAAATACTGGGGGAAACTGGAGCATCAAATTCCGGCAAATCCTTCCATAAGTTTTACGCTGGATTCCTGTAGAACGACCACTACTTTGAAATTCAGAAAAAAGGAACAGATCTCAGATGATTTTGATTTTGAACTAGAATTTGAGGGGGAGAAGAAAGATTCATTCCGGCCAAAAATTCAGAAGTTCCTGGAAAGAGTAGAGCAGTATTTGCCATTTTTGAAGGATTATAAATTTAGCATTGATACTTCCAATTCTTTCCCACACAGCAGCGGAATAGCATCTTCAGCCAGCGGGATGAGCGCGCTTGCACTTTGCCTTATGAGCCTGGAAAAGCAACTGAATCCTGAAATGAGTGAGAAATATTTCACCCGAAAAAGCTCATTTTTGGCAAGACTGGGATCGGGTAGTGCCTGTCGCAGTATTGAAGGTGGACTGGTTGTTTGGGGGCTACAGAATAATATTTACCAAAGCAGTGATCTTTACGGAGTGAGATTTAGAGATGAGGTACATGAAAATTTCAGGAATTACAGAGATACGATTTTGCTGGTCGATAAAGGAGAAAAGCAGGTGAGCAGTACTGTTGGTCACGAATTGATGAATGGTCATCCTTATGCCGAAAGACGTTTCAAACAGGCTCACGATAATCTCGATCGACTTAAAAAGATCTTCCGCAGCGGGGATCTTTCAGAATTTATAAAAGTGGTAGAGAGTGAAGCCCTAACGCTTCATGCAATGATGATGACCAGCGAGCCTTTTTTCCTACTCATGAAGCCAAATACACTTGCGATCATCAATAAGATTTTCGAGTTCAGGGAAGAGACCGGGCTGCATCTTTGTTTTACCCTGGATGCCGGTGCGAACGTGCATTTACTTTATCCGGAAAAGGAGGAAGAACTAACGCTGGAATTTATAGAAGTAGAGCTGAAGCAATACTGCCAGAATGGTCAATATATCAACGATAGAGTGGGAAGCGGAGCTAAAAAATTGGCCTGAAAATTGACCTCTATCATAAACTGTAAGAGATTACTTCTCAGTTAAATGTATATCTTTGCAGGGCTAAAGAAGTTAAATGCCAACTGTACATCTTGAAAAAGGCTTCAGGTTCTTTTTTTATTCAAACGAACATTTGCCGAAGCATATTCATGTTGCAGGTAAAGGAGGTGAATTAAAAGTTGATTTGGAATCACTAACTTTGATGTACAGTTATAATGTTAAGAAACAGGATTTGAATGCGATACTAGAAATAGTAGAACAAAATCGCTTTTATTTTCTTCGGAAATGGGATGAATTTCACGTGAATGAAAACAGTTAAGACTGACATAAAAATTAAAGAGGTTCTCTTCAGAGATGAGAAAGTTTTCTTTTCTTTAGAGGATGGTCGTGAAATTGGTGCTCCCTTGAAATGGTATCCCAAACTTGATAATGCTACTGAGGAAGAATTATTGGATTACACAATTTCCCCCGGAGGTTATGGAGTTCACTGGAACAGGGTAGACGAAGATCTTTCTGCCTACGGCATGTTAACTCTTGACCAGAAAACAAATACGCAGTCACTATGAAAGGACCTTTATTTTATTCAAAGATTCTCCTTTTTGGAGAGTATGGGATCATCAAAGATTCCAAAGGTTTATCTATTCCCTATAATTTTTACAACGGGGCGCTAAAGGTGGACGAGGATCCTTCGGAAGCTGCTCAAAAATCAAATCTGAGTCTTAAGAGATTTGCCGATTATCTTGAGAACCTTCAGCAGGAGAAGCCTGAACTTGTTCAGTTCAACCTGAAGGAGCTAAAAGAAGATATTGAAAAAGGAATGTATTTCGATTCCAGTATTCCACAGGGATATGGAGTAGGAAGTAGCGGTGCCTTAGTAGCTGCTATTTACGATGAATATGCCGTTGACAAAATTACTGTTCTTGAAAACCTGACTCGTGAAAAGCTTTTAAAGCTGAAAAAGATCTTTGGAGAAATGGAATCCTTTTTCCACGGAAAATCTTCGGGTCTTGATCCATTGAACTCTTATTTGAGCATTCCAATCCTTATCAATTCCAAAGATAATATCGAGCCTGCCGGCATTCCGTCACAGACAGTGAATGGAAAAGGTGCTGTTTTCCTTTTGGACAGTGGTTCTGTTGGGGAAACTGCTCCCATGGTGAATATTTTCATGGAGAATATGAAGCAGGAGCCTTTCAGAAAAATGCTGAAAGATCAGTTCGTAAAACATACCGATGCCTGTGTGGATGATTTCCTGAACGGAGATGTAAAATCCCTTTTTGGAAACATTAAAAAATTATCTCACGTCGTTTTGGACAACTTCAAACCTATGATCCCTGCACAATTCCACAAGCTTTGGAAGCACGGGATTGAGACAAACGACTATTACCTGAAGCTTTGTGGCTCTGGTGGTGGGGGTTATATTCTCGGGTTTACAGAAGATATTGAAAAGGCAAGAAAAGCGTTGAAGGATTATCGTTTGGAAGTGGTCTACAACTTCTAAACCAGATCGATGCTTTCCATCTCCAAAAAGCGGCTTCTTCTTAAGATTCTCAGCTTTATTTCGGTCGTTAGAGGCTACAATATTCTGGTGCTCGTCATTGCGCAGTACCTGACCTCAATGTTCATACTCGCGCCCGACCTACCTCTCAGAAATGTCCTTTTTGATGACAATTTATTTTTTATAGTTCTCGCTACAGCTTCTATAGTGGCAGCTGGATATATCATTAATAATTTTTACGACAGCGAAAAAGATCTTATAAATCGGCCGCAAAAAACGATGCTCGATAGATTTGTGAGTCAGCGGACAAAGCTATCGGTTTATTTTCTGCTCAACCTTGCCGGGATCTTCTTTGCCAGTTATGTTTCCTTTAGAGCGGTAGTATTTTTCTCGATCTACACTTTTGCTATCTGGTTCTACTCTCACCGGCTTAAAAAGATCCTGTTTTTGAACAATTTGATCGCTTCGGTCATCACTATCACTCCATTCTTCGCAATTTTCCTGTATTACAAAAATTTTGATCTGGTGATCCTGGTGCATGCCGCCTTTCTGTACCTCATTATACTAATGCGGGAAATGGTCAAGGATCTGGAAAACATGAAAGGAGACTTGGTGCAGGGTTATCGTACCATTCCTATTGTATATGGAGAAAGTCTAAGTAAGGTGCTATTGACCGTCCTTGCTTTATTGACGCTCATCCCTATGTACTTCCTTATTTTTAGGTTTGAAATAGGAAAAATGGACTACTTCTTTTATGGAGCAGCGGCTTTACTTTTTCTGTTCCTGCTTATTCTTTATTTCAGCCGGGCTAAATGGCAATATTTACTACTGCACAACCTTTTAAAGTTCATCATTGTCGCGGGGGTATTCAGTATTCTTTTGATAGATATCGACGCCTTGTTGAGCAGAGTTTTTTAGATTTCATATTGAATATTTGATATTTTATATTAGGTTTTGATCCTGAAATTAAACACTCTTTAGTCTTGGGTCCAGGCTCTTGGTTCTTGACTCTTCTTTTGAGTTATTGTTAAACAATCCAGTATCTTTGTGCAAAATTATTTATCATGAGTAGAAATGAAAGGCCGTCGGGCAGCAGGGGAGATCGCTCTTCGGGCAAATCCAGTAGCGGAAGACAAGGTGGTGCGGGAAGAAGTAAATCCCATTCCCGCGGAAATGCCCCGATAGGCCGAGATGAAAAGGATCCAAAAAATATGTCACGGGGCAATGCGCCGGTGAAAAGAAAAGAGGGAGGTGCAGATCTTATGCGTCTCAACAAATATGTTGCAAATTCGGGCGTTTGCTCGCGAAGGGATGCCGATATTTACATAGCGGCAGGAAACGTGACTGTAAACGGAAAGGTAGTAACCGAAATGGGCTATAAGGTGAAAGTTACCGATGAGGTGAAATTCGACGGCCGTCGCATCAATCCCGAAAAACCGGAATATGTTCTCCTGAATAAACCTAAAGGGTTCTATGTGACCGGAAGTCTGGAGAAAAAGAACCGGACTGTCCAGGATCTTATAGCGAATGCTTCCAAATCAAAACTGGATCCTGTGGGGAAATTGGACACGCAGGCTTCAGGCTTGATTCTATTTACCAATGATGGTGCTCTTGCAAAAAAGCTGAATAATTCCAGGAACGGAATAAGGCAGATCTACCACGTGGAGCTGGATAAGGATCTTGATTATGAAGATCTTCAGAAAATAAAAGAAGGAATTACTTTGGAGGATGGGGTAGCCAATGTAACTGAAATAAGTTATGTTGAGAATAAACCTAAGCGGGAAATTGGCCTCGAGATCAAAAGCACTAAACCACACATTGTGCAGCGTATCTTTAAAAGCCAGGGCTATGAGATAGTAAAACTCGACAGAGTCGTTTTTGGCGGCCTCACGAAAAAAGATCTGGGAAGAGGACACTGGAGAGTGCTTACAAAACAGGAAATCATCAATTTGACAAATAGCTAACTCCTCTCAAGTTGAGCAATAAATTTGAGCCGGAAAGAAGTCTTGGGAGAATTTTAAAAAAATCCCGCAGCTTTCCGGCTTTTTAATACATTTGCTTTTTATAAGCACAACAATGAAAGAATTGCCGCGGACTTTTTCCGTTTGGTTTTCATACTCTTCCACCTTAGGCTGCTGCAGCCTTAACAAAGATTTATCACCTTATTTTTTCAGCATTGGCTTATAATTTCTACTTTTTAACTTTAATCCTTATTACGTAAAAATTGAATACGAAGTACAGCGATCTCATCGACCAAACTTACTATTTCCCCCAGGAAGAATTTACAGTAGAAGGTAGTGAACTGCATTTTCATGGAATTGATCTCATGGAACTGGTAAAAGAGTATGGAGCTCCCTTAAAGTTCACTTATCTCCCCAAGATCTCAGAAAATATAAATAAAGCCAAGACCTGGTTTGCCGATGCTCTTAAAAAGCATGATTATCCCGGTACTTATAACTATTGTTACTGCACAAAAAGTTCTCATTTTGAGCATGTGCTTAATGAGGCTTTAAAGAATGACATCCATATTGAGACTTCTGCTTCGGTAGACATCAATATTGTCGAGAACCTGAAGAAAAAAGGAAAGATCAATAATGATACTTATGTGATCTGTAACGGCTTTAAGAGGAATGGTTATATCAGCAATATTGCGAATCTTATTAACAACGGCCATTATAACTGCATTCCCATCATCGACAATTATGAAGAGATCGATCTGCTTTCAGAAGCAATAGATGGCAAATACAAGATTGGGATAAGGATAGCTTCAGAAGAGGAGCCTAAATTCGAATTCTATACTTCCAGATTGGGAATAGGATATAAGAACATAGTTCCTTTTTTTAATAAACAAATCAAGGATAACGACCAGGTGGAGCTTAAGATGCTGCACTTCTTTATTAATACAGGAATTAGAGATACTGCCTATTACTGGAACGAATTACTGAAATGTCTCAAGGTATACATTAATTTGAAGCGCATTTGTCCAAGTCTTGATAGCCTGAACATCGGTGGAGGATTTCCGGTGAAGAACTCCCTTCATTTTGAATATGACTATAAGTATATGGTGGAGGAAATCGTTAACCAGATTAAGATCGCCTGTGACGAAGCCGAAGTTGAACCACCTCATATTTTCACTGAATTTGGTTCTTTTACAGTAGGTGAAAGTGGCGGGGCTATTTATGAGATCCTTTACCAGAAACAGCAGAACGACAGGGAAAAATGGAATATGATAAATTCATCTTTCATTACCACCTTGCCAGATACCTGGGCAATAAGTAAAAAGTTCGTAATGCTGGCGGTGAACCGCTGGAACGATGAATATGAACGGGTATTACTCGGCGGACTGACCTGTGATAGCGATGACTATTACAATTCCGAGCAGAATACCAACGCAATTTATCTACCCAAGTACAAGAAAGAAAAACCACTTTATATTGGCTTTTTTAATACAGGAGCCTATCAGGATACCATAGGTGGTTTTGGCGGATTACAGCACTGTCTCATTCCACAGCCAAAACAGATCCTTATCAATAAAGACAAAGACGGAAATTTGGAGACCAGGTTATTTAGCGAGCAGCAGGAGCCTCAGGATTTTCTCAAAATTCTCGGATACGAGAAATAGTAGCGAATTTTTTATTTTTAATTATATATAATTGAAGCAATTAGAACACAACAATCGCTAACAAAATGAATAAAAAGAATTACGCCGGCATTCCGGACAAGTATGCACGTTTAGATGACGCAAAAGTAGTTTTGATCCCGGTTCCCTATGATGGAACGAGTACCTGGGGTAAGGGTGCCGATAAAGGCCCCGATGCTTTTCTGGAAGCTTCAGAAAATATGGAGCTGTTCGATATCGAAACCCGTACAGAAGTCTACAAAAAAGGAGTCTATCTTGCTCCGCCGGTGACCGAAAATTCCTCGCCAGAGAAAATGGTAGAAGCGGTACATAAAACCGTCAAAAATTATATAAAGCAGGAGAAATTCGTTACGATTTTTGGAGGCGAACATTCTATTTCTATTGGAACGATCAGGGCTTTCAATGAAAGCTTTGAAGATCTTACCGTAGTGCAAATCGATGCCCACGCCGATCTTCGCCCGGAATATGATGGCACTACCTGCAATCACGCCTGTGCAGTGCACGAAGCGAGTAAGAAGACTAACCTTATTCAGGTTGGGATTCGTTCTATGGATGTTTCAGAACTAGATCATATGGATGAGAATCAGGTTTACTGGGCTCATGATCTATATGAGGACTGGATGGACGATGCTATTGGCCAAATGACACCAAACGTGTTCATCACGATCGATCTTGATGCATTTGATCCTTCTATCCTGCCATCTACAGGTACCCCGGAGCCGGGAGGAATGTTCTGGTATGAAACTCTGGAATTCCTGAAGTTGATGTTCAAAAAGAAAAACGTAGTAGGATTTGATATTGTAGAGCTTAATCCAAATGAGAATGAAAGGTCATCAGACTTTTTAGCCGCTAAGCTTTATTATAAGATGTTGAGCTACAAATTCAAATATTTAAATAATACTGAAGACGAAGACGATGAGTAAAGGAGCAATTACAGAATTCCTCGAAAGACATTTTAAACATTTTAATGCTGCAGCCCTTGTGGATGCTGCAAAAGGATACCGGGAGCAGCTGGACAAGGGAAACAAGATGATGGTTACCATGGCCGGCGCTATGAGTACTGCAGAGATCGGGAAGATCTTCGCAGAGATGATTCGGCAGGATAAAGTGCAATTCATCTCCTGTACCGGTGCCAATCTCGAAGAGGATATCATGAATCTTGTTGCTCATACTCATTACGAACGCGTGCCTCACTACCGGGATCTAACACCTCAGGACGAGTGGGACCTACTGGAGCGCGGACTCAACCGGGTGACTGATACCTGTATTCCTGAAGAAGAGGCTTTCCGAAGAATTCAGAAGCACATTGTGAAGATCTGGAAGGATGCTGAAGCTGCAGGGGAAAGATATTTTCCGCATGAATACATGTACAAGCTGTTGCTTAGCGGAGTGATGGAAGAATATTACGAGATCGACCTGAAGGATTCGTGGATGTATGCCGCAGCCGAAAAGAACCTGCCAATGGTAGTGCCCGGATGGGAAGACAGTACCATGGGTAACATCTTTGCCTCTTATGTGATGAAAGGAGAGCTGAAGGCGAGTACCATGAAATCCGGTATTGAATATATGGGCTTTATTGCCGACTGGTATATGAAGAACACAGATAATGGAGTTGGTTTCTTCCAGATTGGTGGAGGTATAGCCGGCGATTTTCCAATTTGTGTGGTGCCTATGTTGTACCAGGATATGGAGATGCATGATATTCCATTCTGGAGCTATTTCTGCCAGATCTCTGATTCCACAACTAGCTATGGATCTTATTCAGGGGCTGTGCCAAATGAAAAGATCACCTGGGGAAAACTAGATAAAGACACTCCAAAATTTGTGATAGAAAGTGATGCGACAATTGTGGCGCCATTGATCTTTGCTCACATTCTGGATATGTAAAGAAATTTCTGAAACGATTTATCAGAATCCCGGAGGCACAGCCTCTGGGATTTTTGCTTTTTTGGGACCTCTTGTCCCTCAAGCTTTCCAACTTACTATTTATTCTTAAATTGTGACTAAAATAGTTCTCGTGGCTCGTAAAGTCACTATTTATGCGGAAATGACATACAGGTGACACTTAAATGTCACCCAAAAAACAGCCTTTTTGAGGTAGTTTTGTTTCAAACATTAAATGATATGGACGATAAAAACAAACTTGCTGAAAATCTCGTTTATCAGAGAAAATTAAAAGGGCTGACTCAAAAAGACCTTTCAGATAGAACCAATGTAACAGTACGCACAATTCAAAGAATCGAAAAAGGAGAAACCGATCCGCACCTACAAACCATTAAGTTAATAGCTGCTGCTTTAGAAGTGGAAGTAGATGAGCTTATCGTCCTTGAAGATCCAAAGGAGGAGAGCATTCAGAAGAAATGGTTACTGCTAATGCACGCAACTCCCTTTATAGGTTTTGTGGTGCCTTTAGCTAATATATTTATTCCGCTGTTCTTGTGGATACATAAGCGCGAGGATAGCAAGATCTATGATGAACACGGAAGAAAAGTGGTGAATTTTCATCTTTCAATGGTCAGCCTATTTCTGCTGTTGGCTTTAATTGGGATACTTATTAGTCGGATATTTGTCAACTGGGGTTCTCTACTAACCCTCATGTTATTAATTATTCCTTACGCTGTAGTAGTAATGCTCGTCAATATCTTTACGGCCTTGAATAACATGAAAAGTTATTACCCACTCTCGATTCCTTTTTTAAGGAAGAAGAGGAAAAGCAAAGCTTCTAATAAAGCCGCAGCCGCTGCGATTATTTTCTTCTTTTGCTTTTCGGGATCCGGTTTTGCACAGGAGATAGAAAGACTGGATGGTTCAACAATATCTGCTGACTCTCTCACAAAACATGTGAAGTATCTTATGGAAGAAGCCAATGTTCCCGGACTGGCACTATCTGTTTATAACGAAAATCAGCCGGCGTATTCAGAAGTTTTTGGATACGCGAATAATAACGACGGCAGGAAGCTTCACAGGACGACCAATATGTATGGAGCTTCTTTGAGTAAGGCTGTATTCGCGGTTATTGCGATGAAGTTAGTAGAGGATGGCGTGATTGATCTCGACACCCCTTTGGAGTCTTACCTTCCGAAGAAAATTTATGACTACGAGCCTAAAGCTGACTGGCATGATGATTATTCTGATCTTAAACATGATTCTCTGTATCACAAGATCACGGCCCGAATGGCCCTGGCGCATACTTCCGGTTTTCCAAACTGGCGATTTTTTGAACCTGACAAGAAACTGCGGGTAAAACAGGAGCCGGGGAGTGGATACATATATTCGGGTGAAGGAATGGTTTACCTGCAGGTAGTCCTGGAAAAGATCACCGGAAAACCTTTCGAGGAACTGGCTCAGAAACTTGTTTTCAAACCTTTAGGTATGGAAAACTCCAGCTACGAGTGGCAACCGGAGTTTGAACAGGATTACGCCCACGGTCATAATAAAAAAAGCCAGGCCTATAAAAAGGATAAGGATAATGAACCTCGTTCGCCCAGTACGATGGAAACCACATTTGAAGATTATAATACTTTCTTAATAGCTGTTTTAAATCGGGAGCTTCTCAGTAATGAATCATGGAATGAGATCTTTAGTCCGCAGATAAGAATTCGCACTTTGAGGCAATTTGGGCCTTTGGCTCAGGAAGAAGGCGACCTCAATGATGATATAGAATTATCCTGTGGCCTTGGTTCCGAAGTATTCAAAACCCCTTATGGATGGGGAGTATCCAAAGGTGGTCACGGCAGCGGCTTTCAACATTATTCCGTGGTCTTTCCTGAAGCCGGAAAAGGAATTCTCATTATGACCAATAGCGAGAACGGGGAAAGTATCTACAAAGAACTCCTGGACGTAGCTCTCAAAGATATTTACACTCCCTGGAAATGGAAGAATCATATACCTTATGATCAGGAGGGGATTGTAGCGAAGGAATAGATAAATCCATTTCTCTAGTCTTTATCAGCCACTGATGCACGGATAAATCAGTGATAAGTTAAGATTCCTTCCCCCTGTCCATTTTTCTTAGTGGTCTTCTTTGACCTTATTTTGCTTCGTGTGAAATCTTCAGATCCTTCTTTGCGTCCTCTGCAGAAAACCTTTGCGGTCTTTGCGAAAAAATTTCGAAGAACATTACTCCCAACACAATAACATACTCCATGGCAACGAGCCACAAATTCTCAGCATAATCCGGTTGAGAATAAGCGAAATAACTCAGCACAACTATCAAACTCCATACCTGTACAAATTTGTATTTGGTGAACACCGATAGTAGTATCGGTGTAGCCAAATACCATGGATGCACGGTGGTGGCCAGGAAGAGATAGATGACGGAGGCAAACATCATGCTTGTTAGAAGATCTCTTATTTCTGAATTTCTTCGGAAGAGGGATAAGAACAGAACTAAAAAAAAGACTACAGCGGCCAATACCGGACCTGCATATTCTATGATGTTGTAACCTTCAATCTTATATCCTATCCACCGGATGACGTAATAAAAGCTGGCATTGAACTCGAATTTTTGGAACCACAGATTTATGCTGCTGAAGAAATTCTCCGCAAATGCGCCTGAAAGGAACGGGAGAAAGAACAGCAATAGCAAAACTCCTGTAACTGAATAATATGAAATTGCTTTTTTCCACTTCAGCCTTCTAAAAAGTAATGGAAGGAACATTAACGGAATTAGCTTTACAGCAACAGAACAGGAAAATAAAAGAGCGCTAAAAAGCCGTTTTTGACGCTGCAGTAAATACAAGGCTGAGATAAGAAAGAACAGCATTACTCCTTCAAAATGCAGGTTTCCGGCGAGTTCTACTACGATCAGCGGATTCAGGAGATAAAGGAAGATGTTGCTCTCTGGCAGGTTGAGGTTCTTAAGAATTTTCCTTCCGAAGTAGAAGATCCCTATATCGGCGGCTATGATGAAGATCCGCAGCCAGATTACCGAGGCCAGAATACTTTTTTCGCCGAGAAGTGCAGCAAGTGCAAAGTAGAGCTGGTGGAGCGGCGGATAATTAGTGGGATTTCCGGCACTAAGGTTACCCATGCCTTCGTAGAGCTCCTGCGCTCCTTCGATTGGCAGATTTCCGGAAGCAAAATATTCCGCAGGGGTAAACAGATAAGGATTAATACCTTCTAGTAATAACCTGCCGTCCCAGATGAAGCGGTAGAAATCCTGGGAGAGGTTAGGTGTTGCAAACAGAAAGAGCAGACGGAAAATTACAGCAGCAACTAAAAGAACTTTCAGGTTGTGACGTTGCATTTGAAAGAACTTCCAGCTCAGAAAGAAAAGTCCGCCGTAGAGGGTCAAAAGTTTGAAAAAACCTGTTCTTTCCAGGTCGTAGGCAAAGGCCAGGTAAAAAGCGCAGCAGCTAAGAAAGATGAGGAGCGGAATCTTGTGGAAGTTGAGAAATTTCTTCATACTACACAAGACCTCACAGGTTTTCAAAACCTGTGAGGTCTGATTTTTTACCGGAAAAGATTTCAATATTCAAAGAAGATAAAACCACATATGAGAAGCCGAAAAACATCATGAGATGAAATGGAAGGAGGCTATAGGTGCCGATTTTAAATGCAGAAAAAATCCCGAAGGCGAAAAGAAGCATCAACAGTATTTCAAGGATCAATTGAAAATTCCATTTCACGCCGGTCTTCTTAAACAATTCTTGCTTGCTGCCAAGATTGAATTTCGGAGTTCTTATGAACTCACTTTTTTTTCCAAAATGTCCTTCTAAAATTGCAATTGAATTGTGAAGGGACAGCCCCATGGCAATGGAAAAGAAGGTGACGAAAAGGCCGAGAAATTTTAGAAAAGAAAGTTGGTCATTTTTATGAAGCTCCTTATAAGCCGAATAATATGTTATAAAAAATATCAGGGGACTCAGCACAAAAACTGTCATCGCGGTAAACAAGTTGCTGTAGGCAGGATCATCCAGAAGGAAGAGCACCGGAATACTTACTATGCCCATTAAAAGGACAACGAAAAAGAAGCTGCTGTTGAGCAAGTGAAAAAAGCTATGAATACGGGTGCTCAGGCTTAGCCCTTCATGCTTTAGAACCTGTTTGTAGTTCTTCTGAAAGTTTTCCGCTGCTCCTTTATTCCAGCGGAATTGCTGGGAGCGTGCGGCTGCTATAGTTATTGGCAGTTCGGCAGGAGTTACAACTTCTTCCAGGTACTTGAACTCCCAACCTTTAAGTTGGGCGCGGTAGCTAAGATCGAGATCTTCCGTAAGCGTATCTCCTTCCCAGTTGCCAGCATCCAGAATACAGGTTTTTCGCCACACTCCGGCGGTCCCGTTGAAATTGATGAAGTTCTTTCCAAAGTTACGGCCGGTTTGTTCCAGCACAAAGTGGTAATCGAGCAGAAATGCCTGCAGCTTTGTTAGCAAAGAGTAATCTTCATTTAAATGGCCCCAGCGGGTCTGCACCACACCAAGCCGGGCGTTTTTAAAGTGCCGAATCGTCTTTTTTAACCAATCGGGTCGAGGTAAAAAATCGGAGTCAAAAATGGCAACAAATTCACCTTTTGCAATTTCGAGTCCGGCTTTAAGTGCTCCGGCCTTAAAGCCTTTCCTGTTGTTTCGGGTAATATGTGAAATGGGAAATCCTTCAGCTTTTAGTTCGGAAATAATTTTAGATGAAAGAGCTTTGGAATCATCTGTGGAATCATCCAGCACCTGTACTTCCAGCTTGTCGAGTGGGTAATCTATTCGGGCAATATTCCGAAGCAGGCGTTCAACTACGGGTTTATCGTTGTAAAGCGGCAGCTGAATAGTGACAAAGGGAATTTGGGAAGGGTCTGAAAAATCCCATTTTTGAGAGGTATCTTTTTTTCTCCGGCTTTTTCGGAAGTTGATCAGCAGATGTAGCAGAGACAGGCTGTAAAGGAATACCGCCAACATCAACAGGGAAAATATGATCAACACTGCTATCTCCATTATTTGAAACTGTATTTAAAGATCCAGGTCAGGATCTTTACTCCTGCCATAAAAGCTCCCTTTACAGTACCCGAAACTTTTGATACTCCAATCCGGTTGCGGTAGTGCACAGGTACTTCTTCGTAGCTGTACTTCTTTTTTAGCGCCTTTAGCTGCATCTCCACTGTCCAGCCATAGGTTTTGTCTTCCATTTTGAGAGCGAGCAGCTTATCATACTTTATTGCTCTGAAGGGCCCAAGATCTGTAAATCTCGCATTGAAAAACAACTTCATGAGACTTGTTGCCAGCCAATTCCCAAAGATCTGCGGAAAGGTCATTGCCCCTTTTTCCCGCCAGCGTTTTACTCTGGCGCCAATCACGAGGTCTTTATCCCGCTTCAGGATTGGCTCCACGATCTTTTTCAATTCCTCCGGATAATCGCTGTAATCTCCATCTAAAAATACGATAATTTCAGGCTTTTCCGGTTGCTGGGCCACGTAATCTATTCCCTTGAGACAGGCGTAGCCATAACCTTTCCTGGATTCCTGTAGCACCGTAGCTCCTGCTTGTGCGGCGGTTTGTTCAGTATTATCTGTGGAATTGTTGCTCACCACGATCACCTCATCCACAAATTCAGGTACATCTTTTACCACAAGACCAATCGAATCGGCTTCGTTGTAGGCAGGAATTATAACTTTTATGAGGGGAAACGGCATTATTTTTTGTTGCTGAAAGGTGAGGAATGAGGATCACGGGTAGCTACTTTCTGTTGTTTGATCAGGTCCAGAAGATCCACGTCGTTTCCTAACAAGACTGCATCTGAATTGATCCTGCCATCGAGACTGCCATTCTCAAGTTTCAAAACCCCACGCGGACAAACTGCACTACAAATTCCGCAGCCAACACAACTGGAACGCACGATATTTTCGCCTTTTTGCGCATATGCCCGTACATCAATTCCCATTTCACAGTAAGTGGAGCAATTACCACAGGAAATGCATTGTCCTCCATTTGTCGTAATGCGGAACTTGGAAAACAGCCGCTGCTGCATTCCCAGCACTGCAGCCATAGGGCAGCCAAAGCGGCACCAAACGCGGTTTCCAAAAATCGGATAAAAACCTACTCCTATTACTCCCGAAAAAGCTGCACCAATTAGAAAACCGTACCACTGCCTAAGCAGGTAACCATATGTCATGCCGCTGAAATAGAATACAGCAATGATGGCCAGAACAATGCTCAGAGAAATAACAGCTCCTCTTTTTGCATCCCGTGCCAGCCTATGCCTTTTGAAAATAAAAATGAGCCCAAACAGCAGCACGAGAAATGCTGCCGACCCCAGGAGGAATATGTTTTTATCCAGCCAGAACTGGCCGGGATTTTCATTCAAAAATGAATAAACTACAGCAATGGTCATTATCACTACAAGGACCAATACAGTGTGTATGATATATCTCTCAAATTTCCATGCAGAGCGGCTTTTGTCAGATAAATGCCGGTATGGATCGCCGGCAGTTTCTGCGAGTCCGCCGCAGCCGCAAACCCAGGAGCAGTACCATCTTTTTCCGTAGAAGTAGGTAAGGATTGGAGTAATTACAAAAATAGAAGCGATTCCGAAGAAGAGCATGAGCAGCCCGATGTTTCCGGCAGAAAAGAACTCCGATAACTTATAGCCGGCAAAAAGGTCGTAGTTCAGCGGCCATATATTCACCGGATTGAAATACGGCTGATTAAGCCGCATAAGGATCTCCGGAATTAGGAACGCAAATCCCAGCTGGAAAAACATCACCGAATAGGTTCGGAGGACTTCGTATTTGTTATGCCGGTATTTGAGCAGGAACTTATATCCGAATGCCAGGATGGCAAGAGTGTATAAAGTTCCGTAAACAAACCACTGACTTGCAGGATGACCACTAATCAATCTGCTGAGAGGATCAAAGAGGGCTACTAAGCCGGTATTGGCACCGTCAGGATTATATCCCAGGTATTGCGGAAACCAGTAGAGGACTATGTAAAATAAGGTGAGGAGGATACCGGTACCCCAGGCCAGTATTCCCCTTGAGGAAATGTCTTTGAACCAGACTCCGTCATTCTTCACGCCGGCCGATTTTCCTATGTAAAGGTCGTTTGCAAAGATGACTACTCCCACAGCAATTAGGATAAGCGCACCCCAAAGAAAAATATTCGACAACTGAAGATTAAAAAGCGCGAGGATGAATATAAAGATACCGGTCCAGCCAATCCCTGTTGCCACCTTTTGAGTGGTAGAAAGTTTTGCGGGTGGTTCTCCTGTGAGAGACATGTTATTGTGTGGTGTAGACATCGTAGGGAGTTAAAAACCGTTAGGTCTGTCTTACTAAATTCTTTTTAAAACTACTAAAAATCTCCTTTTCGTGCCGGGCGTAGAATTCCGGGTCAAAGTTCGCCTGGCGTAAATTTTTTAGAACGAATTCCAGGTCCCGTTCTTCAGTTAGCCAGCTGTCAAAAACCTCATGGCGCATTCTTACTCCATAACTGTTGACACCAAGAAACTTGTATGATCCTGGATCAAAAGCAATAGTTAATGCTTTGTCCCTCTTTTTACTTTCCCAATGAAAATGCTGCTCGCCCTCTTCAGGATTAGCAGATACATTTCCGTAGGTTTGATACTCAATATCAAAGAATTTTGCGCTGTTAAACCAGTGACCGGGTTTATACGCGAAAGGGTTTTCACAAATAGTCTGTGCCACTGTTTCTCCCATCATTCGGGCGGTATACCACACTGCTTCAATCGATTTGCGGCCACTTGCCGGTTCCCGGTGCTGTGCGCAGTCTCCTATGGCATAAACATCCTGCACACTGGTCTGCAAATAACGATCTACAAGTATTCCCTGATCAGTTTCTAATCCTGAACCTTCCAAAAAAGCAATATTTGGCTGCACTCCCACAGAGAGGCCCAGTACATGGCATTCAATATTTTCTCCGTATGAAGTTTCTACTGAAGAAACCCATCCATCTTTACCATTGATCTTTTTCAGTTCCGTTTCATGTTTTAGAACAATGCCGTGACTTTCGATATGTCGCGAGATAAATTTTGCATCCTGAAGAGGCAGAGCGTTTTGCCAAAACGCTTTCTCCCGAATGAGCATGGTCACAGAAATGTTTCGGGTGTGAAGCATTTCAGCCAGTTCCACACCAATCAATCCTCCGCCAACGATCACCGCAGCTTGGGAATTGCGGGTATTCTCTTCCAGCAATTCCAGGTCCTGCTTGGAAACCAACCCCTGAACTCCTTTTAGATCTTCTCCTTCCCAACCTAAAAAACGAGGAACCGACCCTGTAGCAAGGATAAGCTTGTCAAAAGTCATTGTTTCGCCACCTCTCAAAAAGAGCTTTTTTGAGGCAGGTTCTATTTTTTCTACAAAAGCCTTCTTCAGTTCAATTTGATTCTCCTCCCAAAACCAGTCTTCGTAAGGCTTCAAGTGCTCCCACTTCATATGACCCATGTAGACATACATCAAGGCAGTGCGGGAAAAGAAGTAGTCACTTTCCGCAGAAATAACGGTGATCTTTTTGTCAGAAATGCGGCGAATATGACGCGCGGCAGTGATTCCCGCCACGCCGTTACCAATAATTACCACATGTTTGGGGGAAGACATTTATTCCGCAGGTTTGAGTTCAATGCGCTTGATTAATTCTCTAAAGAGCGTAATCATTTTGGGTTCTGCTTTCCCTGCCGTTTCAATGATATCCTGAATATCGACTGGTTTAAGGTCATCTGGATTACCTTCATCTGTCAAGACAGAGACTGCGGCAACGGGTATTTTCAAATGATTGGCAACTATAACTTCGGGAACTGTGCTCATCCCAACCGCATCTGCTCCTATGGTGCGTAAAAAGCGATATTCTGCCCTGGTTTCCAGTTGAGGTCCAACAACCGCCGCATAGACTCCTTTGTGCAGCGGAAAGCCATTTTCCTTCGCGATCTCCTGCATTATCCGGCCGCTTTGCTGGTCATAGGGTGCGCTCATATCTGTAAATCTCGTTCCCAGCTGCTCTACGCCTCTAAAGGCTAAAGGGGAACCTCCCTGCAGATTGATATGATCATCGATAAGCATGATCTCTCCTTTCTTGAATTCAGAATTTAGCGATCCGGCGGCATTAGAAATAAGAAGTTTCTTGATCCCAAGACGCTTCATTACGCGAACAGGAAAAGTCACGTCCCAAAGGGAATAACCCTCGTAAATGTGAAAGCGCCCCTGCATCACCACCACTTTCTTATCGTCAAGTTTTCCGTAGATCAATTTTCCTTTATGGAACTCCACCGTGGCAGTAGGAAAGCCGGGAATGTGATTATAACTTACCTCTGAGATAACTTCTATTTCATCTATCAATTTCCCAAGGCCGGTGCCCAGGATAATTCCAATTTCAGGGTCTTCAAAACCTCTTGCCTGTAGGAATTCTGTTGTGTCTTGTAATGACTTCAGCATTAAATTATTTTTTAAATATCCATTTGTTTAAAATCGAGCGCAAGCGAATTAAGGCAATGTCGCTCTTCTGTTGGAACTCCTTCATAAGGGAAAATGTGGCCCAGGTGGGAATCGCATTGAGCACAAACAACTTCCACCCGCTCCATTCCGTAGCGGCGATCCATTTTTCTCTTTACAAGTTTTGGATCTATTGGAGCATAGAAACTTGGCCAGCCGGTGCCGGAATCAAACTTCGTATTGGAACTGTACAACGGCAATCCGCAGCCACCGCAGTAGTAAATTCCTTCTTTTTTGTTGTCGTAATATTCATTTCGAAAAGCGGGTTCTGTGCCTGCTTCCCGCAAAATATGATATTCTTGGGGCCCAAGTTTCTGCTTCCATTCCTCTTTGCTCATAGAAACATTGTTCACCTCAATAGTATCAGCTCTAACAGAATCGTAACTATGAGTCTGTACCGGCACTGCCTCGGCCTTGGTCATCACATTACCGCCTTCCATGTTTTTCTCTTCGTCCTTGCAGCCAGTGATCAGCGTCGTGATCAGTAAAGCTGTCAAAAAAGCCATCTTCTTCATAATTTCTCTCTTTTTTCTATTAATTCCATTAACTGCACATGCGGCCGCATATCTTCAAAAGTATCAATATCATTGCGCACCGGCAACAGTTTTACTTTTTCCTGTTTCAGGTCCCCAAGGGTTTGCTTAAACACCTTTTCTGTGCTCCAGTCTTTGTTGGAGAACAGCTGCGGAGTTTCCTTCTTCATCCCAAGCAGGTAATACCCTCCATCCTGAGCCGGTCCCAAAACATAGTCGTGATCATCAAGTGCCAAAAATGACATTTTCAGGTCCTCTTCTGTGATGTCATATAAGTCGCTTCCAATGATCACCACCTTTTGAAAACCATGATTAAATGCTTCGGAAAATGCTTTCTCCATTCGCTCCCCAAGATCTTTTCCCTGCTGAAGTTTTTTGCTGAAGGCTTCTTTTTTCCAGATATCCTCTTCCGGAATTTCTTCGGAATAACAGACCCACTTTTCCACCTGAAGCGTCTCTGTAACGTCAACAGTATGCTTCAGTAAATATTTATAGATCTCTAAAGCCGATTCATCACCTATACCTGCAGCCAACCTTTTTTTGACTTTTCCCAATTTGGGATTTCTGGTAAAGATCAACAGTAGTTCTTCTGAATGATTTTCTTTTTTCATTACGTCACACTTCCCTGGCAACTACTTCCGGCACCTGCAGTACAGCCATAGCAATGCTGCGAAATACAGATCTCCCGCTCCTGAAGCAAATCGGGGTCAAAATCTTTTAAATGTTGAACTTCAGAAGCCACTTTAAGTCCCAGCATCTGGTTGAAATCGCAATCATACAACCAGCCATCCCAACTCACCGAAAGCGTGTTGGTGCACATAACATTTTCAACTGCGGAAGGATTATAAGCTTCCACTAAGGTCGTCATGTAATCTTCATAGTTTTCTGAAGCTATAAGGTATTCCAAAAACCTGCTTATAGGCAGGTTGGTAATGCAAAACAGCTCATTAAAATCTATGTCAAAATCCTCTTTTAGAGCCTTTTTAAAATCCCTTTCCAATGCCTGTTGGTCTGCAGGTAAAAATGCTCCTGCAGGATTGTAGACCAAATCGAGTTTGAGTCCGCTGCCTTCCCGGCCGTAACCCACTGCATTTAGCATTTTCAGAGCCTGAATTGATTTGTCAAAGACTCCGCTGCCACGCTGCCTATCTGTTTTCTCTCTTTTGTAAAACGGAAGGGAGGAAACCACATGCACATTGTGCTTCTTAAAAAACTCAGGTAAATCGTAATATTTTTTATTAGCAACAATGATGGTAAGGTTTGAGCGAACAATAAAGTCCTGAATTCCGGCTTTGGAAGCTTCCTCTACGAACCACCGGAAGTCCGGGTTCATCTCAGGTGCACCGCCGGTAAGGTCGAGCGTATGTGCACCCGACTTCCTTATCACTTCAAGGCAGAGTTGCATAGTTTCCCGCGTCATAATCTCCTTGCGATCGGGTCCCGCATCCACATGGCAATGAGCACAAACCTGGTTGCACATATAGCCAAGGTTGAGCTGCAGGATCTCCAGCTTTTTTGGCCTTAACGGAAATGCTTGAGTCTCTGCCACCTTTTCCTTAAACAAGGGAAGTTCCCCATTTCCAAAAATGCCATTGCTAAGGTATTTTAGCTGTTCGGCAGGATTGGAGAGGTTGCTTTTTCGGGCTTGTAGGGATTTTGTGGGCATGGATTATCTTATTGCGTTTTAGAGGCTGTAGAGTCTGTCCAGTCTCGGAATCTTTCTGAGCCGTTGCCTACAACGGCTTTACCTGGTATCCCTCCTTCGTTGGGAAGAGCGACTCCTTCGTCAGCACTTCGTGCTTCCTGGGATCTGCTCACATTGACAATTTGTTGTACTTATTCATCATCTGGACTCCGTGCACAAGGGTTGCACCACCTTTTATTGCGGCTCCCACGTGGACGGCTTCCATCATTTCTTCTTTTTCTATTCCGCGTTCCAGGCCGTCTTTAGTGTATGCATCTATGCAATAAGGGCATTGCACAACATGTGAAACTGCTAGTGCAATAAGGGATTTTTCCCGTGCGGTCAAAGCTCCTTCTTCAAAAACACTGTTATAGTAATCAAAGAATTTGCTGCCCAGTTCTTCATCCCACTCAGAAATTTTTCCAAACTTCTTTAGATCGGCAGGGTCGTAATATGTTTTAGACATAGAATTATTTTTTGAGGCCCTAAGATAAGAAGTGTGTCAGGAACATTTTGGCTTCAAAAAATAAAACCTTTCAAAACTGACATTTTTGGGACCTTTTATGCAAAGACGTCCGAGAAGAATAGCAATCCAAGCACTACAATTGCAATAATTACTATAATTGCGATCATCCCCAGGTTGCCGCCTGTTTTTTCTTCGGTAGACTGGTTGACGTGGTATTTTTTATCAGTCTTTTTGTTCTCTACGGGGGTAGATTTTTTGTTTTCGGTTCTGTCGTTCATTTCCATAGTACTGACTTTAAAACTAAAAGGTACAAAAATGGCAGTAGAAATGGCTTTTTGTCGTCTCTCTCTGCTGCAGAATTATGAAAAGTTTAAAACTGAAGGACTAATAAAGCTCTTGCCAATTGATCTTTTGCAGAATTTTCTGAAGCTCCTCCTTCGGAATATCCTGCGGAATGGCAGGAAGTTTATCGCCCTCTCCGGGAGTAAGGGGATAGCCAAAAATGCGCATTAAAGCCCCTGCTTTAACTGAAGCTTTTTCAATTTGATCAAGAGACAATTTTTCAACCCATTTGCGGCTCTTTCCTTTTTGCAAGTGCCGTGGACTTTCCTCCTTCAGGCTGGAAAAGCTAACTTCTTCTTCAATCTCCTTTTTTTCCTCTTTACTCAGTTCAATCTCAAGATACTTCAGTAAAGAATCATATTCCTTCGAAAAAGACTTCAGCAGGTTCTCATAAAAAACAAAATGCAGATCAAGTTTGGCTGAATGCAACAGGTAATTTCCGTAGAACCAAACCCATTGGTCAAGAAGTCGCTCAAATTCACCTTCGAGGAAATCTTCAGCGGAAGTGTAGGACGTGGGATAATGCTGCTTCATATAAGAGGTGAAAGCAAATTTCGCCGCTGAAAGTGCCGTATCGCGTGGATCACGAACTATGCAGATTTTCCTGTCAAAAAGAGTAAAAACTTCAGCTGTTTTGCTGCACCAGGTAGAATGGGTCCAGGCGAGAGTGGCTTCTTGAGCATACTTTTGCAGGTCGGGAACGGGTTTCTTCAGTAAGGAACTTACGCGGTAAAATGTGCCTTGGTCTTCAATGTCCAGCATATCTGTGCCGGCTTGTCCCTTGAAACTAAGTTTTTTCTGTTTCAGATCCTCATATTCCGGTTGCTGCTTTATGAAATAGGAGATTTCCTGGCCTTTCTTTACAAGAGTCTTCTTTAAAATGGTGTTGAGCCAGTAGCTTCCGGATTTTGGAGCACTAATCTGTAGAATATTCATTTTCTGCTTTTCCGAAGAAATTATAAAATTCTCTCTAAAGAAAATCCTATTTCCATGTTAGCAGCGTCCTAAAGTTTGTGCGGCCTGCATAAAGTATAGTTAAATAATTTTCCTTAAATCCTGCTTTGTTTACTTTTAAATGACAGTAAATCAGGTAGATGAGGGTTATCTCTTAGCTGCTTCGCTATTTTTAAAAGAAAAACTTACCAGTATGTTAGCAATGAATTATCGCGGTCCCTTCAGGATTCGTGCAGACCGTGACCGTCCTTTCCCGGAGATTGAACATCCCGAAGATGCTATTGTAAAAGTTATAAGATCCTGTATCTGTGGGTCTGATCTCCACCTGTACCACGGCCTGGTGCCCGATACCCGCGTGGGATCAACTTTTGGACATGAATTTATTGGCGAAATAGTTGATGTTGGATCATCGGTAACCGAAGTGAAGGTGGGTGATAAAGTGATGGTGCCTTTCAATATTGCCTGCGGAAAATGTGCTTTTTGTAAGCAGGAAATGTATGGGATGTGCCACGAGGCCAATCCACAGTCAACGGCTGCCGGAGGGATTTTTGGATACTCCCATACCACCGGAGGTTATCATGGCGGGCAAGCAGAATATGTAAGGGTGCCTTACGCCAATGTGGGACCTACAGTAATTCCCGACTGGATGGATCCAGATGATGCTGTACTGCTAACTGATGTGGTGCCAACAGGCTACCAGGCTGCTGAAATGGGGGGAATTCAGGAAGGAGATACTGTAGTTATTTTTGGTGCCGGTCCTATAGGAATAATGGCAGCCAAGAGTGCCTGGCTTTTTGGAGCAGGCAGGGTAATTGTTATTGATAAGCTGGATTACCGCCTGGAATTTGTCAAGGAATTCGCTCAATGTGAGGTCTACAACTTTACAGCCTTGGAAGATCCTGTAGTATTCATCAAGAAAATTACCGATTCTTTGGGAGCCGATGTATGTATAGATGCTGTGGGAGCCGAAGCAGCGGGAGACACTATGAACACCATGTTGGGCAGGAAAATGCTGATGCAGGGAGGTTCTACAACTGCGCTGCATTGGGCAATCAATTCGGTCAAGAAAGGCGGAATTGTTTCAATAGTTGGAGTCTACGGACCCATTGATGCCCTGGTGCCGATTGGAAATGTTGTGAACAAAGGAATTACTATTAGAGCTGGTCAGTGTTCGGTCAAAAGGTTACTTCCGAAGATGATTGAGCATGTGAAATCCGGAAACATTAAACCTAAGGAGATGATCACTCACAGAATTCCGCTGGAAGAGGTGGCAGAAGGTTATCACATCTTCAGTAAAAAGCTGGACAACTGTATTAAAACAGTTCTTATTCCGCCAACAGCGTAAGAGAAGAAATAAAAATTAAAAAAAAAGTAAATATGATCGGAGATCAAACCAAACCCGAAGATTTCAGAAATGAAAGAGGGGGCGACCACAGCCATATCAAAGGATGGGGAGTAGACCGGGACCCGGAGAACGATCCTACTTATCCCATGAAGAACCGAACAGATGAAGAAATTAGAGGATACTCCTGGGAGCGACCCGAACAACAGCCCGTTAATATTGAGGTGCTACGTTCTGTAGAACGACCAAATATTCCGGCAGTTTTTGGTAGCACACTCCCACCAGAAGGATTGAGTGGAGCACTGCGCAGATTTGCTTTTAAATACAGTGAATCCAGCTATGGTCGATGGCTTCCGCTTGTAATGGCCGATAGGGTTGGGGAAATCGAGGGAATTATTGATGACCTGAAAAGCGGGCATGTACCAAATCTTTTTGCTGAACACGGGTTGCAATCGGAATGGAAGTATAACCGGAAAAATTTTGTGCTTAAGTCGGCTGTAACAGCAGCTGCCCTGGCAGGAGTTCTGCTATTTTTGACCCGTGATAGGAGGGATTAGGCTATAAGCCAGCGATGGCTTATTCTTCTAATTCACATTTTACTTCTAACAGAGGAACGAGAATTTCGATTGAACCTTCTTTTTCTTTTATTGAAATATTCTCACTTGATAAGTACCTGTACCTCTCTCTAATGTTCTCTAAACTATTGTTCAGTCCATCGCGGTCATACTTGTCAAGACCTTCACATGTAAGGTAAAGTTGGTTCTCGTTTGAAGATATTTTAATCTTGAGTGGATATTCCTCATTCAGCTCTTTTGTCCTTACTGTACTTTCAATGAGTACCTGGAGGGAACCCGGAGGTAAGAAAAGAGAAAGGCTTTGAGGCGTCAGGTTTATTTCAAAACTTGTACCATCTCCAAACTGCATTTTGAGAAGGGACATATAAGCTTCAGCCAATTCCATTTCTTTTTCCAGTGGTACCAGCTGTTCCTGTTCATTGAGAAACGAACGATAAATGTTTGAGAGATGTCCTACGAACTTAACAGCTTTGTCGGGGTCTTTTTCAATTAATAAATCCAGACTATTAAGACTGCCGAAGAGAAAATCGGGATTAACTTTACTTTTTAGCTTTTCCAGCTGATTTTTAAATTCTTCTCTCTGTAGCTGTGCAAGTCGCAGGTGTTCGGCCTGTATCTTCTTCTTCAATCTTTCTCTTTCTACATAATAATAAAAGAACAATCCAAGGAAAGCATGAACAATTGAGCTTTGACGGATCGCCTCAAAATCGAATTTTCCATTGAAGTCGTCCAGTAAGAAATTCAGAATGAGAAGCATGATCCACAGGGGAAAGATCTTTGTAAGAGCTGTTAAAATCAGAGTGCTTACCACAACCAAAAATCCTTCAATTAAGTTCACGACATTACTGGAAAGCTTTTTAACTTTTCGTGAATGAATAACACTGGAAATTTTTGGATATAACCAAAAGAGCGATAGGAAATAAAGGGATGTAAAGGTGAACTCTAAAAATGAGGCAAGGGAGAAAACATCGTCAAAATTGCCGTATTTGACGTAAATCAAGATCAACTGAATGACGACGCCGATGAGAACTGCAATCGCAATTTTTTTCAGCCAGACGTTTAGAGAGGAATTTTTAGTATAGATGATCCCGAATTTTCTCATAGTATATCTTTACAGATCAAGCCATTCTTTAAAAGCTGAAGCTTTGCTGCTGCTAATAATTTGCTCCCCGGCAACTTCTCCCTTAAGAACCAGGTGAAGCCGACCTTTAAAATATGGGCTTACTTCTTTTACTGCATTTATATTTACAATCAGCTGACGGTTAGCTCGAAAGAAAAGTTGCTTATTTAGCATTTCTTCAAGTTGATCCAGAGTATAATTAACGACGTATCTTTTGTCTGAAAAAGTCGTTAGTAGTACCACTCCTTCTTCAGCTAGAAAAAAAGCTACGTCTTCGCTGGAAATCGACTTTATTGTCTGACCCGATTTCACCATAAAACGGGATTTCTTTCCTGCAGGTGAGTTTTCCTGAAGTGAACTTTTTAGAAGATTTTGCAGGTTTTGAAAATCATCACTCAAGTTGTTTCCTTTTAGATCTTCGTATTTTTTAATAGCTTCTGCTAATTCTTCCTTTACCACCGGTTTAAGTAAATAATCTATACTATTGACCTTAAATGCTTCAATGGCATATTCATCGTAAGCAGTGGTGAAAATTACCGGACTTTTTATTTCTCTTGCTTTAAAAATTTCAAAGCTATTACCATCGCTGAGGTGGATGTCGCAAAAAATGAGATCTGGAGAAGTATTAAGACTAAACCATTCTACCGCTTCCTCAATAGATTCGATCTTGTCGAGGATCTGGGTCTCCGGTCTAAGCTCAAGAATTAGGGATTCCAATGCACTCGCGGCAAAAGCTTCGTCTTCAATTATTAAGATCTTCATAGGATTATTTTTCTAGTAGTGGTAAAAGAACACAAAACTCTTTTTCCGTAGGTTTTAATTCTATCTCTCTGGCCGACAGTAATTCATACCTCCTGCGAATATTCTGCAGGCCTGTTTTGGTAGATTCAATACTATCTAGTCGGGGTTGAAGATTATTTTTTATAACTAATGATTTATTCTTTGAGATAATGCTTATCGATAAAGGATTCTTTCGGGTAGATCCATTATGTTTTACAGCATTTTCAATAAGCATTTGTAAAGATCCCGGAGGGAGGAGTAGATCTAGATGCTCTTTTTCTATGTCAATATCAAATCGAAGATTAGGTCCAAAGCGGGTATTAAGTAGATAGATATAAGCTTCTGTCAATTTCATTTCCTGTTCAAGACTAACCAGTTTTTTCTCACTGTGTACCAACAGGGAGCGGTAAACTGTAGAAAGCCTTGTCACAAATTCCTTTGCTTGTGCTTTATTGTAAGTAATTAAAGATCTAAGAACATTAAGGCTATTAAATAAAAAGTGAGGATTTATCTGGTTTTTTAGTCCTTCCAGTTGTGCCTGGAATGTTTCCTTCTGGAGACGGGTGGAGAGTAAGATCTTCTCCTGCAGATTTCTTTTACTACGTTCTCGCTCAACAAAGTAATAAAAGAACAGGGAAAGAATGGCCATAAAAGCAATATTAAATCGGTGACGCTCAGGCAACACTTCTATTTCAGGGAAAGCGAGCAGGAAAGGCACAAGAATAAACAGGAACAAAAGAATAGTAGAGTTAATTACGACGAGGATTGCCTCTACCAGCTTTCTTATTATAGAACTATCCTGGAAAAGATTTCTATTATTTAAAAAATTTGATATTCCTCTATGGGAAATAAAGGTGAAGAGTATAAAAATAAAGGTAAAGAAGAGTTCAAAAGCAACTACCTCATTTAATAAAGATATGCCACTTACAAAAAAGAAAGAAGCACCTTGATGATAATATATAATTGTAAAAAAGATGAGGAAACTGATGATAAAGGCTTTCAGGATCAATCCTCCCAGCCAGTTGTGATGAGGTCTTTTTACTGCAATATTTTCTTTGGCAGCAAGTCTGCTATGATCCTTTTGAGTTTTGATAAGCCGTAAAATTTCTTTACACCGGTAAATGTAAAGAATAAAAATTTTTTTAAAGTTTGTCATTGCCCGTCCAAAATTATCTCTGTTCCAGTCTCATACGAATATCAGAGTATCCCGAAAAACATCAGTCCATTTCATTTGATGCATATCCCGATTCACCTTAAAAATATCCCACTTCATCTTAATTAGGTTTCTAAGGAGCTCTAAGCATCACATATTTGTGGTGTTAGCTAACAAAAATGTCTAACCAAAAACACAAAATGATGAAGTTGTATAGAACATTAACAGTCGTGCTTTTTAGCCTTTTTGGAACCTTAAGTGTAAATGCTCAGGAGGGAGGTTTTCTTATCGGGAGCCTTGAAGACCAGAAGGAAGAAACTATTCCATTTGCTACCGTTGCAGTGATGAAATTACCCGATTCTACTATAGTTACAGGAACTACTACCGATATGGAGGGAAGATTTGAACTTGATGCCCCCGAAAAAGGGGATTATCTGTTACGCTTTAGTGCCATAGGATTCAAATCAACTTTTACTAAATCCTTTGAGGTTAACTCTCCTGCTTACCAGAAGAATTTTGGAAAGGTCGTACTTCCTGCAGAAGTCACCATGCTCAACGAAGTTATGGTACAGGCCTGGAGGCCCAGAATTCAAATGGAGGCAGACAAGATGGTAGTGAAGATCGAAGGTACTGCAATGGCCGCAGGAACTTCGGCTTTTGAGATCATTTCAAAATCTCCCGGAATCTCGGCAGACCAAAATGGAAATCTAAGCCTTAACGGAAAAAATGGAGTGAGGATCATGATCAATGGACGCTTTACCTATCTTTCAGCAGAGCAGTTAAAAACCATGCTGGAATCCATGCCGGCAGAAAACATAAAGAATTTCGAATTGATCCACAATCCACCGGCAAAGTATGATGCCGAAGGTACTGCAGGGATCATCAACATCGAGCTTAGAAAAAATGTTGCTCTTGGCTTCAATGGTAGTGTTTATGGCGGGGTTGAATTCAACAAGGAGAACTGGTATAACATGGGAACCACTCTTAACTACAGCGTAGGTAGATGGAATACATTTTTTAGTGCCGACCTCTCTAAAAGAGGATTTGTAAGGACACAAGAGATAGCAAGAGATTATACTTATGATTTTGAGTACGATTATTTCCGTCAGGAAGGGGAACAGATCGAGACTAAGTGGATCCCGTCATTCCAGGCCGGAGCAGATTACAGACTAAATGAAAACCACACTATAGGTTTTATCGGGAATTACTCATTTTATGAAGAGACCGGGAACTGGAACACCGAGACTGCCCTCGGAGAATTTGGTGAGGGAGATCTACAGACAATATCAGCAAGAAATAGAATGATCGAGGATTACGGAAATGGAAGACTGAATGTGCACTATGACGGAAAACTAGATACCATCGGCACAAAAATTTCTGTCAACCTGGATTATATAAAGCTTTCAAAAGACCTTAATTCCAATTTTACGAATAACTATTTCTTTGTTGCCGATGGAGAATCAGAGCTGGAAGAACTTTACAACCAAAGCATTTCAGATTATGAGATCTTTGCAGCTCAGACAGACCTTGATCTTCCGCTGAACAAAAGATCTAAGTTCAGCATAGGAGTTAAGGGGAGTAAGGTGATTTCAGAAAGTGATCTTAGTTTCTATATTGGTGAAAATTCTCAGGGAGAGCTGGATACCGGTCGAAGCAACAGCTTTACATACGAAGAAGAGATTTATGCTGCTTATGCTACTTACACCAACAAATTGAGCAACACCTGGAATCTTCAACTGGGATTGAGAGCTGAACAAACTGTGGGTAAAGGAATTTCTCCCACTATGAACGAGATTAACGAAAGGGAATACCTGGATCTTTTCCCGAATGTACAGTTGAGCCAAGCCGTTAATGAAAACTATCAAATACACTACTCCTACAGTAAAAGGATCAACAGACCCAATTACAGTACACTGAATCCTTTTCTGTTCTACCTTGATCCATATACCTACATAGTTGGGAATCCCGACCTGGAGCCGGAGATTACTTCTTCTTATGGAATTAATCAAACCCTCTTCGGAAGATATATGCTCATGCTGAATTACAGTAGAACTGAAGGCGCTACTGCCGAATATCCTCGTACCAACATGGAAACCGGTCAGGCGGTATTGACTACGGCCAATACAGATCACATGGAATCCTTTTCGGCTACCCTGGTTGTGCCGGTAGAGCTGGCTTCCTTCTGGAATGTTGAAAATACGGTGATCTTGAATCAAACGAATTTTGATATTCCTTACGAAGAAGGGATCGTTGAAAATGACAATTTGTTCTATTCTTTCCAGTCCAATCACAGGATTAGACTCCCCTGGAATATGGACCTGGAGGTAAATGGAAACTATATGGGACCCGTGGCTTATGGAGTGGCAACTATAGGAGATCGTTGGTTCCTTGATGCGGGCCTAAAAAAGTCATTTTTGAATGATCGACTTGATCTTACACTAAGGGCTACGGATATCTTTAGAGGAATGGAGATAGATGTGGAATCTGAATATCCGGGAAGTACTTTTGAGCTTAACCAGTACTTCTATAACAGGGGCTTTAGTATAAATCTGCGTTATAACTTTAATAACGGAAAGTCCCAGAAAGAGATCCGTCAGAACAAACTGGAAGAATTGAACAGGGCAGGAGGATAATAGGGTTCAATGTTCTACAACTTCATCAGAGATCCCAAAGGCAACTTTGGGATCTTTTTTTTCTCAGTTGGCCCAAAAATAAGACCAATGACCCAGAGTGTCAAAAATGTCGAAAATGCACTGAATTTTTCATTATCAAAATATCCCGATTCAGCCTGGAAATATCCTCCTTCATCTTTTTCAGGTTTTGAAGATGAGCTAAGTGCTTCATATTTGTCCCGTTAGCTAGCCAGACACATTTTACTAACCACAAAATTTAAATGATGAAGTCGCATAAAATTCTAATAACAGCTTTTTTAAGTTTACTAATAACCTATTCTGTTCAAGCTCAAAGTGGAGCTTTGAGCGGAAGTCTAATGGATCAAAATGAAGAATCTATTCCTTTTGCCACTGTAGCGGTTATAAAAATGCCGGACTCCACTGTAGTTACAGGATCTACAACAGAAATGGATGGGAGCTTTAACCTGAAATCCCCTGAAAATGGAAAATATGTACTTCGATTCAGTGCCATTGGTTTTGAATCTACATTCACCCCATTGTTTGAAATAGCCGATTCAGATTTTAGGAAGGATTTCGGGTTGGTTACCATGCGGGAAGAATTGACAATGCTTAATGAGGTGATGATCCAAACCTGGAGACCGCGTGTAAAGGTGGAAAATGGGAAAATGGTAATGAAGGTCCAGGGTACAGCCGTTGCTGCCGGGAGAACAGCTTATGAAATGCTTTCAAGAGCACCGGGTGTTTCGGTAGGACAGGGTGGAGAATTCATGATAAACGGAAGGGAAGGCGTAACAGTAATGTTGGACGGCCGCATGACCTACCTTTCGGCTAAAGAGCTTCAGACCTTACTGGAAAGTATGCCTGCTGAAAATATTGAGGAGATCGAAGTGATCCATAATCCTTCAGCAAAATATGACGCAGAAGGTACAGCCGGAATTCTGAATATAAGCCTTAAGAAAAATGCTGAAACAGGTCTTGCAGGAAGTATTTACGGAGGTTACAGAGTTAATCACCAGAATCTGTTCAACGGTGGAGTAAATCTTAATCACAATGCCGGAAAATTCAATTCCTACGCAAACCTTGATCTATCGGAAAGAGGTAGGTACAGGCCTCAATATGTCACCAGATCCTTTCCCGGGAATGAGAATTTCACAACCTATGAGCAATCTGGCATAGACATTAAAGAAGAGTTTGTTCCCTCTCTTCGTTTAGGAACAGACTATGATCTAAGTAAAGGACATAGTGTGGGGGCAATGGCGAACTTTATCTATAAAGATGTAGTTGCGAACTGGAACACCTTTAGTACCCTCTCGCATCCCCAGAATGGAGACTATTTGAACGTAGACGCCTTAAATGAAAGGGATGAAAAGTTTTACAATGGGCAGTTCAATGTTCATTATACCGGCGAATTGGATACTATTGGAACAACTCTTTCCGCGGATCTGGACTACGTAAGGCTTGAGAATGAAGAGAATTTCAACTTTGCGAATACTTACACTTATTTAGCCGATGGTTCTGAAGAGTTGGAGCTGTTGGAAAATGTGAGTCTTTCAGATTACAGTATCTATGCGGCTCAGGTTGATTTTACAACGCCACTTTCAGCTACTTCAAACCTTGGATTAGGATTGAAGGCAAGCAAAGTGGTTTCTGATAGTGATCTGAAATATTTTGTGATTGAAGATAATGACCGCTTCCTGGATCCTGCGATTAGTGACAGGTTCAAATATGAAGAAGAGATCTATGCAGTTTACGTGAGCTATAGTAACAGGTTTAACGAGACGTGGAATCTACAGGCAGGACTAAGGGCAGAACAAACCTATGGAGAGGGAAGATCATTTACTATGAAAGAAACAAATGAAAGAGATTATCTGGATTTTTTCCCAAATGTAATACTGGAGCAAAATGTAAGTGAGAATTATAAACTGAACTATTCTTATAGCCGCAGGATACAAAGACCTGATTATAGCAGTTTTAATCCTTCTATCTTTTATCTTGATCCTTACACCTACACAGAAGGAAACCCGGATCTACAGGCTCAGATCACTGATTCCTATAAATTAACTAATACTTTTCTCAAGAAATTTACGCTGTTATTGAGCTATGACAGTACCAAAAATTATTTCATAGAAGTGCCTGCCGCTGATGCAGAAACAGGTAGAACTTCCTTTACAACACGTAACCTGGATAATTTTAGCACATATGGTGCAACAATCATCGCACCTGTTGAACTTGCCAGCTTTTGGAATGTGAATAATACGCTGGTATTTAATCAACAGGAATATGATCTAACCATAGACGGATCTTCTGTCGAAAACGATAATTTTTTCTACATGATCCAAACTAATCATCAGGTGAATTTTCCCTGGGAGATAAAATTTGAAGTGAACGGAACATATAGAGGTCCAATGGCCTATGGCGTTTACGATATAGAAAGACAAATGTGGATAGATGCCGGTCTAAAAAAGTCATTTTTTAATGACAGGCTGGATGTGACCCTGAATGCTACAGACATCTTTCGAGGAAAAGAAATGAATGTTGCTGCAGATTACCTTGGTAATACAATCAATATAGACCAGTACTTTGATGACAGGTCTGTAAGTTTGAATTTGAGGTATACATTTAAGCCCTCCAAAGCTAAAAGCAATTCCCGCCAAAAAAGTCTGGAAGAATTGAACAGGGCGGGAGGTTAGGCCGTTCATTCTTCTGCAACTTCATCAGGAAACCCGGCATAGCCGGGTTTCTTCTTTTTAATAGGCTCTGGTGACGTTAACTAGCTTTTCTACCACCTTAATGAAAGCCATGAAGTGGAAAGGATCTGGAAAGAATAAGATTACTAAGTAAATATTAATTAAGTTTTTCGAAAGGCTATTTAATAAAGCCTTAACGAGGATTCTCTATTGTTCTGGGTACTTTCAAACCAAATTAAAAAAACAGCTATTATGAAATTAAAAAAGTTTTACCTTTTAATGTTACCAATGATTTTATTTTTAGGCCTGGTGGCATGTAGTGATGATGACGATGACGTAATTGATCCCGGAATTCCTCCCACAGGTAGTATCGTAGTTGATGACGAGGTAATGTTGGAAAACGGAACATTAACTATTAATTCTGTAAGTATGAGTAACCCGGGATGGGTTGTTCTGCACCGGGATAATAATGGTTCTCCTATGGTGCCTGAAATCATTTCTGTACCCAAAAGAGTAGAGTCGGGACCTACCCAAAATGTAACTATTGAACTTGCCGCTGGTGAAGAAGTAACCGATGGTGAGACGCTGTGGGTGATGCTTCACACAGACGGTGGAATTTTAGGTACATATGAATTTGAAACAGTGAATGATGTAGATGCCCCCATTACAGATGCACAAGGAAATATTGTGGCAGAATCTTTCATGGTTTCTGTTGAAGGTGAGGCAGTCAGTTCTTTTACTGCAAATGATCAGGACCTTGTAAATGGAGTAGTGTATGTAGAATCTATAACTATGGAACAAGACGGTTATGTGGTTATCCATGCATCCAACGAAGCGGGTGACGGACCGATGGTACCTGAAATAATCTCTGAACCTGTTTATCTTGAGGCCGGAACTTATTCAAATGTTGGTGTTCCGTTAACAGATGACGCTAACGTGGAAGCCGGCGATACTTTGTGGATCATGTTACATGAAGATACCGGTGAAGAAGGAGTATATGAATTCGATGGTGAAAATGGCTTGGATCTTCCAATCATGGATGGTGATAATGTCGTAGTATCTCCAATAACCATCAATAACGTTTCTACTACTGCAATGAGTGGTTCAATCACTGTTAGCGATCAGGCACTTGTTGATAATACTATTACCGTGGAAAACATCAACATGGACATGGAAGGATGGGTTGTAGTCCACGCTTCTAATGAAGCAGGAGACGGACCAATGGTTCCGGAAATTATTTCTATTCCTGTTTATCTTGACGCTGGGGATAACTCCTCTGTAGAGATCACTTTTGTCAATGATGTAAGTTTAGCTGCAGGAGATACGGTGTGGGTGATGTTGCATAATGATACCGGAATTGAAGGGGTCTACGAATTCAATGGTCTAAATGGCCTTGACTTACCACTTACAGATGAAAATGGAGATGTAGTTGTCACTCCTGTAACTCTGCAGTAATAATAGATCTAATAATCTTTAAAGTAAAAAGGCTGCCTTGTAAGGGCGGCCTTTTTACTTTTAATGGGGTAAATTGCAGGTGATACTTTGCCTAATCCACAACTTTTGTTCTTGATCCGTTACAATCCACGAAATCAAAACCATAAAATAAAAAAAGCCCCCAAATTTGCATTTGAGGGCTTCTGCTTTGCTTGTGGTGCCTCCAGGAATCGAACCAGGGACACAAGGATTTTCAGTCCTTTGCTCTACCAACTGAGCTAAGGCACCAGTGCTTAAAGCGGCTTACCTTGTAGTAAGCGGGTGCAAATATAGATTCAAATTTATTATCTCCCAAAGGAAAATGAAAAAAAATGCTTTTGTATTTTAGCTTTTTCAACCACCCGCTCATGAATCTCATTATTGATATTGGTAATAGCATTGCTAAACTCGCTGTTTTTCAACAAGATGATCTTAGGTATAAAACCATTGTTGATAAAGCTGAGGTTTCTGCAATAGCATCAGATTTTTTTAAACAGTATCCTGGGATCCTCCATCTCGTAATATCGAATGTTTCTTCGGCCCGGCTGGAGTTGCAGGAAGAGGTTTTAAAAAAAGTAAATATCCTTCAACTTTCGCCCTCCACACCTGTGCCCTTTAAAAATCTATATGCTACCCCTCAAACTTTAGGAAATGATCGTAAGGCGTTGGTGGCTGCCGCTGTAAAACAATATCCCGGAGAGAACGTTCTGGTAATTGACACCGGTACTTGTATTACTTATGACTTTAAAAATGCTTCAGAAGAATATTTGGGCGGCGGAATTTCTCCCGGCTTAAAAATGCGTTTTCTGGCCCTAAATACTTTCACTGCAAATCTCCCGTTGATAGAAGTAGGAGAAGAACATCCGCTTATTGGAGATTCAACAGCTGCTTCAATAACTTCGGGTGTCGTAAATGGGGTGCTAATGGAAATTGAGGGGACAATTAATAGGTATAAAGAAAAATATTCAAATTTACACTGTATTATTACAGGTGGAGACGCAACTTTCTTGTCTGGAAACTTAAAAAATGGCATATTTGCCAACTCCAATTTCTTGTTGGAGGGCTTAAATTTTATTCTCGAATCTAATATCGATCAATGACAAAACGATTTTTTATAATCGTATTCATTTTATTTTCAGTGATTACGACCGCTCAAGAGCGAACCTCTTCACCTTATTCTTTCTACGGGATAGGGTTGAATACTTTTAGAGGGACCGTGGAAAATAAATCAATGGGTGGTCTCGGCATATATTCAGATAGCATACACGTAAATCTGCAGAATCCTGCTGCTCTAGGCAGGCTTAGACTTACTACCTACACGGTGGGGGTGAGCAACACAACCGTCAATATGAAATCTGATGCCGAAAGTTCGACTATTAGTACTTCTTCCCTGGATTATCTCGCGGTGGGAATTCCTACGGGAAAATTGGGATTTGCTTTTGGTCTTGTGCCTTATTCTTCTGTGGGTTACAATATTACCGATCTTGATGAAGATGGTGGAGTGGCTAGTCGGTTTTCTGGAAAGGGAGGTCTTAACAGCGTATTTCTTTCTGCGGGATATGCGTTTACATCAAACTTAAGTCTTGGAGCTGAAGCCAGTTATAACTTCGGGAATATTCAAAACAAAAGTATCTTCCTTCAGGATGACGTACAGTTTGGATCGAGAGAGATCAATCGTAGTGATCTGAGTGGATTTACCTTTAAGATTGGTCTTGATTATGAAAGAATGCTGGGGGAGGATTTGCAATTCAAACTGGGAACTCACTACACCCCGGGAGCTGATCTTAAGGCCGAAAACAACATGGAGCTGGCAACGCTACTGTTAGGAGCCGAAGGTCAGGAATTAACAGTAGATACTCGTGATGTTGCAGTGTCAAATTCAGATTTTTCACTTCCTTCAAGTCTTAGTGTAGGTGCAGGAATAGGAAAGCCTAAAAAGTGGTTTTTAGGCGCCGAATTCGTAACTTCAGAAGCAGGAGACTATAGTAACAGAGCTTTTGCAATTGAAGGAGCGTCTTTTGAGCAGGCTTCGAAATATAGAGTTGGAGGCTATTATATCCCTAATTACAATTCACTCACAAGTTATTTTAATCGTATCGTTTACCGTGGGGGACTGCGAATGGAAGAGACAGGGCTCCACCTCAATGGGGAATCAATTAATGAGTTTGGCATAGCTTTTGGATTAGGACTACCAGCAGGAAGAATGTTGACCAATATTAACCTCGGGTTTGAGTATGGACAGCGCGGTACAACAAGTTCAGGACTAATTCAGGAAAACTTTTTCAATGCTATGATAAGCCTCTCTTTAAATGACAGATGGTTTATAAAAAGAAGATTTGAATAATCACAACTATTAATCAGGAATAAAACTTATACTATGAAAACCAAGGTAATACTTTTTCTTTCGGGGGTCCTCCTGGGTACAGGAGCCTTGCAGGCACAAGCGAACCAGGAGTGTGCCACCACTGCGGCCCTGGCCTACAGTGATGCAAAAGCCAAGAACTATGATGCTGCTTGGACAAGGATTGAGACCCTAAGAAAAGATTGTCCCTCATATCATATAGCTACTTATCAATACGGAGAAAGAATTTTAAAAGATCGTCTTGAAAAGGCAGCAGAGGGTGAAAAAGCAATAATAGCAAAAGAATTGATCTCTTTATATAAAGAGCGTCTACAGCATTTTCCTTCTAAGACAGATGCCGGAGATGTGAATGCAGACATTGCGCAGTTAATGTATGATGTCAAGATGGGAACCGCAGAGGAGCAGTTTGAAGCTTTTGATAAAGCCTTTAAACAAGACCCTAACAGTCTTAATGCAAAATCCCTATATACTTACTTCTACTTATTAGTGGAATTACAGGATGCAGGTAAAAAAGATCTTCAGCAAGTTTTTGACATGTATGATGTCGTAATTGCAAAGCTTGAAGAGCAGGAGAATGAGACAGCAGAATCTTTGGCAAAACTTATTGAAAAGCAAGAAGCAGGTGAAGAGCTTTCAAGTAAAGAGAAGACAAGGCTAAATGCATATGAAAAGAACCTTGTGGCTTACAGTGCCGTTAAGGGAAGTATTAATGCTAAGCTAGGTCAGCGTGCAGACTGTGATAACCTTATCCCGTTGTACAGCAAAGACTTTGAAGCTAAAAAATCGGATACAGAGTGGTTGAAGCGTGTGAATAGCAGGTTGTCGGCTAAAGATTGTACAGAAGATCCACTTTTTGTAAAGGTATCTGAAGCATTGCACAAGCTGGAGCCGTCTGCAAGTTCTGCTTATTCTTTAGGTCAGTTGGCTGAGGCTAACGGGAATATGTCTAAGGCTATGGAGTATTACAACCAGGCAGCCGAATTGCAGAAAGATCCTTCTGTGAGAGCGAACATCTACTATAGAATCGCCAATAACATGAAAGAAAAAGGACAATTTGGACAGGCGAGAAACATGTATAGAAAAGCTATTAGTTCAAAGCCTTCTCTAGGTAGAGCTTATCTTCAGATTGCTAATATGATCGCACAAAGTGCAAACAACTGTGGTGAGACGGCTTTTGATAAAAGAGCGGTTTACTGGAAAGCTGCCGAGTATGCTGAAAGAGCTGCAAGAGTAGATCCTTCAATAAGCAGTACTGCTAATGAAACTGCAGCAGCGTATAGAGGTCGTGCTCCACAGAGAAGTGATATCTTCCAGAACGACATGCAGGGTAAAACTATCAATATTGGGTGTTGGATAGGAGAGAGCGTAAGAGTACCTAATTTGTAATATGAATTCCACATATAGGAAAATTTCTAAAAGCATTGTCACGACCCTTGTTTTGACAATGCTTTTTTCATGTGAAGGCAATTTAAAAGGTGTTCAGCAAATGGATATACCGGAAGACGCCCCGCAATCTATTGGCACGGGTATTCATTTAAAGTATATTGATTCCGGCCTGGTGGTAGCTACTTTGAAAAGTGAGACCATGAGAGACTTCTCTAATAAAGAGTTCCCCTACCGTGAATTTCCCGACGGGCTTATGGTCGAATTTTTTGATGAGGAGCGAAAAAAGAATACTGTCACCGCTGAATACGGCGTGGTCTATAACGATACTGGCCTAATTGATCTTCAGGGAAACGTGGTGGTGGTTACCAGTGATAGCACGAAATTAATGGCAGATCAGCTTTACTGGGACCAAAGAAGGAACTGGGTATTTACAGATCGTCCCAATATCATTCGATTTAAGAATGGCGCACTTAACGAAGGCCAGGGTTTTGATAGTAATCAGGAATTCAGTAATTTCCGTTCAAGGTCTAACATTGGTGTTCAAATTTTAGAAGAAGACAAAAAATGATGAAATTTTCGAAATTCTTTGAATTTGCCTATTTGGCAGCAGCTGCTTTCTTTCTTTATGAGGCTATTGTCATTTGGGATGAACAGCGCAATCAGGCTTATCTTTTTCTTTTCTTTGTTGTAATTGGTGTTTTTATGTTCTTCTTTAGGAGGCACTTCAGGCATAAATATGGAAACCGTAAGAAATAGGTTCTATGGCCTTTGAAATTGTAATCATCCTCTGTTCCCTCGTCCTTTCAGCATTCTTTTCGGGGATGGAGATCGCTTACGTATCTGCCAATAAGATACATGTAGAAATCGAGAAAAAGCAGAACGATTTTCTTGCCAGGATCTTAACACGCTTAACACGTAAGCCTTCCAAGTTCATTGCCACCATGCTTGTTGGAAATAATATTGCACTGGTGATCTACGGGTTTTTTATGGGTGATCTCTTAATGGAGCTGCTCGCACCTGGAAATTTCACTAATGAAATTGTCGTATACCTGCTAACGGACCTTAGTTTGGTTACCCAGACCATTATTTCCACACTTATCATATTATTGACAGCAGAGTTTCTTCCTAAAGTATTCTTTCAGATCTATGCGAATTTCCTGCTTAAGTTCTTCGCTGTTCCCGCTTATCTTTTTTACCTGCTATTTAGCTTCATTTCCTCGTTTGTTATATGGATTTCCGATCTCGTCTTAAAGCGGTTCTTTAAAACTCAGGGGGATGAGGTACAGCTGGCATTCACAAAGGTTGAACTTGGGAATTACATTTCAGAGCAAATGGAGAAAGTGGAACACGACCAGGAGGTAGATTCCGAGATTCAGATCTTTCAGAATGCCCTGGAATTTTCTGAAGTAAAATCGAGGGAGGTAATGATCCCGCGCACCGAGATCGTGGCCGTTGATATTACCACAGATCCCAGGGAGCTGGTGGAAACCTTTACCGCAACTGGGCTATCAAAGATCCTTGTTTACAAAGAGAACATTGATGACATCATTGGTTATATTCACTCTTTTGAACTTTTTAAAAAGCCATCGACCATCAAATCTATTTTGTTGCCGGTAGTTTTTGTTCCTGAAACTATGTTAGTGAAAGATGTGCTTAATATTCTTATAAAAAAAAGAAAGAGTATTGCAGTGGTGATTGATGAATACGGAGGCACGAGTGGGATGATGACGGTAGAGGATATTGTGGAAGAGTTGTTTGGGGAAATTGAGGATGAGCATGATCCGGTTATTTTAATCGAAGAAAAGCTGGAGGAAAATAAATTTTTATTCGCTGCAAGACTTGAGGTTGATTATCTCAATGAGACCTATAAGCTGGACATACCAATTGGAGAGAATTATGAGACCTTGGGAGGCTATATACTAGATCATACCGAAGAAATCCCTCCTAAAGATGGTGTGGTCGAAATTGACAATTTTATCTTTCATATTAAAGAGGTTGCCAACACCAGGATCGAGCTTGTAGAGGTCATTGTGAATCCTGAAGATTAATTTCCATCATTTCCTTACATTTTGAAGATTTATAGTTTTTTTAATAAAGCTAAAAACGTTATTTTCGCCCCCTATATTTTTAGAATTAACAACTTAGATAATGGCAGTATTAAATTCAATAAGGCAACGTTCGGTCTTCCTGATCGTTATCATTGCTTTGGCACTTTTCTCTTTCGTTTTGGCCGATGTAATTAGGAACGGAGGGATGGTTTCCCAAAAATCACAAAATACAATTGCTACCATCAATGGCGAAGATATTGAGAGAGAGCAGTTCGCCAGGCAGGTAGAGGCTTTCCAACGCAATATGGGACCAAATGCGTCTACTGCTCAGGCAGTGAACCGGGTTTGGGAAATGAACGTAAGACAGGCATTGCTTAAGGAGCAATTTGAAGAGCTTGGGATACGTGTTGAAGAAGCACAGGTGAAGGAAATGATAAGAAAAGAACTTGGTGGTAATCCAGATTTCACGAATGAAGCCGGAGTATTTGATGAGGCAAGACTTAGAGAATATGTTGCGACATTGAAATCTACTTCTCCACAAGCTTACCAGCAGTGGCTTGACTATGAAACCAGTCTTGCCGAAGCAGCCAGAGAGCAAATCTATCTTAACCTGGTAAGGGCCGGAGTTGGAGCTACGCTTTTAGAAGGAGAGCAGGCTTACAAATTTGCTAATGAAAGTGTAGATATGGAGTTTGTACAGATTCCTTACACTTCTGTAGATGATGCTGAAGTTGAAGTTTCTAAAGCTGAGATAAGAGATTATATTAAAGCTCATCCAGGTAGGTTTAAAACCGAGGCCACCCGTGATATCCAGTATGTTCTTTACGAAGAGTCAGCATCTCCCGAAGATGAAGCTGAAGTTAAAACTGAGCTACTTGGCCTTCTAAACAACAGAGTTGAATTTAATGCCGCTACAAATTCTAATGATACTGTGGAAGGTTTTGCAACTACACGTGAATGGGAAACCCTTGTCAATGAAAGATCTGATGACAAATTTCAGGATAGATTCATTTTCAAGAATCAGTTGCCGGCTGAACATGCCGATTCTCTTTTCAATCTTAATGAAGGAGAAGTTTATGGTCCTTTCAAGTTCAATGGTTCATGGAGAATTTCCAGGGTAGTTGAAACTGCACAAATTCCCGATTCTGCACAGGCAAGACATATTCTTGTAGCTTGGCAAGGTTCTCCGGTAGGAGGACAGGTTAGCAGGAGCAAGCAAGAGGCACAACAGTTAGCCGATAGTCTTGCTAATGTGGTAAGAAACAACAACGATAAGTTTGCCGAAATGGCTTCTCAATTCTCTGCCGATGCTTCTAATAAAGAGGATGCAGGGGAACTAGGATGGTTTACTCCTGGAGCAATGGTGCCGGCATTTAATGATTTTGTATTCAACAACAATGAAGGAACCATTGGAGTAGTTGAGACTCAATTTGGTTACCACGTGATACACATACAGGAGCAGACAGATAGGGAAAGAGCGGTAAAACTTGCTACGATCTCAAGAGCTATTGAACCTTCAGAAAAGACATCCAATGAACTTTTTGCTGAAGTTACAAGGTTTGAATTGGCTGCAAAAGATGGAAACTTTAGTGATCTCGCGAAAGAAGGAGGAAAAGAAGTGAGGCCGGTCAAAGAAATTCAGCAACTCGAAGAGAATATCCCGGGAATTGGAGCTCAGAGAAGAATTGTTCAGTGGGCTTTTGAAGAAGACGTAGAAGTTGGAGACATTAGAAGATTTGAAGTACCTTCAGGTTATGTGGTTGCTCAGGTAACTGCAGTTAATAAAGGCGGACTTAAATCTGCTGAAGCTGCTTCTTCAACTGTTATTCCTATTCTTCAGAAAGAGAAAAAAGCTGAGATTATTAAAGGGCGTATTAACGGCAGCACACTTGAAGCCATTGCACAGAACCAGAATGTACAGGTGAATACTGCCAATGCAGTTAACCGTAACAGCCCCACTCTTCCCGGAGTAGGAAGTGAACCAAAAGTTGTTGGTTACGCTTTTGGTCTTGAGACCGGTAAGGTAAGCAGCCCTGTTGCAGGTGAAAAGGGAGTATTTGTTATTAAAGTACTTCAAAAGAACGATGCGCCTCAAATGGAATCTTACAGGCCGTATGCAGCAAGAGAAGCTACTGCACGTAGAACAACTGTAAATACTGAAGTTTTTGAAGCTCTTGAAGAAGCTGCAGAGATCGAGGATAACCGCGCAAGGTTCTACTAGAAAAGTATATCAATAATAAAAAAATGCCCTCAAATTTATTTGAGGGCATTTTTTTTGATCCTTATCTACCAGATTTAAGTCAGAATCATGTCGTCATAGGTGAGGATGGTGTTAAAACCTTTTCTTCTGAAGTAATCCATATCCTGAGAATTTCCGGAAACCAGAACAAAATCTCCGCCCCATCCGCCAAGGCTTTTAATTGCTCCGGGATACTCTGAAAAAAGTCGGGTTTTGACCTTTTGAATACCCAGAAGCTGCGAAATGAGATTTTCATGTATCTCTACAAGAAGTTCGAATTCCCTAAGGTCTTTGCAGGTGATCATGCTATGGGTGATCGCAGAGGTCTTTTCAATTGCTCTTTTAAGAGAAGATTTTTCCTGCCGGCGATAGTGTTCTATAGCTTTCCTGCTATCCTGTTTTTGGTTAAGGTGAACAAAGAACAGGTGATCTTTAAAGGGAGGATCAAAAGAGGTCTTTAAAATGCTATTTTCAAGACCCTGCTTTGCGAATGTTAGAGGGGTGCCATACATTCCAAGCGCCACATCATAACCACTACCTCCAAAAGTGCTGTCAAGCAGCTTAAATGGATTTACCTGCAGCCATTTTGCAAGATTTGCAATAAGTGTGGAGGAGGTGCCAAGACCCCAGGTTCTGGGAAAATCAACTTCTGTAATCACTTCGAACCCTGTGCCTTCCTTTAGAATTTCTGAGTTCATGCTTCCGGCTGCATGTAGTGCCAAAAATAGCATTTTTGACACCTCATTATTTTCATTTGCTTTTGAGAATTGGAGATCGAAAATATCTTCGGTTTGAAATTCGTCTTCAAACCACACAGTACCGTCATTTTCCAGGCTTCTCCACTTTATCAGCGGTTTCTCGATCTCCTTTACCTTTAATGTCTGCCCAAATTTGGTGGGAAGAGCGAGAGCTGTGGCTCCGTCGAGGACCACATATTCCCCGCTTATCAATAACTTGCCATAGCTGTGGAACTTCTGCATTAACTTCTCAGTTTTTCAAGTTGTTCTTCCACTGCACTGTGGGAGACATTGTGGGTCTTGAAATGTTTCACTAAAATCTCTTTTTCGGCAGGGGTAGCTTGAAGTTGGTTTAGAATGTTCATGAGGTGCATCTTCATATGTCCCTGCTGAATTCCAGTGGTGATCAAGGATTTTACGGCAGCAAAATTCTGAGCAAGCCCGGTGACCGCCACGATCTTCATTAGGTCTTCGGCTGAAGGTTTTTGCAGGATCTCCAGAGCAATCTTCGAAAGCGGATGTAATCCTGTCAATCCTCCTACTGTTCCCAGTGCCAAAGGTATTTCCATCCAGAACCTAAAAACTCCATTCTGAACATCGGCGTGAGAAAGACTTGTGTATTTTCCCTCTTTTGAGGCATAAGCGTGAATACCTGCTTCCACTGCTCTAAAGTCATTCCCTGTAGCCAGAACCACGGCGTCAATCCCATTCATGATCCCTTTGTTGTGGGTCACTGCACGATAAGGTTCGGCTTCAGCTATTTTTATGGCCCTTACAAACTTCGAAGCAAAGTCTTCTCCCGTCATCCCGTGATCTTCCAGTTCTTCGACGGGACAGGAAACTTCTGCCCTCACAATACAATCGGGGACATAATTGGATAGTATGCTCATCACGATCTCAATGTCTTTTTCAGAAGCATCAAAAGAATCATAAGCTTTTGCTTCAGCTTGAAAAGTTTCAGCAAAACGTTCCAGGCAGGAGTTAATGAAATTCGCCCCCATAGAATCTTTGGTCTCGAAGGTGCAGTGGAGTTGATAATAACCGTTCAAGAGATGTGTTTTGTCCCGTAACTCCACATTCACCACACCGCCGCCTCTTTTTTCCATGTTTTTGGTTAGCGGAGCAACGGCTTCTAAAAGCTTTGGTTTTGTGTTATTGAAAAATTCCTGAAGTTTATGATCTTCTCCTCTATAGATGAAATGCACCTGACCTATTTTTTGGGTGCCCAGCACTTCAGCTTTAAACCCCCCACGCTTGCCCCAAAATTTCGCAGCCTTACTGGCTGCTGCAATGACCGAGCTCTCCTCTATTGCCATTGGTATAGCAAATAGGCGGTCATTTATCAGGAAATTAGGAGCCAGGCCAAAAGGGAGATAGTAGTTGGAAAGGGTGTTTTCGGTAAATTCCTCGTGTAATTGCTGCAGGCTGGAATCGGGATTCCAGTACTGCTTCAATATCTTCTTTGCTTCTTTATTCCCGGCCAGATAGGTCTTGCTAAGCCATTCAATTTTTTCCTCTTTTGAAAGCCTGGAAAAGCCGGTAATTGGGTCAACCATTGTATAAATTTTGAAAGTTTAAAGATACAACTACTGAAGAAAATACGGCAGCCAGAGGAAAATTGTGAGGAGGTGTGAAGAGTTTTCTCCAGAATAAGAGTTTACGACTCTTTTTCTTTAACATCTCCTTATGATTTAACAGCAGAAAATCTGTTTTTTAGCCGAATTTTTATTAAACTTGGCATGCAAATTTTTTAATCTTGAATATGAAGTTGACCACCGGGCTTTTAGCCTTTTTTCTTTCAGCTGCTTCGGTACTTACCGCACAGAAGAAAGAGATAACACTTGAAGATATTTGGGGAGGTACTTTTCGCCAGGAAAGAATGGAATCCCTTCAATCACTCAACAACGGAAAAGAATACGTAGTACTTAATTTTGACCGCAACACCGGAAATTCCAGCATTGATGCTTTCTCTTACAAAACCGGTGAATTGACCCGCACGATCCTTAATAGTAGTGAACTTGAGGATATTAGGTATTTTTCGGGTTACGAATTCAGCAATAATGAAGAAAAATTGATCCTGGGAACAGAGATCGAGCCCATTTACCGTCACTCTACCCGCGGAATCTTCTACATTTACGACCTCAACAGCAAAGAACTGACAAAAATTTCAGAAGAAAAGATCAAGGAACCTACGCTCTCTCCAAATGGAGATAAAATTGCTTATGTCTTTGAAAATAACATCTATGTGAAGGATTTTGCTTCCGGAAAAGTTACCCAGGTAACTACAGACGGGGAGTGGAATAAGATCATCAATGGAGTAGCCGACTGGGTCTATGAAGAGGAGTTTTCATTTGTTCGAGCTTTCCAGTGGAATGAAACCGGTGAAAAAATCGCCTTTTTGAAGTTTGATGAAACCGAAGTGCCTGAGTTTTCCATGGATGTTTATGGGCAGGATCTTTACCCGTCAAAAACCACTTTTAAGTATCCTAAAGCCGGAGAAAAGAATTCTGAGGTAAGTCTGCACATTTACGACCTTAAGAAGAATCAACTTTCTAATGTTAATCTGGGAGACTACGATGATTTTTACATTCCGAGGATCAAATGGACTAATGATGCTAAAATTCTTAGTGCACAGGTTCTTAATCGCCACCAGAATCTTCTTGACCTGATCTTCGTAAATGCTGAAACTAATCAGGCGAAAATAGTTCTTACCGAAACCGATGATGCTTATGTAGATGTCACCGATAATCTGACATTTTTGGAAGATAACAGTTTCATCTGGACCAGTGAAAAGGACGGCTGGAACCATATTTACCTTTACGACAATACGGGAAAACTGAAGAATCAGGTGACCAGAGGGAATTGGGAAGTGACTAACTACTATGGGCTCGATCCTAAAACCAAAACAATCTTCTACCAAAGTACCGAGAACGGAAGTATCAACCGGGATGTGTTTTCAGTAAAGACAAACGGAAAGAACAAAAAACAACTTACAGAGAAAGTAGGGCAGAACAGTGCAGACTTTAGTGCAGATTACACCTACTTTATCAATAGCTATAACAGCGCAACTACCCCTTACGAGTTCACTCTTCATCTTGCCAAAAATGGAAAGCTGGTAAGGGAGATTGTTAATAATGAAGAGCTTTTAAAGAAAATGGCCGAGTACCAGATCGTGCCAAAGGAGTTCTCTACTCTTGAAGTAAATGGCGAAGAACTCAACATGTGGATGATCAAGCCTCCAAATTTTAAGGAAAGCAATGAATATCCATTGTTTGTGGCTCAATATTCCGGGCCTGGTTCTCAGGAAGTGGGGAACCGTTTTAACAGCACGAATGATTATTGGTATCAAATGCTTGCCGGCAAAGGTTATATCGTAGTAGGAATTGATCCTCGCGGTACGGGTTATAAAGGTGCTGCTTTTAAAAAGGTTACTCAAAAGGAGCTTGGAAAATATGAAGTTGAAGATGTTATCGAAGCAGCCAGAATTCTTGGAGCGAGAGATTACATAGATGAAGAGAATATGGGAATTTGGGGCTGGAGCTATGGTGGCTTTATGTCATCAAATGCGATTTTAAAAGGGAATGATGTTTACAAAATGGCTATCGCAGTTGCTCCTGTGACCAGCTGGAGGTTCTATGACACAATTTATACCGAAAGGTATATGACTACTCCGCAGGAGAATCCTTCAGGATACGATGAGAATTCTCCTATTAACCATGTTGAAAAGCTGAAAGGAGATTACCTGCTTATTCATGGATCTGGCGATGACAATGTGCACGTTCAAAATACTATGAGGATGATAGAAGCTCTTGTACAGGCGAACAAGCAATTTGACTGGGCTATTTATCCCGATAGGAACCATGGAATATATGGAGGAAATACCCGTCTGCATCTTTACACGCTCATGACAAATTTTATTGAAGAAAATCTAAAAGTTAATCCTAATATTAAATCAACCCTATAATGGCAGTAACAACAGCACCGCAGGACCGTGAATTATTCGGTCATCCGATAGGTCTTTATGTTTTATTTTTCACCGAAATGTGGGAGCGTTTTTCCTACTATGGAATGCGCGCCATTCTGGTACTTTACCTTGTAAGTGCCACCCAGGGCGGTAATGCCGGGCTTGGCTGGACTAATGCCGAAGCTTTAGCTCTTTACGGCTGGTATACCATGCTGGTTTATGTAGCTTCCATTCCGGGAGGGATCATAGCTGACAAACTTCTGGGGCAGAAAAAAGCTGTACTGTGGGGTGGAATTATCCTGGTTGCAGGACACGGTATCTTGGCAGTAGAAGAAATGTGGGCCTTTTACACCGGTCTTGGATTAATCATCGCCGGAGTTGGAATGTTGAAGCCAAATATCTCTACCATGGTTGGAGGTCTCTACAAAGAAGGTGACATTCGCCGTGATAAAGGATTTACCATTTTTTACATTGGGATCAACCTGGGAGCCTTCCTTTCCAGTTTGATCGTAGGATATGTAGGAGAAAATATTGGATGGCACTGGGGCTTCGGTCTTGCAGGTATCGCCATGGCATTTGGCCTTCTTGTTTACCTATGGGGCCAGAAGTATCTTAGAGAAGTAGGGAATCTTCTTTCTAAAGCTGAAAGAGATTCAGGAGCATCCTTTGGAGGAATGTTCAAAGGACTGTTCAAGTCTCCTTTGCAGTTGGCCATCTCAGGTCTTCTTATGGCTTTTTCTATCTATTGGTTGGCTGTAGAAGACGTAGCTTATGGTTTCCTGTTTATATTCCTCACGTTGGTTACTGCCATGATGCTCATGGTTTATAAGGACCTGACTACTCAGGTGATGAAAGATCGCTACGTAGTAATGCTTCTTTCATTTATACTTGTGATCGTTTTTTGGGGTGCTTTTGAACAAGCCGGGGGATTAATGAATATCTATGCTCTTGAAAAAACAGACAGATCTTTACCTTTCAGTTTACCGCTAATTGGCAGCGAAGTACCTGCTTCATGGTTCCAGTCTTTGAATGCGCTGTTTATTATCATTTTTGGTGTTATTGTAGCGAACTTCTGGGCTAAACGAAAACTCAAAAGCAAAGAAGCATCATCCATCTTCAAAATGGCAATTGGTGTGATCATCATGGGACTTGGATTTGTCTTCATGGTGTTCGCTTCCATGGAATTCCAGAATGACGGGGCTTCAGCAATGTACTGGTTGGTACTTGCATATCTTTTCCACACCATTGGGGAATTGAGTTCCTCACCGGTGGCACTATCTTTTATTACAAAACTGGCACCTGTAAAATATGCTTCCTTAATGATGGGAGTGTACTTTGCAGCAACCGGACTGGGAAATAAAGTGGCAGGGATTGTAGGAGAGTTTTCTTCGGAAGCAGGAGATGGTAGCATCTTCCTTGGTATCACGATCTTTACTGTTTCCTTTGCGGTTCTTGTACTGCTTATGCTTAAACCGTTGAAGCGTCTTACGCATGGGGTTGAAGATGAAGAGAGAGAGCTGCCTCAACAGGAAAAGTGGGAACTTGGTGATGAAGATCTTGTAGAAAAAGAAGAAAACAAAAGAAAAAGATAATGGCAGCAACCGTTCCTGCGGAAGAGAATGATTTCTTTAAATCCAAAGTCTTAGGCCATCCCGCCGGCCTTTTTGTTCTTTTCTTTACCGAAATGTGGGAGCGATTCTCGTTCTACGGAATGAGAGTACTGCTAATCAACTTCCTCACCATGGCAGTTGTAGGGGTTGACAACCCCGGCTGGGGTTGGAGCGCAGAGAACGCAGGAGCTCTTTTTGGGACCTATGCCGGATTATTATATTTAACACCAATAGCAGGGGGTATTATTGCAGATAAGATCACCGGCTATCGGTGGGCCGTGGTTATAGGTGCGGCAATAATGACCCTCGGGCACGCTTCCATGGCATTGGAAACAGAGTTTTCCCTTTACTTCGGTCTTGCCTTACTGGTAATAGGTACAGGTTTTTTTAAACCGAACATTACTTCTATTATTTCTGAAATGTATGACGGTAAACCCGATAAGAAGGATGGGGCTTATACTATTTTCTATATGGGTGTTAATGCCGGAGCCTTTTTTGGGATGATGCTTTGCGGCTATCTTGCCGAAAGAGTAGGATGGAGCTGGGGCTTTGGACTTGCCGGAATCTTCATGTTCCTTGGGACGCTGCAATTCTGGTTGGCAAAACCTCTTTTTGGAAATATAGGTGGAGTGCCCGATAAGGCTAAACTTGCTGAAGAAAAGGCCAGGGAAGAAGCAACAGGTGTAAAAGATCACTCCCATAACCCATTTACGCTTTTTGATAAGATCCTGGTTGTCGCAACTTCGGTCATAGGATTGCTCTATTTAATTAATGATCCGTCTTCAAAGATTGGTAATTTAAATCTCCTTCCGGCGGTAATGCCTTTTGATTTTCAGGGAGAACCGTTTTCGGGGCCTTTGGCTTTTGCATTAATTGGTCTTGTGCTATTTCTAATTTTAGTGATTAGCAGAATTGCGCGTTACACTAAGATTGTCCGTGATCGATTAATTGCTGTGATCATCTTTGCATTTTTCACAGTATTCTTTTGGATGTCTTTTGAGCAGGGAGCAACTTCTCTTATCATCTTTGCCCGTGACTCTGTAGACAGGATGCTGGTAGGAACCGGTGCGACTGTTTTTAATGTCTTCAACACGCTGCTTACGGTAGTGCCGCTCATGATCATCACCTGGGTGCTTTATCTATTATGGAAACAGACTTACAAGAGAGTTCTTGGCTCCAACATTGTTCTTGTTGTTTGCTTCGGAATTATCTGGGCTATTGTAATATGGATGTTGGTAAGAGAATTCCAGGGAAATGCTACCGAAATTACCGTTTCGTGGTTCAGTATCCTCAACTCGTTCTTTATAATCGTGTTTGCCTCCTTCTTTTCCAAATGGTGGGAGAGCAAGTATAATCCTTCTGCAGCATGGAAATATAGTTTCGGTTTGATCCTTCTTGGAGTTGGTTTTGGTTTATTGGCTTTTGGTTCCAGTGGTGTTGCCGAGGGCGCAAAAGTTAGTATGATCTGGCTCATCTTAGCATATCTCTTCCATACACTGGGAGAATTGTGTCTTTCTCCTTTAGGGCTGTCTTACGTTAGTAAACTAGTTCCTGCAAGGATGATCGCCTTCATGTTTGGAATGTGGTATCTCGCCATTGCAATTGGAAATAAGCTGGCAGGTTCGTTTGGAGGAATGATCGATGAAATCACGGAACAATACAGCCTTTCTACATTCTTCTTAATATTCACTGTAATACCAATTGGCGCCGGAGTACTGGTAGCTCTATTGAATCCGCTGCTTAAGAAGTTGATGCATGGAGTTAAATAATTAACTTTCAAAAATGTAATTTTACGCCCTCTTTTGAGGGCGTAATTTTTTTATATTAGGAACGACTATTGCGAAGGAGAAAGAAAAGACATGAAAAAACTCATACTTAGCCTTATAATCTTGTTGTTCGCGGCTCCCACTGTTATATCTCAGGAGATCAAGTGGATGAGCATGAATGAAGCACTTGAAGCTCAAAAGAAGCAGCCGAAAAAAATTTTTATGGATGCTTATACTACCTGGTGTGGCCCATGCAAATTACTTGATAAGAACACTTTTTCTAATGAAGATGTGAGAGAGTATATCAATAAGAACTATTATCCTGTCAAATTCAATGCTGAAGGTACAGAGGAGATAACTTATCGCGGAACAACATTTAAGAACCCGAATTTCGATCCTAACCGAAGAGGTCGAAACAGTCAGCATGACTTTGCACGGGCCATGAAGATCACCGGATACCCAAGCCTGGTGTTTTTTGATGAGAAAGGAAATCTCATAGGACCAATTCCGGGTTACAGAACGCCGCATCAGCTTGAATTATTTCTGAAGATGTTCGTAGGTGAAGATTATAAAGAGATCAATTCCCCTGAAGCCTTTAAAGCTTATTCTGAAACTTTTGAGAACGAATTTGTAGTCTCCAACTGACATTGGCTAATCCAAAAGTAGATCTCAACGGTTTTTAGGATTTTTGAGATCTTTTCAATCTAAATAGTATGCTCCATCTTCCCCTGTAAAGTGGAAAGGAATACTCTTTTCTACAGCAGTTTCTCGCCATCTTTTAACAGCTGAAGGATAATTACTGCCATCTGCAATTATTGCTGAAGGGTTCATCTGTTGTAAAACCCGGTCCAAATTCATTCGGGGAGAGCCGGTAATTAGCAATTGTGAGCCTTCTGGTAAGTGAGGTGGTAAAATACTGCTGCTGTCAATGAGTATCAAAAAATGCCCTTTTTGAGAGTAGACGTTTTTCATTGGTTGCTCTTTCAGTCTTGTTACATTTTTCCCAATTTTGAAGTTCCTGATCATTTTCAGCTCTTCTGCCGGAGGAGAAAGATTGTGGTAAAGCTGAAGCTTATTTTCTTGTAATTTTCCAATAATGCTGTTTCGGCTTTTGTGAAAAACTATTAGTTGTTCTTCATTTTGTGTCTTCTGAAAAATATAGACCAGCTGTAAAATTGCCACCGAAAAGAATACAGTCCTAAGTTTTTTGTAACTAAAATTCCTTGCCAACAGGAAGAGGAGGAATAACAGAATATACCATGCCCAAACTTCCGGAAGGGTGAACGGAATATCCTGAAAAAGAAACTGCTCTTTCCCGGCAATGAATTTAACCGTTCCATTTAGCAATTCTATTGAGCTCTCGTAAGCTCTGGCCAGGAATCGGGGCAGTATATCCAAAACGGCTAAAAAGATCAACAAAACTCCTCCAATGAGGATGACACCAAGGAAAGGAAGAATGAGCAGGTTTGTGAGGAAGAACAAACCGGGAAATTGATGAAAGTAATAGAGACTAAGGGGCAAAATACCGGCCTGGGCGGCAATGGTTACCGTTAGCAGATCCCAAAAATATTTGATGATCCTGTTGGAAGGAAGGTAGAGACCAGATAAGAGGGGCTGAAAAAAGACAATTGAAAGTACGGCCAGATAACTTAACTGGAATCCTACCTCAAAGACCCACTGCGGCCTTATGAGCAGCAGGAGTAGTAGTGAAAGGAAAATTGAATTGAGCGTACTAGTTCGCCTGTTGATCTCCAAACCAACTGCTATAAAGCTGAACATGGTAACAGCCCGCACTACAGATGGTGAGAGTCCCGCAAGAAATGCAAAGCCCCAGAGGAAAACTATGATTAAAAATGTCTTGATGAATTTGCCTTTTTTGAACCTCTTTAGAGGCTTGAGGAGCCAGTGAAGAAAAAGCAGAATTACCCCCACATGAAGCCCCGAAACAGCAAGGATATGGATAGCGCCGGCCGCTGCAAAGTTGTTATAGGTTTCGGTAGAGATATCCTGTTTCTGACCCAGCAGCAAAGCCTGCACCACAGCAAGTTCATCCTTGTCGAATCCGTTTGTTCTTAAAGATGAGGTGATCTGTCTTCGAATGTCGGCGGCTGCGGCTTGTATAGTATTATGTGGAGAGGATAGTTTGTAGAAAGCTGCATTTCTCAGATCCACCTGCCGCATTATGCCTTTTCGAGCCATAAATTCTTTATAGTCGAACTGGTGAGGATTTAACGGGCCTGAAAGCGCAAGAGGATGTCCTGCAATGATGAATTCCTCACCTTCCAAAAAGGGCTTTTCAAGGCTGTCTTTAGGAGAAAGGAGCAGGAGCTTTCCATTAGAAGCACTTTCGTTGACCCACTTTACTTCAGCTATGTATTTGTTGCTGTAAAGATCGGGCTTCAGGCTTTCTTTGATGCTGAGCTTCAGGAGTGGAATTTCTTCCGAAGAGATTCGTTTTATATAATGCTGCGGCTGATTTTGCGGAAGATGGAGACTTACAACGAAAATCCCAAGGCAAAAAAAGAGAAGAAAGGCACTGCTTCCAAAGATTTTGTCGGGGAAGAGCAATCTTCTTGCCCGAAAGTAAGACAGTAGAAAAAGCAATAGAATTGGAAGGAGGACGAAAAATGACATTTTTGGCGACCATTCCAGATAGAATCCGCTGCAAATACCCAGCAGGAGCACAAGTGTGAGTCTAATGATCGCTGTATTCAAACCGCTTCTTGTTCAGGAGTTTACCCGAAGATAGGGATTTATAGAATGCGCCGGGCCATCACAAAATGTTCGCGCCAGTAATTCTCATTTAGCGCCGAGATAATGACTCCGCGGGAGGTGCTGGAGTGAATAAAATAGATATTCTCTGCATCGAGTTCCACAACAAGGCCCACGTGATTGATGTTCTTCTTGCGCCTGTCGGTAATAAAGAATAGGAGATCTCCTGTTCTTACATTCGTAAGATCAAGTTCCTCTCCTAATTGGGCCATGTCTTTTGAAGAACGAGGCAGTGAGATATCATTTTGAAGAAAGCAGGTGTAGACCAGACCCGAACAATCCATACCGTCAGGCGTCATGCCGCCGTATTTATATTTGGTGCCAAGAAACTGGAGTGCGTGGTCAATGATGTTGTTAGTTCCCACTTCAAGATCTTCAATGTCTTCATCGATGAGATCTATGAAATCTGGTAGTTCGGCATAACCGGCCGAATTTTCCTGAGCTCTTTCTTTAGGAGATTCAACTCTTTTACTGGCGCCACAGGAAGTCAATGAGATTGACAGGAGGAGGAGAGCAAAGTATTTGATCTTCATGAAGCTGAAATCTTTTGATAGATAAGCTGAGCAGTTTTTTCACTGGCACCTTTACCACCCAGTTTTTGCTCCAGCTCATAATAATCTGAAAAGATCTTCTTCCTGTTTTCCTTGTCTAGGATCTTTGAAAGTTCTTTTATCAGATTTTGTCGGTTAAAATTACTTTGGATAAGTTCTTTTACCACCTCTCTTTGCATGATAAGATTTACCAGTGAAATATAGTCAAGGTTAATAACCCTTTTTGCGATTTGATAGGAGATGAAATTACCTTTATAACAAACTACTTCAGGTACTTTAAGTAAAGCAGTTTCCAGGGTTGCAGTGCCGGAGGTAACGAGAGCCGCCGTTGATATTTCCAGGAGGTCATAAGTTCGGTTCATCACCAGATGAACATTACTTTTCTTGATAAACCGCCGGTAAAAATCTTCTTCCTGACTAGGTGCACCGGCGATCACGAATTGATAATCTTTAAAATCTTTGGTCACGCTTAACATGATCTCCAGCATTTTGGAGATTTCCTGTTTTCGGCTTCCGGGCAGAAGTGCAATTACGGGGCGGTCGTCCAGCCCATTTTCTGCTTTTAATCTATTTATGTTGGCAGGTGGCCTTTTCGCAATCTCATCCAGAAGCGGATGTCCCACAAAATTGACCTTAAAATTGTGCTTTTGCTCATAGAAATCCTTTTCAAAAGGCAGGATCACATACATTTCATCAATATCCCGCTGAATATCTTTAATGCGATTTTCTTTCCAGGCCCAAATTTGTGGTGAAATATAAAAGTGAGTTTTGTAGCCTTCCTTACGTGCCCATTTTGCAATTCGCAGGTTGAACCCCGGATAATCTACAAAAATGATCACGTGAGGCTCCCATTTTTTAATGTCTTCTTTGCAGAAAGAGATATTCTGCAAAATCGTACGCAGGTTCATGATCACTTCAGCAAAGCCCATAAAGGCCAGATCGCGATAATGTTTTACGGGTGTACCACCTTCCTGCTCCATAAGGTCTCCCCCCCAAAACCTGAATTCTGCATTGGGATCGGTGTTTTTAAGGGCTTTCATGAGGTTTGCCGCATGAAGGTCACCAGAAGCCTCACCTGCAATAATGTAATATTTCATATTAGCTAAGCTTAATAATGGCAATCACGAGGGCTGCTAAAATTGATGCCATTAAAACACCTCGTGCCCTATAGTTCTTCTCCTTCTTTAAAAAGTAGAAGAAAGGAATGAAATTTAAAATGGCTCCGGCTGTAATAAGAGTTCCTATAAAACCTCCACGCATTGACTCTTTAAGAGTATCCAGGATAGATAATTCAGAAAAAATCAGAATGTAAATCAGCATTCCAGTGAGGTTTGCTGCTATACCTGTCAAAAAGCCGATAAATATCTCTTTTTTAATCATTCAAATCCCAGGTGTTTAGATCTCTAAGGAATTGGTGGGCGGTAAGGTCAAACTGCACAGGTACTACAGAAACATAGCCTTGAGAAAGGGCAAATTCGTCACTGTCTTCCCCTTCATCTTCATTTATGAATTTCCCCGAAAGCCAGTAATAATCCCGGCCCTGCGGATTGGTTCTTTTGTCAAATTCCTCTTCCCATCGTGCATTTGCCTGCCTGCACACTTTTATACCTTTTATCTCCGACTCCTTCAACTTTGGAAGGTTCACATTAAGCACCACTCCTTTTGGTAGTCCATGCTTTAATACCTGCCGGGTTATGCGTTTCACGAATTTTTTGCAAGGCTCGAAATCTGCATTCAGGGAATAGTCCAGTAAGGAAAAGCCAATTGCAGGGATCCCCTCAATTCCGGCTTCCACTGCGGCGCTCATAGTACCCGAATAGATCACGTTAATAGAAGAATTAGAGCCGTGATTTATGCCACTCACACAAAGATCGGGCTTGCGGTGCAGGATCTCCTGTGTTGCAATTTTCACACAGTCGGCCGGAGTTCCCGAGCAGCTAAATTCCTTATGTTTATAGGTTTCCTTTACGGTGATTTGGTCGCAAAAAAGGGTGTCACTAATAGTAATGGCATGTCCCATTCCGCTTTGAGGACTATCGGGTGCAACCACGATAACATCTCCCAGCTGTTTCATGACATCAATAAGTGCTCGAATTCCCGGGGCGGTTATTCCGTCATCATTTGTTACTAAGATCAGCGGTTTTTCCTGAGGCATTTATGAAAATTTTATGGCTGCTAAATTAAATTAATTTCCTGAGGAAAGACTTATATTCGTAATTTAACAAAAACCCGTAAAACTATAGAAGTTGGCATAGTTTTTACTGTAGTAGAGGTATACAAATGATGAAAATTCAAACTATAATGAAAAGGAATTATAAACTACTGGTGCTGGTATTGCTTTTTGCTGCTGCCTCCTGCAGCTTTACCACCAAGACCTTTAACGACCCCAATAAAGATAAGACCTTAATTGAGCTGATCTCTTATGTTCTTAAAAACGGGCATTATGATGCCAAGGAGGTGGACGATTCCTTTTCTTCTGAAGTATATAAGGATTATCTGGAAGCCCTTGATCCTTTGAAGAGATATTTTTATGCTAGTGATATAGAGGAATTCAAGCAATATGAAACTTTGCTGGATGACCAGATCAAAAATTCTGAGATCAGTTTCTTTGATCTTACTCATACAAGATTGATGCAGCGTATGAATGAAGCTGAAGGAATGTACAGGGAAATCCTGGATAAGCCTTTTGACTTTAGTAAGAAAGAGAAATTGGATACAGATTATAGCAAACGTGGTTATGTAAACTCTGAAGCAGAGATGAAGCAGAGATGGAGAAAACAACTTAAATTCTCTGCCATTTCTAATTTCTACGACAAGAAAAAGGAGCAGGAGAGAGAACTAGAAAATAATCCGGATTATGTTGCCAAAACAGATGCTGAGCTGGAGGTGGAAGCCCGTGAGTTGACCAGGAACTCTCTCGAAGAGTACTTTGATTTTAGTGATGATCTCGAAAGAAAAGACTGGTTTTCGGTTTATGTAAATGCAATAGTGGAAGAATTTGATCCACACACTTTCTATTTTGCCCCACAGGATAAAGATCGTTTTGATATGGCAATGAGCGGGAAGCTAGAAGGTATTGGTGCCCGGCTTCAGAAGAAAAATGATAATGTGAAGATCGTCGAAGTTATCTCTGGAGGACCTGCATGGAGAGGAGAAGAGGTAGAAGTAGGTGATGAGATCATCAAGGTTAAACAAGAAGATGAAAAAGAGCCGGTAAGTGTGGTAGGGATGCGTTTGGATGATGCAGTTAATCTTATCAAAGGGCCAAAAGGTTCTAAAGTAACGCTCACTCTTAAAAAAGTTGACGGAACAATTGAGGAAGTAGATATAATTCGTGATGTTGTAGAAATTGAGGAAACTTACGCAAAGGCCGCTAAAGTAGAAAAGGATGGCAGGATTTACGGGGTTATTAACCTTCCGAAGTTTTATTTCGACATGGAAGATTATTCCGAAAGAAATGCAGCTTCCGATGTGAAGAAGGAGATAATCAGACTTAAGAAAGAAGGAATGGACGGTTTGGTGCTCGACCTTAGAAACAATGGGGGAGGATCTCTTAAAACTGTTGTAGATATTGCCGGATTGTTCATAAAAGAAGGGCCCATCGTACAGGTGAAATCAAAACTTGAAGGCCAGGAAGTATTAAAAGACAATGATCCATCGATCCTTTGGGATGGACCGCTCGTGATCCTGGTAAATGAACTTTCTGCCTCAGCTTCCGAAATTCTTGCAGCCGCAATGCAGGATTACAAAAGAGCGGTAATTATAGGTAGTAAACAAACCTATGGAAAGGGTACTGTGCAGAACGTACTTGACCTTAACCGTTGGGTAAGGAATAGTGACCTCGGAGACCTGGGAGCTTTAAAGATCACTACCCAGAAGTTCTACAGGGTAAATGGTGGTTCTACACAACTTGAAGGAGTTAAAAGTGATGTAGTGGTACCAGATCGTTATTCTTTCATTGATATTGGAGAAAAGGATCAAAAGAACCCACTGCCATGGGACCAGATTGAGGCAGCGTCTTTTAAAGAATGGGATGGATATATTGACTTTGAAGAAACCTTGGCAAATAGCCAAAAAAGAATGGCAAAGAACGAACATATCGATCTTATTAAAGAAAATGCAGAATGGATTAGAGATCAACGTAACAGCACCACATTCCCCCTTAACTATGAAGACTACAGCAGGGAAATGGAGCTTAACGAGGAGCAGGCAAAAAGGTTTGATAAGATCTCCGAATATCAATCGAACCTTAGCTTTGAATCTCTTCCATATGAGAAAGAATTATTCAGTGTAGACACCGTACTTGCTGAAAAGCGACAAAGATGGCATAAGAACCTGAGCAGCGATATTTATATGGAAGAGGCTGTGCATGTACTGGAAGACATGAAGATGAACAACATCAAAAAATCAGGTCTTGCTGATATTAAGAAATAAGAAAAAGAAAAATAGGTTACCAAAAAGGGCTTTTTAAGGCCCTTTTTTTTGTACTTGTATTCGAGTAGTGAGTTTGATGGAATTAAGTATTGAGTACAGTGTATTTAGAAAGTTAAGAGTGAATTCTGTAGGTTGATTGAGAGGCTCATTTCACCCCCGGCCCTCCCGGAGGGAGGGAGTTTCTTGGAAGAAATAGAACGATAGAGAAGCGAAATATTTGCAGGATAATGTTGTTATCAGGAAAGGAGTTTCAGCGGTCTGGTTTTTAGTGGTTCCTTTAGAAGAGAGGTAACAGATTTTAAGAAAGTTCTTTATGGGGAAGCATTTTTAGATGTGTTCACTCGCCCAACCCGGAAAGGTATCCCGTTCATGCCTTCCAATTGGAAAAAGGAATAAAAGCTGTTCAAAACGAGAGCTCCAAAGAAGCGGCATATATCCTTTCGGTAAATTTTTTGCGATCAGAGATCTCACATCTCATATCCCAATTTTTCTCCCTACCAGAAAGACATTCTATCTGAATCCAGCTTAACAAAAATAAACAGGAGAATAGTGAATCCCCATAGCCCTGAACCTCCATAGCTAAAGAAAGGCAGTGGGATCCCTACGGTTGGAAAAATACCAATAACCATCCCTATATTCACAAAGAAGTGGACGAAGAGAATTCCTGCCACACTATAGCCGTAAACGCGGTTGAACTGCGACTTCTGCCGCTCGGCAAGGTGAATGATACGCAGCATTAGGAAAATAAAGAGAAATACAACTACGGAACTTCCCACAAAGCCCCATTCCTCACCCACAGTGCTAAAAATGTAATCTGTATGCTGCTCGGGAACAAAATTCCCTTTGGTTTGGGTGCCTTCGGTCCAGCCCTTTCCAAACCAGCTTCCGCTTCCAATAGCAATTTCACTCTGGTTGGTATTATAACCAATTCCGCGATTGTCCACTTCCTTTCCTAAAACAATATTGAATCTATCGCGATGACGTTGCTCAAAAACATTCTCAAAAATGTAATCCACGGAAAAGGAAAGGGCTACTGCTAGTATTAAAATGCTGAGGTAGGCAATGGCGCCAGGCCTTTTCTTCTTGCGGAAGAAATAGAAAAAGATCACCAGTATAGTTGCCCCAATCGAAACCCATACGGGGCTCCAAACCAATGTAAGTACGAACACAAGAACTCCTACCGTGGCGGCTATAAGATAAACCCCCGATAATCCTTCCCTGTAAAGTGGAAAGAAAAAAGCAGCATAGACCATCGCACTACCTGCATCTGGTTGGGGCAAAATGATCAAGGCCGGAAGCGCAATAATTATAAAGGCCTTGAATTGGTCGGCCAGATTGCGCATGTTGGTTTGTATGTCACTAATGTACTTTGCCAGGGCCAGGGCTGTGGCAACTTTTGCAAATTCGGCAGGTTGAATTGAGAAACTTCCAAAGGCATACCAGGAAGTAGCGCCGTTTATTGTTTTTCCAAAAAAGAATAACCCCAGAATGGAGAGTAGGGAAATGATGTAAATAATACTGGAAAAACGTTCATAGAACTTGGCCTCAAGAGAAAGTAAGATCGTGATGAGGAAGACGCTGAGCAGGATCCACAACAATTGCTTTCCGTAGATCTGGCTGAAATCAAACATTGATGTTGATGTATCATCCAGGGATGCAGAATAAATATTCACCCACCCAATCATAACCAGTAAGAAGTACACAAGAATTGTAATCCAGTCAAACTGGGAAATAGTTTTGGGCATAATTACTTCTTAGTTCTTTAGTGGCTTTTTTTCTGTCCAGCCGTATTTTTTGTTGTCGTTGATCATGAACGGCTTTCCACTATATGGCTTTTCATATTCTTCTTCCAGGCTATTGTTAAGAACCCAGGTCTCCATGTCTTTCCTGGTGATCTCCCCTTTGATGTATTTCTCGATCATTAATCCTGCTATACGTCCTGCATAACGACCTCCCCAGTATCCATTTTCTACAAAAACCGCTAACGCGATCTTTGGGTCATCTACGGGAGCAAAGGCGACAAAAATCGAGTGATCTGTAAGCTGCATTCTCTTGCCATCTACCTTGGTGAAATTTTCGGCTGTTCCGGTCTTTCCTGCTATCTCTATTCCCGGCACCTGTAGAGCAGAAGCCGTTCCTGCTTTATATACCTGGTGCATTCCTTCTACTACAGGTCCAAAATGTTTTGGGTCGATAGTGGTAATTTTCTTTTCAGTAAATTCTTTTTCCTTAATAGGTCTTCCTTCGATCTCTTTGAGGATATGTGGAGTATAGAACCAGCCACGATTGGCAATAGCAGCAGTCATATTTGCCAGCTGGATAGGGGTCATTAAAACTTCTCCCTGTCCAATTGCATTAGAAAGCGTTGCCGTTGAGAACCACTTGTATGTGGGGTAATCATAGATCTTGTTGTAGTATTCTGCAGTGGGGATCTTTCCGGGTCTACCTGTAGAAAGGTCAGATCCTAAATAGTCACCAAGTCCAAAACTTCGTAAATGGTTCGCCCAGGCATCTACTCCTTCCTGCGGAGTAGGATACTTTTCAATTACTCTTCGGTAGACATTAGCAAAATAAGCGTTACATGACTGCGCAATTCCCGGGATCATATCCAGCGGGCTCGAGTGCGGGTGACAACCCATTTTGCGACCTCTTCCGTAGAAATAGCCGCCGTGACATGAAAATCGATCTTGTGTTGTAACTACTCCCTCCTGCAAGGCGATCAGGGCATTGATAGTCTTGAAAGGAGATCCTGGAGGATATTCAGCTAAAAGTCCGCGGTCGAACAGGGGTTTGGCGATGGAGTCCAGCCATAGCTCAGTAAAGTTTTGGGACCTTTTGCGTCCCACAAGGTCTGCGGGATCATAATTCGGGGCTGTCACCAATGCAAGTATCTCTCCTGTAGAAGGTTCAAGGGCAACGATTCCTCCTCTTTTGTTTTTCATGAGGAGTTCGCCGTATTTTTGTAACTCGGCATCAATTGTAATAGTAATATCTTTTCCCTTTTTTGGGAGGGTATCATAAATACCGCCTTTGTAGGCTCCAATGTCCCGGTTGAACCTGTCCTTCTGAATGTATTTAACTCCTTTAACTCCTCGCAGCAACTCTTCGTAATATCCTTCAACTCCCTGGCGGCCTATGAGGTCTCCGGAAAGGTAGTAAGGATTTTCATTCACTATTCGCTGATTTACTTCAGTAATATAGCCAAGAACATTTGCGCCATGCTCGGTATAATAATCTCTCAGGGAACGCTTCTGAATATAGAAACCTTCGTATTTCCGCATCTTTTCAGCCAAATAGGCATATTCACTTTTGGTGAGCTGCGGTATGACCACCGATGGTAGTCTGGGAGAATAAATTTTAGCTTTATCAAGCCTTTCTACCAGCTGCTTGGGTGTAATGCTGAGAATATTACAAAGCTCTGTGGTGTCAAAAGGCTTCAGGTTTCTTGGGATCACCATTACATCATAGGAAGGCTGGTTCGAGACCAGAAGTTCTCCATTCCTGTCAAAAATAAAACCCCGCTGAGGGTAGTCGTAAACTACCTTTATTGCATTGTTTTCAGAAAGCCCTACAAAAGAGTCATCCATGATTTGCAGGTAAAATAACCTGGCAAGGAAAATTACTCCTGAAGTGATAACAATTATGTAGAGTAGGATTTTTCTCATCTGGATCGTCTGTTAAATAAGGCAAGCGTCAAAAACACCAGAATTATTGTAAATAATGCTGAAAAAAATGTTTTTTTAAGAAGTAGCAAGAAGTGTGCAAAATTGAAGAATTCCAGCAAAAACAGAACAAAATGATGAACCAGCACCAGGATAAAGACATAACTAATTCTTGAACCGGGCTGGGTACTTGAAAATTTTATAGTCTGATAATCGTAGCTCACTCCAAAGGAGAAACGCAAAATAGCAGGACGAATATAAGCAGCTACAAGGCAGGCTGCAGCATTGATCCCACCACTATCTTCAAAAATGTCAACTCCCCATCCAAGGAGGAAACTTAGAAATATGAACAGTGTTTGATTTCCATTGAATGGATAAAGTATAAGGAATAACACATACAGGTAGGGATTTATGTAACCCAGAAAATTAATGTTGTTCAATAACAGTACCTGTAGCAAAAGCAGCACTACGAACCTGAGAGTATTGGAAAATATAACACTATTCATCCTTGGATAGATTTTGCAGGGCTCTTATCTCGTCTTGCTGTGTATTTTCGATGATATAGACATAACCGATGTTTGTCATATCATTAAATAAACTGATGTCAATATTGTAGTAGCTCTCGCTTTGATCAAGAGAAAAGTTCTTTACAGCCCCAATAGGCAGCCCTTTTGGAAAAATAAGTGAGCGCCCTCCCGTAATAATCGTATCTCCTTCGGCTATTGGAGCAATAGAAGGAACATCGATAAGTTGTACCACATTAGGATCATCTCCATTCCACACAAGGGTACCAAAATGATTCGATCTTTTTAGCTGGGCGTTGATGCGGGAGTTTGAATTGAGAATGGAAATGACCGTAGAGTAGTTTGGCGAAACATTCTCGACTATACCAACGATCCCTCTGCTGGTAACTACCCCCATGTCCCTTTCAATTCCATCACGGGTACCGCTTTTTAGAGTAAGATAATTATCGACCTTGGCGTAATTGTTATTGATAACCTCAGAAGCTCTAAAAAGGTAATCGGCATCAAAACTGCTGGTATCCTTGTAGGATCTTACTTCCAGGGAATCTTCATAGCTGGCCAACCTTGTGCGCAGCCTTTCATTTTCTTCCAGTAGCCTAAGGTTATATTGCTCGAGATTAAAGTAACTGTTGATATTGCTCGTCCAGCTATAAATTCCGCCACTTAGAAAGTTGGCAGAACTTATGAATTTACTCTTTTGATAAGAGTGGGACTGAATAGTTAAAAACAGGGAAAAGGTAAGCAGCAATAAGAATAGTATATTGTTCTTATTGCGAATAAGAAAATTTATTATTTGCTGCATAAACTACTCCTACTTTATCAAGATCCCCTTGTAACGGTGAAGGGTTTTCAGGCATATTCCTGTTCCGCGTACAACTGCACGTAATGGATCTTCGGCGATGTAGACCGGAAGATCGGTCTTCTGTGATAACCTCTTATCAAGGCCACGTAGCATTGACCCACCACCGGCAAGGTATATTCCGGTGTTGTAGATATCGGCTGCAAGTTCCGGAGGAGTTTGTGAGAGAGTTTCCATCACAGCATCCTCAATTCTCAAAATAGACTTATCCAGGGCCTTAGCGATCTCGCGATAGGAAATATTCACCTGTTTTGGTTTTCCTGTTAGCAAATCACGTCCCTGAACATTCATTTCATCTGGTGGCACCTCAAGATCTTCGGTAGCGGCACCTATTTGAATTTTTATTTTTTCCGCAGTACGTTCTCCAACATAAAGGTTGTGCTGCGTGCGCATGTAATAAACAATGTCGTTAGTGAACACATCCCCGGCGATCTTCACCGATTTATCACAAACAATTCCGCCAAGGGCGATCACTGCGATCTCTGTAGTACCCCCTCCAATATCAACGATCATGTTCCCTTTTGGTTGCATGATATCGACACCAATTCCAATAGCTGCTGCCATTGGCTCGTGGATAAGATAAACCTCTTTTCCATTCACCCTTTCGGCGCTTTCCTTAACAGCACGCATTTCTACTTCAGTAATACCTGAAGGGATACAAATGACCATCCTCAAGGCCGGGGTGAACATTTTTTTCTTAAGTGCGGGAATCTCCTTGATGAACATAGTGAGCATCTTTTCAGACGCATCAAAATCGGCAATTACCCCATCTTTTAAAGGCCGTATGGTTTTAATATTCTCATGGGTTTTTCCCTGCATCATCGCAGCTTCTTTCCCTACAGCTATGATTTTACCGGTGGTGCGGTGCCGGGCTACAATAGACGGACTGTCAACCACAACCTTATCATTATGTATTATGAGCGTATTTGCAGTTCCTAAATCTATAGCTATTTCTTCAGTGAGAAAATCGAAAAATCCCATGTTAAGTCAATTAGTTGAGGTTCGGTAAATGTAATAAAATTAATGTTTAAAATGTCTCGTGCCGGTCATTACCATAGCAAGATTATTTTCATTGCAATAATCTATACTCAGCTGGTCTTTAATGGATCCACCCGGTTGAATTACAGCAGTGATTCCGGCTTTATCGGCAATTTCTACACAATCTGGGAAAGGAAAAAAAGCATCACTTGCCATTACAGCGCCTGTAAGGTCAAAGTTAAAAGACTTTGCCTTGTCTATGCTCTGTCTCAGGGCGTCCACTCTTGAGGTTTGGCCTGTGCCGCTTGCCAATAGCTGGTTGTTCTTTACGAGGACGATAGTATTTGATTTTGTGTGTTTGCAAATTCTGGAGGCAAACAACAGGTCATTTAACTCCTGCTCTGATGGTTTATTGTTGGTAGCAAAAGTTAAATCTTCCTTCGAATCCGTCTTACTGTCCTTGTCCTGAACTAAAATTCCATTAAGGCAGGTACGAACATTCTTTTGGGGAAGGTCTGTTTCTTTTTGAATGAGTATCACCCTGTTCTTTTTACCCTTCAGGGTCTCCAAAGCTTCTTCGGAATAAGAAGGAGCAATCACTACTTCACAAAAAAGTTGGTGGATCTCTTCGGCAGTAGCATTATCAATTTCAGTATTACTGATCAAAATTCCTCCAAAAGCCGAAACGGGATCTCCGGCCAAAGCATCTGTGTAGGCCTGCAGCAAAGTTTCTCTTTGCGCCAATCCACAAGCGTTATTGTGCTTCAAAATGGCAAAAGTTGGTGCTTCATTCTGGAATTCGTTCATCAAATTCACCGCGGCGTCTACGTCCAGCAAATTATTATAGGAGAGTTCCTTGCCGTGAAGTTTATCGAACATAGCCAAAAAGTCTCCGTAAAAATGCCCTTTTTGATGGGGGTTCTCTCCGTATCTTAATTCAAGTCCGCCGTTATAGCTTTGCTTATAGGAAAGTTCGTCATTGTTCAGGTAATTAAAAATGGCAGTGTCATAATGTGATGAAACATTAAAAGCCTTTGCCGCAAATCTCTTTCTATCGGCCAAAATTGTTTTTCCGTTTCCTTCAGAAATGATGTCAAGGAAATCGGAGTAATCTTCTACTGAAGAAACACAGATAACGTCATTATAATTTTTAGCAGCTGCCCTGATGAGGGAAATTCCACCAATGTCTATTTTTTCAATAATATCGCCTTCTGAAGCACCTGATGCTACAGTTTTCTCAAAGGGATAAAGATCTACGATCACTATGTCGATCTGCGGAATTTCGTATTGCTCAAGTTCGGCTTTATCATCTTCATTCTGGCTGCGGTTCAAAATTCCGCCAAACACTTTTGGATGTAGAGTCTTCACTCTCCCGCCAAGGATGGAGGGATATGAAGTAACATCCTCAACCGGCACCACATCAATGCCCAGATTCTTAATGAATTTTTCGGTTCCTCCTGTAGAGTAAATGGTGATCCCCAGCTCATTAAGCTTTTTTACTATAGGTTCCAGCCCATCTTTGCTAAAGACAGAAATAAGTGCAGATTTAGCCGATTTTAAGTCGCTCATTGTGTTGGTTTTGTTGAGGTTGCAAAAGTAATTATTTCGATAGAAAATAATGAGGCTGTTGGCTTTATTTCTATATTTATTTTGTAACGAATTTTTAAAGCTCGCGTCTTATGATATACAGGTCATAAATAACAGAGGAAAGCAGGAATGTTAATATATCTAAGGGTTTTAAAAGAGAGTTTTTTATTCGCTATCAATGCTCTCAAAAATAATAAACTGCGAACCATGTTATCTCTGCTGGGAGTTACCATTGGGATCTTTTCAATTATCGCAGTTTTGGCTGCAGTAGATTCTCTGGAAAAAGAGATCAAAGGAAGCCTTAGCTCCCTTGATAACCGTACAATGTTCCTTACCCGTTTTTCCTTTGGGCCAACAGAGATCCCACAGTGGAAAAGACAACAATTTCCAGATGTTACTTACGAAGAGTATGAATATTTAAGCCGCACAGTGCCGCAGGCTTCTGCCATAGCCTATGTTCTGAATGTACCTTCAGAGAACATAAAGTATAGCGATAAAACTGCTTCAAATGTTGGTATAGGTGCCGTCTCTGCCGAATATTATGACATTGAGGCGTTGCAAATAGGGGAAGGCAGGTTTTTTAATATGGCCGAGGCTGTAAGTGGAACTCCGGTCATTGTACTGGGGCACGATGTTTATGAAAATCTCTTTGGGAGTAGAAATGCTCTTGGAGAACAGGTTCGGTTATACGGAAGGAAATTTACGGTTATAGGGGTGCTGGAGAAAATGGGCGCAAGTCTTATGGGTGGAAGTCATGACACAAATGCTTTTGTGCCGGTAAATCTTGTAAGAAGAATATATGGAGGGAGCAATCGCGGTACTTTTCCGCAAATCGTGATTAAGCCAAACCCGGATGTTGACAGTAATGAGCTAATTGCCTACATTTCACAACAGCTGCGCAATATGAGAGGCTTGAGAAGGGAGGATATCAACAATTTTTTTGTTAACCAACTAGAGGGCTTTACAGATCTAATCGACAACATGACCGGTCAACTTAATTTCTTTGGTCTTATCATTAGCGGATTTTCCCTTTTGGTAGGAGGCTTTGGAATCGCCAATATTATGTTCGTAAGCGTTAAGGAACGTACCAATCTCATTGGGATACAGAAATCCTTGGGTGCCAAAAACCGGTTTATTCTTTTCCAGTTCCTCTTTGAAGCAGTGATTTTATCAGTTATTGGAGGATTGATCGGTTTATTTATGGTGTGGCTGGCGTCCCTTATAGTTTCTCAGTTTACGGGAGATTTTCAGTTTATTTTATCTCCCTGGAACATGTTCATTGGTACTGCTGTATCTGCTGTTATAGGGTTGATATCGGGAATCGTGCCCGCAATTTCTGCTTCAAAACTTGACCCTGTTGAGGCGATAAGGACAGGAATGTAAAATATGTGAGATGTATTTCCGGCTATAATTATTAATATCATCTTGCTTCTGGGAAATAGCGCCAGCAAGCTCTTCTGGAAAGAGGTTTATAGAACAAAAAACAATGGGTGCCAAAAATGTCATTTTTAGCACCCACTGTTTTTTTATATGCACGTCATCCTGATCCTTTTCTCAGGATTGATCCGCTGGAACAGCGGCTTAGATTATTTCCGCGACTTTTTCATTTACGAATTCCAGGAAACGCTCGTCTTCTTCTGTAAAAGGATCGGGTACATTGGAGTCGATATCGATCTGGCCGATGTTTTCCCCGTTCTTGAACAAAGGCACCACAATTTCAGCCTTTACGTGAATACTGCAGGCAATGTAATTATCCTGGGCGCTAACATCCGGGACCACAAAATTCTTGTTGGAGACGGCAACCTGTCCGCATATACCTTTTCCGAAGGGAATGATGGTGTGATCTGTAGGTTCTCCTGCATAAGGGCCTAATTTCAACTCATTTTTGTCACCGTTCTTAAAGTAGAAGCCAACCCAGGTGTAATAATCTATTTCAGCTTTAAGAAGCTCGCAAACTTCGGCTAGTCTGGCTTCTACAGGATTGTTATTATTCGAGAGGATCTCGGAGACCTCAGTTCTTAATTTTTCAAAAGACATTGTTCATATTTTAGGCAAAAGTATTTAAAAATTCATCTCTTGGCCACGCGAGAAATAAATACTTTTGATAAAACCATTAGTAAAAGTTTGCGGCAGCTTCTAAAGAAATATTCTACGGTAATCAGGTTCATTTTTACCTTTTTAGGCACCTATCTTCTGCTGGCGCTTTTGTATAACATCTATCTTCAAAATTATAGCTCGGCTGTGTACTACCCCGATTACCTGACCCACCTGGTTGCGGTGCAAAGTGAAGCTGTGGTTTCTGCACTGGGCTATGAGTCTCATCTTAGATCTGGATTTCCCGAGGCTACCATGCACCTGTATATTGGAGAAAAATTCGTCGCCAGGATAATAGAAGGTTGTAATGCCGCAAGCATAATTATTCTCTTTGTCTCATTTATGCTTGCATTTTCGGGAAGATTAAAGACCACTCTTTTCTTTACCCTGGCGGGGGCTGTAGTTATTTATGTGACAAATATTCTAAGGATCGCATTGATGGCCATTGGGATCTATGAATATCCGTGGCACGCACATTTCTTACATTCTATAGCCTTTCCTCTGGTGATATACGGGGTGGTTTTCCTGCTGTGGGTTTTGTGGATAGCTATCTATTCTAAAAATATAAGATATGAAAGCAGTCACTAAGATCTTGATCATTTTGGTCTTGGTAGGAGTGTTAGCTCTGGTGAGGCTGTATGAATACGAATTCTTCTATGATCCCTTTATGTATTTTTTTGAAAAGCAATTCATGGCAGGAGAACGTATTGTCTTTCCCAATTACATGTTTTGGAATGTGCTATGGAGGTTTTTAATAAATACACTTATCTCTCTTCTTATTCTTTATGTTGCCTTTCGAAGCTGGAGTATTCTAAAATTTTCTGCACTCATTTACGCAGGCTTCTTCATAATACTATTTCCACTATTCGTCTATTTGATGCACCACGTGCAGCCAAAGGATTATCTGGCTGCGTTCTATGTACGGCGTTTCTTAGCCCATCCGGTTCTGATCCTGCTGTTGCTTCCGGCTTTTTATTATTACCGACTCCAGCGAGGACCTTCTAAGGATTGATGCTTCACACCTGAATTCTTTCCTTGTTCTTCTCCAACCAGGGCTGAAAACCTAGTAGTTCAGGATCTAATTCCCTGGTATTCTCTACGTTTCTTGCCTTGCAATAGTCCTCTTCAAAATCTGCTTTGAACTGGAACATGTTTCCGAGATCATCCGCTCCGGGGAAATCAAAACTTCGGTATACTTCAGGTTTCACAGCATTATAACGCACTTTCTTTCCGTAGACGTTTGTAAAAGTTTCGGCCATTTGTTCTCCTGTTAGATGCTCGCCTGCAATTCCCACACTTTTGTTTTGATATTTATCACCGGCCTTGAAAATTCCGTAGGCACTCTTTCCGATATCTTCTGCTGCGATCCCCGGCAGTTTTTTATCGGCCATAGGGAAGGTGATATAAAGCTCTCCATCTTCGCCTTTTTGAGGGCCCATTCCAAAAGTGATAAAATTGTCCCAGTAAAAGGAAGTGTGAAGAAGGGTATAGGGCACTCCGCTATTCTCAAAATACTTATTGGATTCTCCCTTGGCATCAAGATGTGGAACTTTGTAGTGATCCATAAGAGTAGGCATGCGATCATCGTCCAATGGCACCCAGTTTCTGGTATCTTCAAGCTTAGACCATATCACGTGCTTTACGCCGGCCTCTTTTGCTGCTCCAGCCAGGTTTTTTGCATGCTGCTTTTCTTTTTCAGGAGAAAAATGTTCCCAGAAGAAAGTAACACAAAAGGCACCGTATGCCCCTTTAAAAGCCTTCACAAGACTTGCTTTATCATCGACATCTGCCTCTACCACTTCAGCACCTTTCTCCTTTAGCCGTATAGCTTTTTCTGAATTTGCATTCCTGGTAATGGCTCTAACTTTGAAGTTGCTGTTAGGATCATTAAGAATGGCATCTGCCAAACTTCCACCCTGGGCTCCGGTTGCGCCGACTACCGCAATAATCTTTTGATCATCCATTTTTATTACTTTTAAGTAATTAATAATCATAAAGTTAGCGTTTGTAGTTGTGAAATATTTGCCAAATTTTTTCAAGTAGAGGTAAGAGAAGAAATGGAAATTTTTTAGACTTATGGCTGTTTTTAAGACCTAAGCAGCAGTTATTTAAAAAATAATTACCTTTGTCTTCTGTGAAAACTTTTTTCCAACAATCGGGATCTTTGTTAATGGCACTTTTGGTGCTGTTCTCTACTATGTCCTTTACTGTGGATAAACACTTCTGCGGAGAGATCCTGGTGGATCAGGCGGTTTTTTCTGAAGCCAAGACCTGCGGAATGCATTCCGAGATGCCTGCTTCGGCTGAAGATGAATGCTGTGACGAAGAAAAAGTTTCCGTGGAAGGACAAAAGGAGCTAAAGATATCATTTGATGATCTGGACCTTGAAAAACAGGTTTTTCTCACTTCTTTTACCTTATCCTACGCTGATTTATTTGAAGGAGAAGCCCAGGCTAAAACTCCTTTCTTTCACTATAAACCTCCTTTGCTCGTCTACGACATACATTTGCTCGACGAGACTTTTATTATTTGATAATTAAATTGATTTTTTGAACCCTGCATGCCGGGGTTGCTGTGTTTGTTCACATTTAATCAATTTAATATCAAAGAATGCTTACCAAAATAATTCATTATTTTCTTTATAACCGGCTGGTCACCGCGCTCTTGCTGATCTTTATGATTGGTTGGGGAATAGTTACATCCCCTTTTGACTGGAATTTTGATCTCCTGCCACGAGATCCCGTCCCTGTAGATGCGATCCCCGATCTTGGAGAAAATCAGCAGATCGTCTTTACCGAATGGCCGGGGCGTTCGCCTCAGGATATCGAAGACCAGATCACTTACCCACTTACTACAGCTTTACTCGGAATTCCCGGAGTGGAGTCCATTAGAAGTACTTCCATGTTCGGGTTCTCCAGTATCAACATCATTTTTGATGAAGATGTGGAATTCTACTGGTCCCGTACACGAATTCTGGAAAAGATCAATTCCCTTTCCCCCGGACTCCTACCCGAAGATGCTCAACCTACTTTAGGACCCGATGCTACAGCCCTGGGCCAGGTTTTCTGGTATACACTTGAAGGAAGGGATTCTGCTGGAAATGTGACAGGAGGCTGGGATCTGCATGAAATAAGGTCTGTGCAGGATTACTACGTGAAGCTCGGCTTAAGCGGAGTGGAAGGAGTCTCGGAAGTTGCTTCTGTGGGTGGTTTTGTTCGGGAATATCAGGTGGATGTTGATCCTGATGCGCTCAAAGCTTTCAATGTAGGGATTGACGAGGTAATGATGGCGGTGAAGAACTCCAACCGTGATATTGGAGCCAAGACCATTGAGGTGAATAAAGTGGAATATCTCGTTCGCGGACTCGGCTACATCGAATCTTTGGAGGATATTGAAAATACTGTAGTTGCCGTGAACGACAATACACCAATCTTGATTTCTGACATTGGGGTTGTTACTTTAGGTCCGGCAGAAAGACGCGGAATTCTTGACAAAGCGGGAGCTGAGGTTGCAGGCGGAGTTGTAGTTGCGCGGTATGGATCTAATCCGCTGGCGGTGATCAACAATGTTAAAGACAAAATTGAGGAGATCGCTCCCGGAATGCCGACAAAAGTACTGCAGGATGGAACAGTGAGTAAGCTGACCATTGTTCCTTTCTATGACCGCACGCAGTTGATACATGAAACATTAGGAACCCTGGAAAATGCCCTTTCTGACGAGATACTTATCAGCATCATCGTCGTGATCATTCTGGTGCTTAATCTAAGGGCTTCTATCTTAATTTCGAGTCTGCTACCAATCGCGGTGCTCATGACTTTCATTGCCATGCGTTATTTCGGGGTGGATGCGAATGTAGTTGCGCTTTCCGGTATTGCGATTGCCATTGGGGTTATGGTCGATGTGGGAATTGTCTTTGTCGAAAACACGTTGCGGCACCTCGAATTTCCGGAAAATAGGGATGCACGGGGATCAAAGCTTTTAAAAGTTATTCGCGATGCAACTATAGAAGTTGGTCCGGCCGTGACAACTGCACTTGCAACCACCGTTGTAAGTTTCCTGCCGGTTTTTTTCATGGAAAATGCCGAAGGTAAACTTTTCATTCCGCTTGCTTTTACCAAAACATTTGCTTTAGTAGCAGCCTTTTTGCTGGGAATAATGGTCCTGCCAATGTTGTCTTATTACTTCTTCTCTTTTAAGCTGAAAAAGGAGAGGGTGAACCGCATCTGGAACTACAGTCTTATTGGCGGCGGAATTGTCCTTGCTCTCCTCTTCGGAATGTGGTTGCCACTGGCGCTGACGGTTATCGGAATTTTGAGATTACTTGAGCCGAAAAGCCGCGGTTTTCTCGGAAAATATTCAAAAGAAATCTCACTTTTCATCATCCTGGCGGTAACCATATTCTTCCTCACCAGGCATTGGATGCCTTTGGGAGTTAGAAATTCTATTATTGAAAATTACCTGTTCGTAATTGTGCTGTTAGCGCTTACTCTGGCTGCGCTTTTGACAGTCGTAAGGTTCTATGAGAGCATATTGACCTGGTGCCTGGAGAACAAGAAAACTTTTTTAATGCTTCCGGTGGTCACCATTTTGATCGGACTTTTGATCTGGCAGGGATTCCCGAAGATCTTCGGATTTTTAGGTGACGGGGCGGAGGAAATAGGCTGGGAGCTCAGGGAAACTACAGCCTGGGAAGGTGCTTCTGAAGTTTTTCCGGGAGTTGGAAAGGAATTTATGCCAACGCTTAATGAGGGAAGCTTTCTGCTCATGCCGACTTCAATGCCGCATCTTGGGATCGAAGGCAGTAAAGAAGTATTGCAAAAACTCGATATGGCGGTGACAAATATTCCGGAAGTTGAAGTGGCTGTCGGAAAACTTGGAAGAGCAGAGACGGCTATTGATCCCGCTCCAATTTCCATGTACGAAAATGTGATCAATTATAAGCCCGAATACTTGCTGAATGAGGAAGGTGAGATGCAACGCTTCAGGGTAGATGATGACGGAAATTTCATTCTGAAATCGGGAGAAGCTTTTCCAAATGAAGAAGCTGTTCTTGGAAATATTACTGCTAATGATCTCATTCCCGACGAGGATGGAGAGTATTTCAGGAACTGGAGAGATCATATCAACAGCCCCGATGATATTTGGGACGAGATCGTGAAAGCAACCCGTTTCCCGGGAATAACTTCCGCTCCCAAACTTCAGCCTATCGAAACCCGACTGGTAATGCTGCAAACAGGAATGCGGGCTCCAATGGGGATCAAAGTTTACGGACCCGATCTGGAAACCATTCAAGCCTTCGGATTTAAACTGGAAGAGATCCTGAAACAGGTGCCAACGGTAAAGGAAGAAGCAGTTTTTGCCGACCGAATTGTCGGAAAGCCTTATCTCGAACTTGATATCAACCGGCAAAACATTGCCCGATACGGTCTCAGTATTGAGAAAGTGCAGCAAACCATTGAGACTGCCATCGGCGGAATGGAGATCACCACTACCGTTGAGGGCCGGGAACGTTATCCCGTGCGGGTGCGTTATCCAAGGGAGCTTCGAAATTCGCCGGAAGAGATAGAACAGATCCTTGTGCCAACTCCTACAGGGGCTCAGATTCCTCTGGGCCAGCTGGTCGATGTGCGCTATGTTAAAGGTCCGCAGATGATCAAGAGTGAAGACACCTTTTTAGTGGGTTACGTGCTATTTGACAAGAAGCAGGATTTTGCTGAAGTAGATGTTGTCAACGATGCGCAGGATCTAATTGCTGAAAAAATTGCCCTTGGCGAACTGATAGTTCCGCCGGGAGTGAGTTTTGAGTTTTCAGGGAATTATGAGAATCAGGTGCGGGCAGTGAAAAGACTGGCAATCGTGATCCCTATTTCGCTGATCATCATTTTCCTTTTGCTCTATTTTCAGTTTAAAACCGTGATCGCCTCTACGATCCATTTTTCGGGAGTATTTGTAGCTTTTGCCGGAGGATTCATCATGATCTGGCTTTACGGGCAGCCGTGGTTCATGGACTTCAGCATTTCGGGAATGAACATGCGGGACCTGTTCCAAATGGGCACGATCAATTTAAGTGTCGCGGTTTGGGTAGGATTTATTGCCCTTTTTGGAATCGCGACAGATGACGGAGTGCTTATGGGAACTTACATTCACCAGGTTTTTGAGAAGCGGGATCCACAAACAGTGCCGGCGGTAAGAGCTGCAGTGCTGGAAGCAGGTAAAAAGAGGGTGAGGCCGGCAATGATGACCACAGCTGTTACGATAATTGCTCTTTTCCCCGTACTTACCTCTACCGGAAAAGGAGCCGATATCATGGTGCCAATGGCAATTCCAATTGTGGGCGGGATGGTAATACAGATCATGACAATATTCGTCGTGCCGGTGCTGCAGGCTATCTGGAGGGAAACAGTGGTTACAAGAGATTCTAACAAAATTACAACAGAATGAAAGACGCACTAAAAATACCTTTTTTGACAGGTCTGTTTTTTCTTCTTTCGGGAAGCTTAAATGCACAGACTTTACAGGATTACCTGTTGATAGCTGCGGAAAATAATCCGAAAGTCAAGGCTGCTTATTCTGAATTTGAAGCCGCTCTGCAGGAGGCACCGCAGGTGAAAAGCCTGCCCGACCCCACTCTTACGGTTTCCGCTTTTGGACAAATGGTGGAAACACGATTAGGCCCACAGGAAGCCCGTTTCTCGCTGATGCAGATGTTTCCCTGGTTTGGGACACTTGAAGCACGGGAAAACGTCGCAAATCTAATGGCTGAAGCTAAATTTCAGGCCTTTTTGGAAACACGGAATGAAATCCTGTTGCAGGTGAGTACCAAATACTACGAGCTCTATGAACTTGAGCAGCAGCTTCAGTTTCAACAGGAGAACCTGGAGATCCTACAGAATTATAAAGATCTCGCTCTTTCAAGGGTGAGCGCCGGGAGCGGAGCTTTATCTGATGTTTTACAGGCCGACCTGCTTAGGAATGAATCTGTGACCGGACTGGAAATTATACGACTGAAGCAAGATGCTTTGCGGGCGCAGTTCAACGCTTTACTGAATCGGGAAAAATCTGAAGCAGTTGTGGTGCAAACGCAAATAGAAATAGTTCCCGAAAATGCCATTTTTGACACCTTAGTGGAAGATAATCCTCAGCTGGAGGAACTGGAGAATATGGCAGCTTCGGCAAGGGCGAGAGAAGTACTGGCGAAGAAAGAAGGAATGCCGAATGTCGGAATCGGACTGGATTACGTGATCGTTGGGGAGAGAATGGACATGGCGGTAGAAGATAACGGTCGTGACGCGATTATGCCGATGCTTTCTGTGAGTCTGCCCATCTTCCGCGGAAAATATAAAGCAGCGCGCAAACAGGCCGCTTTCCTGGCCGAAAGCTATGAACAGCGAAAAGAAGGAGTGAAAAATCAGCTTTTAGCCGACCTTGAGACAGCTCTTTTTGAAGTCAGGGAGGCAAGGGCAATGCTTGTACTTTATGAGCGGCAGGTTGAAAGCTCGAAACAGGTGCTAAATCTTCTGCTTTCTTCTTATCGCAACGCAGCATCAGATTTTGAAGAGGTGCTACGGGTGCGACAGGAACTATTAAAATATCAATTGGCGGTTGCCGGGGCAGAAGCCGGATATCTTACCGCATTGGCAAAAATCGATTATTTATCGGGTAATACTTTGGATTATGAAAGGCAGAAATAAAAATATACTCATTATCGCAGGTACTCTTGTCGTGGGAATCTTACTGGGCTGGCTCTTTTTTGGCGGCAGTGAAGAAGTTGCGCATGAGCACGAAATGGTGGAAGAAGGACAGGAAACCGTCTGGACCTGCTCTATGCACCCACAAATAAGGGCGACAGAACCGGGAAAATGTCCTATTTGCGGAATGGACCTTATTCCGCTGGAAGGATCAGATGTGATTGAAAATCCCAATGCGGTTCAAATGACCGAATACGCTATGAAACTGGCGAACATTCAGACGCAGGAGGTTGGAGAAACTTCCGCAGAAAGAGAAATTGAGCTCAGTGGAAAAGTTGATGTAGACGAAAGGATCTCCTATACACAGAGCACTCATGTGCCGGGAAGGATCGAACGGTTGATGGTGAACTTTACCGGGGAAGAAGTGAACCGCGGGCAGGCTTTGGCCGTGGTTTATTCTCCTGAGCTTGTCACAGCACAGGAAGAATTGCTGCAGGCTTACGCCATTCGGAATTCACAACCCGAACTTTTTGAAGCTTCAAAACAGAAGCTCCGCAACTGGCGGATCGGCGAAAACCAGATCAACCGCATCCTCGAAAGCGGAAAAGCCACCGATCGTTTTACCATTACCGCCGATGTTGGTGGCGTGGTGACTGAAAAATTGGTAGAACTCGGAGATTATGTGGAAAGAGGAATGCCGCTTTACCAAATTGCTGACCTTTCAAAAATGTGGATTTTATTTGACATTTATGAGAGGAATATGGGCATGGTGGAGGTTGGAGATACTGTGGATTTTACTGTGGCTTCAATTCCGGGAGAGACTTTTACCGGAACCATAGATTTTATAGACCCGATCATTAACAGGCAAACCCGTGTGGCTACCGCGAGAGTTGAAGTGCCAAATACTAATAACCGGCTTAAGCCCGGAATGTTTGTTTCGGGAGTGGTCACAGGTGGCGGCGAGAAAGTCACTTCAGGATTGACTATTCCGCGGTCGGCAGTATTGTGGACCGGGAAACGCAGTGTGGTGTATATCAATGAAGGTACTGCGACAAATCCGCTTTTCGTGATGCGGGAAGTTGTGCTGGGACCTCTTTTGGGAACTGCCTATGTGGTTGAGGAAGGCTTGAGGGCAGGAGAAGAGATCGTGGTGAATGGAACATTCACTGTTGATGCCGCAGCACAACTTGCGGGAAAACCGAGTATGATGAATCCCGCAACGGCAACTACGGCCGGTGCGCCGATGGATGTGAGGCAGTATTTGAAGCAGGGAGGGAATGATTTTAGAGCTCAGACTTCAAAAGAATTTCAGCAGCAACTGGGAGATCTTGTAGAGGTATATCTCGAACAGAAAGATGCGCTGGTTGAAGGGAAAGAAAAAGAAAGTTTAACTTTGACAAAGGAATTTGCACAAAGGCTTCTGAAGTTAGAAGCAGCAGGATTGGCAGGGGATGCAGAGGAATTTTGGGAAGAGAAAAAGCGGTTCCTGTTACAACATTCCGAAGAAGGACTTAACACGGCTAATCTTGAAAAGCAAAGGGAGAATTTTATATATCTTTCTGAAGCACTGATCAAAACAGTGGCTGCTTTTGGTTTACAGAACAAGACGATTTACGTGGATTATTGTCCAATGGCGAATTCAGATAAAGGCGCTTACTGGCTAAGTGATGTGGCCGAAATAAGAAACCCGTATTACGGTGATGCGATGCTCACCTGCGGGGAAATAGTAGAACAAATACAATAGAAAAACAATTAAACAACAGAAAAATGAAAAGAACAAAATTGACAATGATGGCTTTGGCAGGAGCTTTTTTACTGGCTTCCTGTGGAGAGACAAAAAAGGAAAATGAAACTGAAGACGGCGCGATGCCAATGCAGAACGAAATGCATATGGAAGAAACCGATGACCACGCCATGGAGATGGAGATGGGCGGCAATCTTGATGATGGGCAATCTGGGGCCGTTGGCTTTAGAGATGAGAATATGGGTGCGGCATATCAACATTATATGCACATCAAAACTGCACTTGTAAACACAGATGCAGAAGAAGCTCAAAGCGGCGGTAAAATGCTTGCTGAAGTATTAAATAAAGTTGAGAATAATTCAGAGGCTCTTCAGGCAGCTCAGACCATTGGCAATTCTCAGGACATCAAGGAGCAAAGAACGGCTTTTGAAGATCTTTCTATGGCAATGGAAGAAATGTTGAGAGGTTCTCTTAGGTCTGGAGAAGTTTATAAGCAGTTTTGCCCTATGGCCTTTGACGGAAAAGGAGCTTACTGGCTATCAGCTTCTCAGGAGATCAGAAATCCTTACTACGGTGATAAGATGCTGAAGTGCGGAAGAGTGGAAGACACAATTAGTGGGAGCTAAGCGTGAAGCTATTCATCAAAAATATGGTTTGTAACCGCTGTAATATGATGGTGAAGTCTGAGCTGGAACAGTTCGGGCTTTATCCTCTTACAGTAGAACTCGGGATGGCCGAAGTAGAGCGCGATCTCTCTGCTGAAGAAAAAAAGCTGCTGAATGAGCGGCTGGAAAAACTGGGTTTCGAACTTATTGATGATAAAAAGACCCGGCTCATTGAGAGCATAAAAACTACGGTGGTCGAACTGGTTCGAACTTCGGAAGACCTCCCAAAAGTGACATTTTCGGAACATCTTTCCGGTAAATTTCACCAGGATTATTCATCCCTGAGCAAACTTTTTTCTGAGGTGCAGGGCATGACCATTGAACAATATCTTATTAACCAAAAGATCGAAAGGGTTAAGGAACTGCTGGTTTACGACGAACTTTCCCTTAGTGAGATCGCCCATCAACTGCATTATTCAAGTGTCTCCCATCTTAGCAAGCAGTTCAAAAAAGTTACGGGCCTTACGCCCACCCATTTTAAGCAGGTAAAGGAAAACAAACGCATTCCTCTGGACAAGCTTTAAAATCTTACCACAAATTTCCAGAATTGTATAACATTTCCACTTTTAATCCTGCGAACTTTGGGATGTAAAAGTGTGAGAAATGAAACATACCTATAAAATTACCGGAATGACCTGCAACGGCTGCCGTTCGCATGTTGAGGAAACTCTCAAGGAGGTGGACGGTGTGAAAAATGCTTCCGTGGATCTTCAAAAAGAGGAGGCCTTGATCGAGATGGAGCAGCATATCCCGTGGGATATATTTGAATCGGCTCTTCAAAAAGGTGGTGGAAATTATCACATTCTGGCTCCCGGGACTTCGGAAGAAGGTTCAAACTTTGCCAAAGTTCCTAAAAATGAGAATCCGAGTCATGATGATACAACTGCCGCTGATAATGAAAACTTTAACAAAGTTGAGTCAACTATGACCCACACCTATAAAATTACCGGCATGACCTGCAATGGTTGTCGGGCACATGTTGAGGAAACTCTGCGGAAGGTAGCCGGAGTGAAAAATGCTTCCGTGGATCTTCAAAAAGGAGAGGCTGAGATCGAAATGGGAAAGCATATTCCCGTTGAGGTTTTTGAGGATGCACTTCAGAAAGATGGCGGTAAATATCACATTTTTGAGAGGGAAGAACGAGCAGAATCAAACTTTGCCAAAGTTCCACAAGATGAGAAAACGGATTCTGAAAATAATTCCGCTGCTGATGATCAAAACTTTGGCAAAGTTGAAAAAAATCCAGGAGTAGGTTCAAACTTTGCCAAAGTTCCTGAAAATGAGAATTCGATTCATGATGATACAACTGCCGCTGATGATAAAAACTTTGGCAAAGTTGAGTCAACTATGACCCACACCTATAAAATTACCGGCATGACCTGCAACGGGTGTCGGGCACATGTTGAGGAAACTCTGCGGAAGGTGGACGGAGTGAAAAATGCTTCCGTGAATCTTGAAAATGCTGAAGCTGAGGTGGAAATGGGAAAACACATTCCGGTTGAGATTTTTGAGGATGTACTTCAGAAAGATGGCGGTAAATATCACATTTTTGAGAGGGAAGAACGAGCAGAATCAAACTTTGCCAAAGTTCCACAAGATGAGAAAACGGATTCTGAAAATAATTCCGCTGCTGATGATCAAAACTTTGGCAAAGTTGAAACAAATCCAGGAGTAGGTTCAAACTTTACCAAAGTTCCTGAAAAGGAGAATTCGATTCATGATGATACAACTGCCGCTGATAATGAAAATTTTGGCAAAGTTGAGTCAACCATGATCCACACCTACAAGATCACCGGCATGACCTGCAACGGGTGTCGGGCGCATGTTGAGGAAACTCTGCGGAAGGTAGACGGGGTGACAAATGCTTCCGTAGATCTTGAAAATGCTGAAGCTAAGGTGCAAATGCAAAAGCACATTCAGATTGGCGTTTTTGAAGATGCGCTACAAAAAGACGGCGGTAAGTACCACATCCATTCAACAGGATCAAAGGAAAAATACCAGGTGACAGGCATGACCTGTAGCGGATGTCAGGCACATGTTGAAGAAACGCTACAAAAAGTAGAAGGTGTTAAGGAGGTGAGGGTTGACCTGGAAAAGGCAGAGGCGGTTATTTCTTCAGAAAACCCGATTGCTGGAAATGTTTTTCAGGAAGCACTAAGAAAGGATGGCAGCACGTACAATATTTATTTACCGGGTCAAGACATAACAGCACCACCAAAGCCTAAGAAACCGAAAGGACAAGGCACGGGAACCTTTTACTGTCCCATGCACTGTGAAGGTGACAAGACATATAATAAGCCAGGAGACTGCCCCGTCTGCGGAATGGATTTGGTGGAGGAAGTCAGCTTAAAAGCTGAGCAGCCAATGTATACCTGCCCGATGCACCCTGAAATTAAGGAGGATGAGCCGGGTAGTTGCCCTATTTGCGGAATGGACCTGGTACGCATAGAACCTGAACTTTCGGCTGAAAAAAAGTCTTATAACAAACTGCTCAAAAAGTTTAAAATAGCCGTGGCTTTTACCATCCCGATCTTTTTGATCGCCATGGGTGAAATGATCCCCGGAAATCCTATTTATGACTGGATGAGCATGGAAGCGTGGAACTGGGTGCAGCTCGGCCTTTCCATTCCCGTGGTTTTCTATGCCACCTGGATGTTCTTTGAAAGAGCTTATAGATCGGTCATGACCTGGAACCTGAATATGTTCACACTCATTGGGATTGGCGCCGGAGTAGCATGGTTGTTCAGTGTTTTTGGAATGCTGTTCCCGGGCTGGTTTCCGGAACAGTTTCTAAGCCACCATGGTACTGTTCATGTTTACTTTGAAGCCGCAACTGTTATTCTTACTCTCGTTTTGCTGGGGCAATTACTGGAAGCAAGAGCACATAGCCGAACGAATTCTGCCATAAAAGAACTGCTGAAATTGGCGCCAAACAAGGCTATTTTGGTGGTAAACGGAGAGGAACGCGAGATCCATACCGATGAAATTGAAGTAGGGAATATCCTAAGGGTAAAACCCGGAGATAAGATCCCTGTTGACGGAAGTATAGAGAAGGGGCAGACCAATATTGATGAATCCATGATCACAGGAGAGCCTGTGCCGGTAGAAAAGGCTGAAGGTGATAAAGTTACTTCAGGAACCATAAACGGCAACAGGAGTTTCACCATGAAAGCCGAAAAAGTAGGGGATGAGACCTTGCTGGCGCAGATCATTAAAATGGTAAATGACGCGAGTAGATCGCAGGCACCAATTCAGAAGCTGGCAGATAAAATTTCAGGATATTTTGTTCCGGTCGTGGTGATCATTTCCATCATCACTTTCTTTGTTTGGGCAGTATTTGGCCCTGAGCCCAGCTATGTATACGCACTAATCAATGCCATTGCAGTTTTGATCATTGCGTGTCCCTGTGCTTTGGGATTGGCAACGCCAATGTCGGTCATGGTAGGAGTAGGGAAAGGAGCTCAGAATGGAGTGCTTATAAAGAACGCCCAGTCCCTGGAGCAAATGGACAAGATCGATGTGCTTATAATTGATAAGACAGGTACAATTACCGAAGGAAAGCCTTCAGTTGAAAAGGTTGTGGCTTCCGGAGATACTTCTGAAGAAGAGCTGGTGCGAATAATAGCTTCAGTTAATGCACAGAGTGAACATCCCCTTGCAGAAGCTACAGTGCGATATGCAAAGGATAAGAAATTGAAATTTTCGGAAGCATCAGACTTTAATTCTGTAACCGGAAAGGGAGTTACAGGAACTTCAGAAGGAAGGTCGGTTGCCATAGGTAATGATAAGCTCATGCAGGAGATCAATGCTGAGGTTAGTGCAGATCTTCAGCAACAGGTAAAAGCTGAGCAGGAACAGGGGAAAACTGTTTCCTACGTGGCTGTGAATGGAAAGGTGGCCGGTTATCTCACTATCACCGACCCAATTAAAAAGACAAGCCAACAAGCTATATCAAATCTCATTGACGCCGGAGTTGAGGTGGTGATGTTAACGGGAGATAATGAAGTTACAGCTGCCGCAGTGGCAAAAGAATTACATTTATCGGGTTTTAAGGCCGGAATGCTGCCACAGGATAAGATGGAAGAAGTTGCGAAACTTCAGCAGCAGGGGAAAAAAGTGGCTATGGCCGGGGACGGGATCAATGATGCGCCCGCGCTTGCAAAAGCCAACATTGGAATCGCAATGGGAACAGGAACCGATGTTGCCATTGAAAGTGCTGAAATTACTCTCGTAAAAGGGGATCTGCACGGAGTTGTAAAGGCAAAGAATTTGAGCAAAAAAGTGATGAAGAACATAAAGCAAAATCTTTTCTTCGCTCTTATTTACAATACCCTGGGAGTTCCAATTGCGGCCGGGGTGCTATTCCCGTTCTTCGGAATTCTCCTCTCTCCAATGATCGCAGCGCTGGCTATGAGCTTTAGTTCTGTTTCGGTAATTGCAAATGCGTTGAGGTTGAGAGGTGTTCAGCTCGATTAACAAATATGATCTCAAAAGAAGCTGTTCAAAGATTTAGAGGACAGCTTCTTTATGTTTTAAGCTCAGTTTCAAAGTGAGCTTTTAAGGTTCCTGGAAATTCGTGTAATGATAGTAGACTTGCATTGGTCCCCATAGAGAATTTTCAAAGGCCCAGTCGTATTTCAAGATCAGTTCTGATTCGGTCAGCTTGATCACATAAATGTTTTCATAGACGTAAATTTTAAGCCTTTGTGCCTCGAGGAATTCATAATGATCAATTTCGGAATATAGAATACACGTTCCGCTATCTTTATAGTAGCTGTTTTCGAAGACTACTCCATTGTTGTTGAATTGCAAAAAGCTAAATCCGCAATCCTCGTGATGATAGTCCTGATACTCATAGTACTTAATTTTTCCATCATTGTTTTCATCTATTCCGAGTTTGTCGATTTGCCATCGTCCTACTAATAAGTTTGAAGGAGAACTTTCAACAGGCATATCTATATAGGTAGTTGAACTACCATCGCCATCCAGGAATCCAAAGAAAATATTGGGTTCATCGTCTACAGCTGCTGTATCACCATCATTGTTCCCACCCGGATTACCACCAGAAAATACCGGTGGCTTCGCTTCAGGAGGATAATCTGGTGAACATGAAACCGGGACCATTAAATACATTAATAGTGTCGGTAGTATAAAAAGTTTTTTCATTACCCTGTTTGATTTGTTTAAAAGTTGGGGAGCAAGATGGCTTGAAAGCCTAATTGAAGAATTAACTAATCGGTCTCCAATTTCATCCAGATGGTATTATCTTCTTCAAAACCAAAGAATTCCGGAGAGTCTGTTTGATGGGTCCAAACAACTTCGGGATAGGAGAACTGCCTGTTTCCTTCAGTTTCTGCATGGAGTCTTGCAAAAAGCTGATCACCTGCTCTATAGCTCTCGTTTAGTTCTACCACCACATTATTTTCACTTTCTTCAACCATAGTATAACCTATGATACCGGAACTTGAAATATTTGGATTTCCATTGTAAAGGACAATCCAGCCTCTTTCTGCAACGGTGACATTATCAAAGATGATGGTATTCTCAACTACAGCGGCATCGGAAATTGTGAATCCCGGACTTCTTACCACTAATGTTTTTGACACACCGGTAATAGGAAGATCATCTGTTCCTTCTTCAAAAATACCATCTCCCATACCAACTGCATCATCTGCATACAGCATCAAATGAATTGCGTCACCGTCCATAAGCTCGGTTCCCTGCAATAACAAGGGAATTTCATGTCTGTTACCTGCCGCTAATAACTTTTGCCCCAGGATCTCTCCTGAAGCATCGGTGTGACGTGCTACTAACCACACATCTGTATTGGCATTAACAAGATCAATGACAGGAGTGTTTTGGGAGATTACTTGTTCTTCCTCAGTTATTGTTATAGTGCCCTGGGGTTCAGGTTCACCTTGAGCGTCACTATCATCATCACTACAGCTATTCAAAGCAGTAGCTAAAAAGAACACTCCTGCCAGGAGCATAATTTTTTTTAAGAAATGTGCCATTTTGATAGGAATAAGTGAAAGCAATGTGGTAAAGTTATGATTTTTAGATGGTTGCATGTTCCTACATTTGTAAGACTCAAACGGAAATTGCATATAGTTTAACTTTGGTGGTTAAACTGGAATTAACTGATTAAACCAAAAGAGTTAAAATCGCTAAAATTTTAGCTTTATTACGGTTTCAGGAAAAAAGCCCGGTACCCACTTAAAATTTTGAATAAAAAAAGCCGGACGAATTTCGTCCGGCTCCATTATACGCTAAAAACTTTAAATTAGCTATTTGGGTCAAGAATGAGGTTGACTCTTTCCAAAGCGTCCTCAAGATGGTAACGGGTAAGGGTGTCTCTGCTTCTACCTATGCTGTTGCGAAGGTCGCGTTGAAGCTTCTTAAGCTCCCCTCTTACTACCGGACGGATATCACTCTGTGCCACATCAATGTTAGATCTGGTGATCCAGGATCTGTAACGTGCAGGAATAGATTCCTGTTCTTCGTTCATCAAATATTCCATCCTGTCGATATATGCCCGCTGAAGGTTCCTGCGATAAGTATCAACGTTCTGTCCTCTTCTCAATTCACTCCAGATACCGGTTCTAAGGTCCTGCATCATTTCAAGCAGTCCGTAAGCATTGCTTCCGTTCATTTCACGGTTCTCGATCAATCTTGCCATTCTTCCGAAGTCAAGCAGGTTGTTCAGAGTTCTTTCCTGCGTGTTTCTTATTCTTTCAACACTACCGTCAAATTCGATCCTGTTAAAGATCTCCTGATCGATCAACCACTCCGGAGTTGAGAACAACTCATCCTGAAGGAAATTCATCGCATTTTTCTGCTTTTCGGGGGTTACGTGGAAATACACGGCACCTTCCTGGTCGTAGGTCTTGGTTTCTTTAATTACACCTCCTACATTGGCAGCCACGTGGCCCATGTAACGGTTGTACTGGCCAAGGACCTGCTCATACATGGTCTCAAGATCATCGTAATCTTTACCTTTTTCAGCAGTCCATTCGATGAGGTTAGGAACAATCCTTTTCAGGTTCTTGATACCGTACTGGCTGGCCAGAACAGAATCATCACCCAGATCTTCAGTCTGAGAAGTTGGATCAATTACGCTGCTTTGTTGAGCACCAAATCTATAAACCGGATCTCCTGCTTTCTCCAGGATCCATGTATCCAGGATCTCTTTTTCCTCTTTTCCTATTTTTTCAGGAATTGGCTTGTAACCCCACATTACTGCATACTTATCGTACGGTCCAATATTAGGCATTAAGGCTACATCTCCATCTTCCGGCTGAGCCACATAATTAAAACGGGCATAATCCATAATAGAAGGAGCTGTTCCATATTTTTTAGTGAATTCAGGATCTCTAAGAGACTCAACAGAATAAGCAACACTACTTCCCATGTTGTGTGGAAGTCCAATAGTGTGTCCCACCTCGTGAGCAGATACAAACCTGATCAAACGACCCATGATCTCATCCTTAAATTCTACTCCGCGTGCTTCTTCATTAATTGCCGCGGTTTGAACGAAATACCAGTTTCTCAAAAGAGTCATTACGTTGTGATACCAGTTGATATCAGACTCCAGGATCTCTCCTGAACGGGGGTCACTAACATGCGGCCCATTTGCATTGGGGATTGGAGAAGCTAGATAGCGCACTACAGAATAACGCACATCTTCAGGGCTCCAGTCAGGGTCTTCCTCTTTTGATGGAGGATCCTTAGCTATAATTGCATTTTTGAAACCTGCAGCTTCAAAAGCAACCTGCCAGTCTTCAATTCCCTGCTTAATGTATGGTATCCACTTCTTTGGAGTAGCACGGTCTACGTAATAAACTATAGGTTCTTTAGGTTCCACCAGTTCCCCACGCTTGAATTTCTCCATATCTTCTTCCTTCACCTCAAGTCTCCAGCGGTCAAGGTAGCGTACAGTTTCACTTTTTTGAGCATCAAGACCGTAATCGGTTTGTCCGGTTGTAAACCAGCCAACGCGCTCATCATAATACCTTCTTTCCATAGGTACTTTTGGAAGCAGGATCATGGAGTTGCTCATTTTTACCGAAATAGATCCTGTGCTTGAATTTGAAGGTGGTTCCCCTGCATTGTAAGTCTTTACGTGACGAACTTCAATGTTTTTGGGGTAACTTCTGATAGTGTCGATGTATGATCTGCTATCGTCAAGGCGGCTTATCTTGTAGTTCTTTCGGTTTCTCTCAGGAAAACCAAGAGCCTGTACATCTTTTTTGAAAAGATCTGTCACCTTGATCACAGTTGCATTATTCACAGAATCTTTGTGATAAGCTTCAATGTCAAAGGAGAAAAGAATAGGCTCAAAGTTGGAATTCACCACGGCTTCATGAACAGGAAGTGAATCTGCAGCATAGACATCATGAGACACTACCCGAAGTAGAACGTTCTTGTTCTTTTTTTCCCAGCGAAGCACCTGTTCATTTTGTTTTCCTCCACCAAAACCAATACCCGAAGCGGTTTGGGCGATCCTGGTAACCATAAGCATTTCCCGGTTAAAAAGGCTGTCCGGGATCTCGTAATAATAATCATCATCAATTTGATGTACTGTAAATAATCCGGTGTCCGATTTTGCTTTTTTGGTGATCACCTTGTCGTAAGGTTTGATCCCGTTCTTATCTTTTTCGGAGGGTTTGGCTGTAGCGGTCGCTTTTTTGTCCTTTTCAGGTTGGAAGACGGCGCAGCTTGTTATTGAAAAAGAGAAAAAAACAATAACCAGCCGGAACAATAGTCGGTTGTTCATTAATTGTAAATTTTTAGTTAAGAATTGCCCAATTTAGAAAAACAGATGTCGGCTACCTAGCCGAAGCTTGTTAAAATAAACGGAAATGCACTTTGCTGATTCTTTGACAGTAGAAGCAGTAAAAGGTTTAAAATGAAATTTAAGAAGCTGAAAATTTCTGATAAAGATCATAAAAACAAGATGCCAAAGTTATCTTAAAATCCATTTGCTTTCCCGTACCTTTGAGGTAAGATGAGAACTCCCTTCATTCTTATTTTTTTACTTCTTTCCGGAAATGCTTTTTCCCAACTGGGATTTTGTCCGGGTAGTAAAGGGGACCCTATCTTTGATCAAACTTTTGGCGCGGGATCGGGGATTGGTTCTCCTCTGCCTGCAGATGTTATTAATTATAACTATGTGGCAGGGATTCCGTACTCTGATGGGGAATACACGATAATTAGTAGTACCGGGCAAAACAATGGAAATTGGCATAATTTGCCTTCCACCACCATATCAGGAGGGAAAGCACTTCTCGTAAATGCAGCTTTCACTCCCGGAATTTTTTATGAAACTGTAGTTTCGGGATTATGTGAAGCGACAACATATGAGTTTTCGGCGTTTTTGATGAATGTTTTTAATCCTTCCAACGGGGCTTGTGTTGATAATGAAGTGCCAATAAATGTGAAGTTTCAAATTTTGGATGAAACAGGAAGTATAGTATTGGCTGAAGGAAGTACGGGAGATATTTATTCGAGCGTTAATCCGCAATGGTCTCAAAAAGCATTAACATTCCGATCTGCACCCGGACAGGATAAGGTTATTTTGAAGATGTTCAATAATGGTATTGGTGGCTGCGGAAATGACCTCGCTATAGACGATATTATCTTCAGGTCCTGCGGGGATCTCACAGAGATCAGTACACCGGTCGTAGAAGGAAACTCTTTAGAGATCTGTGAACCCGATGCTCCTGTGACCGTAGATCTTACTGCCTCGCCAGACGGTTCTGTCTACAACACTTATGCCTTTCAATGGCAGGAAAGTACCAATGAACAGAACTGGCAGGATATTCCGGGAGAAAACGGAAACACTTTTTCTTCTCCCCCTATTAGTTCCACCCGTTTATATAGGGTGAAGGTGGCTGAAGATGCCGTAAATCTAGCTGATAATCTGTGCAGTTCCGCATCTGAGTCTTTTGCGGTTATTGTTGTAGAAACTCCCGAAGCACCGGTGAGCGAAGGGGATGTGGAGGTTTGTGAGGTGGAAAACATCCCGCCCTTGGTTGTGAGCGTAGAAGATGATGAATCGGTTTTGTGGTATGAGTCTGCTTCAGGCGGTGAGGTTATCGCAACCGGCCGGTCATTTGTTCCCGCTGCCGAAGGAACTTATTATGCTGAAGCTGTAAAAACCGGGTTCGATTGTGGAGCCGGTCCCAGAACACCTGTTACTTTAATCATCTTTTCAAATCCTGTAGTCGAAGATGAATTCCGGCAACTGTGTTCAGGCAGTGAGATCCAACTTGATGGAGGAGCAGGGAATTTTAGTTACAGGTGGAATAACGGCACGACAACGAGGCATATTGACATTAGTGAGCCGGGAAGTTATTCAGTGATCCTCACCAATGCTAATGGATGTAGTGCAACAAAGAGATTTGAAATTGAGGCGGTTGATGTTGCCGGAATAGAAAATATTACCTCCGGAGGTTCTACTGTGATCGTTGAACCTTCTAATTCCGGGCAGTTCGAATATTCTCTTGACGGCAGCAATTTTCAGCAGTCAAATATCTTTCAAAATGTTCCCGGCGGAATCTATACGGCCTATGTTCGGGATCTTGAAGGTTGTAGTACAGTTTCCGAAGAATTTCCTCATATTGTGCTGCCAAAATTTTTCACTCCCAATGGTGACGGAATTAACGACCGTTTCGTGCTGAAGGGGGTGGAATTCTTCAGCAGCTCAGAGATCAGGATCTTTGACAGATATGGAAAATTACTGGCGATGGGCGAGGGTGCAGGATTTGCATGGGACGGAACTTATAACGGAAAAGATCTTCCTGCAGAAGATTACTGGTATCACATTTTTATTGAAGGATTTGAGCCTCAAAAAGGCCATTTTACCTTAAAGCGTTAATATGTTACAACACACAAGAAATATATTCCTTCTAAAATGCCTTTTTTGGGTCCTCAGTTTGGGAATCCTTATCAGCAGTGACCGCTCTGCTGCCCAGGAGATCATTCCTACATACTCAGACTACCTTACCGACAATCTTTACCTGTTACATCCATCTCTTGCAGGGGCTGCGGGCAGAAACCAACTGCGTATCACGGCGCGGCAGCAGTGGTTTGAAGTCGATGATGCCCCGGGAATGCAAACGCTTACTGTTAATGGCAGACTGGGAAACAGAGAAGGGATTGGTGCCATAATTTTTAATGATCACAACGGGAACTTTTCTAAATCGGGTGCTTATGGTACTTTCGCTTATCATTTAAGATTGCCTTCCGGAGATCTGGAGTTGCACAGGCTGAGCTTTGGGATTAGTGCGGGGATTATTCAGCACCGGTTGGATCAGAGTGGATTTGATCAACCAGATCCAATCTTAGGGCAGGACAAAACTTCAGTAAGTTACACAAATATGGACGTGGGAATGTCCTATTTTAGAAAGGATCTGTACATGCATTTTGCAGCAAAGAATCTGCTTCCGGTAACCAGAGAACTATTCAATTCTGATAATATTGCGGTAAACCAACGCCGGTATTTTCTCACGGCCGGATACATTATTTCACCATCTTATGACTGGTTCCTGGAGCCATCGGTTATGCTCCAATTTGTTGAAGATACTTCGGAAAAAATCGCAGATGTCAACTTGAAAGCTTATCGAAATTTTGGTTTTGGACAGGTATGGGCAGGTCTTTCTTACCGGCAGGGATTGGATAAGATCGAAGAGGACGATCTTGAAAACATCAGGTATGTCACTCCTTTTGCGGGAGTAGAATTTCGAAGTTTTTTAATTGGTTATACTTATTCCCAGCAGTTCAATGAAACGGTTCTCAGCAACAGCGGATTTCATCAGCTCACTCTGGGTTATAACTTTGGTGCGCCACGTAAGCGTTACCACTGCGGCTGTCCTGCTATAAATTAAAAAAGGAACCCGAAGGTTCCTTTTAGTATGGTGTCAAAAATGGCATTTTAGAACCACTTTTCTACCTCGTCCAGCTGCAATGCAGCTATGGGCAATTTATTCTTTTTACGAAGCCCGTTCAGCTTTTGGTGTACCTGTGTTGGTTTGTTTTCCTGAAGCCTGGCAACAGTTCCATATTCATGCATCACAGTATCCACCCACTCCTGCGGCACCCCGATCTTGATAAAATCTTCCGGTTTTGGAGTAGCGGCTTTCTTTTCGGGCTTCATTTGTGGGAAGAATAATACTTCCTGAATAGATTGTTTATTAGTAAGGAACATGATCAAACGATCCATTCCAATTCCAAGTCCGCTGGTTGGCGGCATTCCATATTCCAGGGCACGAAGAAAATCGTGATCAATGAACATGGCCTCATCATCCCCTTTTTCAGAAAGCGTCAACTGCTCTTCAAACCTATTTCGCTGATCAATTGGATCATTAAGTTCTGAATAGGCGTTGGCGATCTCTTTTCCGCAGACCATTAATTCAAACCTCTCTGTCAATTCCGGATTCTCACGGTGCTCCTTACAAAGCGGACTCATCTCCTTCGGATAATCTGTAATGAAAGTCGGCTGAATGAAATTCCCTTCACACTTTTCTCCAAAGATCTCGTCGATGAGCTTTCCTTTCCCCATAGTGTCATCTACTTCGATGCCCATTCCCTTGGCAGCTTCAAAAAGTTCTTTTTCAGACTTGCCTGTAATATCAAATCCCGTGAACTTCTTGATTGCATCGGTCATGGTTACGCGGGCGTAGGGAGCTTTGAAATCAACCTTATGTGGTCCAAAGGTAGCTTCGGTAGTACCGTTTACAGCGATCGCGCAATGCTCCAGGAGATTTTCTGTGAATTCCATCATCCAGTTGTAGTCCTTGTAGGCTACATAGATCTCCATGGCAGTGAATTCCGGATTGTGCGTACGATCCATTCCTTCATTTCTGAAGTTCTTTGAAAACTCATAAACCCCGTCAAAACCACCAACTATAAGCCTTTTTAAGTAAAGTTCATTGGCAATTCTCAGGTATAGCGGGATATCAAGTGCATTGTGATGTGTTATGAATGGACGCGCCGCAGCTCCCCCGGGAATGGATTGTAGAATTGGAGTTTCAACTTCAAAGTAGCCTTTCTCATTGAAAAAATTCCGCATCGCATTGAAGAGCTTGGTTCTCTTTACAAAGATCTCCTTCACTTTTGGATTCACAACAAGATCGGCATAACGCTGGCGATAACGAAGTTCGGGATCATTAAATTCATCGAAGGTCTTGCCCTCTTTGTCGGTCTTTGGAAGGGGAAGAGGTTTTAGAGATTTACTCAAAAGGGTAAAATTCTCAACCATTACGGTTTTTTCTCCTACCTGGGTTTTGAAAAGTTTCCCTTCAATCCCAATAAAGTCTCCAATGTCAAGAAGTTTCTTGTATACGTCGTTGTATTTGCTTTTATCGTCTCCCGGACAAATCTCATCGCGGTTGAAATACACCTGGATCCTTCCGGTGGAATCCTGAATTTCGGCAAAAGAAGCTTTTCCCTGAATCCTTCTCGACATCAACCTACCGGCGATCACTACCTTTTTGTCTTCCTCAAATTCAGCTTTAATTTCAGAAGTAGTGTGATCAACGGGGTAAAGCGCTGCGGGATAAGGATCTATATTTAGTTTTCGCAGGGAATCCAGTTTCTCCCGGCGAATTTGTTCCTGTTCAGATAAATGCATTTTATAAAGTTCAAAATTTGACTGGCAAAGATACAGACATTAGGAGAACCAATCAATTGTTTTTTAGAAGTGATGAGGGGCTAAATCGTTGCCCCGGAATTTAATATCTTTGTGCTTGTTATGAGTATTTGGAGAGTAATATTGTCGGTCCTTTTTCCACCCCTCGCAGTTATTGACAGAGGTTGTGGTTCTATCCTTATTGTGCTTATCCTTACCCTGCTGGGCTGGGTACCGGGAGTGATAGCGGCTTTGATCATATTGAATAATAACAAAGGCAGGTAAAGAAGAAGGATTTGAATAGGATTATTGAGTTTCAGGAGTTGGGGCTGCGGGATTATAAGGATACCTGGGAATATCAGGAAATGCTTTTTAAAAGTATCCTTGATCAAAAAATAAGGAACCGGAGAGAAGGAACGGCAGAAGCTACAAAAAATCATCTTTTATTTGTTGAGCACCCACATGTCTATACCCTCGGAAAGAGCGGAGATATTTCTAATCTTTTGATCAACGAGGAGGAGTTGAGGCAAAAGAATGCTACTTTTTACAAGATCAATAGAGGAGGGGATATCACCTATCACGGTCCCGGGCAAATCGTTGGATATCCAATTCTGGACCTGGAAAATTTCTTCTCGGACATCCACAAATATTTAAGACTTCTGGAGGAAACAATTATTCTCACCTTGGAAGAGTATGGTGTAAGAGCAGGACGTAGTGAGGGGGAAACAGGGGTGTGGCTGGATCCAGGAACTCCATTTACCAGGAAGATCTGTGCAATGGGCGTTCGCGCAAGCCGCTGGGTGACCATGCATGGTTTTGCCTTTAATGTGAATGCAGATCTTGGCTACTTCGATAACATCATTCCCTGCGGAATTGAAGGTAAGGCAGTGACTTCTCTAAATGTAGAATTAGGAGTCAAGGAAGTGCCGGTAGAAGAAGTCAAGGAAAAAATAAAGAAGCACTTTTCTGCCCTTTTTGAAGCGGAATTAGTCTAAAAATTTAAAGTTCAAGATTCAAGGTTCAAAAATTGTTTAGCCTGTTCTTCTTAATTTTTACTGACCACTAATCACTGACCACTGACCACTAATCACTGAACCTCATATACCAACAACTCATCATCTTCTCCTTTCACAACTAGTTCAAGGGCTGCATCTTTATCGGCGTTAGCCAGGTCAATAACTGAATTGCCATACACAGGAAAACCTTCTAATAAGCTGGCGTTGCTGTCAAACAGATACACCTTATTTGCCTGTAGGTCTGTTAGGCTTACGTAGATCTTATTGTTGAGAAAAAAGATCTGTGGTTCAGTATATAATCCGAAGTCAAGAGTGGCAGAGTTGCCTTTAATCGTAAGTTTGTTGTCGGAGAGTGAGACCAGTGTCCTTTCTGTAGCTGTTATGCGATGATTATCAGCCAGGTTCATATCTTCCCTGCTTATTCTTCCGTTTTCAGTGATCTTAATGAGTTGGCCCAGGTTGTTGGTGGATACGAAATTACCATTGTACTCGTACCACCTATTTTCTGTGAGGTCAAGATTCTCTGTTACAGCTACTCTTACCTCTCCCGTACGGCTTAAGATATTCAATTTTCCAGATTCTTCAGGAATTACAATGTAATCTTTGCGTCCAATTCTAATGTGCTTTGGAGACTGGATAATTTTTGATGATGTTTTTGAAAAATTAAAACCTTTTACACTTCTTCCTTTTCGGTCATACATAAAGACTTCGTTTCCCAGTGTGATCACAAATCGATAGTCCTTCTTTCCGTCATAATCAAAGACAGATAACGGCTGAGAAATATTATCCTTAAACTTTAATGGAAAAGGTTTTACGGGATTCCCGTCCCTGTCAATGATGTGGAGTTCATTTTGAGTAGCAAAGGCGAGCTGGTACCTGCCGTTTCTTAAAATATCTACTGTCTGTATCTCTCCTAAAATGCGGGAATCCATTCTTTTTTTCCAGTAGATCTTGCCTTCAGGAGAAATGAGGTAAAGGGTATTTTCAACATCCTGCACTGCAATATCCATCCCGTTACTACGGTGGTTTTTAAAAAATACAGGTTTTGAAGCAAGAGCCGCGCCTAGTTTTACTGCGGCGGACTGAGAAATAGCTCCTGTAGTTTTTATTGAAGTATTTTTAGCGAGTACGCTGTGGACGTGTGCAAAATCATCCTGATAGATCACCTGTAATGCGGTGATTGGGTGATTTGTAAAGTCGAGATCATTCTCCACCTTTTTAGCCTGGTTGTTTCTTACCATTAATAGCGATGCTTCTGAACTAAGATTCTCAGAAGAATTTTTATAAGCTTCAGTATTTGCCAATACAAGATCATTCTGTACAGCCGAAATTACTTCCTTGAGTGATTCCACATTTGAAGAGAACAGAATATAGCTGTTCAAAAAGGTGAAAAAATGAAGGTCTTTTGGATTGAGAAGTGGCTGAAGCAAATTTTGAAATGCATCAGGTTCAGGGTATTCAAAAATGACATTTCCACGGAATTCTTCAATGGATTCCGGTTTAAAAGCCATTGAGTTCATAGCAATTTCCGGATCCAGGACCTGGATGGCCAGAACTAGCCCTTTAGAGAGCGTGATGATTCCGGCTTCATTTGCATTTTTGAGGATATCAGCTTCTGCTGTGTGGAGGCTGTCCCGGGTATTCCCTCTCAAAAAAGTGATATTCTCTTCTAGTTTTTCAAAATCCCTAAACGTGATCGAAGTAAAGTCATAGGCATTTACCGGAGTAATACCTGAAATTGAATTTTGGGCTGGTCTAATATCCTTAAAGACATTTACGACTCGCGGTAGACTATCTGTAGCAACAGTGATTCCATTAAGAAGTATTTTATCCTGAGAAATATCGGTATCTAAAACAGTCCATTTACTAAAACCGGGGAATTGCGGAGGTAATATTTCCTTTAGAAAGGCAGGAATATTATGGTGGTTTAGGAATATGGAAGTTTTCTTTTTTGATGCGGCTTTAAAGGCAGTTCTTAAGTCATTGTCATCAATCGTTTGTCCGGAAATAATCTCTTCAAGAAGAGGTCTGGAGCTACTTAATATACTTATACTGTCAATTTTTGCTGAAAAGGCTTTTTTGCCTTCTAAGATAAATCTTTGGATCTCTCCACTAGTTGACTGGATGGATTCTATCTGTTTATTAGGAATAGAGTCTAAATTTTTTGGAGTAAGACTGTTATTACTTACAAAGGTAAAATCAAAGGAATCATCTCCTTTCGCACTTATGACAAGCAGAGCATCTTTATTATGTGGAAAATAATTGAGAATGGACAACTGTTCCTTCAGCTCTTTAAAGCTCCTGTTCTCTGAATTAGAATTGATGAACTCATTATTCTTAAGATTATTGAAGAAAAGGTCGGGGTTTTGCATTTTTACGATCACTCCGGCATTTGCCGGAATAAAATCGGTCAGTTCCCTCGATTTGGTCAGGTCATCGCTACATGAAATTAAGAGGGTACTAAAAAGGAAGAGTAAGACTTTTTTCATGGGAGAATTTTGTTCTTTAAAAAGACAACTCTAGTTGCTCTGGAAGGAGTTTAAAGCTCTTTCTGTGATATTTGGTTATCCCGTATTTTTTTATGGCCTCACGGTGTTCAACAGTAGGATAGCCTTTATTCTGTTTCCAATTGTACATTGGATATTCTTCGTGTATCCTCATCATGAATTCATCGCGGTAGGTCTTGGCCAGGATAGAAGCTGCTGCAATGGTCAAATATTTCCCATCACCTTTAATTATACATTCGTGAGGCACATTTTTAAAATTTTTAAACCTGTTTCCGTCAACGATAATAAATTCGGGTATTGGGTTTAGATCATCTATGCATTTATGCATTGCAAGAATAGAAGCATTTAAAATATTGATCTCATCGATCTCCTCCATATATATATGTTGTACGGAATAACAGACAGCTTTTTCTTCTATTACTTTTCTAAGGCTTGCTCTGGAAACTGAGTTTATTTTTTTAGAGTCGTTGATAAGTTTGTTTCGAAAGTTCTTAGGTAGTATAACAGCAGCAGCAGTCACGGGGCCTGCTAGACATCCTCTCCCGGCTTCGTCGGTGCCGCACTCCATAGGTGATTTCGAAAAACTTCTTGTCAGCATTTTGTTAAAGTCTTCATAAATAATAAGTTAATTGGAATAATGACGGTTCTGAGGTCGATGCAAAAGTAGAAAATATGTCATTGCCTGGAAATAATAGCCTCCTGAAATGTATGTGCAAAATTACACACTTTAATACTTTCTGTTTAATTCCAGGTCAAGAAAAGTATAATGAGTGGTTGTGACAGGTTTTCAAACCAAAAAATATGAACATGCATAGTAACTTCAAATAGAAACAAGAAAGTTCTTAAAGAATTAACAGACAACTTTCTTTGCTCGGCTTGTTTTATTAAGAAATTATTATCATTTTTGGCCTTGGCTAATTCAAATAATTCATAAAATGAAAAGAAAATTAAGTGGAATTCTAACACTATTACTGGTGTTAGTCGTGCAAATTGCCTTTGCACAAGAAACGAAAACAGTTACCGGGACGGTGGTTGACGATCAAGGTCTTCCTCTTCCAGGGGTAAATGTTTTACTTAAAGGTACCTCGACAGGTACGCAAACAGATTTTGGTGGTAACTATAGTATTACTGCCAGTCCACAAGACGTCCTTGTTTTCTCCTATGTTGGTTTTCAAACGACCGACAGATTAGTAGGAGCTCAGGATGTGATCAATGTGACCCTTCAAACGGATGCTGCCGAACTGGAAGAGGTGGTTGTTGTAGGGTATGGTACAGCTACCAGGCAGTCATTTGCCGGTACAGCCACCACTATTGATGCCGAAAATCTTGAGGTGAAAGCATACTCCAACGTTTCTCAGGCTCTTGCCGGGGAAGTTGCCGGGGTGAATGTTATCAATACTTCTGGACAGCCGGGAACAACTTCTACTATCCGTATTAGAGGTTTTGGTTCTGTTAATGGTAACAGGGCTCCTCTATATGTTGTTGATGGTGTGCCTTTCTCGGGAAGTATTAACTCTATTAACCCTTCAGATATTAAAACTACTACCATTCTCAAGGATGCAACTGCAACCGCTATTTATGGTTCAAGGGGTGCGAACGGGGTTATTTTGATCACTACCAAAAAAGGAAGTGCTTACGGAGACGATTTCATCGAAGTTGACGTAAAAACCGGGGTTAACTCTCAAATGATCCCTCGTTATGATGTTATCACTTCTCCCGAGGCTTACATCCCTCTTGTTTGGGAAGGTCTTTATAATAGAGGTGTGATCGAAAATCGTGCTGATCCTATTGCTTATGCAAACTCTACTTTGTTTACAGATAACGTAGTTCCTGCTGGTTACAACCTGTGGAATGCTACTGCTGCTGAGCTTATCGATCCTGAGACCAGAATGGTTCGTGACGGCGTTACTCGTAGATACGATCCAGAAAGATATGAAGATCTTGCTTTTGATTCAGCTATTAGAACTGAAGCTAACGTAAGATTTGGTGGAGGAGACGACAAGACTTCTTACTATACTTCTTTTGGTTACTTAAATGATGATGGATACTCTCTAAACACAGGGTATGACAGATATACTACTCGTATCAATGTTTCTTCCCAGGTTAAGGAGTGGATCGAAGTAGGTGGTGCTAACGTTGGTTATGCATATTCTGAAGCTCTTGCTAATGGGCAGATCGTTGGTTCAGAGAACGTATTTGAATTTGCAGACAAAATGGCTCCAATTTTCCCTGTATTCCTTAGAGATGATGAGGGTAACCTGGTTCCAGATCCAATTTTTGGAGGATTCCAGTATGATTACGGTGGAGCTTCTGGTTTCCGTGCGCGTCCAAACGCTAACAACCTGAACCCGATTGGTTCTGCATTGTACGATTTCAACGGTACTAACAGACATGAATTGAATGGTAACTTCCGTTTTGATATTACTATCACAGAGGAGCTTACTTTTGAGTCTACTTACGGTGCTCAGTTCTTTACAAGTCGTAACAAGAACTTCACGAACCCATTCTACGGTGGAGGTACTTCAACAGGAGGTGACCTTTTTGAGAGTGAGAACGAAGCTCTTATTCAGAACTTCCTTCAGTTGTTGAGATACAAAGATCAGTATGGAGATCACTCTCTTGAAGTTCTTGTGGCTCACGAATCGAATGAGATCGAAGTTTCTCAATCTACTGTTTGGAAAGGTTTGGCTGTAAGTCCATTCATTTATGAGTTGAACAACTTTGTAGAAAACCTTCAGCCGCCAACAGGTCTTACAGAAGGTCGTTCTCTAGAGTCTTTCTTTGGGCAAATTAACTATGACTACTTAGATAAGTACTACTTAACTGGTTCTGTGCGTCGTGACGGATCTTCAAGATTCGTAAATGAAAAATGGGGTACATTTGGATCTGTAGGTGGTGCATGGGTAGTTTCTAACGAAGATTTCCTTATCAACAATGAATTGGCTACTTTCCTTAAACTGAAAGCTTCTTACGGTATTACCGGAGATGAGGCAGGTGTTGGTTACTATGATGGATGGGATACCTTTAACCTTGGTCTTTTGGCAGGAGGAATTTCTATCTCTCCTAGAGATAACGGTAACCCAGACCTAACATGGGAAACTTCTAAAATGTTCCAGACTGGTGTTGAATTCAGTTTAGGTACATTCCTTGATGGTACTGTTGATTACTACATTAAGAATACAGACAACCTGATCTTTAACAGAAGGGTAGGTCCATCTCAGGGTATTGCGATCATCACCGTAAACGATGGTGAGCTTCGTAATACAGGTTTGGAATTTAACCTGACCGGTCATATCTTTAATACTCCAGATTTTAAATTGGATATTAACGTGAATGGCGAGATTCTTGATAATGAAATCGTTACTATGCCTATTGAGCCATCAACTGGTGAGCCTAGAATTCTAGATACTTCTAACTCTCCATACGCATACTCAAAAGGAAGCTCTATTTTTGACTTCTATACAAGAGAATGGGCTGGTGTAGATCCTGCAACAGGAGCTCCACTTTGGTATCAGTATTTCGATGATATGAATGACAACGGAATTTTTGATAACGGTGATACTGCTATTGGAGAAATGACGCCATACCTTACAGATAATCCTGAGGCTAACGTAGAGAGAAGAGTTACTTCTACTTACGCAAGTGCTACTAACAAGTACATCGGAAAATCTGCTATTCCAGATGTTCGTGGAGGTATTCGTATTGGTGGTTCCTGGAAGAACCTTAACTTCTCTACTCAGTGGATCTATAGTTTAGGAGGTTATGCAATTGATTATCAATATGGAGAACTTATGAGTGACCGTTTTGGTGCTGCAGGTAACAACTTCCATACTGATATTTTTGACAGATGGCAGAGACCTGGAGACATCACTAACGTACCACGTTTGGCTGATGGATTCGATCAAACTGCAACTTCTGGATCTACAAGGTTCCTGACTAGCACAGATTACCTTTCATTGAACAACGCTCTTATTGGGTACACAGTTTCTGAAAGTGTACTTGGTAACACAGGCCTTGATTATGTGAATATCTTTGTTTCTGGAGATAACCTGTTTGTGAAAACAGCGAGAGACGGTTTCTTACCTAACACTAGTGAAACAGGAAACTCTGGACGTCGACTTTATGCCCCGCTAACCACCATTACCGCAGGTGTAAGAGTTAAATTTTAATACAAAAAAATAATATGAAAAATCTTTTAAAATTAACAGGTGCTGCAGCCCTTCTCTTTCTGGGAACTAGCTGTAGTGAAGAGTTCCTTGAGAAGGAGCCGACCGAATTTTTGACGACCGATCAGATTGCGGAGGCGGCTGAGCTAAATCCGGCGGTTGTTCGTGGAACTTTGACAGGGATCTATTCCCTAATGATTGAATCAGGTACTGGTGGTACTGGTAACCATGATGACTTTGGACAAAAGGGGTATGACATCTATGGAGATATGCTTTCCGGAGATATGGCTCTTTCTGTAAGTACTTATGGATGGTACCGTGCTGATATTACTGAATTTGTTGCAACAACAGATTTTACAAGAACGCGTAACTATATGCCATGGAGATATTACTACAGGATCATTCGTTCTACGAATACTGTAATTGATGCTCTTGGTGGTAATGATGCTGTGCCGGAACTTGAAGAGAACAAGTATATCATGGGACAGGCGAAAGCGATCCGTGCTCATTCGTACTTCTATCTTACTCAGTATTTTACTGAGGATTATGACCCGGCTGCAGAGATCCTTCCTATTTACGATGATCTTCAGGATCAAAACGGTCCTAAAGTAGCCACATCAGAGATCTTTAACTTGATCGAGAGTGATCTTAATGATGCTATTACCCTGCTTGACGGATTCAACCGTACAGGTAAGAATGAGGTTAACAAATATGTAGCTCAGGGTATCCTTGCCTATGTTAAAGCATACAAAGGAGAGTGGCAGGCAGTTTATGATCTTACGCAGAATGTGATCACAGAAGGAGGATTCCAGATCATGAGTGCAGAGGAAGTTGTAAGAATGCGCCACGATGGTCCAGACTCTACTCCTTACGGTGGAGGTTTCAACGATCTTGGAACTGCTGGATGGATGTGGGGTATTGATCTTACTACAGATACCGGTTTAGGCCTGGTTTCATGGTGGGGTCAGATTGACTACTTTAGCTATAGCTACGCCGCTGTTGGAGATTCTAAAGCTATTGATTCCGGATTGTATGCCGAAATTCCTGAGGATGACGTAAGAAAGAACCAGTTTAGAGTGGCTCCGGGTACTTCAACTCACCTAATGCCAATCAACAAGTTCTTTGCTCCTGAAAGAGTTCCTTTTGGACAGAACCCAATGGTTACAGACTATGTATTCATGAGAGTTGCTGAAATGTACTTGTTACATGCAGAAGCAGCTGCACATCTTGGTATGGATGGGGAAGCTGTAGATGCACTTGAAGCGTTGTTAGAAAAACGTATTCCTGATACTTCTTACTTAAGTGATCTTTCTAATGATGAATTACTTGATGAGATCTATCTTCAGACTCGTATTGAGCTTTGGGGAGAAGGAAAGAGTTACTTAGCTCTTAAGAGGTTCAAAGAAACTGTTGTTAGAGGAGATAACCACCTGTCATTTGTAGGGGTGCCAATTCCTTATAACGATGATAGATTGACCTTTGAAATTCCTGAGTCTGAAATTCAGAACAACCCATTCATTGATAGTCAAAACGATTAACGTCGTCTAACAACCAAAATTTACAATAACTATGAAGAAATATCTTTTATTATTAGTAGCGACGTTTAGCATGTCCATGTTTGTTGGATGTGATTATGACGAAGATCTAGAACCACTTAACTATGCGACCTTCGAAAGAGGGCCGCTTAGTGTAGGTGTTGATATTGACGGGAGCAGAACATATGATGTAACTGTTTTTACTGGTAACGTAGTAGGTTCTGACAGAACTATCGACGTAACAGTAGGTGCAAGTTCAACCCTTGATGCAGCTGCATACTCTGTTCCTGCAACTGTGACCATTCCTGCCAATTCTAACGAAGGAACACTTACTATTGATGTTGCAGATGTGAACATTGGTGCTACTGGAGAAACTCTTGTGCTTAACCTGGTTCCTACATCAGAATTATCTGTAGGAAGTGGAATTACACTTAACGTTAGAACTGTTTGTCCTGAAGGGACTACAGAAGTTATGCTATCTTTCATTTTTGATGGATATGCAAGTGAAACTACCTGGGAGATTACAGATACCGATGGTACTGTAGTTTACGAAGGAGGAGGTTTCGCCGACGGTGATGAAACTTTCATGATGCCGGTATGTCTTTCTTCTGGGGATTACACTTTTACCATCTATGATTCATATGGAGACGGATTATCTTATCCTGATAATGGATCTGTTACTCTTTCTGCAAATGGAGCAGAACTTGGTAGCGTGTCTGGTAACTTTGGTGATTCAGGTTCTTTCGACTTCACTATTGACTAACTATTGGTCTAAAGTTTATTTTAAAGCTGCCCGAAGAGGGCAGCTTTTTTTTGTTTATCTCCCTGGTAAGATTCTTCACTAGTAGAAAGCTTTTTGCTATCTTGCTTTCTCTTTCCTTTTAACAGATAAAATCATAGTAACTTGAAGAGATTATTTTATTTATTTACCCTGTTGAGCTTTTTTTTCTCTTGTTCTTCAGATGATGTGGTGGAGAACGAGATAGAAGAGCTGCCTCCGGAGGAAGAAACGCCAGTTGAGAAGAATCTGGCTGGGAATGTTACTGTTTTTGAATCTGCTAAAGTAGAAGACGCTTATGTTCTGGTTAATGATGCCGGGAATAACAGAGTGTATTTAATGGAAAAGGAAGAATCTGAGATCCTATTCGAATGGAAGTTGCCTTCCGGAATTGGAAATGATGCGGTCCTCCTGGAAGACGGTAATCTACTGGTTGCGCTCACAGATCCCGAACCCTCTTACCAATTTGGTGGTTTTGGTGGCAGGATCGCTATAATTTCACCTGCTGGAGATTTGTTGTGGGATCACGAACTTTCTGACGATGTTAATTTAGCTCACCATGACATTGAAATGCTTCCAAATGGTAACATTTTGATCCTGGTATGGGAGAAAAAAGATAAAGATGAGCTCATTGGAAGTGGATATGTTGGTGAAGACGAAGTTGTTTATTCTGAAAAACTTCTTGAATTAGATCCTGATAGTAGAGAAGTGGTTTGGGAATGGAAACTTTGGGATCATTTGATTCAGGATCAGGTTCCCCAAGCCGGTAATTACGGTTCTGTAAAAGACTCTCCCGAACGTATAAATGTTAATTATACCGATCCCTTAAAGGAGGGATCATATGACGGCGATATATTTCACGCTAATGCATTGGAATACGACAGTGTAAATGATCTGATCTTTCTCAGCGTGAATTATTTCAGTGAAGTTTGGATAATTGACCATAGTACCACAACTGAAGAGGCCGCGGGAAGAACAGGTGGGAATTATGGAAAGGGCGGAGATCTCGTTTATAGAATTGGTAATCCAGGGGCATACAATAATTCTGAGGGTGACAGAATGTTCTATCACAATCACCACCCCAATTTGGTTCCAGGTAAAAATAATTTACTTGTCTTTTCAAATGGAATTCCTTCTGTTGATGCACATTCAATTGTATACGAACTCGAGCTGCCAAAAGTGTATGATCTACAAAGCTCGAAGAATAATGAGCTCATCATTGCCTGGAGTTTTGCTCATCAAGATCTTTTCTCTGCCAAAGTTTCGGGGGCAATCAGGCTACCAAATGGTAATACCTTAATTACTGAAGGAAGTGCAGGATATTGGGAAGTCACAGGTGCAGGTGAGGTTGTATGGAGGTTTGAAGGAGATGGCTTTTTTTGGAGAGGATATCATTATGATAAGAATGATAGCGCTTTAGTACCTTTAGGACTATAAAAGCAGTACTTAGATGAGTGGTGAAAGAACGGGTTTCTCAAAATGCCTTTTTTAGCACCTTATATTTATAAGGTAGATCTCTTTTCAAAGTTGAGCAGGAACTTATTCTATCATTTATCATACTTTTGTGGCAGTATTGGTTCTATGAAGAAAAAGAAATTTGTCGTTGTTTTTTCATTGTTGTTCTGTGTGTCTGTAAATGCACAGGAAAGAAAACTTAACCGTGGTAGTGCAGAAGTTCAGGACAGAGAGGCTTTCGAACAACCTGATGAGCGGCAAACGAAAGAATCAACTGTCGAAAAAGCACCTATTTTCCTGTATAAGATCATTTCCGTAGAAAATGATACTACTGTTGTAGATACTTCGCTGCACATTTACAAAGATTACAGGTTTAACTACCTTAGGAAAGATAATTTTGGATTACTTCCTTTTTCTAATGTTGGACGAACGTATAATCGGCTGACATATGATTTTCTAGAGGAGCGGGAAATAATGCCACAATTTGGGGCACGAGCCAGGCACTATAATTTCATGGAAGTAGAGGATATCTTCTACTACAATGTACCAACTCCCTTCACAGAATTATTTTTCAAAACAGTATTTGAGCAGGGACAGGCTGTAGATGCGCTTTTTACAGTAAATACCAGTCCAAATTTGAATTTGTCCATAGGTTATAAAGGTCTGCGTTCCCTGGGACGATATAAACATCTGTTAACCAGTACGGGGAATTTTAGAGCCGCTGCAAGTTATACTTCAACGAATGGACGTTATGATCTAAAAACACATTTTGTTTCCCAGGATCTACTCAATGAAGAGAACGGCGGATTAACAGCGGCCTCGTTGGAGCAATATCTCGCTATAAATCCCGAATTTGAAGATAGGTCGCGGCTTGATGTGAATTTTGAAGATGCACAATCCACATTATTTGGAAAGAGATTCTATCTTGACCACTCCTTTGCGTTATACAGGAAAAGCGATTCATTAGTAACAAGAGATCTTACTATAGGACATATTTTCAATCACACGTATAAGAAATATCAGTACCAGCAATCTAATGCAAATGAGTTTTTCGGTCCTTCTTTCGAAGAGGTGGGAATAAAAGATGAGACCAGGCTTACCTCGACCTCCAATGAAGTATATGTAGGTTTTAATGCGGGGGATCTTGCAAAAATAGTGGCAAAAGGGAAGATCACCCAGTATGACTATGGTTATAATACTGTGTTGGATCTTCAGGAGGGTTTTATCACTAATCGTCTTCAGGGAGATATCGTTTCTGCCGGAGGGGAATACACGGGAACTCTCGCCGGATTTTACTTTAAAGCTGATGGAATGCTCAACCTTGCCGGAGATTTTTCAGGGTATGATCTTGGAGCAACACTTTCCTATGCTCCTTCCTTGAATTTTATGGTTGCTGCTACGGCCAATGTAAATAGTAGAGCTCCTAATTATAATTTCCTTTTGTATCAGAGTGATTATATCAACTATAACTGGCAAACCTCTTTTTCGAATGAGAGCAGGCAATCACTTGGTTTTGATCTTAGGGCTCCAAGGCTTCTTAATGCCAGTGTAGAATTCTCTACCATTAATGATATGGCTTATTTTGGTCTTGATGAGAGCGAGTTGGTTCAGCCTTTTCAGCATGATGGACAGGTGACCTTTTTTAAGGCTAAGCTTCAAAGGGAGTTTGTAGTAGGTGTTTTTGCACTCAACAACACTGTCCTCTACCAAAATGTCCTGGATGGAACTCAGGTGCTTAATGTGCCCGATTTTATTACCAGAAACACCCTTTACTATCGGGATCATTGGTTTCGGCGGGCCCTTTATCTGGAAACGGGCTTTACGCTTAACTACTTTACCGGTTATGCAATGAATGGCTATGATCCTGTTTTGACTGAATTCTACGTGCAGAATGAACAGGAATTCGACGGATTCCCGACTGTTGATTTTTTCTTCAATGGAAAAATAAGACAAGCCAGGATCTTTTTTAAGCTTGAGCATTTAAATGAATTGATCCAGGGCAACAATAACTTTTCAGCACCCCTTTACCCTTACCGTGACTTCGGTGTAAGATTTGGCCTGGTCTGGAATATGTTTATGTAAATATTTGGGCGTTCCCCACCGTCGCTACCGCTAGGTGGGGCCGGGCTTTCCGCTTTAGTTTTAAAGCGCCATTTATGGCAGCGCTTTAAAAGCTGCCGCTGCTACCTGCCTGCCGGCAGGCAGGTCCCTAACGCACCGGAGGTACGAAGTACGAAGGGCGATATTAGAAGTTAGTTGACTGGGGCGTGGTCAAAGAACCTTGGTGCAACTTCTAACTTCGTAACTCTAACTTTTTTATTTCCTTCCAAAAATGTCGTTTTATAAAGGTATTCTGAATTTGCTTGCAGAAGTTTATGTGCTCATATCGAGTAATAAGACCCAGGCGTAACAGCTCTAACTTCTAACTTCTAAAATCTAACTTTTTTTATAGCTTTCAAAAATGTCATTTTGAGCACCTTATCGGGTAGGGTTCCAAAAATGTCAAAAAAAGCTTAAAATATTTTTTCAGAAAACTTGTGGAAGTGGAATTCGGTTGTATATTTGCAGCCGCTTTGAGAGAGAGGCGCGGTAGAGGGGAAGCAACGGCTGAGCCTTTATGTAGCAAGACTTCGAAGCAAATAAGTTCTCTGAAAATTTTTTGAATTTTAACTTGGATTGTAAAGGAAATAGATTTTATCTTTGCATCCGCTTTCAGAAACAGCTTTTGGGTTGTGAAGGAAGTAAAAAAAGTTCTCTGAAAAAGTTTTGAGGTTGACTGGAATAGGTTGTAAGTTTGCATCCCTGTTTTCGACAAAACAATTTCCGAAGCATTTGAAAAAAATTATTTTTTTTCTTGCGGGGTTGAAAAAAGGTTGTACATTTGCAGCCGCTTTGAGACAGAGCAAAAGCCCGCCTGACGGCCGGCAAGTTCACTAAAACATACTGAAAAGAAATCCCGGGTAGGGCATAGGTAGAAAAGGTTCAACTCCTTTTATTTCGCAAGAAACGCCTCCTGTAAAACGGAAGTTTTTCTCCTCTTTTTTAGGGGGAGATCTCCGGAAGGACAGAGGGGTTTGAGTTCATTGACATATTGAATTGACAGCGCGTATTATATTAGCAATAATATGATAAGCAAAATAAGAATTAAGACTAGAAAACGTCTCTGAGCTTTTTGGATCAGCAATGGTCTAAGAAAGGAATTCCTTTAGTAGTTGTAAAATTATTTAAGATTTAACGATGAAGAGTTTGATCCTGGCTCAGGATGAACGCTAGCGGCAGGCTTAACACATGCAAGTCGAGGGGCAGCACGTC